>JAAVDD010000001.1 GCA_014801985.1 Bacteroides sp.
TTGTTCAACATAATCACTCATACATAATACCTTGAATGTATGACCACCAATTCCCATAGGTTCTCCATTAAACCAGTCTTTGAAGTTTTGAGCAACCTTACAAACATTGAATTTACCATTCTCAAATGCAGATAGAATGCACAACATCATGTCAGTATCATCCGTCCATGCTCCAATTGGCCACCTACGTCTATGTGCATCTTGAATTATCTGTTCATATTTGCATAAGCCATCTGGATAGTTTTTACCGACTTCATCTTTGTTCATAAACTCCGAACCAAGACCAAGTGCGTCACCGATAGCCTGCCCATATAGACACCCCAGCATTCTATCTTTTATCTTATCCGTATTCATTNATTTTTGAGTTNGAAACACATCTTTACAAATTAAACGATTTTAATAATGATTTTTATATTTGGAATCGCCGATATGGTTATTGNAATATGTTGAAAGGGATATGGTGCAATATTGCATTCTGATTGAGGTATGGAAATATGAGTAAGTGATTCACATTCAAAATTTGGAATACAAAATTAGATATTTATCTCAAGCTACACAATACCGATACCGAACTCCCCCAAAACGACATAAATGTCATTTTNGGGAATCTTCTTTGTGATGTGGAGAAAAACTACTAACTTTGCAGTCAAATAGAGAACCTTGATAGAAGGGTATGCGTGGAAAGTGTTGTAAAGCCTCTGCAAAACGCCTCAAAACGTTATAAGATAGCAGTGTAGCATCGGGATTTTTCTCCCTTTAGACAACACTTAAATAATTGATATTCAGTTATGTCTGATTTTAAAATCAATATTGGTGACACCAAACAAGACCGCTAATTCTCAATGAGTTAGCGGTCTTTCTTTCACTCATACCCTTCCAAGTCACCACATTAGTCACCANGCCCGCGTTAATTCGCTGAATTATAGAGTGCTATGCGTGTCATGGGATACGCATATCTATCTTNCCAGCATTGTAATATATTGATTTTCAACATATAATTCATTATAATTCGTCATCATTCACAGTCATTCAACCCACATATCTCACCCAAGACAGGCAAACTTTAACAGACTTTAACTACAATTGAAGAGTAAAACCTTTACGACGAGGCTTGACCAAGTCAAATGTGGTGACCTCAGTCAAAATCTCTCTTGGGGCACCACGTCATAATATAACATAATGTTAAAGTTTATCTAAGATATTGGCTCTATATTTTCNTATCCTTTCCTNCCAAAATAAAAGATATGCCAAACGACATTTCTCGCTTCATTTCATCCGGNACACAGGTAAAGGAATCCGGGAGATTATGTATACCGAGTTGCAGCGAAGACTTCTCGGGAATCATCGATAATAAAGGTTTTATTTTCTGTANACTATTGTCCTTAAAATCCTGATGTAATTCTCCATATAGATTGATACATNCTGAGTCAATTTTACTCAAGTCTATTTGTTGAAATTTATCTGCAACTTTTGAAATGAGACCATCTACATATGATCCATAAACAAATCTTGCATAAAATCTTTCAGCATCCTTTAGAGTTGTATGAATATCGTTAAAGTCAAAGCCAATAGGTCCAGAATAGATTGNCGGAGCAGTAAGGGCTCGTACGATACTGAGTATTGACTTTCCGTCATTGATCGTCTGGGCATCGAAACATCCNNNTNCNTCAANATATTCNGGAAACACGCCTAATGTCAGGACTCCGGCTTGGTAGAACTTTCGGCCCAATTCGATAGCCTCATCGAAGTTGTNNTGAGTCCAAATAATNNCCAATTTATCNGCATCANTNACNTCAATTTCAGCAGNATNCNTGGTATATTCATTGGTTACACCTGTAAACCACTCATATATAGANAGGACAGATGATTGATTNTCGTTGCTTATTGCTATAACCCTAAAATTCATTTATATCNTATTAATTAATCATCTTCGTAAAGTTCATACATATCCGAAATCCAGCCTTTCANAGNCTTACGGAGAGAAANGGGCGATANGACTTCAAGCCATGCNCCNTCGTGAAGCAGACGCATGATGAAGTCNTAAGTNGGNGCNNNATANAGNTCGAAATCGGNATACTCACNGTTATCTTCAATNAGTCGCTGGGAATGATGTATCGGNAGNGACTTGATATANTNTTTGTGTTGTTTGTAGGCTCGAAGAACAATTCTTTGCGGCTTGACATTCTCCGAGACTATTCCATACATCGATGCAAAATATTCCGAAGCGGANAAGTCCTCAGGTAGCTTGAACCTGTGTTCAAGGGTTGTGAGCGAATGGATGCGATCAAGGCCATAGATTCTCATCTTGTCTTGCGCTGTAGGTTTCGCCAACATATACCATCTTCCTTCAAAGAGTTTAACGCAATATGGNTCCACNANAATGGTTNGCGTATCGNCTGTCCNAAAAGAAGTATAGNTCATTTCAACGACCTTATTTTCTTTCATTGCCTCCATAATAGGGGTAAGATACATNAGTCCGGAGGGTATCTCTTCAACAAGAATNCNATTTTTCAAAGANAGATTNTCTTCAACGAGATTTCCNAGGGAAAATGTATCGAGCATCCATCGNCTGAGTTTATCATCATTTATGTCGTNNGTATTGGTNATNTAGTAAAGATATCCACCTGATTTCTGACACCCGATGTCAATGTGCATTATTTCGCGGATATCATCCCTCCACCGATTGAACGTACCACGATGGAGCGGTTGATAATCGCTCATGTCTTTGTTGCGCTCCCACAGCTCGGAAAGTTCTCTAAATGAAATCTTTCCGTGACGGCGGATAGTGTTTATCAGCCAGATATGTTTTTTNAGTTGCGACATACCCAATCAATTCATTTGGCATTTTTCGGGATTTTCATTAATTTCAGTCATTGTCTGCTCAAAAACATCCCTTACATAATTGAAAACCTCCCCAGATATTAGATCTTTCGCAATATCAACAGTCCACATTTGATATTTCTCGAATTTAGTCATTTCGGTCATAATGATATATTCTTCTTTTATATCAGGTTCTCCTATACCATAATAAGCATCCTTAAAATCCTGATTCTTAAACTCTACTGCAATACATTTCTTCCATCCGGAACGTGATACTCCAAACCATACGCCACTATCTTGGTTTTCGAATTCGAAGCCAATGTGACAATCATATTGTCTTTGTTCACACCATTTCTTAAAAGGTTTGATGACGTATGTCCAGACAAGATGTTTTCGATAACCCCAATCTTCTTTCCGGATTGCCAATACCACATCGGGATATTTGTCCATAAGGGCAAATAGTTTTGATTTGTCATTTTCTTCCATCATTGTATCAGTGAGAGTTTTGATTATATACATGTATTGCTGAAGGGTTTCCCTTATTAACGGCTTGGATATAGCCATTATAAGACACTGCTCAATCCATNCGGNGATGTCCTTTCGGTAACTTATGCATTTATAGTCCTTATCACATACCAATCCTCCAGATGAACTTTCTGAAGGCTTATCTCCTCCAAGAGTAAGATATATGAGAGTTAGATCAAATGATTTTGATTTTGCGAAATTATAATATCGTCTCAACTGCCCCGGTTGGTCGCTGGCATATATCTTGTTTTCTATGACAATATAATACTTGCCGATTGTCAACAGAATGTCGATGTTTCCCCCAGACATTTCGTCCTGCGATATAGGGCCGATAACATATTCGCGTTTCACATTACAATTTTCGAGAGCTGCATCATCAAAGTCCAAGCCGAGAATCTGGATAAAAGATTTAAGTGGTTTTATTCCGAGACCATGCTTCCCTTTTGGATTGAGCAAGTCAGCAATGAACGCGGAGTGCAGCCTAACTTCATCGGTTGACAGGTTAAGGACATCGAAAATATTGTAATAATCACCCCGGTCTATGGCTTGCTGCTTTTTCTCCGACATCAGATTTAGCAGTAACTGGGCCGATTGAAAGAACGATTCATTATTCATAGTTCAATAGTTTTGTACAAAGTTAATATATTTCTGTCTCATTTTGCGGTACAGTTTAACTTTTTCAGTTCTCGCCAGTTTTTAATCATGTTGACGAGGCAACTTGCCACGAAATATTCGGGAGGCGTCGGTGGGAATCCCATCCACGGATCATGACGGCGAGGATCGCGAACTTTTGTTGAAAGGCATGTTGTCCATGCTTCTTCCGAGATAAAAAACTCTTCATGATGAAGAATGGAATCATCCGATACATATGAACCATGCACAGCAAGGAAGCCTCCTTTATCCTCGTAGGGATTATGATTTACATCATTAGAAAGCTCTTTTAATTTTGAGAAAGTCAATTCGCACTCCGCCAACTGATGATCATAACAATCCTNCTCATTCTTGNGNATATATTTNCNNACTTTGTCCCAGTTTGTGCATCGGAAATAGTGTTCCAATCTCATGTCTGTGGCAATGAGATCATCATAATTAATCTGACGGCAATAGCTACCCCGATTCTGCCGAAGTAGTTCGTCAATCCCTGACCTATTCACAACGGAATCAGGCTGGGAAACAACACTCAAAGCCGAGTGCTTTGGTAGTTTTAAGCCCACAATAGGATTGCATGAACAATCGAGATGCGTGATGTTGGGACAGTGGCGTAAATCCAATTTTATCAGCTCGTTGTCTCTACATATTACTCCTGTAAGAAAATCTTTACGATAACCACCAGGAGTAAGGTCAAGATTGGAAAGGCACTGTCCGACGATTGACAACTTCCTGAGTCCGGGGCAATCGCCTAAATAAATAGAATGCAGTTGACGCTGATAGCGACTGAAATCAAAGCCCTCGATGACCTTTTCCCATAATGATTCGATGTTGATTGTATATGTCCCCGGCTGAGAGTAAGAATGGTGGAATGTAACAGTACCTGCCTTGTCTAAGTCTCCATATTTGTTACAAGTTCCATCTCCCCAGTCAACAATCAGATGACAATAAGGAGCAAGCTCAAACGAGAAATCGCAAGCAAGTTTTTCAGATTTTATCTCAACACCTAATATCATCCAATCCTGTGTCGTGACTCCTCGCCGATAAAGCATACANTGTCGAAGCATCTTTTTTATGAAAGGGTCTTCATCTTTGATATATGGACTTTCCAAGTACTTTATATATAAATTGAACTGTTTGGTCCTGCTTTCATAGCGATCATATAGGTCGCCCAGAGCCCAATGAACTTCTGGTTCAACACAACAATATATATCATAATATCTCGCAAGATATTCTCTTGCAAGCTTATGATTCTGCTTTGTACCACGTCCGTAATAATACATTAGGCCGAGGTATTTCGCCGTGTGATCATCGGTCAAATCTTTTAGTGTATTGAAAGCAGCCTCATATTCTTCCGATTCATAATAATAGGTTCCCAACGTGAATGTATGCCGAAAATCTCCTTCAGATGCTTTCTTTATATAATACTCACGCACCGCAGGATTATAGAGCATGTTGGAGAGACCAAAATCTNTATCAGCATTACATCCGATAATCATCTNAACATATTCGCTGTCTGTCAGGTCAAGTCGACGTNCCGCAATATCTTTACGAAGTTCACATGTTAATATGAGTGCCAATCCACTGTTGCATTTTTTTAATCCTGAATTTTTCCACTGGATTAAGCGGTCTATAGCATATCGAAATTCAATCTTATTTGTGTTGCATAGCCATCCCGCAAGATTCAAAACATACATCGAGACTATTTCGGCATCAAAATCATCTTGCTGACTATTTGCAATTCGAAGAGACTCTTCCATACAATCAAGACCTTCGATTAGTTGCGGACGAATTGAGCTGTCTGAATTCCAGATTTCTTCTCTGAACGGTCTTAATATGTCTGATGCCTTTTTGACTAAGTCCCNGGCTTTCTTTTTATTATCTTCTGATGTATTCATCGTTTATTGTTTTGTTCATTCGGTTGAATTAAGGTTGAAACATCTCTATCGCGAATTCAGCAAACGNGTGAAGTCCGAATACAACTTCATNCGGAATTTCATCATNTNNTGTNCAGTTGTAATTAGNTGATANCCATTCGAAGGCCTCAACCATTTTACTCATTGTCCAGTCCCACTGNNTGNNTCTTTCGTTGGACGNATAGNNACGATNAAAANATCCAGGATTATTAACCGCTACCTTANTAAAAGTTCTTAAAACAGGTAATATCGTATCTGCAATGAGCTTATTGGGAAATGACAACTNCTGAATGCTAAAACCTGATTGCTGCGTGTCGTCAGATAATTCATTGACAACTGGAAAGTTTGACAGATTAAGCCATGGTAAGAAACTGACTATCTTATGCAAACTCCATNTNACTTTTCCCANAAGTTCNNNTTCTTCATCATCCGTTATATCNTCNTCGGATTCAAAGAAATNTCNNTACNGTTTTAAACNNCCTAATAANTCCCGGACTTTCTTTTCTGAAATATTTTTATAGTCATCATTAAAAAGTTGTGGAAGTAATGTATATTTGGTTTCTTCCTCGGGGATTTTTATCAAACTGAAATAATCGGATAAAATATAATAGAATACAGTAATAGCATAATATGAGAAGTCCNAAACATTTCGTCTATCATTGGGATCTCTCCAAAAATCCTCATTGTTTTTGTAGACGTTCATAGTTATTCTGATTTGAATATGTCTTCTTCATCAGCGCTTTCTCCCGTTGAAATATTCAAATAACTATTGCAACACACTTCATCCTGCCAAAGAATAATGTCGCTTACAGTTAGAGTCCCATCNGGAGTCTTTACTATAAAATAATATTCGTACTCTGCAAAATCCAACTGAATATATAATTGCAGGTAATTCGCATGTTCGGTCAACTCGATTCCCATAATCGCCAACCACATATCCTGAGCCTTAATGAAATCGGCAAACGAAGTATATTCCTCGGCTACTGCCGAAAAATATGCCTGACGTTTACGCATCATTTCAAGACGGTCAATTTCGAAAAGATTCATTTTTGCTTATGTTTTATAGCCCATTTGAAAGCTGGATGAGCGGTAGCAAGGAGAAGAATTATTAATGTGATGTGGGTTTGAATAAGAGGATAGCCACTGGGGAATACAAATGGGGTTAATGAACTTACCATAGTCATTACAGCAAGCCATATAAATAGTCTTGTTATACTGACTTCAAAAGGGCTATTGTCAGATTCTGCTTCATTAAACAAATCTGCAATTTTTTCTCTGAAAGACTTTTCCATAATTCTTAATTGTTTATGATGCTGCAAAATTATAGCTAAGGTGTCTCAATTAACAGTACAGACTATTTTTATTCTAAAAAAAATTCCATGACGCGTAAAATGAGACACTTTGATATTAATTTTGCGATTAAAAAGCATGCGTATGAAAATCGTACATATTTCAGACACACATGGCTGCCACCATCAGCTTAGGAATCTTCCTGAAGCCGATGTCGCAGTACATTCAGGAGATTTCACCATGAATGGGAGTGAAGAAGAGGCTCTTGACTTTATGAATTGGTTTTGCGACCTTCCTTACAAGCACAAGATTTTTATCTGCGGCAATCATGATGAATGTCTTTATGGAGCAAATATTGAGGGATTAGATTCCAATGTGNATTACCTCTGTAACTCCGGAGTAGAAATAGACGGTGTAACCTTTTATGGAGTACCGATGTTTATGAGAGATTGTATCAGTGAGGGACAATCATATAATTATCGCCAGATACCATCCGATACAAAAGTTCTCATTACCCATACACCTCCTTTTGGGATATTGGATTATGATGATAGCAACAACTACGGTTCAGAAGAGTTATTAAGCATTGTATCAACAATAAATCCTCGCTTACATCTTTTCGGACATATACATAGTCAACATGGAATAATAAAGAGAGCGCAAACTATTTTCTCTAATGGAGCCATATTGAGTGCTCGCTATTCAATCCTCACCACCCCGAATATATTAGACATCTCTGTGTCAATGATTTAAAATCTATATCACATAAATGTTATAGCAGCCGAGAAATAACCACACCTTTTTCGGCTGCTATGAAATATTACAAATTCATCCCCATGTATCGTCTTTGGCTTTTTGTTCATCACGGTAGCGGTGGATGGCTTCGTCGATACTGAGACCGGGATGACGACTCAACGGCTCAACCACAATTTGAATTGTTCGCTAAGCGAAGCGGTAGAGTCGATGATAACTGATATCAATTGCATTTATGAGATAGGAGAGATAGGATATTGGATAGGTAACCCATATTGAAGACAAGNACTGATTCCAGAGNCAGTAAAAGCGTTATTATCACGGTGTTTTAATGAGTTGAGCCTTGGTACAGTATGGTATGGCTNTTACGATGAAAACCTCAAATCAAAGCGTGTCTGCGAGAAAAGCGGATTCAGATTTCATCATACAAACGTCGGCGTAACATCTCCGCTTGGAGATAAACGTACTGAGCATTTCTATTTAATGACTAAAGAAGATTTCTATGCCTTATATATCAATTGAGAGCGGCAAGCTGACCGTTGAACAGAAAAAGCAGTTGATTGAGCGGCTGACTACTACAGCTTCCGAGATCACGAATATCCCGGAGCAGTTCTTTACAATATCGATCAAGGAGATTCCNGACGAAAACTTCGGCATTGGAGGCAAGTCTATTGACGAGATAAAGCGTAATTATAAACCATGAATCCCTTAGATTCCACGATTTCGGCATTTTTATCTTATACCGAAATAGTATATTTGTGCCGCAACAATTACTTCGCTTATCTCGTTTAATATAAAAACAATATAATTANAAAATCTGATATAATATAATAATAACCGACAATGAACATAAAANATCTANTCGTATTCTCTTCTGTAATAGNCTTACTGTTCTCTNCTTGCAGTGTTTCCAATCAAGCNTCAGGCCGTNCNGCCNATNAAGAGACAACAAAGTTTGGAGATGGTGTNGACTCAATAAAAGTTGAGGTATCAACCAAGGTTGGCGGAACACGCAGNATNATCCTGAAAGACAATGCCGATGCNGTGGCACGTTTTGAGAATAAACCTGACAGTACACTTTCATCTTCGACAACAGAAGAATTAATTGGTCTTGCTGACTCTCTGTTTGTGGAGAAGAACCATAAGATAATTCTGTCTCAGGAAAATGCCGAAGGACGCACCAGCTATCCTATTTTCACAGTCTCGCTCTATAAAGATGGTCAAGGGGAAACCGTACGCTACGACATGGGAACCCAAGAGGGGAATATAACACACTGTACAACCTGCGATATCCATTACAGCCCTGAATTCCGGTATTTCTTGTCCAAGGTGTTTGAAATATTGAATTAAAGAATATCAAGCATATAATCATTTGTGTTAGATTCAGTCAATTATAACGTTACCTGACTTTCTGTCCGTCTCGGTAGCGGCAAACAGTTTTGTTAATTATAAGATTATAGAAACAGGTGTTTAGTACCATTCCGGGGAATGGCGGTGTTGTACTCGAAAATCGTAGGGCACAGAATACTCTCGCATGAGAGCCATCGTTTCCTTTTGTTTTCTTAGCCTCGCCGATTCACCCGTGATAGAATCTTCCGAAACGGAGGGTTTGGAAGTGGTATCTTTGGATGATAAGGACTGTGATTTTGTCGCACCATCGGCGTATGTCCGTGCCTCAGTTTCGGTACTTATAATTGTAGCCTTGACAGGACAATCATATATCTTCTTTTCCATTTGATTTGAGTTTATAGACGCGGAGAAAAGAATCCTAGACGGCCGGGTTAATTACGGAACTTGATAAAATGATGAATGGATGTTACAATACTCATAATATTAGATGTTTATTCTTTCATCGCAGTTTCATCAGTCTATTTTGGCACCAAAAAGAAAAACTTCGTCCGATGAGAGTGACTTTCTCTCAGGTCGTATGTTTTCTTTTCAGTGGCCTATCCTCATTTGGTGAGTTGTTGAGGATTTGATGAAATGGTGATGAAAAGAAAAGTCATTGGATACTAATAGTCTATCTCACCTTTCATCACTTCATCAAAATTCAATGAGAAAAAATTTACAGGTTCTCAAGCATCTGCCGTGTGACGGTGTAATAGCGTCCGACCTTGCGGCTTTCGACATACCCTGGCTCATTGAGAAACACACCCATCTGATAGGTGGTGTATGACAATGAGTTTGGCGCGGGTCTGAGCTGCCAGTTATCCTGCACGACTTTTCTCAGTGCCGTGCGGTCTGCTTTCACTCATTGATAGTCGAAAAGGTTGAGAATATCGTTGAGGCAGGAATCTATTTGATTGGGTCGGTGCAGTATTGACGGCGACCGCAGCGGGTGCAGTGTTCGCCTCGCCAGACGCTATCAAACTGCTCACAGGCGGCATCTATCAGAGATGCTTCATCGGTTAGTATTCCGGCCTCGAAGTTACGGCGGTTGCTGCTCTTCATGCCTATTCCGGCACCGGTCAGATTGGCTGAGCCTATGTAGGCAGACTCGAAGTCAAATATAAGCATCTTGAAATGGACTCGCGGGCATAGTATCCGCTCCAGTCCGGTTTTTAGAATCGGGTATCGGTCAAAATCCTCACGGAAAGCCGGACCCGGTTCTTTTGCATGGATAAGCCTAACCTCTACACCTCGCTTGAGAAGTTTGGCAAGGACCGCAAGAAATGGCTCCGATGAATTGCCGGCTTTGACGTGAAGATCTTTAATGTCGGCTGTACCAATCCAAAGCAACTTCCTCACAGAAGCCACTCTCTCGACGACCTTAACATAATGATCTTTACCTGAAATAAATTCAACTGCCATACTGCAAAGTTACTTATTTTTCGTGAGATAGAGGTAATAGTTATAGTATGGTGACATCGCTATATCATCTTTTGCTTTTACCATCTTTGAATCTTCGCCTATGAGTGTGGAAAGAAAGTTCCAGAATGATTTGCGATGGTGCTTGTACTTGTAATGTGCCATTTCATGCAGTATTACACCGTCGGTCCATTCCTGTTTGAATATGACGAGGAACGGTTGCAAGGCAATATGATTGTTGAACGTGCAATAGCCGAGAACATTCTTCCGAAGACGCTTAACGGTAACGCCGGTGCCATGCAGCCCCTTCATATTCTCCCAATACTTTACTCTATCAGGCAACACAACTTTAGCAATTCGGAGTATGGTGTCGCGCATAAGTTCGCGTAGCCACTTCTGTATTTTTCGCGTCTCAAAGTCAGTGGAGTCATGGTATATCATATCCAAGATGCCATCGTGATATTGAATAAGCAACTCGACAGTGTTCTTATCTTGATACACAAAACGGTCGGGTATTGTCAAAGCAGCTTCGCACTCTAATGTAAATTTATCGACACAATGCCAAACCACCGAGAGGTGTTTTGTCGTGAGTCGGAATCGTGGGTTTATCTTAAATGTCGGTTTTTTTATATCTCCCATATTTTATCCATTATAAGTTTATAGCCTTTTACTCCGTAATAACCTATCTTCAACCCATAGAAGCGAGTGCCAAGGGCCTTCTCCTTATCTATTTTCTCCATTGTAGAGGGGTTGGGTACAGGAAACTCGAAGTCTGAGACAATAAGAACATCAGCCATCTCGTATGTGCCTTTTTGCAGAACGCGAATAGCCTCGGCAAGCATCTGTCCGCCATCAGTGCCACCACTGTAGCTATGTTCCAGAAAGTTATCAATCTTTCCCCAATTGCGCGGTTTGGCAAGGTCAATAGACTTTGCCCTGACAGAGAAACTGATTAGATAGTAAGGTCTTTTCTGTTTCTTTGCCATCCGTAACAACTGTTTGAGCAACGAGAAAGCAATCCGTTGAGGTTGTCCCGACATTGAGCCACTGGTATCAATGCTTACGATAATGGGGCCTTTTGTCAGTCGTGGGTTCTTACGATGTTCCTCAATCTTTTTCGGTTTGTCCTTACCGGGACTTGAAAACTGTTGAAGTTCTTTGGTAGCATATCTCTTGAAGAATAGATCTTCCGGCATGGATAATTCCACCGGAAGGACACGCTCCAGATTATCGCCTGACTCTACTCTGTCAATCTCTTCAACTGAACTGTTTTTAGCCACAGTGGTAGGCAGGAAACGACACACTACACTATCCTTTTCTTCTTTCGATGAATCCTTATCGCGCCCGATCACATCGACAATCTCTTTCAATTGCGGATAGCAATGAACATAGTTATCTACCTTCTTTTTATCTTCATAATCCCTTGTACCGGCCTCTCGACTGAGTTGTTCAAACTGCATTTTCGCACGATTCAACATCTGACGTTCTTTCCGGTCGAGCTTTGCCTTACAAGCATTTTCCCAATCACCGGTTAATGCCGAAAATACAGCGTCCTTGTCATCGGTCTTGAACTGCGCAGTGGATCCAGCAAGATTAACATCGTATTTCGAGTATCCCGCTTCAATGATGCTGCAAACCTCCGTCCACATCATACGCTTTTTTTCAATAGATGCTTCCTTGAACTTAGCGATCACGGCAAGTTCTTTCATTGCTTCAATCTGCATTGCACGGAACTGTTCCAGCAAAGCAGTAAAGAATGAAATCAAGTCTTCTTTCAGCACTTCGACCCATGTTTCGTCTGAGCCGTCAATCTGAGGATTATTGTCAATGACCTCCTGCATATAACCGGCGAGGCAATCATCGGGTGGCATAGATGGAGGCATCTCTCCACATTCCATATAGAAGTCAAATGCCTCGCTATATTCCTCCAGCTTGGCGTCAACGTCGGTATAGTCTATCATTTTATCAGCATAACTACGTTATTGAGTTTTACCTCAATGGTCTTTATCTGTTCGCTCACATCCTTCAGCATCTTATTGACCAGTGCCAGATCATTGGGAGAAAGGAAGATATTATCACAATCGGTCCAGTTTGACGATACAGACTTCTCCCATTCTTCAACACAATTTCTGAATAAGTCCTGAATCAAATAGACACGCTGATATACAGGCAATGTATGTAAAGACTCAGAACTTGTTGCAGATTGAGCAGCCTTCCTGCGGAATGCGTATGGCGTACCATCTATTATCGCTCCGTTCTGGCACCTCTGAATCTTGACCTTTGTGAGATTTGAGGCATTTTGCGATTTGGCATCAAAAGGTCTGCCCTGAACAATGGTGTGAATGATGATTTTCTTGCGCTTACTATCATAATATCTTACTCCATCGTGCATCTGATTGGTCAATGCGGCGTAATCCCATTTTGAGAAATAGGTGTCTCCAGCCGGATAATTCTCCACGAGGTAGTAGAAATAATCATATTCAGCAAAATTATTTCCGTCTGTGTTTAATCGTGATGGGGTCGATTGCTGTGCAGTCTGTTGCTGTGGAGTCATAAGGTGTCGAATAGATTTATCAATCTTTGTCAATCCTTTCAACACCGTGTCTGAAATGCTTGAAGTAAAAGCATTAAGCACATTCGGAATACACTCCACATCATTCCAGAAACTATGTATCAGCAATAGATAGTCAGAAAGATTTATTTCACTGCGCCCATTCAGATATGCCGAGGTCTGCATAAGCCTGTACGCCTTTCGCCACCGACGGTCAGAGATATAATATCTCAGCTGATTGCCATCCTCTTTCTCCAAAGCGGCAAGACTCTTCCGAATGTTTTTTATGGCACTGACAACCGAATCCTGAATACCAACGGCCTTTGATTCATTCTGCCATAAGGAATACAATTCATCAGTAATAAATAAAGACTCCGACAATTCCGACAGCTCAATCCCGATACCCTTTATCATTTTGAAGAAGGAGGTATTACTCTCTATACAGTTTGAAACCATCCGCACAAGGAAGCGGTCCCACAACGCTTCGAGACCTTCATCTTTTGCAGGAAGTTCGTTAGAGGCAGCTATAAGCACTTTCATCGGTATATGCATTATCTGACCTCCATTATGGAAGATATGCTCGTTTATTACAGTCAGAAGGGTGTTCTGGATAGACGGCCCCGCTTTCCATATTTCATCGAGGAACACAACATCAGCCTCCGGCAAATATCCGTTGGTCAGTCGTTCATAACGGTCATCATTCTTTAATCGGGAAATTGATATGGGTCCGAATATTTCATCAGGAGTGCTGAATCGAGACATCAGGTAATCAAATGACTTGCCTCCTTTGAACACCATTTTCAAACGACTTGCAACCATACTTTTGGCTGTTCCGGGAGGACCGAGAAGGAACATATTTTCTCCAGCCACAGCACACAGCAGAGCCATGGCAATAATCTGTTCCTTTTCATAGACTCCCTGCGACATCCATTCAATAAGCTGACGAATGTGCTCTTTCGGAGTTGACGGAAATAGTGGTTTAGTTCTGACTTTCTTTGCCATATCGTATATTTGAAAGGGTTCTCCGCAAAAGTAGATTCCCGGTGTATCAGATCTGGAGACACTAAAATAATTTATAACAGTTTCAACGCTATAGCGGCGCAAGCCTCGGCATCACAAAGTGCGTGATGGTGGTTCTCCATATCATAACCACAAGCAGCTGCCGATAAGTGAAGCTGATGGCTTGGTATATCAAGACAGCGACAGGATAAAGAGAGATTCTCTCCGATGACATTGCCGACAGCAAATGAATCAATCATCCACTTTTTGAGCTTATCCTCGTCAATGTCCTCCGGAGTAAAGATGTAATAAAGATAACCGCCAACCTTCTGACAGTCTATCATAATATCGAACTGCTCATAGATTGCATCGCGCCAGCGGTTGAAAGTGGCACGGTGAAGCTCATGTCCGTCACTGAAATCTTTGTTTTGCGACCAGCGGTCGGAAAGATCCCTATAAGAAATCTTTCCGGCACGGCGCATTGTATCAATCAGCCAAGTGTATTTTTGCAGTTGGTTCATATCTGTTTGAGTTTTGCACCGCAAAGTTAATTAAATCCTGTATCATTTTATGCTACACATTGTGTTTTTTGAAAGTTCACAAAACTCTTTCAGTTTCCACGTCGGTAATTATCGGCTAAGGCTATTGTCCTTCTGCACCACATCGATGTTATATGGCTGAAATACAGTATCATTCCCTCATTTAATATTGCGAATCCATCTGCTTTTTCTAACAACTCATTACCGGTATAATTTGACCCATAAGCCTAATTTTACGCTTTTGCATCGGTTATTTGATTGATAAAAGTTGTTATCTTCTGCTGATACATGGCTCGGTTATTCAGATTTTCAATATAATATCCAGGAATAGAGGAATAACCAAACTTTGCACCGAGAATAGCGCACGCAATCGCTCCATTTGTATCAGCATCGCCACCTTCGTTGACTATAGCCAGCAGACCTGCTTCAAACGAAGATACATGCCAATAACACCATAAAGCGGCAGCTAATGTTCTGAGGGTATATCCAATCGAATACCTTTCATCCAAATCAAGGGCTGAAATATCTACTTTTTGATAAGCCAAATCAACCCATTCAATAATTCTTTCGTCAAACTTTTTAGCGATTTCTGTTATCTCATTGTATGATAGTCCATAGTTATTCCATACCAGATTATGAATAATCAATGAAGCTATTACGCATGAACCGATACAACGAGGGTCATAATGAGTCAGTTTACAAATTTCAGTTGCCTGAATTTCAACATTATCATGAGCAAGACCAACTACTGATGTTCTCATTAACGCACCGTTGGCAGCACTCTGATGTCGTGACAGGCTCCACCAAATTTCTGAACACATTTCAGGTTGTTCAACATAATCACTCATACATAATACCTTGAATGTATGACCACCAATTCCCAGAGGTTCTCCATTAAACCAGTCTTTGAAGTTTTGAGCAACCTTATAAACATTGAATTTACCATTCTCAAATGCAGATAGAATGCACAACATCATGTCAGTATCATCCGTCCATGCTCCAATTGGCCACCTACGTCTATGTGCATCTTGAATTATCTGTTCATATTTGCATAAGCCATCTGGATAGTTTTTACCGACTTCATCCTTGTTCATAAACTCCGAACCAAGACCAAGTGCGTCACCGATAGCCTGCCCATATAGACACCCCAGCATTCTATCTGTTATCTTATCCGTATTCATTGATTTTTGAGTTGGAAACACATCTTTACAAATTAAACGATTTTTGTAGTGATTTTTATATCTGGAAAGGTGGTGGCCCACCGGAAGAAACCTCCATATTATTGGATGCCGTGAATCGAAGATTTGCGAAAAAAACTTATCCGATGGTAAACTTTTTTTATAAATAAAGAATTAAATTTGCATTTTAATACAGAATAACGTGGCTGTAAAGAAAAATGATAAATACTCCAATCTATGCTTTCTTACACAACGATATTCACCTAACAGAACATTCTATGAGAAAACGCTTTTATTTATCTGCTATAACCTCATTGGCTTTCGCTCAGATTGCCTCCGCAGTCCCGGCAAAACCCGGATATATGGAAGTCGATGGTCCCGACGGGCCTGTAAAAGTGAGACTGACAGGCGATGAGTCATACCATCAGTATTTTTCTGAAGATGGGTTCCCTCTGATGGAGAAGCATGGAAAATTTTACTATTGCGATATCAATGAGGATGGAAATCTCCTCGAAACCACTCTCCTTGTGGGGACTGCCTCACCGGAAGTGGATGTCTACAAGCGAAATATTGATTTAAATGGCCTTGAGAGCCGAATCCTTAAACGTTCGGATAAGGCACGTATGCTTGCCCTCCCGTCTGATTTGTCAAGAAAAATACGCAGGGCCCCCGGTGAGCAGTTTGCCGGACCTCCCTATGAGATGGGATATGGCTTATACCCATTGTCTAAAGGTTCCCGATTCCCGGGATATGGCACTCAAAAGGCATTGGTGATACTGGTCGAATATAATGATG
>JAAVDD010000002.1 GCA_014801985.1 Bacteroides sp.
TACAGTCTGCCCCATTTGGCCACTCTGGTATTCGCCCTACTTTTGAGCCTCTTGTCGGATTCGAACCAACGACCCCGAGATTACAAATCACGTGCTCTGGCCAACTGAGCTAAAGAGGCTTGCTCAAACCGGTTTAACTTCTGTTGCTGTTGTAAGCTTTAGTTCTTAACCGATTGCGAGTGCAAAGTTACAACAAATTTATTTACCTACCAAATATTTCAGCAAAAAAATTTCAAAAAAAATTCAACTTTTTTCTCACATTTTCTCCAGTTGAACAAAAAGTCTTTGATTTCCTGTTAGTTATATAAAATGAAAATCAAAGACTTTTTTTCAACTTTTCAAAAGATTTACTTACGTTTTATTCCACTGTCACGGATTTTGCCAAATTACGCGGCATATCCACATCCTTCCCTTTGTTTATGGCAATATAATATGACAGCAGCTGAAGCGGCACTGAAGTAATGATCGGCGTCAAACATTCCGGGAGTTCAGGAACCTCCAGTACATGATCGGCGATATTGCGTATCACCGTGTCGCCTTCCGTCACAATGGCTATGATGCTTCCACCGCGGGCTTTCACCTGCTGAACATTACTTACGATCTTCTCATATAGATGGTCGTTGGGTGCAATGATTACCGATGGCATCTCGGCATCGATAAGCGCTATGGGTCCATGCTTCATTTCAGCAGCAGGGTATCCCTCGGCATGGATATAGGAAATCTCCTTGAGCTTTAAGGCACCTTCAAGAGCCACAGGATAGCTGTATCCTCTACCAAGATATAGGAAATTGCGTGCGTAGGTATAGATGAGCGACAGATGCTCTATCTTGTCATTCAGCTTCAGAACCTTGTCTACATATTCCGGAATCCTCATGACTTCGCGTCCGATCTCGGCGATCTTCTCCTGATCCATAGTTCCGCGCAGCTGCGCAATTCCAAGAGCCAGGAGAGTCAATACCATCACCTGACCCGTGAAGGCTTTAGTGGAGGCAACACCAATTTCAGGACCTACATGTATATATGTGCCGCTATCGGTCTCCCTGGGGATTGATGACCCTACGGAATTGGAGATTCCAAATACAAATGCTCCCTGTTTACGTGCAATCTTAGCTGCAGCCAGCGTATCGGCTGTCTCGCCGCTCTGGGATATGGCTATGACCACATCCTTTTCATCAAGCACGGGATTAGAATAACGGAATTCGCTTGCATATTCCACTTCCACCGGAATCCGGCACATATCCTGGATAAGATACTTACCCAAGAGAGCGGCATGCCAGGATGTGCCGCAGGCCACAATCACGATACGCTTCGCATTAAGGAAAGTCTCCTTGTTGTCGTTGATTCCATTCACGTTGATTCTCGATCCGTCGTCGATGATACGGCCACGGATACAATCACGCAATGTTATGGGCTGTTCGAAAATCTCCTTGAGCATGAAATGCGGATACCCACCTTTCTCAAGTTGAGAGATGGAAAGCTCAAGCGTCTTTACGTCGATCTTGCTCTCGCTATTGTCGAGGTTGAATATCTTAAGAGGCTCTCCTTTCTTTATTACGGCTATCTCCTCATCCTTGAGATATACCACATCCTTGGTATATTCCACAAAGGGAGTGGCATCGGAGGCAAGGAATGTCTCATCCTCCCCTATTCCTATTACGAGCGGACTACTCTGACGGGCTGCCACTATCGTATCCGGATGATCTTTCTCAATGACTGCAATAGCGTAGGCACCGACCACCTGGTTGAGTGCCTCGCGCACTGCTTCCACAAGCGAACAGTTGTTCTTTACCTTGATATATTCGATTAGCTGAACAAGCACCTCGGTGTCGGTTTCGGAATGAAATGAGCATCCATGCTGGATCAAAGCATCCTTGAGCACCTTATAATTCTCTATCGTACCATTATGCACAAGTGCCAGATTGCCGTCTTCGCTGTAATGCGGATGAGCATTGCTGTCGGAAGGCTCACCGTGGGTGGCCCAGCGGGTATGAGCAATGCCGATGCCGGCATCCACCGATTTATCTTTGCAATAATCTTCGAGATTGCTTACCTTTCCTTTTGCTTTATACACTTTCAGTCTGCCGTCTCCCCCTTCAAGAGCGATTCCGGCACTATCGTATCCTCGATACTCAAGCCTGTGAAGGCCTTTTATTAAAATATCGTAAACGTTGCCATTCCCGATATATCCTACAATTCCACACATAATTTTTAAAGAATGTTTTGTAAGTCTGTCCTCTTCGGCAGCCGGCGTCAAACCTGGTCCGGCGCGCAGGGCCGCTAAGAAAAAAGGTCTCAGATGGTTTGTTACCTCCCTTTCAGAAGGAAGTTTTGTTATTCCGTATAAAAAAACAACGCAAAATTACCTTTTATATTCTAATAATACAACTTTTTGTGTTAGATTGTTAAGTTATTTGCACCTTTTGAACGTATTTTATATGATTTGAAGTAATAATTTCCGCACTATCGCTAAAAACCATAAAAAAACCGGAGAAGCCTTCCAAGAAAGCCTCTCCGGTATGAATGGAGTAAAATTATGACATTATTTTGCCACAACTACCTCTCCGTCGCCAGATGCTATTACACCATTTGAATCATTCGAAGGCATATCCACGATATCGCCTACAACGTCAGGATTCATCATCGCACTATCGGATACATCTGCGATTGGGAATGCCTCGTATTTTGCAAGCTCATCAACTTTTCTCACATTCTTCTCGCCAAGCTGAGCGGCATCTGCATCAGTAATGGCTTTGCGGAAGGCATCAAGATATACTGCCTCCGACGACATAGTCGCAAGTTCGTTCACGGCATCCGTATATTCCTTTGAATCGGTTGCTGCGCCGCTGTTAATGGTATTGAAATAGGGTTGAGCCTTTTCTGCATAATTTGCGCAATAGTCGATCATTGTGGTATAATCGGCTTCGGTGAGAGTCTCACCGGCTGCAATCTTGTCGGCCACTGCTTTTGGGTCGGAATTAGAATTGCCTGAACAGGAGGCCATGATAAGGCAGACCACTGCCATCATCATCATTGTCATAATCTTTTTCATAATCTTTCTGTTTTAATTTCTTTATTTTGGGTTATTTTTTGATGTTTATATTTTTAGAATTCATCTCCGAGCGGTGTCACAGCCGGCTCCCTCAGCTTATACAGGAGCTGACGCTTGAGTTGCGGGGAATCCTCTATGATTTCAGATAGTTCCCAATGATGACCTGCCTCTTCCCGAAGCAAGGGAGAGGTGGCATCCACATCAGTAAGGTTCCAAGTCAGAAGCACGGTTTTTATCTTCAGTGCCTTCAGTTTCCTTACAAGCATCTCATGGTCGGCATCGCCGGTGATGAGCACAACATAATCGAATTTACGGAAGGTAGCCAATTCATACGCTTCAAGGGCAAACCATACATCCACCCCCTTCTCCACCACTTCTGTCTGTCCGTCGCGTTCCACCTCGCGCAGATGCTTATAGTGGAAAATCACGTCGTTCTCTATCAATGTGTCCTCAAATTTTCTCTCATTATAAAGAAGATGTTTGTCATAAGCTTCTTTCACACGGAAACGCCCTCTAAAATAATGCGCCTCCGTTATTTGACAATCAGAGATATGCACCCCTTCTTCCATTGAAAGCCGGGCACAAATGTAATCAAACAGCGACCTTACACGTATTATGGAACGCTCATGGGCCTTAAGCGCTCTATTTACTTTTGCATAATAACCACCGTCGATAAAGACCCCTACAGATATATAATCGAGCATAGTTTTTATTTTTCTTTTATCTATATTCTTTAACACCCTCAAATAAAAAAGGTTCGCCTTTTTATCGGCGAACCTAATGTTATTGCATTTCTATTATCAGCCTTGCTTTATGACAGACGACGCAGAATCTCTGTCAGAAGACGCCAGAACTCCTCCACTGACTTGATGTTGGCCTTCTCACCCGGAGAATGGATGTCCTTTAGAGTGGGTCCGAAGCTCACCATATCGAGAGCGGGCATCTTCTCAAGGAAGAGACCGCATTCCAGACCTGCATGAAGGGCCTCAACTTTCGGCTCGGCATGGAAGATGTCGCGGTAGCTCTCAACTGCTACTTTGAGCACTTTTGAATCGGGATTAGGCGCCCATCCAACATAGGCATCATCAAATGTGACTACGGATCCTATAAGGGTGAAGAGAGCTTTGATTCGGTCGGCTATCTCATCGCGGCGGGAATCCACAGAGGAACGCTGATGAACCGTAATTTCTATCCTGTCGTTATCTTTCATCTTCACGGATGCGAGGTTACAGGAGGTCTCTACCAGACCTTCGATGGCATGCGACATTCCCTGCACACCGTTGGGGGCTGCAAAGATTGCCTTGATGAGATCGTGTGCTGTCTTGGCTTCGATCACCTCATCTCTTGATTCAGTCTGCTCTACCGTGAAATGGAAAGAATCCTCCTCCACGCCCTTAAATTCTGCATGGAGAGTGGAATTAAATTCCGCAGCGAGCTTTTCAAGCACCTCTACCTCATCGGCAGACACTCCAATCACAGCGTGTGCATCACGGGGAATGGCATTTGCAAGTCCTCCCCCATCGATTTCAGCAAGTTCAAAGGCTGCTTCCTGTGAGAATGTATAAAGGAAGCGGGCAAGCTGCTGGTTGGCATTGGCGCGACCAAGTCCGATCTCCATACCTGAATGACCTCCTTTAAGTCCACCGATAGAGACCTTATAATATATAAGACCTTCGGGAGTGGCAATACGCATGAAGGGGAGTGTAGCCACTGTAACTTTTCCACCTGCACAGCCTATCACAAGTTGTCCCATCTCCTCAGAATCAAGATTAAGGAGAATCTCTCCGGTCACAAAACCCGGCTGAAGACCGTTGGCCCCTATCAGACCCTGCTCCTCATCCACAGTGAACAGAGCCTCTATCGGGCCATGCTCAAGCGAGTCGTCAAGGAGAACTGCCATTGCTGCTGCGCATCCCATACCATTGTCGGCACCAAGTGTAGTGCCGTTGGCACGTACCCATTCGCCGTCAACAATAGTCTCGATAGGATCAGTCAAAAAATTATGGTTCGAAGTGGGAAGTTTCTCCGCTACCATATCCTGATGGCCTTGAAGAATGATGGTCGGCGCATCTTCATGACCTGACGTCGCTGCCTTACGCATCACCACATTTCCAACCTCATCGGTAGCCACAGGTATATTGTGTCGGTCGGCCCAATCCACAAGGAACTCGCGCATCTTATCGAGATGATGAGTCGGACGAGGCACTTTTGTTATTTCATCAAAACATTCCCACACCAAGTGTGGTTGCAATTCCGTGATCTTCATAATTTGGTTTCAGATTAATTATTTTTTAAATCTTGAATAGGCATTGGCCATCTTCGTATGATAGCCACGCTTCGCATAGTTGGGCCCATTATATTTCTTGGCAAACGAAGCCCAATTCTTATTCTTTAGATCGGTCACCATCCCTGTATTGATCAGGAACGTTGCGAAGAGTTCAAGCTGTTCGAGCTCGGAATAAGACATAAGTCTAACCATCTCGGCCACTGACTCGCATCCGCAGAGCTTATAGTTGAAGCCTCCTATCTGGAACATTCCCCAGAACGTTCCCATATTGGCTCCGTCGACATTGGATTTCCTTGCAGTGACGAGTTGTGTCCATTCAGAAAGCGGATAACCCTTAAGTCCTGAAGGGACTTTCTCAGATGGATTACCTTTGGATGATTTAACCTTAGAGCGATAGCGGTTATACATAGTACGGTCGAAATTGACTACAGGCACTCCAGGCGCCCAGAATCCCTCCATTTTCTCACCGGCTTCTATCACCACCACCGCCTTGATGGCCGCCACTTCCACGCCTAACCTTGCGGCCACACGTTTGAAATCGGCATCCGTCAAAGTGGAGTATCGGCTTTTTGCATCTGCAGCAGGAAGTGAGTCGAGTTCTGTCCGAACCATCCCGGTATGCCCCCCTGTCTTATTCCCGACCTTCTGCCCTGAGGCGGAGGTCAACAGGGCAATGAAGGTCAGAAACAAAAGACTCAGGCTTACCGACTGCCTCATAAGGCTGCCACCTTTTCAAGCACCTTGCATAAATGCTTCCAGAACTTATCCACAGTCGGGATCAAAAGCTGTTCATCAGGGGAGTGCACGCCTGTCATGGTCGGTCCGAAGCTTACCATGTCAAGATTCGGATATTTGGCAAGGAAGAGACCACATTCGAGTCCGGCATGGATGGCCTTGATTGCAGGTTTCACGCCGAAGAGCTCTTCATAAGCATCGGCTGTAATCTTCATTATAGGTGATTTCATATTGGGAGCCCAGCCGGGATAGCCGTCACTGTGGGTCACTTTCGCTCCGGCAAGCTGGAAATGGGCCTCCACCTGACCGGCGATATCTTCCTTACGGCTCTCTACAGAAGAACGCTGTGAAGTGGTTACAATCACCTTACCATCTTCGGGCATCTTCACAGATGCAAGGTTTGTGGAAGTCTCTACAAGACCCTCGATGTCACGGCTCATTGAGATCACTCCGTGGGGAGCGGAATAGACGGCTCTCACTATGGCAAGAGAGGTATCGCTGTCCATGCAGTATTCAGGACGCTCTATCTCCTCGATTTCAAGTTTCATCTGAGGCTCCACCCCTTCATATTCATTTTTGATTTCCTCCATATATTCGGAAACACGGCTCATCATCTCCTCATGCTGATCGGCGTGTATGCCAAACACAGCATTAGCCTCTCTCGGAATAGCATTGCGGAGATTGCCGCCTTCAATCGAGCAAAGGCAGGTGTCCCAACGCTGGGAGCATTCCCAGATGAAGCGAGCAATAACCTTATTGGCGTTTGCACGGCCAAGATGTATGTCGCCACCGCTATGACCTCCAAGAAGACCGCTCACGCTGACACGCATATATTTGAAGTTTTCAGGAGAGAAACTGCGGTTATAATGAAATTCAGCCGTAGTATCGATACCGCCTGCACAACCTACAAAAATCTCACCGTCATCCTCGCTGTCGAGATTGAGAAGCATCGTTCCCTTAATCATGCCTTCACCAAGGTTCTGAGCTCCTTCAAGTCCGATTTCCTCATTTATAGTGAAAAGAGCCTCTACCGGACCATGTACGAGATCCTTATCGATCATCACTGCCATAGCTGCAGCCACACCGATACCATTGTCGGCGCCAAGGGTTGTGCCACGTGCGCGAACCCATTCTCCGTCAATGTATGTGTCGATTGGATCTTTCATGAAATCATGATCCACTCCACTGTTTTTCTCGCACACCATATCCATGTGTGACTGGAGTATAACTGTCGGTGCGTTCTCGTGACCGGGCGTGGCAGGTTTGCTCATCACCACGTTGCCCACTTCATCAGTCTTTACGGCAATGCCATGCTCATTGGCAAATTTCACGAGAAAGTCTCTGATCTGCTCTTCATGGCAGGAGGGTCGAGGAATTTTAGTCACTTCATCGAAACACTTCCAGATCAACTCCGGTTTAAGGTCTTTTATTTCCATAAAATATATTATATTTAGGTTATATCTTTTTCTTGCCCCTAACTAATATCTGAGGGCCGCGGAGAGCTAAGGTTGAGACGTTTTTCACGGTCGTCGCTTCAAAGTTAATAAAATTATTCCTATAATCCACCCATTTTTATCAATTTTATTTGTAAATTTGCACTCAAACGGGGAGACCCACACCACAAAACCCTTTAAAAGTATTAAAATAAGTGAAAACTTTACTTTTATCAGTGATATTTGTAGGAATATCATTACTTTTGCTTTTGTTTTATGCGCAGAAGAGTAAGTCCGGTGGTTGCCACCATGCTCCGCGCCGAAAAAACTAACCCCCGGCTCCGCTTTTCTCCAAGTCAAGCGATAGTCCCTACCAGAGAATATTAGATAAATATCTTTTTTAATAATGAAAAAAATCCATTTGACGATTGCCGCTGCGGCAATCATTGCTTCAGGACTTTTCACCACTGCCTGCGACGACTCAAAAGACGCCGGCAATAAAGAGAAAACTTCGGCCGTGAAATCTGAGAAAAAGGCCGACAAGAAGGATGCCAAGGTGCTTCCTAATTATCGATATGTAGATATCGACACAGTGCTCAGCAAGTATAACCTCGCCAAGGATTACAACGAGGAAATCGTGCGCCTCCAGACTAATATGGAGAGCCAGATGAAACGTCATCAGACTGAAATCCAGAATTTCGCCACCAGCATGCAGAAGAAGATGCAGAACAATGGCTATCTCTCCGAGGCTTCATATAAGCAGGATGAGAAGAGCCTGGCAGGAATGCAGGAGAAAGCCCAGAAAAATATGGCTTCACTTCAAAGCAATTTCGAAACTTCCGCAATGCAGGCTCAGCAGGCTGTGAACGATTCTATCGAAGCCTTCGTCAAGGAATATAACAAGACCCGTGGGTTCGATGCCATCCTTCTCAAAAATGCCACACTCTACATCAATCCTGATCTTGATATTACAAATGAAATTGTAGAAGGTCTTAACGCACGCTATAACAAGGTGAATAAGAAGTAACTTATTCTCTTCCCAATGTAATTCCCATCGTGTCCATTTTGTCAACACGGTGAAAATAATAGCCTAAAACCGTTTTTTATCCGGTTTTAGGCTTTATTTTTTGCATAATTAACCTTTCGGCATTATTTTTGTTTCTATAAATAAAGAACCCATAGCTATGGGAACGGCTATATCGACCCTTTTGGGCCGCCGACGATAAAAATTACTGAATCAATGATTGAAGACAATATAATTAATAAGGAGGCCAATGAAAGGGCCGTGCTTGTCGGACTTGCCACCCGTCAGCAGAATGAAATAAAGTGCAATGAATATCTTGATGAGCTGGAATTTCTCGCCCATACAGCAGGCGCGGAGACCGAAGCACGCTTCGTTCAGAAACTCGATTATCCCAATTCTCGCACTTATGTGGGAAAAGGTAAATTGGAGGAAATTCGTCAGTATGTAGAGGATAATGAAATTGGACTTGTGATTTTCGATGACGATCTATCCTCAAAACAGGTGGCTAACATAGAGAACGAATTGAAAGTAAAAATCCTCGACCGAACAAGTCTTATTCTTGATATTTTCGCAAAACGTGCGCAGACCGCCACTGCCAGAACCCAGGTGGAGCTGGCGCAATATCAATATCTGCTACCACGTCTGACTCGAATGTGGACTCACCTTGAGCGTCAACGTGGTGGTATCGGTATGCGTGGACCGGGTGAAACCCAGATAGAAACCGACCGTCGTATAATCCTTGATAAGATTTCTCGCCTTAAGGAGGAACTCAAAAGTATTGACAAACAGAAAAGCGTGCAGCGTAAGAATCGTGGTAAACTTACACGTGTGGCACTTGTGGGATACACCAATGCCGGTAAATCCACCCTTATGAATCTTCTGAGCAAGAGCGATGTCTTTGCAGAGAACAAACTGTTCGCTACTCTCGACACCACAGTCCGCAAGGTGATTATCGATAACCTCCCCTTCCTGCTCACAGATACTGTCGGCTTTATCCGGAAACTTCCAACCCATCTTGTGGATTCATTCAAGTCGACTTTGGATGAGGTGCGTGAAGCTGATATCCTGGTTCATGTAGTGGATATCAGTCACCCGAATTTCGAGGATCAAATTGATGTGGTGAATAAGACACTTGCAGATGTCTGCGGGTCTGCTCAGAAACCGATGATTCTTGTGTTCAATAAGATTGACGCTTTCTCTTACACCCCCAAGGATCCGGATGATCTCACTCCAAGAACGCGCGAGAACATCTCTCTTGATGAATTCAAGCAGACCTGGATGTCGAGGATGGAAAATAATTGTATATTCATCTCCGCTAAGGAGCGCACCAATATCGAAGCCCTGAAGGAGATGCTTTATGAGAAAGCCAAGGAGATTCATATCGCACGCTTCCCTTATAATGATTTCCTTTTCCAGAAATATGACGACCTTGCAGATGAAATCGAGGCCGTGGATACGACTGAGGAAATCGTGGATGAGGAAGCAGAAAAAGAATAATATATTAAATAAAAAATGGAACCTGTATATATTAATCCCGGAGCCCGGGAAATTACCCTCCTTTCGGAGAACGGATGCCGTTCTTCCGACTGGAGCCGAGTGAGGTTTAATCCTCATTCGGATTTCTCACGGTTCCGGAATATCACTTTTGAAGGAAATGTCTCTGTCGGCCTTGTCGAAGGAGACGATATCTTAGAAAATGCACTTATAAAAGATTGCAGAATAGGCAATCATGCCACCATACGCAATGTCGGGGGATACCTCGACAATTGCACTATTCTTGATAATGTTCGCATTGAAAATGTAGGAAGCATAGTCTTTGAGGAGGAGAGCCGCTGCGGTGTGGGCACAGAAGTTGCTGTGCTTGATGAGACTGGTTCACGTCCTGTAACTATATTTCCCGGTCTTACCGCCCAGATTGCACTTCTTATGGCCCGCGAACCCAAATGGGCAGAGAATCACCTCTCTCCTATCCTTAGGGAATATCTCGATTCGCAAGAATATTTTGTTGGAATCGGGCAAGGTGCTGTGATTGAAAATTGCGGCTCGCTTATCAATGTGTCGGTCGGACGCGAGGTGACGATCAGTGGAGCTGCAGCTCTTAAGAACGGCACAATCATCAATAATGCCGCTCCCGGGCGTGCGCTCGCTTTCATCGGAACGGGAGTGGATGCCGAGAATTTCATAGTGGAGGATGGACGACTCGATTCAGGAGCTTTCCTACGCAATTGCTATGTGGGACAAGGAGCGTCGATTGAGAAGAAATTCACCGCCCATGATTCCCTTTTCTTCGCAAACTGTTCGCTGGAGAATGGTGAAGCTTGTGCTGTTTTTGCTGGGCCTTACACAGTAAGTATGCATAAATCCACGCTCCTTATCGGTGTTCAGACCTCTTTCATGAATGCCGGATCGGGCACCAATCAGAGTAACCACATGTATAAGCTCGGCCCCGTGCATTGGGGAGTATTTGAAAGAGGAGTGAAAACATCTTCTTTCTCATACATCATGTTGGGGGCAAAAATTGGAGCCTTCTCATTACTAATGGGTGCACATAAGACTCATCCGGATTCATCACAGTTCCCCTTTTCATATCTCTTTGGAGACGATCGTGGAGCCACCGTCGTTGTGCCGGGCGTAATGTTACGAAGCTGCGGACTCATGCGTGATGAACAGAAATGGCCTGCGCGCGACCGTAGACTGAAACGTAAGCTTCCGATGCACGATCGTGTGGTGTTTGACGTCTTGAATCCTATCACGGTGGAGGCCATGATGACTGCACTCGATGTTATCGACGACCTTCTTTCACGACCTGCCGACGATGACCGTTATCTGCGTTATAGAGGAATGAAGTTTACTCGTGCCGCTCTTGAGCGTGCACGCCATCTTTATGAGCTGGCTATATATAAATATCTGAGTCTTCGACTTGGGGCTGATGGTTTCCCGGAAAAAAAGATGGATGAAGAGGTCTATGACTGGGTGGATATGTCGGGACTTCTCCTTCCGCGCCATTACCTTGAGGAGGCGATGGAGAAGGAAACAATAGAGGGTATGCGTGAGGTATTTGATATTGCATTCTCTCGCTATCCGGAATTGGAGCGTGAATGGATTGCATCGCGTTTCAGTGAGCGTTGGCATAAACCGGCTGAAGTGATTGCCTCCTATGCTGAGGATTTCGACCGTATGATTGAGGATGATCGTCGCCGCTATCTTGAAGAACTGAGTGCACAAAATGAGATGTTAAAGCTGTAATATAGACAAAAGATAATGAAATCCATTGACAGTCGGAGCCTTGAAAATGCCAAAGAGCTTTTTAGCTCAGGAGCCATAGATAATATTGAGGTGGGAACAGTTAAAGGACTTCAGGCTATTCATAGCTACTTATTTGATTCTCTATACCCTTTTGCAGGAACGATAAGGGAAAAAAACATTAGTAAAGGAGGATTCAGATTTGCAAATTCACTTTATCTGAAGGAGGCATTGGCAGCTATTGAAAAAATGCCTGAAACTACCTATGAAGAGATAATAGCTAAATACGTAGAGATGAACGTTGCTCATCCTTTTATGGAAGGGAATGGTCGTGCAACCAGAATTTGGCTGGATATGATTCTCAAGAAGAGATTAGGGAAAATTGTGGATTGGCAAAAAGTTGATAAGAATCTTTATCTTCAAGCTATGGAACGTAGCCCGATAAACGATCTCGAACTTAGGTTTTTGCTCCTGCCGGCTTTGACAGATCGGATTGATGACCGCGAAATGATCTTCAAAGGAATTGAACAATCTTATTATTATGAAGGCTACACAAAAGAGTTAGAATCTTGAATAATTTGGGAAAGAATAAGAAACGCGCAGAGTCAGCTCTGCGCGTTTCTTATTCTTTCATTTGAGCAAATATGGAAGTATCTTATCTTGAAAATTATCTCTTGATATGATTCTGTAATGAAAATGCACCGAGTCATTGAAGCGTTGGCTATGATGAACAATGTAATCTCCCGTTTTGAATTGCTCATTCAGCTCTCTCCTATCCTTTTCTTCTTCTGGAAATGATAGTTTTTTTTCATGTATCACTTCATCTATTGAACCCCATATTTTCATCCAGTCCTCGCCAGAGGGTGGAACAATATCCTTAACACTCGTTACAAAAGCATTGAAGAATTCTTCATAAGGCACTATCCCGTCTTTTACAAGAGATAGGTTTACCCTATAAAAATTACCTTTATAGCCTGTCGGTTCATATAAAGGGCCATCAAAAGACTCTTCCGACAATAGTTCATATCTCAGGTAGCGCCCGGATGCAGCAGTATCCGAAAGTATATGCCCGGGACCAAAAAAATCTTGCATGAAATTCTTATATACATCCCTGTATTGCGATTGAGGATAGTTCGCCATCTGATAATCTATTGCCCTGCTGATTGAATCTGCAAGTGACACTCTATAGTTTTCCACTCCATGCATATTCCTCGCTGTCTTACAAGAAATCATCACAGAAAATAAGGAAAAAAAGAAAATTCCAAGTTGCCTTAACTTTATCATCTTTACTATGATTTAATCCAAAACAATAATTCTATTTACCAAAGAAATATGCTCCTTTCTTAACCTGTAAGGTTTACCGGCTTACTACTTTTTTACTCCCCTTAAACAAGAAAAGCCAGAACAACAATACAATGAATGCATATAAGGCAAAAACCAACCAAGGCCATTCCCACTCTCCCATAAACAGACGGATTCCATTTCCTATTTTAGTATTGACCGTTTCCCACCTACACCAATGATTCACAACTGCCCCGGCGCCAATCATGCCTAATGTGGCACCAATGCCATTGCTCATAAACATCATCAATCCTTGCGCAAATCCCTTCATATTCTCCGGCGCAACCTGCTGAATATAAATATGGCCGGCTATGGTAATAAAATTAAAAGCAATGCCATATACCAACATAGAGCCGATCAAAAGCCAAAGTCCTTCTCCGGGATTTCCAAGACCAAAGAAAAGGAAACGCAATCCCCATGCAAGAAGACCTACAGCATACACCCATCTTATACCTATCCTTTTCATGGTTATCCCCAAAAACAACACACAGAAAGCCTCCGATATCTGCGATATAGAAAACAACATCGTTGCATTTCCGGAAGCCAACGACTCAGAATATTCGCTTATTCCGGAGAAGTGAGTTATAAAGGGAGTGGCGAAACCATTGGAAATCTGAAGACACACACCCGTAAGGATAACAAAAATCAAAAAAACTTTTACTCTTGCAATCTTCATCACCGAGCCAATAGAATTAAAAAGCGAAGCGGTTTTCAACCTGTCTCCCACAACTTTCCCTATCCCAACTACCATTTTAGGTAAAAAGAGAGAATAAAGAGAAGTGATCAACCCCATGACTCCACTGCATAGCAGCTGTCCGGCATTATATTGAAATCTGAGATGACTGAAAGGCAACCCTTCATTTAAAGTGAATCCAATAGCTCCGTCATGCCAATAGGCTGAATTTACAAACCACATTGCTGCTATGAATCCTACCGTGCCCCATATACGGATGGTTGGAAACGCAGTGGTAGGATTATGACCATTTTCAGATAAGATACGGAATGTTGTGGTATTTGCTAAGGCCATAGTAGGCATATAGAAACTAAGGAAAGATAGATACAACGGATAGAAAACCTTAAATTCAAGCATAGGATGTGTTGAACCATACCACCACATTATGAACATGAAAGCTGATGCGACAAGATGACAAAACATCAGCAGTCTCTCAGGTCGTCCTGTCTTATCGGCAAGACGACCCAAGAGTGATGGAGTGATTATCGAGACAAGTCCGATTGCAGCATAAAACCATGCTATTTTGTTTCCTAACCCGTTCGCCCCTATGAACTGACCCAAGCAGGTGAGATAACATCCCCACACGCTGAACTGCAGGAAATAGAGAAACGACAGACGAGCCTTCATACTCAAATCTTATTTAGAATTTAAACTCAACTCCACCCATCAACGTAGTGCCCGGCATCGGACAACCGTAGATAATCTCATAATGCTTATTGGTGATATTATCCACCTTCACAAAAATTGTCACAGGAACCGTTCTGTCAAATGTGTAGGCAGCTCTTAAATTGAGGAGAGAATAATTCATGCTTGAGCCATCCGGATTTCCATATTTCATACCCCAGATACTCATCTCTTCGACTGTGAAACTGAAGTCGCCGGGGGAATATGTAAGTTCGGCATTCAGCTTATTCTTTGGAGAATAAAGATTATCGGAATCCGTATGCAGATAAGACCATGAGGCACTCGCCTGCAGATTGCGGAGGATGGAGTAGCCGGCTTCCAGTTCAAAACCTTTATTATGGAATTTTCCGGTATTTATATTGCGGGGACGGCCCTCGACCATCGTGGTCTGAATCATATTCCTGCCGTCGATATAAAATATAGCTGCGCCAAGCATCAGACGGTTATCAAGAAGATGTTGCCGATAGCTCACCTCATAATTAAGCATATATTCCGGTTTCAGATCAGGATTTGCCGGCGGATACAAGTATAGTTCCCTGATATTAGGTGCACGGAATCCTTTGCTGAATGACATTTTAATTTGAGATGAATACCCCGGTTTTATGATCAGACCCGCCTGTGGAACCCACACATTCCCATAAACCGAGCCATGCTGCAATCTCACACCTCCGTTCACATTCAGAATGTCGTTGAAAAATCCTTGCTGCATCATCACATAGCCTGCAATCTCATTAACATGATGTTTCGATTCCGACGAACGGATAGCCTCATCAGCTTTATCCGTATTCCATATATGACCGCCCCAATGCTGGAAATCAATTCCTGCCGAAAGCGTATTGGCATCCCATAGATAGAATGATTCGTAGGCCGTGAAGCCCATATTATAGTCGGTGGAATGGAATAGATAATCCTTGGGGGTCGCTCCGGGAGCGTTGCCATCGTCAACCTCATGTGTTCCCCAGTTGATAAATCCCTGCACACCGCCATCGAATTTCTCATACATATTCTTCAGATACACTCCCCCGGCTCCACGGAATATATCGGTCCACATATTTTCAAGCGGGCTCTGTGTTGTCCCCGGATTATTAGCATGGCTCTGAGTCATATCCACCATTCCTGCAACACTCCAATTCCGGGAAATTGCATATTTCAACTGTGCAAATTCATTTGCAAGCCAAAATTCACTTCCTTTCTGATAGCCATTGCTTCGGTCGAGCTGTCCGGATAGTGTCGCAGAGAATCTTCCCTTTTTATATCCGGAAGAAAGGGCAAACTTCTGAGTACTGAATGACCCGAACATCGCACGCGCACGCCCTGTCAGACCATCAGTCTTCTGACTCTGGGTCACGATATTAACCGATCCTCCCATAGCGTTTGAGCCATACAATAGTGAAGAGGGACCCTTGACCACCTCCACTTTTTCCACCCCGTTTGCCACGTAAGTATCCGCAAGAGAATGTCCGAACACTCCGGCCCACTGTGGCTGTCCGTCAATCATGAAGAGCACCTTATTTCCTTGACCTACACCACGGATATTCACTGTGCCTGCGCTTCCACCCGAAACGCCATATCCGGCAAAACCACGTTCCGTTACGAATAGTCCCGGAACCTTATTGACGAGCACGGGAAGCAATGAACTCTCTGTCGATTTCTCGATTTCTGCCTTTGAGATATTGGTGACATTCAAAGGTATCAACTCAGGGTCGGTTTTTAAAGGGGCTGTCACCACTACCTCTTGGAGTCTGACAGTATCACGAGGAGCCTCCGCTGCTTGCACGCCTAACGATGCAAGGGCCAAAGGAGCAAATGCCATTAGTTCTCTGTTCATTTTCATACCTTAATATAGTTTATGCAGCAAAATTAACAAAATAATTTTAAAATTCACTATATTTAGGTTAATTTTGCAGAAACTATAACTGAATAATCACTTTATTATTATGACAGAAGCTGAAATTGAATTTTTCGATAAGCTTGCTCCTTCATGGGATGCAAACGAAATCCGTTCCACTCCGGAAAGAGTGAAAAGCATTCTGGCAAAGTTGCCTTTAAAGAGCGGAATGAGCATTCTTGATTTAGGAACCGGTACCGGCGTGTTGGTGCCCTACCTGAGTGAAATCGTTGGAAATGAAGGGAGCGTTACAGCTATCGATCTCTCGGAAGGTATGCTTTCAATCGCAAGAAAAAAATATGGGAATCTGACTAATGTCAGCTTTATGGAATTAGACTTTGAAGAGGAGCTTATTCCGGGAATGTATGATGTGGCTCTCCTATATTCCGTCTATCCTCACCTCCATGCCCCTGCGCAGACAATGGAATGGCTCTTCAAAATGAATCTGAAGCCGGGAGGGTGTATAGTTATTGCATTCCCTTCCGATGAGAAGTTTATCAATAATATCCATCACGAACGCAAATCGGAAAGCGATCATCTCCTGCCCGCTCATTCTCTGGCGGAAATGATAAAGGGCTGGGGCTTCTCAGCAGAAGTGGTTGCAGCCACAGAAGATGAATATATAATCATTATTAAGCAACTCGCTCAATAGGCGATACCGTTACTGATCAGCAGCTCTTTCAAACGCAAATTATCTTCGCGAAGATGGTCCACCTCTTCGCGAAGATCATCCACACGTTGGGAAAGACGGTCGTTTCTTTTTTCAAGAAATTCAATTCTTGCTATATGCTCCGCATTAGAAGTGGCATCCTCCTTGTCGCGCTGATGAGCCAGATCATGAAAATGGTTAAGTAGTTGGGTCAGATAATCGCTTTGGTCTGAAAGATGGCTATGAGGGGGCACAACAGTATCACTCGTTTCTTCCATCATATACCCTTCCAGATTATCCAATTCAAATATCTCCTTAATCTTCTCTAATTTCTCCTCCGGGAGACGGCTCTTCCCGTTTTCTATTGCAGAGAGGAAGCTGGGGCGGACCTGCAGGAGGTCGGCAAGTTCACGCTGACTCATTCCAGCTCTTTTCCTAAGTCTAACCAAATCTATTCTACTCATATCTTATTTCAGTTTGAGAGTGATTTTCACACCACAAAATCCCATGCATTCTGCTTTCTCTACAAAATTACTCAGATTATCTCAACCTTCAAAATCTTTTCGGGGTAAAGGATTGTATTATCTGCCACTTGATTAAAAAATTTTTATTTTTGAGGTTAGCTTTTTTAAGATTGGGGGGTGAATGTATGTGTATGACTACAAAAGATGACATAGAACGGCTTTTCCGCACGCATTATGCAGCGATGTATCGGCTTGCGATGCTGATACTCCGAGAGGATGATGTGGCAAGGGACATTGTGCACGATGTCTTTGAAGCGTTGCTTGTTTCCGGAAAATCTGACGTGTCGGCCCCGTATTTGTTGACGGCAGTACGGAACCGATGTCTGAAACATATCCGCCATCTTTCGGTTCAAGACCGTATGAAGGAGGTTCATTCCATCAATGAGATGGAAATTGAAAATGAGGAATGGCCTGATGACGATACGATAGCATTGATTCAGTATACGGTTTCTAAAGACCTGAGCGATACTTGTCGCCGCGTAGTTGCCATGCGTTTTACCGATGGGAAGAGTTATAACGAGATTGCCGAAACTCTCGGTGTCAGCAAGGTTGCAGTCTATAAGCATCTGCGTCATGCAATAGATGTCTTACGTAAAAAACTTTCTAAGAATGGATATAATCGACCGACTTCTTGATGCCATTGAGCATCCTGACAGCTACACCCCGACCGAGATTGAGACGATACTTCAGGATCCGGAGGTTAAGGAGGTGTTTGACTTACTCGACAAAACGAAGTCAAGCCTTCAGCCCATAGCTACCCCAGATATAGAGGAGGAATGGGTGAAGTTTGAAAACAATCACCGTCAATCTCAGAAATCTAAACTCCATTGGCTGCCTCATTTCTTTTCCAGAAATGTAGCGGTAAGTATCGTGATATGTATTATCTCCCTCACTACCGTGGCAGCTATTGTAGGCGTAGGAATATACACCATCCGTAATAATAGCACCGAGACAACTTCGGAAGTAAAAGAAACGACCACTGCTGATATCGTAACGTCTCAACCGGATATAATCAATTCAGATGAATTATATGAAGGGAACTCTCCTGAAACAGTGGTCTTTGACAATGAAACCCTTGAAAGTATCATCACAAGAATTGGCAGTTATTACGCATACCCGGTCAAATTCAATAACGATGCAGCAAAATCTCTCCGCCTTTATTTCCGCTGGAATAAGGCTCTCTCGATTGAGGATATAGTGGAGAGTCTTAACAATTTTGAGCAGATTAATATCACTATAAGCGACAATACAATAGAGATCGATTGAATCCATGGCACGTATCATCACTTTTCTTGCAGTCGTATTGACAGTATTCATGACCGACGCCGCGACTTTCTCATATCGTTTCAACTCCACTCCACTTCCAAAGGCTATCAGGGAAATAATGGAAGCTCATCCCGAACTTGACATAAATTTCATCTACAACGAGCTTGAGACATATAAGACAAGCGCAAACGTTAAAACAGACAATGCCTACGATGCTTTGCGCCAAACTATAGGTTTGAACCCGGTTATGGTTACCAAGTCACGTAACACTTATTATCTTGAGGCACTCCAGCATGGGAAGTATATCTATACCGGGAAAGTGGTTGGAACCGACAATGAAGCTGTTGTAGCCGCTACGGTCATGCTGCTTGCTCCGAAGGATTCAACTGTGCTGACCTACGGTATTACTGATGAAGCAGGACGATTCTCCATCCCTTGCGACTGTAAGGGTGTTCTTGCCAAACTTTCTTGCGTCGGATATAAGACAACATATAGGAAATTTGATTCTTTCAATGTGGGCACCATCCTAATTCCCGAACTTCCTATACAGTTGAAGATGGTGACAGTAGAGGCCGACAATGCCTTGCTCTTCCCGGATAAAAATGTTTATCGTCCCACACAACGTCAGAAGAATGCATCGCAGACTGCGACTGATCTGCTTGTTAGAATGGCTATCCCTCAACTTAATACGAGGCTCGGATCTTCAGTCATCACGACAACATCCGGGCAGTCGGTTGCTATATTCATAGACTATGTGCCTGCTACCGAATCAGACTTAAATATGATGAAAGTTTCGGATGTAAAAAGAGTGGAATATCTGGAATATCCCTCTGATCCAAGATTTCAGGGCCACCGCTTTGTAATTAATTTCAGGATGATAAAGTATGAGTACGGAGGTTACGTAAAGACTCTTGGGGTGGAGAACTTCATTGCCAATTCGGGTTATGCGCAGGCTAACGCCAGATTTGTAAGAAATAAAATGACTTATGACATAATGGGTTATGGCCATTATATCTCTAACAATCATTTTGGCGTAGATCAGACGGAGACGTTTCATCTGCCTCAAGAAAACGGAGAGACAAAAAGTTTCCAAAGAGAATCCACTACAGAAAGCTCCAAATATCGTAAACAGAATTACGAGGGGAGTTTCAGAGCTCTTTATTCCGGAGACAAAATCACCGCCAATAGTCTGATAGCATTCGGTATCGACCGGATTCCTCAGAATGACAATAAAGGTAAGGTCGAATATACGGATGATAAGATGGCAATAAATGAATATTCTTCGCAATCAAACCATAAAGCAAATTATCTGAACTATTCCGGATATTACTTTTTCAACCTCTCTAAAAACAATTCTCTATCTGCATCGGTAGGCTATTCTTTTTCCCGTACAGATCAAGAGTCAAACTATCTTGAATCTCAGCTCTCTCCCATATATAATGCTGCCTATGACAATACCCATGAAGGAGATGCAACATTGACTTTTAATCATACATTTTCCGATAAATCTTCCCTGATGGCACATGTCAGAGGTATTTACGAGCATAACAGAACCCAATATAGCGGATCGGTAAATGCATTTGATCACTCATCAACAAAATTCGGGCAGATTGGCGCTACCTATAATTTTTCTTCAGAAAAACTATCCGCTACTTTCGGAATAGGTTGGAACTGGCTTTCAACTTGCTTGAATGATAATATTCTTGATTCCTATTATCCATATGTAGACGCATCTGTAAGTTATATCCCCAATAATAAAAATTCTTTGGGTGGAGCATTCCATTATTCCATATGGCCCCCCTCTTCTAACTATAAAAGCGAAAATATCATTCATGTCTCCCCTTTTCTCTGGCACACCGGAAATCCAATGTTAAAGTCTCATGGAAGTTATGATTTAGGATTAAATTACACATACATTCCCTCGAATAAATTCAACATGGCATTATTTGCCAATGCATGGATTGTTGGAAATAGAGCTGCCTTTGTTTATGAGGCAACCCCTGACGGAATATTGCGAACTATCCGACAACCAATCGGCAAATTCCGTCATTATAATTATGGCATAGATGCTTCAACAAACTTATTAGATGGTAATTTATACTTATCAGGGCAACTGGCACAGCTATATGTTCAAAATGGGAAACCCTACTACATCAACCATTCTTATATCAGTTATTACATTCAGGCTCTTTATTATCTCGGCAACTTTAATTTTGCAATAGCTTACCAATCAGCTGACGCAACGGATAATTACGATTCAATGTCAGGTTTATGGACACGAAACAAGGATGTTTTCATTATTCAAGCAGGTTGGAGCAACGGAAGATGGAATATCATTATGACGGCGCAAAATCTTCAGCGATGGAACTGGCGTGCCTCGCACGATATTATGAGTAGCACCAACTACTCTGTGAACAGATTGACAAGTAATGAATCCAGCCATGCCTTTGTGCAGGTGTCTGCAACATATACTTTCGGATTTGGTAAGAAAATCAATAATGACAATGATATTTCAAAACAATCCGGTGCATCATCAGGCATATTGAAATAATTCCAAAAGGGATCTTCTTCAGATATTGCCGAATGAAAACTCATGCAAGTATGGATGTCCTGAAACCACCGATTGACGCTATCTCATCGAATTCCGGATACCAGACGCTCATTCTATCCAAATTGATGGAATGAGCGTCGCATTTATCAAACTTTTTTATTAATTTTGCATTTTAAAACTCACGCCGGTTTCCGGCATGGCTGTTTAAGTTGTGTAAACAACTTCATTTCCAAAACACGAATAACGCATCAATACATAGATATGAACGAATTAGCCACTAAATATTCCCCCGCTGAGGTGGAAGAGAAATGGTATGCCTACTGGATGGAGAATAAACTCTTCCGTAGCACTCCCGATGAACGTGAGCCTTACACTATCGTTATCCCGCCACCAAATGTGACGGGCGTGCTTCACATGGGCCACATGCTGAATAATACCATTCAGGATATCCTCGTGCGCCGTGCACGAATGACCGGCAAGAATGCTCTCTGGGTACCCGGTACAGACCATGCTGCCATCTCCACAGAGGCTAAGGTCGTTGCAAAATTGGCTGCCGACGGCATCAAGAAGAGCGACCTTTCGCGCGAAGAGTTCCTTCGTCACGCCTGGGACTGGACAGATAAATATGGCGGTATAATCCTGAAGCAGCTCCGCAAACTTGGAGCTTCCTGCGACTGGGAACGCACCGCTTTCACTATGGATGACATTCGTTCAAAGTCTGTGATCCGCGTATTCAATCATCTTTTCGACAAAGGTCTTATCTATCGCGGAGTAAGAATGGTGAATTGGGATCCCTCCGCGCTTACCGCTCTCTCTGATGAGGAGGTTATCTATAAGGAGGAGAAGAGTCATCTATTCCATCTCCGCTACAAAGTGGAAGGTGAAGAGGATAAATATATCGTGGTGGCAACCACACGTCCCGAAACAATCCTCGGTGATACTGCCGTGTGCGTGAATCCAAATGATGAACGCTACACATGGCTTAAAGGGAAACGAGTGATCGTGCCTCTTGTAGGGCGTTCAGTGCCTATCATCATGGATGATTATGTGGAGATGGATTTCGGTACAGGTTGTTTGAAAGTAACCCCCGCACATGACGTGAACGACTATATGCTCGGCGACAAATATAACCTCCCTTCAATCGATATTTTCAACGACAACGGAACAATCTCCGAAGCCGGAGGAATGTATGTCGGCATGGATCGCTTTGATGTCCGTAAGAAGATTATGGAAGATCTAAAGGAAGCCGGTCTCGTGGAAAAGGTGGAGGATTATGTGAATAAGGTGGGTCATTCAGAGCGTACAGATGCCGTTATCGAGCCTAAGCTATCCATGCAGTGGTTCGTGAAGATGGAAGAGCTCGCAAAACCGGCTCTTCAGGCCGTGGAGGATGGAGATATCAAATTCGTTCCCTCGAAATTCAAGAACACCTACCGCCATTGGATGACCAACATCAAGGATTGGTGTATCTCACGCCAGCTATGGTGGGGACATCAGATTCCGGCATGGTTCCTTCCGGAAGGTGGATTTGTGGTTGCCGAGAATGAAGAGGAGGCTTTGGTAAAGGCAATTGAAAAGACCGGCAATGCCTCTTTGACACTCAATGACCTCAAACGCGATCCCGACTGCCTCGACACATGGTTCTCATCATGGTTATGGCCCATCTCTCTTTTCAACGGTATCCTTGATCCGGAAAATGAGGAGTTCAAATACTACTACCCCACTTCCGACCTCGTTACCGGTCCGGATATTATCTTCTTCTGGGTGGCACGTATGATTATGGCCGGTTATGAGTTTGCCGATAATTGTCCTTTCCGCAATGTGTATTTCACAGGTATCGTGCGCGACAAGATCGGTCGCAAGATGTCGAAATCTCTTGGCAACTCCCCCGATCCCCTTGATCTGATAGACCAATTCGGTGCCGATGGAGTGCGTATGGGTCTTATGCTCGGTGCGCCTGCAGGCCACGACATAATGTATGATGATTCTCTCTGCGAGCAGGGACGTAATTTCTGCAATAAAATCTGGAATGCCTTCCGTCTCGTAAAAGGATGGAACGTCGACGATTCAATCGCTCAGCCTGAAAGCTCCAGATTGGCTGTAGAATGGTTCAAGGCCGTTCTCAACAACACCCTTGCCGAGGTCGAAGATCTCATGGGTAAATTCCGTATCTCCGAAGCACTTATGGCAATCTATAAGCTCTTCTGGGATGAGTTCTCCTCTTGGTATCTTGAGGTAGTGAAGCCGGCCTACGGTCAGCCGATGGATGCCAAGACCTACGAGGCAACACTTGGTTTCTTCGACACTCTTCTTCGTCTGCTCCATCCCTTCATGCCATTTATCACTGAAGAACTTTGGCAACACCTTGCAGAGCGTAAGGAAGGGGAAAGCATCATGATAGCGCAGCTTCCTAAACCTGAAGAAGCGGATGCTTCCATAGTTGCCGCTTTCGAACATCTGAAGGAGGTTATTGCCGGAATCCGTACTGTCCGCAAACAGAAACAGCTTCCTCAGAAAGAACCCCTCGCCCTTAACATCAAAGGCTCACACGATACCCTCCTTGATGCCGTCCTGACCAAGATGGGCAATCTTTCTGCAATCGAGATGGTAGAGGAGAAGAATCCCACTGCCTCAGCCTTCATTGTTGGCGCTACTGAATATAGCATACCTCTTGAAAGCAAAATCAATGTAGAGGAGGAGCTTGAGAAACTTAACAAAGACCTCACCTACTACGAGAAATTCCTTGCCGGGGTTGAAAAGAAACTCAGCAATGAAAAATTCGTAGCCAACGCTCCGGAAGCTGTCGTAGCTATGGAGCATAAGAAACGCAGCGACGCTCAGGAGAAACTTGCAGCTATCAAGGCTTCAATCGCAGCACTGACTAAATAAGATTCTGATTCTTAGAGTGGTATTCTAAATACTTTTATTAATTCGTTTTAAAGTAAACACACTCTAAATCTTAGATAAAGGGAAGGCATCATTATATGTCTTCCCTTTTTATTGGATTTTAATTTCAAACTGCAATTTTATGCCTTTTTCGATTGTAATCTAAGAATTTATTTGTAACTTTACGTTTAACATCAAAGTTTTGTAACAAGTAAGCAAAGCAAGTGAAATGGCATAACAGAAGATAAACGCTTGTTAGGATTTCTGAACTACTTGATATTGATGTTGAAGACTTAATTGTAAGCAATAAAGCATAGTCATGGACAAGAAAGAAATATTTAACCGAATAGAATATGTAGTGGCATGTGTAGGAGCTTTCGCACAGCGATTTAACCTCTCCAACATGCAGGCTTACGCATATCTGCGCCGTTTCACAGGCATTGATTTCCTTCTCGACTGCTATGCTGCCGAGTACACCCTCTCCATCGACGATGCTGTCTCAGACCTCCAAGTCATTTGCCAACGGGAAGGAGGTAGAATATGAAGCCTCAGACTGCAACCTCAAATCATTTGGCCATGAAATCAATATCTAAAGAAGAGAATATCTCTACCGGATTGATCAAGGATGTTAAATCGATCCTTGATGCGGCTCGTAGTCAAGCTGCATCGTCGGTAAATACGGCGATGCTTAATGCCTATTGGAAAATTGGTGAACGTATTGTTTTAGAAGAGCAACGCGGAAAATTACGAGCAGAATATGGCACTGCCTCCCTTAATGAGCTATCTAAACAACTCACTCTCGAATTAGGAAAAGGATTCAGCCCTCGAAATCTTCGGAATTACAGACAGTTTTTCATTCTTTTTCCCGATTGGGTAATTTGGAACGCGCGCGTTCCAAATCTAACGTGGACGCATATACGCGCCATCTTGCGTGTTACTGATAAAAATGCCCGGGAATGGTATCTTACTGAGGCATCTTCGCAAATGTGGTCATCCCGAACGCTTGACCGCAATGTCTCCACTCAATACTATCACCGTTTGCTCGCGTCTTCCAACTCAGAGGAAGTAAAGAAAGAGATGGAGATTAAAACATCCGGGAAAGAATATGGCAATCTGTCGCCTGCTATGTTTCTTAAATCTCCCTACGTGACGGAATTTCTCGGCATTTCAAAAGATCGGAAATATACAGAAAGGGAACTTGAATCCGCTCTAATAGATCATTTGCAGCAATTTATAATGGAGTTGGGTAAAGGTTTTGCTTTTGTAGAGCGTCAACAACATATAGTCACCGAGACCGACGATTACTATATTGATCTTGTATTCTATAATTACATATTGAAATGCTTTGTGCTGATTGATCTTAAAACAAATAAGATAACACATCAGGACGTGGGTCAAATGGATATGTATGTTAGAATGTATGATGACCTAAAACGCACGGAAGGCGACAATCCGACATTGGGCATTGTATTATGTTCTGAAACCGATCAGGATATTGCAAAATATTCTATACTAAACGGTAATAAGCAGCTTTTCGCCTCTAAATACCTGACAATATTACCCTCAGAACAAGAGCTTCGACAGGAAATTGAAAATCAAAAGGCTCTATTTTATCTTCAACATAAAGATGCACAAGATGAAAACGTATAATACACTGTACTACATGGTGGCTATTGAAAGTCCAAATCGTGAATACATAGAAACTATAGCAAGTCTTTTGCCTATTTGAATGTGACAAAATATGACTATGACACAAGACATACAATTTCAGATAGAATGCCTTGAGGCAGAACTCGCGGAAATGCTTATGGCAGAATACGGCTGGGATATACACCGAGCCCCTGATGAGCTTTATTCATCTATCACCTTTGCCAAGCTCAACGATCCCGAATGCGGACTCTATTATCAGGGCGCGGTCTATATCTTTCAATTCCTCAAATCCGAAATCGAAACCGGCAATGTTGCCTAAACCAATTTTTATGAAATTTAAACTTGAAAATCCACCGCATCAATCCACTGCCATTCAAAGTGTGGTAGAGGTATTTCGTGGCATGGAACGAAATACCTACGATAACGCTCATGTGGAGGATATTCATTCTAACGTCTGTTCATTGTCGGCGCAAGAGATTACTGATAACGTCAAACGCGTAAGCTCTGAGAACGGAATACATGCTAAGCAAGCATGCATAATTGACGAAAATGATGCCTGTATTGAGATGGAAACGGGTACAGGCAAGACTTTGACTTATATTCAAACTGCCTATGAATTATTCAGGCAATATGGACTAAGCAAGTATATTGTTATAGTTCCTTCTGTTCCGATTAGACAGGGCGTTATTGATACTTTTGACAACTTCAAAGATCAGTTAGCTGAAAAGTATGATGTTACTCCGGACGTATTTGTCTATGACAGTTCTAAATTAAGTAAACTTCATGATTTCATTACGTCCGACAATCTCCAGATTATGGTGCTAACATTAGCATCATTTAACTCTGAGAATAACATATTGAATCAAGTTGAGCGAGAGGGTCTATTTAACAATCTGCCACATCTTGAAGCGATAGCTCAGACTCATCCAATAATCTTCATGGACGAGCCGCAGGAGGGTATGGATACGGATAATTCAAAACAATGGATTGGGAGATTGACACCACTGTTTAAGTTCCGCTATTCTGCCACCCATTCGGTTAAAAAGAATGTTCTTTACCAACTGACTCCCGCGGAAAGCTATCGGCTTGGGTTAGTAAAAAAACTNGAAGTTCTGACTGTCTCTGAGAGCAATGACGAAGCAACAATGAAATTAGAGATTAGTCAGGTGCAATCCACGGCTTCACAAGTTAAGGCTAAACTAAANCTNTGGAAACTTAATAAAACCAAAGGACGCTTTGAGTTCAAAGAATCGGGCTGGTTGAAGAAAGACGATAATCTTGCGGATAAATCTGGTAACGAGTCATATAGTGATTTTACCATAAATCGTATTTATAAATCAATGACTGACCGTAAATGGCATGTAGTGTTTACAAACGGTACAGAAATCATTGAGGGCTCTTCGTCTGNCAATAAGGAACAGGTGTGGGCGATGCAGTTAGAATGGCTCATACGACGNCATTTTCAGAACAAAAATAGGTTAAAACCNCAGGGTATCAAAAATNTATCATTAATATTTATTGATAGNGTCGCAAATTATATGAGTTCTGACCGACCTATAATTAAGCAACTNTTTGAGCAAAAATATCGTCAGGTGTTTGCTGAATTTAATGATGGTAAACAACCTTCAGATTCTGAGGTGGAGGCTGTACAAGGCTTTTATTTCGCCAAGACCACACAAGGAGAATACACCGACAAGGAAGATGCTTGCAGAAAGAATAAGGAGATTTTTGATGAGATTCTTCATAACAAACAGAGGCTACTTTCCTTTGANAGTCCNATTGAATTTATCTTTTCCCATTCCGCTTTAGGTGTAGGTTGGGATAACCCTAATGTATTCGGTATTGCCACTCTTAATGAAAGCTATTCTGAAAATAAGAAACGGCAGGAAATAGGTAGAGGGTTACGCATCTGTGTAAACCAAGATGGAGAGCGAATATATGACACTGACGATACTCNTGATGATGAGCAGATAAACCAACTCACTATTGTCCCTAATGAGACATACGAAACTTTTGCCCGCAGTTACCAACAAGANTATGANGAATTGTATGGNGNTGGTNCGAAANTTCCGAATCCCAAACGNACACATAAAGGCANANGNATAAANCGNGTNACNTTCAAAATNANGAAAGATGAAACATTCATGAGTGTGTTCCGTCGATTTTGGAATACTGTNGCAAAGAAAACCACTTATCGCATCCACATGGATGAGGATGANCTNATNCGTAANAGNATTGCNGCNTTGAANGANATACGTATTAGTGANTATACTATTGATGTTCAAAGTATGCGCGTTTCAGATATTAGCAATATTCAAAACGCTGAGTATTGTGGTGAAGAGTCTTATACCGCGCAAGCAAAATTTAACCCTCATGATCTCATCGAAGAAATAAGTGAGAAAACCGGATTATGCTATACATCGGTGCTTAAGATAATTGCAGGAATTGATAACAAAGCCCAATATATCAAGAACCCACCTGTATTTATGGAACAGGCAGTGTTTAAGATTCGTCAGATACAGCTCGACGAATTGGTACGCTGCGTAGAATATAGTCCAACAGGGAATGCCTATGATTTCAAATTTGACGATTTCTATAAGGACGGCTGTGATAATTATGTAGATACTCCCAATCATGGCGTATGGGATAAAACACTATATGACAGTAATCTTGAAAGGAATTTTGCAGTTGATGCAGATAAGATAACGAATACTGAGGTATTGTGTTTTCTAAAGTTCCCTTCATGGTATAAAATTCCGACACCAATCGGTAACTATGAGCCTGATTTTGGAGTTGTTCTACACAAAAGATCTTTGAATACACCCACCGAAGACAATGAATATTATTTTGTTGTAGAAGTTAAAGGTACTGATGACATAAACGACACAAAGGCTTTAACTCCTCATGAAATTGGACGTATCAAATGTGCAATCAAGCATTTCCAATCTCTTGGAATTGAGGCATACTATAAAGCACCCATTAAAGAATATGAAACCTTCAAGGCGCAAGCCAATCAAACTATAAATAGCAATGGAAACGTATAAAGACCATATCATACAATCTCCGGATCTTAACGCAGAACGACTGGAAATGCTGCATCAGATGTTTCCCGATTGGTTTACCCAAGAGGGGCGACTTGACATCAATGAAGTCAAGAAAGCCGTAAATCCTGATAGCGTTGAAGAGACTGAACGCTATGAGTTCCGTTGGTTTGGCAAATCAAAGGCTAAACGCAATGCATTTATGCCCACTCGCGCAACACTGCACTTTGATGAGGAACGTAGTGTCAATGCCGACACTACCGAAAATATCATTATCGAAGGGGAAAACCTTGAGGTGCTTAAAATACTTTTAAATGGCTATCGCAACAAGATTAAGGTCATTTATATAGACCCGCCTTACAATACAGGAGAGGACTTTCTATATAATGATGATTTCTCCGAAGATCGCCAATCTTATTGGGAACGAACAGAGCAGTCAGAAGATGGTATCAGCCTTGATACTAATTCTGATGCAAGTGGTCGATTCCATAGCAATTGGCTGGATATGATGTATAGTCGCCTTTTAGTTGCTCGGAATCTGTTAAGTCCAGATGGTGTAATATTTATTTCGATGGATGATAACGAAATACATCATCTTCGAAAATTATGTGATGAAGTATTTGGCGAAGAAAATTTTTTGGTCAATATAATATGGGAAAAACGCTATACGCGTAGTAATAACTCCAAATTATTTGGAACTATGACAGAGCATCTACTCTGTTATCGTAAATCTTCCAAACTGTCCTCAATCAAAGAGCCTAGGAATGATCGGTCTGATGCGATATATTCCAATCCTGATAACGATGACCGCGGGCCATGGACAAGTGTGTCGTATGTAAATCCAGCATCAAGAGAAGAACGCCCCAATTTATGTTATCCTATACTCAATCCATTTACTGGACAATACATAGAACATCCAACCAATGCTTGGAAGTATGAAAAATCGACATATGCACAACATATAAAGGAAAATAAACTATTTTGGGGACAGGATGGAACCAATTCATACCCAAGGTTAAAGAAGTTTTTATCCGAAATGGATGGCGGAATGGTTCCGTCTAACCTATGGAAAAGAGAAGATGCAGGTACTACTGATCAAGCAAGTTCTGAGTTAGAATCTTTAATTGGTCGGGGGGTATTCCCTTTTCCTAAACCACCACAATTAATTCAAAAAGCAATCTCTTTTTTCATTAATGGTCAAGAAGATAAAGATTGTATTGTCCTTGACTTCTTTGCTGGTTCAGGAACGACTGGGCATGCTGTTATAAATCAAAATATAAAGGATGGAGGTAATCGTAAATTCATTCTTGTACAGGTACCTCAATCAACTGATGAGAACAGTAATGCAAGACGTGCTGGATTCAAAAAGATTAGTGATATAACAATAGCTCGGAATAAGGCTGTTGCTAAAAAGGTAAAAAAATCTTATGATGGCCGAATCATTACACAGGAAGATCAACAACAAATTGATCAACTTGGATTCAAGGTTTTCACTCTCACAAAATCATCCTTCCCCCGTACTGACTTTGCTCCAGATCCTGAGAAANCAGAGGAAGANAATCTTGAACTCTTCCATAAATATGTTGNGACGAAAGAGCAGCANTTATCAATGGGGTTTGATGAGCAGGAGNTAATCACNGAGATACTNATTTCGCGTGGNTTNATGCTNACATATANACTCGCNCCTCAANCTCAATTTNCNGANAACNCAGTGTACCTTGCCTCNGATGGNATAAAAGAGGCATANATCTGTGTAGATAANANNTTAGCNGATTCAACGGTAGANTACTTTATGCAACATCCCGACAAAAANTTCATCTGCATAGAGCGNGCCCTTGACTCAACNAAGAAGTTCAACCTCAAAAACCGAATGCAAGACAAGTTCTTCGCCTTCTAATAACCATATTAGCTATGAGTGATATTATTTCCGTTTTGAAACAACGTGCTTCAATAAATCCTGATAGTCTTGATAATAGACTTTATTTGCTAGCTCAAAAGGTTATTGAGTTAGCAACCGAGCATCAGAAGAGGGTGATAAAAATCATGCCAGAATTTGATCTCCATGATGTTACACATTTAAAGAAAGTCGAAGAAAATATTGCGCTTTTATTAGGGGATGGACTACTGGCAGATCTTTCTTCAGTAGAACTATTTCTATTACTTGCAGCATCATATCTTCACGATATTGGAATGGCTCCAGCTGATTGGGAATTATCTTTAATGGAAATGACTGAGGGATATAATTCTCATGCAAGTTCAAACATTTCAATCTGTAATGATGGAAAGAGACCTTTTACATTCAGAGAAGCGAAAGACTTTATTGAACATAATAAAGAGAAACTATATAAATGTTTTGATGAAATAAAAAATTGGGTCTTCGTACCTGATAATGAAAATGATTTAAAAGATTATTTGTCAGAAATTCTTGTTGAATATCAGGCATTTAGAAACGGCTATATTGATATTATCAAGGAGTCTGTAAACAAAGACTCATTTGACGCATTAAATTATTCTATTAGAGTGGATTTTATACGAACTTTCCATCATATAAGATCCGCTAAATATGTTTCAAACTTGAAAAAAATTGCCACTGAGATTTTAGGTGAGGTGTGGATTCAGCGTCTATTTTCTGATTTAGCAGAGGTGTGTGCGTCTCATGGGGAAGATATTGAATTTGTGCGGAAACTAAAGAAAGATGTTAAATATATTGGTACAGATGTAGCAAATTTGCAATTCATCTCTATGATGCTACGTCTCGGAGACATAATTCATTATAGTTCGGACAGAGCGCCATCTGTACTACGAACTGCAATGTCTTTTCAATCAGAATACAGTAAAAATGAATGGTTAAATAAAATAGGGCTTAATTATATTATAAAGGATGGCGTAATTACATTTATGGCTAGTTGCCAAATACCCAAGGACTACTATCATTTGCAAGATTACTTGAATTGGATAGATGATGAAATTAATAACTTAGATCTTTTAAAAAGAGGCTGGCAACAAAAATACCAAATTAATATTAGTGAGGTAGACAGAAATAATGTTGAACCAGATAAAAGCAAGTTCATTCCTGTTAAAGATAAAAAGTTCATCTTAAGTCAGAATAAAATCATCGAGTTATTAATGGGAGTGAAATTGTATAAAGATCCATTTTCACCTCTTCGTGAATTGTATCAGAACTCACTCGATGCTTGTAGATGTCGTATTGCAATAGCTGAAATGAACAAACAATCGCTCAGAGGCGAAATTGAGTTTGGCATTGAGGACGGAAATGAAGGTCGGTTCCTTTATTGCAAAGATAATGGAATTGGTATGGACGAATACATAATTGAAAATTTTCTTTTAAAGATTGGAAATTCTTTCTATAATTCAAGAGAATTCTATAAAAAACAAGCTCAATGGGGTTCATCATATAATCCGGTATCCCAATTTGGCATTGGGATCTTATCATGTTTTATTATTGGCCATAGAATAGAAATTGTAACCAAATCAATAGAAACACAAAAATGCATTGTGTGTTGTATTGATGGAGCAAAAGAAAATTTTTATTATAAAGTGCCATCAAGAGAGGATAAAGAACAAATAACTGAAAGTGGTACCCTTGTAAAAGTTTTTTTACATCCTGAATATGAAGAAAAAATAAATAACAATCCCATACAAAAGTTGGGGTTGGTACTACAATATAAACCTGCTGGGGTACTAGTGAACGAATTTGTTAATTATAACACTATCTATCAAATTTGGGAAACGAATTTATATCATTATCTGAATGATTATATCAATAATGTGCCTTCTGAAATAACGCTCAAAGTCAGATTCTCTGACAATTCCATACAGTGTATTCGGAATAAGCCTTTTACTGTGAATATCGGAGATTTAGGTATTAAACCAGAAGATAAGAATTTTATTGACCGAGTTCTTCAGAGAGGATCATTTTATCAATATAATGGGTCTATTGTAGAACTACAGAAACATTTAAAATTATATCCTCTTCATATTGTAACAGAATTAATAGAGTATAATTCGATAATAGCACTTCCACTGCCAGGCATGGAAGCTATTAACGATGAGTCTCTTCTTTTCAAATTATTAAAGGTAGAAGGTCATTCAATATCTGTTGATGGAATTAGTGTTGAAGATAGATTTTCTGACGGAAATAATTATTTCCGTCGTTTAGAATTAAATGGGAGCATTAACTATATTGGTTCAATAAAACCACAATTAAGTGTTGACAGAAAAGATGTTGTTTCTTTTCCAGTTGACTATTCGGATACATATCGCAAGGTCGTAGAAAAATATATTGCAGAAATTATTGAAATTGCACATAATCATATTAGCCAATATAATCTATCTGATAATACAGAAACAGTAGATTTGATCTGGAGGTATATTTTTAATAGAATGGGAAGTGCTCAAGCAATTTTTGTCAATAATTTGGCGAAGTCTGAGTTGGGAAATATAGCGTGGCCTTCAGTCAAAAAACTGACCGGAAAAGATATAACGATAAGAGAATTAATAGCACTCAATGAAATAACATTATATCAATATGATCATATGCAGTTAGACTATTTGAGTAAAATGATTGTATGTGCTCTATTCCTAAGTGCTAAAAATATAGTTGCTGTAGATGATACTACTATTAAAATAATTCGAGATCCAGAGTGCTCAATTCCTGAAACTGAGAACTTTTGGGAGTATTCTCGATATTTAGTCCCAGCAGATGATAGTGAACCGTTTAAAGAGTATGATATAATTTCTAACTTATACCCAATTGTACCAACCAGACTAATAAATCAATTGAAAGATATTGATGCTATCACTAACAGTAGAGGTGTATCGGTTCAAGCATGTGGAAACAGTTATAACGAACTATTCTTCCAAGATTCTCGTCTTGTAAACCCAGGAATTGGAATTTACAGTGCCGAGCGAAATTTAGGGATTGTACGTGATACGTATATCCATGCATTCGAAAATAAAAGGTACAAATTCCAATGTATGGATTTTGACAGAAGTTTCCCTTATGGAAAATCATGTACACCATATCTTGTATATATTTCTCCGACTCCACTAACTCCTCGTGACATTCAATTATTGGAATCTATAAAGGATTCTGAACCCATATATTATGATGGTGTAAAAAATGGGTGGACTTTGCTTGTGACCAACATGGATATTGATAATATTATTATTCGCCCCGGCAAAGTTGATCGTAAAACAATGATAACGCAGATAAGTGCTGAATTCTGGGATAAATACACCGATTGGACTTTTAAATTTCTTGACGGAAGTGAAATGAAAAAGTCAGACTAAACATATTATGTATAATGGCCAGATAATACTCTTTCAGACGCAGGGAGGCGAGACGAAAATTGAGGTTCGACTTGCCAATGAATCTGTGTGGCTTACTGCCGACCAGATGGCAGAGCTGTTTCAACGCAATAAGTCGACCATTTCAAGGCATATAAAGAATGTGCTTGAAAGTGGTGAGTTACAGCGAAATTCAGTTGTTGCAGAAAATGCAACAACTGCTGCTGACGGGAAAACCTACACCGTTTCTTACTATAACCTTAACATGATTATCAGTGTTGGGTATCGTGTCATTTCGCATCGAGGCGTGCAGTTCCGACAGTGGGCAACTCAGGTGCTGAAGTAATACATGATCAAGGGGTTTGCACTGAATGTCTGCCGAACTTCAGGCAAAGAGCTATGTGCTGATGTATATGAAAGACTGGATCAAGAAACTCGATGACTTTCTTACGCTGTCCGGAAAAGAATTGCTCACACATGCCGGAAGCATATAGGCAGAGGTAGCAAAACTGAAAGCCGACACCGAGTATGATAAATTCCGCGAGCACACCCACTATCAACTCTCCCCGATCCAAATCCACTTCATCGAAGCCTTCGAAGCCGAACAAAAGAAACTCCGAGGAAAGCAATAATGCAGAAAGCGCAGAAAATGCAACCCTAAAATCAACGTAACCATCCGAAAAAGACCGCCTAAGTTATCAACAAAAAAATCTTGCGATGTTTATTCGCAAGATTTTTTGTAATAGTACGGAGTCATCTGTTTGATTTGCTCCGGAGTCATATCGTCGCGCAGATTACCCAACACGTGTATGAGCCAATCAAGCGGATTTAT
>JAAVDD010000003.1 GCA_014801985.1 Bacteroides sp.
TCGGATTCCGGGACATAACAATACGATTTCCTTCATTCAAATTGAACATGGCGTTTTTGAGTGCAAAAATACACATCAAAAACGCCATGACATAGTCGGTCTTTTTCGGATGGTTACATATTTCCTCCCCCCTCCCTACCATACAAACAATTCGGGGCGAACCCTTGCGGATTCGCCCCGAATATATAAGGGATTTGTGGGATTATCTCTTTCTGACTGTCGCCTTCGCTGCAGGCCGGCGACGGACGGAGGAACTTTTGGTGAGTTTAATTTGCTTGGTACTTAAATTCAACTCTATCTTATATTTTCCTTCTCCATTCCATTTAAAGTTGCTAGCTTCACCAGTCTTTTCTATAAATGAATATAAAGTATTCAATGTTATTGCAGTCTGGGAGGAAGGACCATACTGGGTAGCTCCATTAACAGTGTCCCAATCATTACTACTTGAACCTAATTTGGTTACAAATCTGAAGTTTTTGTCACCCGATTCAAATTCAACTTCCGCAGTATAAACTCCATTTGCAAAGGTCATTTTGTAACCCTTGGAGGCATCCCAACCGTAACCTTTAATCTCTCCAAACACATATATATCCTTAATTTCAGTTACGGTCAATTTACTACTATCGGCATCGAAACTGAAATAATAGGTGCCCGCAGATATTTTAAAGTTACCACCTGATGATGTATTATACGTACCAGTGCTAACAGTCGTTGAATTTCCACCATACCAAGTAGAATTTCCATTATCCATTTTTTCAATACCGAACTCACCGGCACTTACACTAAATTGTCCTTCCCAGATATTGGTACCGGATTTTTTGGTAAGTTTCTCTGTACAGCCTACACCAGACCAAGAACCTGTAAAGATATTACCTTTTATTTGGTAATAAACATCCTCATTATCTCCACCATTATCGGTTGGCTTACCATCATGGAATACATCATCGGTATCAATCCAAGCATAGTATTTACCATCGTCACCCAGTTGGAAGTCTTTAAGAGCCATGTTCAGATCTTTATTATTATGTGTACCATCTGTACCACCACCTGAGAATTGCAGCATCTTATCTTCATCTCCGGTATGTTTGAAATCTGCATAATAATAGCCGTTCTCCTTATTAGAAGAATTTAAGGCATTCATATCATTTCCGTTAGCATCTTTGAAAAGATGAGTTCCACCATCTTTAAACCACAACCAGAATTCCGTGAAATCACTCGGAAAGTAGATACGGTAATCCTTCGACTGGGGAGGCTGCGGAGCACCTTCACCGATACCACCCTTGGATGCTGTGGCATAATTATCGGAGGTGTCGAATACAAATCCCCATGTCACACCATTTTTTACTTCCTTTGTTCCTGTACCATAAACCGCCTCACTTGTGAAATCCGGCGCCAATCCATTTTGATATCCATATTTGGTCTGGTTCACACCGGCGAGATTGAAGCCGACAAGATCTTTCGGGTTGGTGGTATTGGTAAATCTACCTTTCTTGATATCAGAAGCATTATAACTCATAGAGAAGATTGCGCCTGAAGGAGATTTAAAGTTGAAGATTGCATAAAGATCTTCTGTTTTATTAATCTTCGACTCGTAAAGGAAGTTATATACATTTGTCGCGGTAGAGGCCGTACAGATTGCATAACCGGGCCAAGAAGTCAAGGCAGTGCGGTTTCCATTTTTATCTACAGTGTAGAGATATACATGGGTTGCACCCTTAACAAAGAACTTAGTCTGATACACACTGGATCCGGCTGAGTTATCATCTCCCAATATAAGACGCACCGGCATCGCATAGCCATTGATCTCGCCAGTACGGACACTATTCCCGGAGGTGCTGGTAGTAGAACAATACACCTCTCCGCGCATATATGCAGAAGCTGATCCTGAGAGCTGCAGACAGTCGAGCCAAGCGCCTACGTCCTCCTTCTCCAGACCGGAGGAAGCNGTGGAAGTCCANTAATAACCNGCTCGGCTATCACCCACCTTGCTGTTGNTTGCATCCAGATAGCGNGATTTGGGGAANTAAGTGTATTTCCTCTTTCTGTTGCCATCTTCATCTTCGGGACCATAATANTNNCCNGCATANANAGNNGTATANTANNTNCCNACAGCNGCCATAGAGAAATNAGAGGANTTNCGGATATCATCNAACACNTCTNTCNGTAGGNATNTCAAANCCGGNNGGAGCNCCTATNTCATTANAGTGNTTATGGGAATCATCCTTAATGATAGGCTTATGTTCAANTTATNATATANAGCCACGCGATAATAACCACCGGCTGCCTGAGGATTTCCGGCATAGGTCACATCCCCGGTAGCTTCCACATACATNTCCGCTGAGTGTGCNCCGAGGTTACGGTCGAGCATATGGTAGACGCGGCCATCGCGGTTAATGGTCACCACCTCATAGTATGTATAGTCACGTCCTGTCTCCAATTTCTTTGCCAGACCGATACCTTTCTCCGTGTATTTGCGGTTTTCTCCGCTGGTNTCATTGGCATCCATGAAGAAACCGGTATGATAAAGCGGTATTCGATAATACTGCACATCACGCGCTGAAGATGTCTCCACACGGATCACAAGGTTGGCNACGCCATAGTTGAAATTATCGTTTCCACCGCTGAGAGTGAATTTCGGTTTTGCTCCGGCATTCATCGACTGCTTAGTGTTCTGAGCCAATTCCGCATTATTTACCTTGAGCGAACATCCAACATCGTCACCTTCGTAAGAATATGACCATTTATATTCACTGCCGCCGCCAAGGTCATTCAATTCGATCGTATAAGTCACGGATCCACCACCCTTCATGGGGAAATGGAAACCCTGGTCGCGCGCATCTCCATTATTGGATTTCTTGTCTGCACCCCATACCTTGGGAGTGGTGGTATAGATGCCATCAGCATCAACTTCGCCGCCCAACCATTCAAAATAATTATTTTGTGCTATCGTGGGATTGGAACCGTATGTGTTCCCGGAGAAAGAAACGGAAACACTGCTGTAAAGGTCGGAAGCCTTGAAGGAGCGGTCCCATTCCACATCAAATTTACGACTGAGACCTTTCCAAGTCACCGTACCGGTAGTGGATTGAGATCCTGCACCGGATTTTTTCAGCGTACAGGTAATGCGATATACCTTATATTGTCCGCCATTTCCGCCATCGGAATAGTCTACATTATCAACCTTTACGCTGTTCTGACCCACTGTTCCCAGTTCCTCACCGGAAGCCTCCGCAATGCCTATCACAGAAATCCAGCTATCATCGGCAAATTTGATATAGTTATTGTAGTTTTCTTCAAAGTCTGCATATTCCTCATCCGCTTTATCAGTGCTGCTGAAGAGCTTTACATAGAGATATGCGGTTTCGGTATTACCGGTTCCGGAAGTGCTCACCTTGTCGCTCACACCAAGTGCACGCACACCATCGGTGACGATATTGAACACTTTCGGGGAGTGGTCGTAGATTACGTATGCACCGCTCTCAAGAGGCACGGGATTATCTGCTGCTTCCTCCTGAGTGGTGTATCCCTTACCAATCTTTCCTGACTTGATCTTCACCTCATAATGATGGTTAGGCAGAATGTCCATCACGCCTTCGTCCTGATTCTGGAAATTGAGGCGATAATAATAATAGGCATCATCTTCCGTGCTTTTGGCGCGCACCATTATATATGATGCATTGAGGCTTGTGCCGCCGGTGTTGTAGGTGGGATGAAGATAAGTGGTTGCATCCACATTATGGCTATGATCGGAACCGAAGTCTACGAATTCCGTCACCTTCACCGGATTACTGCAATAATTTGTCACAGCATTATATGGTGAATCGCTTCCGGCATTGGAAGCTCCGGCCATGAATTTTGAAGTCTTGGCAGTGCCATATACCTCATACTCAAACTTGACGCTACTACCTGTCTCCTCAGGGGCGACCGTCACCTTCGCAGCATTGCGGTGAAGCGCAATGGGAGTTAGTTGCAGAAGGCTTGAAAGGCTCGCTGCACCCGTCATTGTCATACGATCCTGATTGTTGGAGCCGCCAGTTACGGTAAGATAACCATTCTCCGCCTCCGTCGCCACAGATATATTCTTATCAGAATTGCTTGTAAAAGTCGCATCCGTGCGGTTGTCATTCACAAAGAAAAGGAAATAAAGACTTCCTGTGGTGCGATAAGTGCTTGGAATAGTAATCTTTGTCTGGTTATTCTCATCGAGCGTCAGAGGCGTAGCGAAAGCAAGCTCACCATTCTTTTGCTGATAAGCCAACATATAGACAGTTCCTATTTCATTCTCGGCAATCCCGGCACGTGTCTGTTCGGTCTGCATATCGGGGATGCTGAACGCCACAGGTATCTCCCCATTTTCGGGAAGTGTCTCGCGCGGACCATCGAAGATGTCGTCGCTGCAAGCAGCGAACGACATCAGCAAGGCTATATATAGAAATATTTTCTTTATCATGGTTTGGTTTAATTTAATAAGTGCAACCCATAGATGGGTAAATTAAAAAATACTTATTATCTTGAAAATTTAACTTTCTTAGTTGTTAAATTTAATTCAATTTTAACCGTTCCTGTGGTGCTATATTGGAAGTTGTGAGCATCACCACCTGTATACGCCTTAATGGTGTATTCGTTACCGGCTGAAACAGACTCATTACTACTTGTTGAACCATACCAGGGAGAGCTATTTACGACATCCCAACTACTGTCAAGCTTAGTGACAAATTTGAAATATCTATTTCCTGTGAACTCTACAGTTGCAGTATATACACCATTTGAATAACTCATCTGAACTCCCTGATTGGAATTCCATCCTTTATCTTTAATATCACCTACTACATAGATGGTTTGTGCAGGATCATCACCGCCATTTCCGCCACCTCCATTATAAGAGGTATTGGTATAAGCATGGGTATAGTCGTATGTATCATATTCCTTACTGAAAGGAATATCTCCTGTTTGCGCGCCACCATTATCTGTGTTGCTACCCTCATTGAAAACAACATTGGTGAATGTTTTATCGCTTGGCACGGTATAAGACCATAGTCCATCCCTGACTTTAGTCATCTTCACTCCAGGCCAATTACTATTGGCACCACTGTCACCATACATATACACATAGACGTTAGTCCAATTTTTGGGATTAGTGAAGTATATGGTGTTAATACCCTCCTCAGTAGTCTCTCCGGATGAAGTCTGAGAGATTGTACTATTATACCGACGGTGTTCGTCCTTACCATTATTGGTATAGTAGCTATCGGTATATGACAGATTAATATAACCGACTCGGTTAGGATGATCAAACAAAGGAATACCATTCTCACCACTCTGAGGATAACGCCTTGTGTAATTATCCGCATGCCCATCATTAAACATTAGAAGAGCCTTTCCGGGAGTGGCCAAGCCTGAGAGCTCATATTTCCACCATCCGGCATTGTCCGGATCCTCTTCCTCCGTCACCTTATGCAGACCTATACCGGGCCAGCCGTTATTGATACCTGTACATTGGTAGCAAATACCGGTGGCGCGATGTTCGGAATTAAAATCGAGATTAGTATAATAACGCTCATTGCTTGCATCCTCGGCAGGATTCCAATTAGACTTGTCATCCGAATCATCAAAGATATAGAATCCATACGCTGTTTTTCCATTCATACTGTTCAATGAAGTTCGGTTAGCTCCATAATCCCAACCCTTGAACATCACACCTCCTGAGAAGAGATACTCCAAGGCAGCATTGGCACCGGCTATATTATTATCTTCGTAGGTATAATATCCGACAGGAGATGAACCGGCTGCCATCGGCAATTCAAGACACTGATAGACATAGATATGTGGATTTGTCCATCCATCATTATCCTTGAAATAGATGATGTAGTTATCATTATTAGGCAGGATATTGACATTCACCTTTTCAGGGAAGATATAACCCGGACCCGGAGTGAGTCCTTCATTATCACAGCTTACAACAAAGGTAAGAACCTTGCTTGAATTCCAGAATGTCTCGTCCTGAGTATTAACACGGTCGAAATGTATCTTCAATTTAATCACACCATCCGAAGGAATGGCAGAACCCTCAAGAGTGATCTGATTATTATCAGACTGCCAATAGGCAACGTTGCCGTTGGTTGAATTCACAAGTGAGAGACAGTTGCTCTTTCCTTTAGTGATGGTGTACCATTGGCGCACTTTATTTCCGCTTGCATCTTCTTCGCCGGTATTCAGATATATCTTGTCAAGGTTAGTACGGATAGTGACATAGAGATCACCAGAATATTCACCCGATGAGATTTTCTCGCGGGCATCAATGGTGATAGTGATAGGATCCACGGTCAGGAATCGCTGGAGAGTGAGGTTCTCTATATCTATCTTCTTGCGGATATTGCCTGCGACAATATAGAATTCATGATATTGCTTATTATAATTATCAGCTGCAATTGCAGAGTTGATCTCACTGTATTTGCTTACCGGCACCTGCGAATTGACCGATACATACATCTTGCCGTTTTCGGTCTTGATAAGCGTGTATAGCTGCACGTCAACTCCGTCCACATTGACGGTGGGACCATCTATAGAAAGGGTCTCGGCATTGGTGGTGTATTCAATCTCAGTATTACTACCGGAAGTCATATCCACTATTGTCTTGTCGATCTTCAGATAGGTGGCAGGTTTTAGAGAATAGACAAGAGTCTTTACGGTCCAAGGTTCGACCACGACGTTGGTCTCGAATTCCTCAACACCCGTCACTTTAGCCACGATATCGTAGGCATGGGCATTCACAATCCCGGCATCCCCTTTGGGGAGGAGATTCATCACATAATTTAGTTTCGCCCCATCCTGAATTTTATTCTTGTCATCCTTGTGCTGCTCCTGAGCTGAGATTGCGAGAGAGGTCAGGGCATTAGTGTCACTATTTCCGGGGAGATAGAAAGTGCCCTGAAAACAACGTTGAGCAAACGCATCCGTATCCGGATTGCCGAGATTATCTATAAAAGCCTGCTCGGAAGTGGGATATTCAGAGGCATTCGTCGGATATTTTCTTTCGCCGTCAAAGAGGTTTTTGCTGATAATCGACTTAACGGCATTATCATTCTTTGTGCCGAGGAGAGAGTAGGGAAGATTATAGACATTATTCGATGCGTAAACAGTATTGAGTTTCCAGCTCTTACCGTCGAACATATCTTTACTGAAATTTACGTTGTCGAAAAGAATCGTGTATCTCACCTTTGCACAAAGGAAAGATACATCGGCATGGATCACAGCATTTGTGGATGAGCTGAGGGATATACCGCCGGATGCAGGTTGAGGAGCTGTATCATCCTTGCCCATCACCATCATATCGGAAGCAAGACAAACCATAGGCAGACCATTTTCGGCTGTCAGTTCCGGATCAAGAAGATAGGTGGTGCTTTCGCCGCTGCCGGTGAAGAACTTGAGATTAATGGCATCAAGGTCTGCTTTACTCTTGATGTTATCTTTACTTATGCTCACGCCTTCAGGAAGATATGCATCAACGTTAGCCAACACATATATATACCAATTTCCTGCCTCCTTATTTTCAAAATACTTAGTGAGATCAAACTGCTTCTTTCCGTCTGCAGTATCGGAATGATAGGAATCTATATAATCCTCACCATCTGTCAGCTGTTCGACGATTACATCTTTCGGGTCAGTTTCGCTATCTTTGAAAGCAACGAAATAGATATTCGTTAGCAGTCCCTCTTTCTCCGCGAGAGCAAGATGGCCATCGGTGACAGCTCGTGTGTTGGTAACCGTCATCCCCTGAGGATCGGGGATGCGGAGTGTTATACCCTTGGGTATCTCCTGACTTCCTGAATTAGGAAGATCAAGCTCATCGGTACAACTTTGGAGGGCCATACCTAAGAGGGAGAAAAGGGTTAATATATAAAATGATATACGTTTCATTGTTTACGAATTTTTCCGGTTGGTCGGTATTATGATTTTTACGACTTCTGAAATTCTATTTTAGAGTTCGGTCTGGATTACTTCATATTCCCATTTTTTAACCGATACTCCAACCTTTAGGTCGAATGATGCCTCCACCCCTTCGATCACGAATTCATAGATGTGGTTGCGGATGATGTCCCAAGGGGTGGTGTCTATACCGCAGTCGCCGGGATATATAAGCTTGCCATATTCATCATATTCAACTTTATCTTCGTTGTTACGAGGCCATTCAATTGTAGGACGGAACCAGAGCGGATGTTTAAATTCCTTCAGGTTTCCAGCTGCGTCCTTTACATCATCGATGGTGTAAGTAATCTCAAGATATATTTCTTTGGAACTTTCGTCGTCATCATGTTTGTGATTATATGTGTCGGGGAGATAGAAACGGAGAAGCTCTTCTGAATTGGCCCAATAGTCACCTCCATCATCAATGGATCCGTGTATATCGGAATTCACAGTGCCATCTGATGCTTGCTGGGGTACAACCGTACAATCGTGGTTATAAAATTCTTTGTCATTTGTGGGACCTGTTAAAGGATTCAAACCCTGTCCTTTGGTATCAAGAGAAGTGACATCGGTAACCATGTCCCATCCCTTAGGCACAACATATCCTTGCACTGCATGGCGACGAATATACAGCTCCTTAAGCTTAACACCTTTGTCTGCAAGTTCCTTAACTACATTTCCCTCATCATCGGTCTGCAGCTTTACTCTCACCTTAGCCATCGAACGGAGGATAGGTATACTTATCTTCTTCTTATTCTCTTCCGTGGAAGAGGTGGCGTACACCTTATATACTTTTTTACCATCTTCGGTTTCCTCGAAGAACTTCACTCCAGTCACTCCATACATAGGAATACCATGGAAATGCTTGCTTCCTGCATCTAATTTATCATCCGGTTGACCATGATGGTTAAATTTAGCCTGTGCAGGATCTGAAATCTTCAAAGGATTCATCACGTCATCATCTGCACAATTGATGAATACCGCCAAACGAAGTCGATCCTGATATTCGAGGAGTTGACTCGGAGTCAAGCCAAAACAAACCATTGTTCCGCTGATATCATAGCTGCCTTCTATCGGTTGTTTTGATTCAGGATCAATAGATTTGGCAATGCTTTCGGCCTTTAGAGTTTTCCCTTCAAGTTGTGCCACCGGATACTCCGGGTCGATGGTATAATTTGATCCGTATTTGCTTGCGAGATAAAGAACCGGTGTCAACGAATTTATGGTATTGTCGAAATCGGTACCCTTATCAGTGTCAAATATCTCATTTTCATCCTTATCCTCCCAGATACCCGAACCATCGGCGCGAGTGTTCCGGCTTTCGGTTGCGAGCTTTATAGTGAAGCTGACGGGGATTTCCACCGGCTCCCCTGTCGGATTCACCATAGGCTCCTCATCCTTACAGCCAGTAAGGAGAGCCGAAAGGCCGAGGGCTATATATAGGTGTTTGAGTTTCATCGTATATGGTGAGTTAAGTTATATTTTATTCAGTTAAGCTGAGGTAGGTCTTAAGGAGGGAATTAATAGTCATTGCCCCCCATATTGACATCATCAATATAAATTGTCCAGTTGTTGATGTTGATGGAAGCATTAATCCAGTTTCCATTCTTGTCGAGGAAGAAGGTGAGCTTGTAATCATCCTGGCTGTCAAGGTATTCCTGATCCGTCATATTCTTTCCTTTGGGAGAACCCACTTTACCGATAAGTGCGTAGTCGATCATAGGGATGCGGGCCACTACTTCATCAGTGTCTGTGTTGCGGATGGTGAGCATTGAATGCTTGTTCGACATCAGGCGGCTTGTCTTGATAAGAGCCATACCGGTAGACACATTCTCGATAGCACGAGTACCTTTGGTGTCTATATCCACTCCGGCGGTACCTGTAAAGGTGTCATATTCATGATAGTTGATCACTTCGTCATTCTCATCGAGAGAGTTGTCAGGTTTCATGGTACCGTTGTTCTCCTCAATCTGGAAGAAGAATTTGCTTATATCCACATCCTCACCCGATAAATTCTGAAGTATGATAGCTACGTTGTTTGTATCCTTAGTGAGGTTGATGGTATAGATATGATCATCACCGAGATCGTTATCATCGTAGATGGTGACACCGTATGCCGTACCGTGGTAGAGGTCGTAAAGTTCTTCGGAAGAGTGGTGTGTTCCATCGCTGTAGATGTCACGTTTCATGGTGCAGAGGAGATCTTGACGAGAAGTCTTTCCTGCCACACAGTTATCAACAGTGAAGGATTCCGAACGGGTATCCCCCTCCATAGAGTTGTCAAGTCCGCACCATGCGACGAATGTGTATTCACCGGGTTCAAGGCCTACGATTGGAAGCGTGTACCCCTGCATTGCGAGGATATCTCCGGATTCAGAGAATGTGGTTACATATTTATCGTTTTCGTCGAATACGTAGACGGCCACAGAATGGACATTGGCGGAGAAGGCATCTGAGCCGAGCATATTACGAGTCCATTGGAATTTAACGGCATGGCGTGAAGATTGCTCACAGATCGGCAGATCTTCATATATTGCGCTGTCGCAGGAAGCGAGCAGAGAGGCTGCACCGAGGAAAGCGGCGGCCACGGGCCAATTGAGGTAATTCTTGAAGTTAAACATCTATTTAAGCGAGTTAAGTTACAGTATTATAAATCGTTATATTGTATTTGCCTGTATAGGCCCCTACCCTACCCCATCATTTCACTACTCCGGATTCTCTTATTCCCTACGAGAGCATTGAAGGAAATAAAAAAACCTAAAGCAGGAAAACTGAGTTAGTTTTGAAGCTTTTGGAGGCTTTGAGTTCTGTTAAAAATAACAAAAGAAAACTTAAAAAAGTTTAAAAACTACTGACGGTTTTCGATGCTTCAGGAGCAAACACTTTCTATATTTCAAATTTGAAAAGTCTCACGCGAATGTCTGAGGAGAAGACACTATTTGTGCCTCCGTCTCTTGGCGCAAGATCATCCGCCTCTGCGGAGTCTCTTTTATAAAACAGAAAGGTTTGCTCTCTGACGCCTTTCGACGTCAACCATTCGTTTTTTTGGTAAGTGGCGGAGCGGTCAGGCTCCGCCACCTTTTATTTGTTTGTTTCTTGGAATAAAATTCCAAAGATGTTTTTAATTATTGGAGAAATTCATACCCTGGCTATAAACATGCCAGTTGATAATATTGATGCTTGCACCGAAGAACCAGTTAGGCTCACCATCTTGAGTTGTGACGTTATGAGGAATCAACTCATCTGAGGGATCATAGAGAGGTGTACCTATACCTGAAATTTGATTGAAGGTAATTTTGTAAAGGTGGTTACGTATAACACCAATTTTTCCAACTTCCTCAGCTTTTATTTCAGTATAGTAGTAGGTGTCACCACTACCGTATACATAGGCCATGTACTTCTTACCGGTTGCCTCAGAAGTCTGATAAGCTATAACATTATCATTGGTGTCTTTTACAAGACCCAAGTTATAGCTATTAGCATTAGCTGCAGTTACAGGCACTCCATTTTTGCAGAGGACTGCAACTTTCTCGCTTCCGTCTACATTCACTTTCTTGGTAGCATTCATCTTGATGTAACCATAGCATTCGCCAGTGGTCTGAGTCAATGCTACATCAGAAACTTCAACACTTGAGATGAAATCACTCTCACCTTCTGTAGTAGCCGTATATATATATTTGTAGTCATCCCAACCAAGATAAGTACAGAGCTGTTTGAGGGCACCATTTCCAGTATAGTATGTACCATTCTGATATAGACGCATAACCTCAGCATCCGCACCATTTACCTGAATCTTACCTGTGAGTACTACATAAGTAGGATAAGTTTCACTCACATTCTCGTTGAGATAGAAAGTTGCCCCGGTAGTTTTCCAGTCCTCACTGAGGGTGGCGTCACTAATCAATACCTTTCTATAGTCACTCTTAGAAGTTGAGGTCTCCTCTGCCTGACTCAGGAAAGTGAGAGAAGGCTGGTTAGCCCAGTGTGTGCGGAATTTATATACAGATTCATCCCAACCATCAAAGCCTGATATTCCATCAATATCCTTTACAAGATGTGCTTTCGTCGGCTCATATATTACTTCTACCTTTTTAAGAGCAACGGAGAATGTTACCTCATTTCCATTTTCATCTTTACCCTTGGCGATACCTTCAGTAACAGTTGTCGGGAACTCATCACCCTTTTTAAGGTCTACACGAGCTGCAACGCGCTCTACATAAATAGGGGTAGCATCACTTTCAGCAAGCTCATCAGTCTCGTATACATGCCCCTTCAAGTCAGTGGCATAGGCAGGCGCACCACTAACATTATACGCAGAGTTGGTCATCACGTAATATTCAGTTCCACTTGCATCCTCTTTGAACTCACCATCTACTTTCTTGAGTTTCTTTGTCTTATAAGTAAGAAGATCTTTACGAACTGTAGCAAGAGTTGTACCGGAAGTATAGGAAATACCAGGAGAATTAAGAACAGCGATTACTGAACCGACTTTTCTTTCAGCGTCCTTAGTGACTTCGACAGTAATAGTCTTAGATAGACTACTAATATTATTAGCTACAGAATTGTCAGCTTCAGCGTCTTGATCTTCGAATGTAAACTGAGTTGAAGGTATACATGCCATCACCGTACCAGCCTCATCAAATACGATGAAGTCTACAGTTGCCACAGCATACTCCGACTCATCTACTTTACCATACTCAGCAGCACGGGTAGACTCGAGAGGAGCAGCAATATTAACCTTGAAATAGCATGATCCCTGATCGGCGGCCGGTGTTAAGCCATTGGGCTCATTGTCATTGGAGCAGCTTGCGAGCAACATGGCTGCGCTGAGGGCTGCAAACCCATAAATCTTTTTCATGTTAGAGTTTTTTGAGTTAAAAGTATTTTTTTCAAATAATTATCTCGTTTCGTTAAGCCTTTGAGCTTTTCTGGTAAGTGGCGGAGCGGTCAGGCTCCGCCACCTTTTATTTCAGATTGAATCCATGGATTCAATTGTATTCATATCGAATTACTCGCCTTCGGGAGTTACGAAGTTAATATCCTGAGAATAGTAAGTCCAGTTGAGGATGTTGATAGTAGCACGTACATAGTAGTTGTCCGGCTCTTTGGGATCAACCTTATCGGGAGTCTCAGGGATGATAACCTTAGAAGGATCAAAGACTGGAACACCGAGACCTGCTACCTGATTGAGGTTCAAGTTGTAAATGTGGTTACGAACTATACCGGCGTTACCTACGAAAGTAGGATTGATTTCAGCGAAGTAGTAGCACTTACCCTGTGACCACTTATAAACACGGTATTTCTTGAGTTCCTTGCCGTCACGTTCACTTTTACATGTGGCATCCCAAAGCTCCTTATTTGCGGCTTTAAGTCCCTCTTCACCTACATAAGGAACGAACTGATCTTCTAAGTTAGCTTTAGACTCGTCACGCTTGTAGAGGTTATCCTGCAAGCTGGAAGCAAACTGAATATAACCATCATAACCATTAAGGCCAGTCTCTGTGTTATAAGCAGCAGCAACTGTAAGATCACTCTCATCAAGGCTTACATACTGAACCTGAATCTTACCATCCTTCTCTACTTCAACTTTCTTGAAGTACTGATCAACTTCGAGATAACCGAGAGCTGCAGTATAGAGGTTTTTATCAGTGCTGTAGTATTTGCCATTGGCAATGAGACGATAGAGATCACTGCCATCACCAACTACTGCAGTGATAAGAACAGTTGTAGGCTGAGCAGAAGTATTCTCATTGAGATATTTTGCCTGCTTCTTGAAATCAGCAGTGATGTCACCCAAACCTGCATTTGTTCCAACGATAGTATTGTAAGAATAGTTTGTGAAGCTAACAAACTCAGGCTGATTCTTATCGATTGTAGCGTTATCAGCCCAGTGAGAACGATACTCGTCGATTACATTAGCATTGAAAGCAGTCTTGCTGTTAGGGAATTCCCAACTTAAAATACCATCGATATCCTTTACAAGATAAGATTTGTCGGCTACGTTAGCGATCGTAACACCGGTAACAGTGATAGGCATAGCTTTACCGAGACCGTCAACCTTGAGCTGACCCTGCGCCTCACCATCAACTGTTATATCCTCGTAAGCTATAGTCTCGATACCACCCTCTGCGAAAGAATAGTCTACGCGAGCCACATTACGCTCAACGAATACCTTAGTTATATTCTCTGGCTTCTGTGCATCAGCGAGATCTTTGAAATAAACGGCATCTGTAGCATAAACGAGATCTGTGCCGGTCTTAGCCTTGTTGTAGGCTGAAGTAGACATGATGATACCGTTTGTTGTAGAGCTATAATCTCTCAGTTTCTTTCTTACATCATCGAAACTGTTACCTTTTTCGATATCAAGAGCTGTGGGATTTACGTTAAGCACAGTGATGAATTTCTCAAGAGCTTCCTTAGTTTCCTCTCCTACAGTAATGGTGGGAACCTCGACCTCTACGATATTCTGAGAAGATTCCTTGTCGATATAGTCTTCATCGCTATCATACCAGGGCTTCGGAGTAAAAGATACGATTTCGTTTACACGACCATCGCTGAAAGTGATGAGGTAAGCACTGTTAACCTCACTCTCAGAAGCTGTACCCTGAGCTGAAATCTCGTCACCTTTTACCTGATCTCCATCTTCAGCACGGGTCTGAGTGCTACCAGGAGTAGCCAAGGTTACGGCGAGGTAGCCTTTCTGAGACTCAACCTTCTGACCTCCTGCGACATTGGGTTCGTCGTTGTTGGAGCAGCTTGCGAGCGTCATGGCTGCGCAAAGGGCTGCAAATCCATAAATCTTTTTCATGTTAGAGTTTTTTTGAGTTAAAAGTATATTAATTTAAAAACTTTCTATTTTTTGGCGCACCACGGGCACGCCCTTTTGTTCAAACGGCTGACGCTTCGGAATTTTTTAATTATTCCACTTCGCACCTTTCTTTTTCTTCGTGTGAGATTTTATCTTCTTATCTTAGATCTCTGTGTTTAGAAGTTTGAAATGTTTGCCTGCGTTTTCTTGAATCGTCTGTATTTGCTTTTCGGCTTGCTGCACCTGCGGAGTCTGCGGGAGACGCTTGTAGATGTCCTGGGCCTTTGTAAAGTCTCTCTCAATTGCAGCGAGCGTTGCTCGTGCGTAATCTGCTTCTGTGCTGTCGCCGGCTTTGCTGAGGTAGTTCTTTGCCACCTCAAGATCGCCGCGCATCATGGCTGCCGTTCCGGCATTAAGGTTTGCCACGGGGTCGTTGGGATAGAGCTTGACAGCGAGGTCGAAGGTCTCGTTATATTCCTTGCTTCCCGGTTGGAGGCTCTTTGCTAATACAAACAATTCTGAGAGCGAAAGGTTCTGGGGAGCGGTCTTAATTATTTGAGAAATTTCTTCAGGTGTCTGATATGAGCGCACCGTGAAGTTCACTGCATAGTCTGAATGACGCAGACCGGGGTAGACTTCCGCGAGAAGATACTGGTAATCCTTCGGGAATTTGGTCTTGATAGCGGCCTCTCGTGCATCATCCTTTCCGCGGTATGCGGGATCGGTGATTATCGCCAGAATACCGGCGGGGTTGGTGAGGGTGCGCTGTGCAGCTTCGCTCTTCACATATTCCTCCAGACCGGCCCAGTCCTCAGGGGTGTAGGAGGTGGTGATCACATCGCGCTTGAACTTATATAGATTTCTCACGTAGTCGGCGAGAGTCTGTGTACGTCCTTTTGCGAGTCGCTCATTGTTGGTGTAGGAACCTTCCGGAGAAGCGTAACCCTTGATGTGGATGCTCTTGAAGGTAAGGTTCTCGTCGGAGCGCACGGAGTCGATGGTGGCGAGAATCTTCTTCAGCTCCTGGGGGTTTCGGCGGTAGTCGGGATAGATCTCGATCTTATTCACCGGGAAGTCGATGTATGCACGGGCGTTGATCTGGCGCTCCTTCACGGCCTCAGCCTGGGGAGTGACATATATAGGCTCGGCTACGAAATTCTTCGGCACGAGGTCGATCTGCGCGATAGGCACATAGAGGGTGGGGCCGAATTTGTTGCAGCATCCGCGCTCCCGAGCTTCCATCTCGACGCGGGCGCTCTCCATCCATGCCTGGTAGGGCACCTGATAGTCGAGCGTTATCGGCTCTGCAATCTCGCCGGCGCGGAAGGCGCGCGGGTCTTTTGTATTGTTGTCACCGCGAAGGTGGCTGTAGTATCTGTTTTTTCCTGCCACGGCGAATGAGCTGAGGCGGAGGGTGTCGGTGCCGTTGACGATCATCGGGGTGTAGACCACTTCCCGGTTTGTGCTCATGCGGAGCTTTGATGCGTCGAGGGCCATGTCGATGTCGAGGCGGTCGCCGTTGCGTTTGAGGTCGAAATCAGAGACGCCCATCTTGGGGTCGGGTTTAGCCTTGCTCTGAGCAGAGGCTCCGAGGGCACAGCCCAGGGTGAGGAATGATATTGCTGAAATGATTACTGTCTTCATTGCTCTGCTGAGATTAGAAAATATATACAAGGCTTATCGCCGCTTTAGTCAAACCAATGTAGGAATGCTTGAAGCCTTCCTGTTCCTTTGTGCCGCATTCCTTGCAGGGATACACATCGGAGTTTGTATAGATATACCCTGCGCCGATTTCGGCTTCAAGGTTGAGATGCTTGTTCAGGATCCATGAGTAACCATATCCGATACCGCCTCCGTACATCCATCCCTGATAGCGACGGGTGGAGAGGTTGTCGAAGCCGAGCATGAAGAATTTCATGCCGTCGCTCATTCCGCCGATGTTGTATTGGCCGGCAATTCCGTGGAGGGCCAGGAAGTGACCTTGGAATCTTTCGCAGAACCAGTATCTGGCTTCGGGCTGCACAGCCCAGTGGCGCCAGCGTTTTCCTGATATCGTCCAGGCATTGACCTGGCCGGATATGTCGAGGCTCCATTTTGGTGCGAGGCCGAACTCAATGCCGAGGTTAGGGTTAAGACCGGCGTCGTAAAGGAGGTTGGTCTTAAGGGCGACATCGTCGCCTGCGGAGGCCATCCCCGGCGAGAGGAGCGCGGCGGCGGCCGCGAGGGTGAGCGAAATGAGTGTAGGTTGTCTCATACAAGTTTCTTTTGCTCTTCCCATGAAGCCCTGCATGGGGTCCTTAGGGGAAGGGGGCGTAAACATCTTTGTTTCTATCATCTTCCGCGCGAAAGGGGTGGAAGAATATGTAGGGGGAGGTGTTTATTCCTTATTATATTATGAAAATTTATTTAGTCCAATCCATATTTGATCGCTGTGGTAACTGGGGGAGGTAAACCGTCTCCTCCCTGGCTTTGCCTGCGACCACAACCGGGGTTCATTTTTGTTAGTAATGAGGTTGTGGGTGCAAAGTTAATATATTAACAATGATTTACAAAGTTTTTATCATGAAAAATTTAGATTTTTTTTAAAAATTTTAAAACTATGTTATATAGCATAATTTTGGAGCATAATTCAGAAATTTAATGCCCCGCCTTCTCTTTTTCTTTTCGGCGGCTTATTTTCAGCCGCTCCGGCGGCTGCGCACTATACCGGAAACCGGATAGCACAGCCCTTGCAGGAGAAACTCGCTTCCCTTCGCCCTCCGGCGGCTGCGCACTATCCCGGAAACAGGACTGCATCCTGTTTCTATTCTTGAGGGAGCGGAATAGGCTGGAGCTGCCTTCCTCATTATTCTGTTTCCGGGATTGTGTCAAGGCACGGGAGTGCCTCATATCATCACAGGGGTGTGAATCTTTCTTCAGCAATGGCGAGGGCCACCTGATTCAGATGAAGGCATTCCTCGCGGCGGGAAGGGAAGGCGAGGGATTCCATCGGTGCCAGGATGAGGAGACGCCCCTCACAGCACTGGTCGAAGCGTCGCCTCTCGGGCTTGAAACGCTCCGGGAAGGGATATTCCTGGATATGTATCATTCTGCCGGCAGCCTCTTCTATGGCATCGCGCACCTGCTTCTCCCCCTCCGAAATGAAAGGGGAGACCGCCACACCACCCTTGGTGGTGTTGAAGAGCGCATCCCCCTTCATCCTCTCCCTGTCGGATTCGGTGGCGCGACGCGATACTCTCACTATATCTTTAAATGGATTGCGGAGGAGGAATAGATTGCCGTATGCCTGCCATCGCCGCCCCTCGATCATGATGGGCCGACTGCGGCGGAAGAACTCCGGATGGAGATGCCTCATGGCAAGGCGGTGAGGATTCCACCGGATATATTCGATGATAACCTGAATACTGCGCCATGGGAAGATGATGCGGTCGGTATAGTTGGGTAGGAAGACCGGAGGCATTATGCTGTGGCCGTTCGCCTCATTCCACCTGATCTTTATCGATACCTTCAGCTTATTCACATAAAATCCGAATTTTTTTGGTGTCTTTTCCAAGACCCTGACCAGTATATGCACATGATCGGGCATTACGATATGCTGGAACACTTTCAGTGAGGGATAGAATTCCGGCCATCGGTAGATCTCTTCATCTATTATTCTACCCAATGGGGAGCGGTATATGTAGGCATTCCCATGCTTTCCATAAGGTATCATGGGATTTCCTCTGAGGGCTCCGAAATCGGGGGCGGAGGTGGCCTTATGGAGGATTATATGGTAGGTGGCCGGTTTGCAATAGTCATGGCTATTGCAACGCCTGGTGTAATTCCGGATTTTTTCCATATGCTTTTTCATTATAATGATTATGGGGACACCATGCTCTTTCAGCCGCTCCGGAGGCTGCGCACTATACCGGAAACCGGATAGCACCAACCTTACGGGAGAAAGACGCCTCCCTTCAACCGCTCCTTAATGGGCATCGAGCCAGTTGGGGGCGGCTCCGGAGGAGGCAGTGAGGGGGACACGGCCTTGGTAGGCGGATTCCATCTTCCGCGACACGATCTCCTGAAGGGCCGGAAGCTCTTCGGGGATGACGTCGAAGTTTAGTTCGTCGTGAACCTGCATTATCATCTTTGAGCGCATGCCTCGGTCTTGCATCTCGCGCGATATGTCGACCATCGCTATTTTTATTATGTCGGCTGCCGAGCCTTGTATGGGGGCGTTGACGGCGTTGCGCTCTGCATAACCGCGCACCACGGGATTGCGCGAGTTGATGTCGGGGAGCATACGCTTGCGACCCATGCGTGTCTCCACGTAGCCATGTTCGCGGGCCTTCTCCACGGAGTCCGACATATATTTATGGATTGTGGGGAAGGTGAGAAAATAATTATCGATTAATTCCTTCGCCTCACCCCGCGGAATCCCCAGACGCGAGGCCAGTCCGAAAGCCGAGATACCATAGAGGATTCCGAAATTGGCCGTCTTGGCATTGCGGCGCTCATTGGGGGTGACCTCCTCCGGGGTCTTGTGATATATCTTGGCGGCGGTGATGGCATGGATATCCTTGCCATGCCTGAAGGCATCTATCATTATCTCATCATCGGCGAAATCCGCCACGAGCCGCAGTTCGATCTGCGAATAATCCGCCGATAGGAATATATGGCCCGGGTCGGCGATGAAGGCCCGCCTTATCTCGCGCCCCTCATCGTCGCGGACAGGGATGTTCTGTAGATTGGGAGCCGAAGAGGAGATGCGCCCCGTGGCGGTCACGGTCTGGTTGTAGTTGGTGTGTATCTTTCCTGTCTCCGGATTTATATTCGCCGGGAGTGCCCGGAGGTAAGTGTTGAGCAATTTCTTCAGGGCACGGTATTTTATAATCTTATCCACTATCGGATGCTTCGGGGAGAGTTTCTCCAGAATATCCTCCGATGTGGAATACTGTCCTGTCTTCGTCTTCTTCGCCTTTGGGTCGAGGGCGAGCTTGTCAAAAAGAATCTCCCCCACCTTCGCCGGGGATCCCACATTGAAATCCTCACCTGCCAATTCGTGGATCTCATTCTCCAGAGATTCGATGCGCTTCTCCATAGCCTCGGCTGCCTCGTTCAGGGCCTCGACATCGAGGCTGACTCCCGTCAGCTCCATATCGGCCAATACACGTACAAGCGGAAACTCCACTTCATAAAGGAGGCGGCGCATCCGGTCGCTCTCCTTAGCCAGTTCCTTCTCCAGAGGCTTACGCAGACGCAGGGCGAAATCGGCCTGTTCGCATGCCCAGGGGAGGATCTGCTCTGTCTCGATACGCGCGGCCACGAAAGTCTTGGCCGTCTTCTTCGTCCCTGCGGCCGGCTGCGGCAGGGGAAGGGGTGTGAGGCCGAGATACTGCTCGGATAGTTCTTCAACGCCATGCCGCATCTCAGGCTGGAGGATATAATGTGCCAGAGAGATGTCGTAATAATTCTCCACGGCCGGGGCATCGTCGGTGCGTCGACGGGCCGCCACCACATAATCACGCTTGGTGTTGGCACTGACCTTGGTGATGTCGGGGCGTGCGAGGAGATCCAGAATGAAATCACATCCCTCCTTAAAAGAAGCGGGGATATAGAAGGCGCGTCCCGGCTCTGCGGCCACGGCCGTGCCGACCCATTGCGCCGAAGCGTCGTTCTCGCCGTCGGCAATGATGAAGACGCCACATTCCTCCTTAGGAAGAAGCCGGGAAGAGAGAGAGCGCAGAGACTCTGAATCGGCACACAGAGTGTATTCAGTCTCGATCACGGGAGCAGGTTCCTCCTCCACTTTCTCCATGGATTCAGCCGTCGGCTCCTCCTCGAAATCGAAGAGGGAGGGCTGGATATTTTTTTCACGCGAAGGCGCGGGGGATCCTGAGAGACCCTCTATGCGACGCCCTACGCGGTCGATGAGACTACGGAATTCCAAATCATGAAATATAGCCTTGAGCTTGCTCCAGTCTTCCGGTTTTCTCTCCAGCTCGTCGGGGCTAATATCGGTGGGGACATCGGTGCGGATGGTGGCGAGGAATTTGGAGAACTTAATCTGCTCGGCATTCTCCTCCACTTTCTTGCGGAGCGCCCCCTTCAGACGGTCGGTATTGGCGATGAGGTTCTCCACGGATCCGAATTCCTTGATGAGCTTCACGGCCGTCTTCTCCCCTACCCCCGGACATCCCGGGATATTGTCGATCTTATCCCCCATCAGGGCCAGGAGGTCGACCACCTGTTCGGTGCGCTCTATGTCATAACGCCCGCATACCTCCTCCTCTCCCCGTATCTCGAAATCCTGACCTCTGTAGGCCGGCTTATATTGGAGAATGGATGGTGAGACGAGCTGTCCGTAATCCTTATCGGGGGTCATCATGTATGTGGTGAAACCCTCCTTCTCGGCACGTCGAGCGAGGGTCCCGATCACGTCGTCGGCCTCGAATCCCTCCACCTCCACGACCGGGATATTATATGCCTTCACAATCTCCTTGATGATGGGCACGGATAGCTTTATATCTTCCGGAGTGGCGGCACGCTCGGCTTTATATTCTTCGAAAGCCTCGTTGCGGAAAGTGGGTCCCTGGGGGTCGAAGCATACGGCGATATGGGAGGGATTCTCTTTACGGAGGATCTCTTCGAGGGTGTTCACGAAACCGAATATTGCGGATGTGTTGAAACCGGCCTGCGTGATGCGCGGCATTTTTATGAGGGCATAATATGCGCGGAATATGAGCGCGTATGCGTCGAGAAGGAATAGGCGTTTTTCTGACATGGCTTTTCTTTTTATTTATGGGAACAAAGATAGCCATAAAAAAGATAAATGGCAAATGGAGGGGATTTGCGCACCGGAGGCGCCGACACTCAAACAAACGGCTGACGCGATGAATAGATACGGAGGGAGGTTGTCAATAAGCTGTTGATAAGTGGTAGATAAGTATGTTTATAACGCTTTAATAAGTGGTAGATAAGTGAGTTAGGGATTTATTGGCTGGTGAAGGATTTTGTATATGCCGGGGGATTTTCTCTTATGCAAGGATTCAGAGGGAAGGTTATTGGGTAGTTTTTGACAGCTTTTTCTTCAGTTTTCATCCCATTTATCTACAATCTACAGGCTCTTCCGGATGGGAATTTATTTACATTCATAGTTATCTACAGGGTGTCGGTAAATGTGGTAATTATAATGATTTTCAACGGATGCGGCTGTTGATAAGATGAAGATAACTACATTTTATTAAACAATAAGCCGAATTTGCAAATTTTATGGCAGAAAGTTATTTGAGATATCAACAGGCTTTATTGTTGATGTTTTTTTTCTTTATGTATTTAATCTTTTTTATAGAGATATAAAGAAAATAAAAATCCGCTCCTGACGACAGAAGCGGAATAATTATGACGGGCATCGAAAACCTGATCGTGATCAGCGACGGGGCGATCAGCTCGGCAGGAGCTGCCATAGAGCTATGGCTGCCGAGCAGGATACATTTAGGGAATGCTTTGTGCCATACTGGGGGATTTCGAGGCAGGCATCGGCAATATCGACGATAGCCTGATCCACGCCCTCCACCTCATTTCCGATGACGAGCACGGCCCTCTCCTCTTCCGGGCGATTGTATAACTGAAGAGGAATGGAACCGTGGGTCTGCTCCAGAACGAGTATCTTCCATCCTTCGTTGCGTAGGCTGAGGAGTTCGGTCAGAGTGTCGTCGACGTGTCGCCAGGCCACGCTGTTTTCAGCTCCGAGGGCTGTCTTGGCAATCTCCGGATGCGGGGGACATCCGGAGATTCCACCAAGTATAATTTCGTCGACAAGGAAGGCATCGGAAGTGCGGAAGAGGGCTCCGATATTATGCATGGATCTGACGTTGTCGCAGACCACTTTCAGAGGGCGCTTCTTGAGATGACGGTAGCCTTCGGTGTCGATGCGTGTGAGCTCGATGATGTTTTTTTTCTTCATGATTTTTTCTCTGCGGGAACTATTGGAGCTATCGGAATAATTGTAATAATCGGAGCTATTTTTAGCTATCGGAATTATACCGTCAGCTCATGGCGAGCATACGCTCTATTGGGCGTATGGCCTTCTCCGCCACTTCGGGGTCGACGTGGATTTCGGGGGATTCAGAGCGAAGGCATTCGAGCACTTTCGAGAGGGTGTTCAGCTTCATATAGTCGCATTCGTTGCATTGGCATTCCGCATCTTCGGCAGGGGCCGGGAGGAATATCTTCTCAGGGCATTTGAGGCGCATCTCGCGGAGGATTCCGCTTTCCGTGACCACAATATATTCCTTTGCCTCATCTTCGCGTGCGAAGTCGAGGAGGGCCGCTGTGGAACCCACCTTGTCGGCGATGAGCTGGAGAGGACGGCGGCATTCGGGATGGACGAGCACCTTGGCTCCCGGATGTTCGCGTTTCATATCAAGAATCTTCTCAAGGGAGAAACGGTCGTGGACGTGACAGGCTCCGGGCCAGAGGGTCATATTGCGGTCGAGCACCGAGTTTATATATCCTCCAAGGTTACGGTCGGGACCGAAGATTATCTTCTCATGAGGCGGAAGCTGCTCCACAATCTTACGGGCATTTCCTGATGTGACCACAATATCGGTGAGTGCCTTTACTGCCGCCGAAGTGTTGACATAGCTGATCACGGTATGGTCGGGATGTTGCTGTATGAACTGTCGGAATGCCTCAGGATCGCAGGAGTCGGCCAGTGAGCATCCGGCGTTCATGTCGGGGACGAGAACCTTCTTTCCGGGACATAATATTTTTGCTGTTTCACCCATGAAATGGACTCCGCACATCACTATTATGTCGGCATCAGTTTCGGCGGCTTTTCGTGCCAGGGCGAGAGAATCGCCGATGAAGTCGGCGATTTCCTGGATTTCGTCGCGCTGGTAGTAATGGGCCATTATCAGAGCGTTCTTCTCTTTCTTTAATTGCAATATGGCTTCTTTCATGACATTTTTTTGCAAAGATAATAAAAAATTTGCGCACCGGAGGTGCCCGCACTCGAACAAACGGCTGATGCAAGGGAGGGATATTGCAGGGATTGGCACACCGGAGGTGACCGCACTCAAACAAACGGCTGGCGCGAGAAAGAATGGAGTGGTTGCAGTAATATGTGGTTTAAAATGGAGATAAGGGAGAATTTTGTAAGAGAATTAAGGAAAATTCAGGAAAAATGAGGAAAATTTATTTTTTTTTCTCACTTTTTCTTGCATAGATAAAAATTTAGTTATACTTTTGCCAACGAAAATAAGAAATTGATTGCTACTGTTGCCCGAATTAAGATATTTGATTTACAAAAACAAGTTTTTCAGGTATTCTTAAAGCTAAATGTAAAGCCGGAGGGCTTTATGGTCCGGTAAGAAGAGTCTCGCAGGATGCTCGCGATGAGCATAATTATGGTGATGGATGATATGACACGAGACTTGGGATCCGGTAAAAAAGATAGAGAAAGGTCATAGAGAATAAGAAATTGATAACCTTACGTTGCAATTTTTTGATAACTGATTGAAATCTTATTTGAATGGTTGTATAGGTCAAAAAAGCACGAGCTCCCTTTTCGGGAGCAATAATCAATTACTCCGTTGTGGATGTAGAAAAGGGAGAATAAGGCCGGCATCGCCGATCCTTATCCTCTTTCTCTACAGATTTAAAATTGATTGGATTGAAGTTCGTACGTATAAGGATATGAATGAGATGATTTGATTCAACCTAATTTAAATCAGGGGGAGGCCGATCGTTGAGATTAGCCTCCCCCGCCATTTTATTCAGCCGATTCCGCTGCCTTCCGCAGGAACTCCTTGAGAAATTTGCGACCCTCCGTCATGATGTTCATTTGTTTATCCTCCATCACTGATGCAGAGATCTCCTCCCCCTTGCGGATTTTCCAATGGGCTCCGCCGAAACGAATCTTCGGATGAGAGAAATTGCCTATGATGTTTATGCCGAAGGGGAAGGGGATGAATGATTTCTCCACCCCGATATGATAATACATATCCCCGGCGAAGTTATTGAGTCCTCCCATACGCAGACGGTATCTGTCAAGCTGGAATGTGAAGGGATATAGCTCAAGGAGATTATCATGAACAGAGGCATGGACATCCATATCCGCAATCTTTAGGGGGCCGTCTTCACGGATTAGAAGCATACGGGTGACGCGGCGTATGAAAGGCGACTGATGCACGGTGAGGCCATCTCCCTGCAGGCGTATATCCGCATTCACCGAAGGGAAGTTGAGATACATATTAGGGAAGGCCAGGAGATTCATATTCGCCTCCGCCGAAATAGTGCCGTCGAGATTCTTCATCTCGGGCATCATGAGGAGCAGGGTGTGGAAACGCTCGAAGAAACGCACCAGATCCACATCCATCAGCCCCATATCCGCACGCATTCCGAAACGTTGTATATCGGAAGTGTCATAATCGAAATTCATGAAGGCATGTCCGAAATCGGCATATATGCGCAGATTCTCCACATTCAGTTTGCCATTGCGCATTCTCAGCCCCGTGGAGAGGTCGTAGAGATGAAGATTGGTATATCTCGTTTCCTTCGCCGTGGCGTGTATATCGGCCACGAGATTACGAGGGAGAAGCATGGCTATGGTGTCGTCGGGCTGCACGTCATCAGGGGTTGCCTCCAACCGCGCCCCATGCTTTCCATGCATGAAGGCCGCTGCCAGCTGGTTGATCTGCATAGTATCCATAGCCACATCCATATTCAGCAACAGCGGCGCAGGAACCGATGAGGATAGGAATTGACGAAGATTGGTCACCTCTCCTCTCATGGCTAAAGAGGAGGATCCGGAGCGGAATTGCATATTGCGTATCACCACCGAATCAAACGAGGCCGCCACATCGAGATTACGGATATAATTGCGTGCCGGGAAAGATGGGGTGGAGATCACAGCCTCCTTCATGGTAAGGCGGGCGGCTGTCTTCCACTGTGCAATGAAATCACGCGCAGCTTTCGGAAGGCGCACCTGCATGAAAGGGGATGAGTGGGGAGCAAAGGAGAGCGATGCGGAATCGGCCAGCCATTCGGCAGGCATAACGTAATCCTTCACGGCAACAGGTTTCGCCAGACGTTCTGCCCGGATATCCAGCATGGTCTTTGATAGATTCACCTGCTCTTCTCCCGCAATAAGGGATAGCGCAGAACTACCGACAGAGATCTTCCCGTCATTTCCGGAGGGGTCTATCTCGCCACCGAGGTCGAGATCCTTCAGGTTCATTTTTATTCCATTGCCGGGGATATAGAGATCTATTCCCTCCCCTTTTCCAGAGAAAGCTATTTTTTTAGGGAGGTTTCCACCCTCCGAATCTCCGTCGGCGTCAAACTCAAACGACTTTCCGGAAGCCAGGATCTTTCTCCCCTCGAAAGCGGCAGAGAAATTCTTCAGACGTATCTTTCCATCCATAGCCATCCGAGAAGCCTCCACCCCTTGGGGAGTGGTGATCTGCGATAGCGGCGGAAGTTGGGCGCGGAGCACGGCAAGTGCCTCCAGGTCGCCTTTCAGGTCGTACACTCTCAGGAATGGGAATGCCGCAGCTAAGGCACGCAAAGCCGCTTCCCCTTCCAGTTGAGCCTCCGCCACCGGATTTCCAAGAAGCTGCGACACACCGGCGCCGACAGTCATATCCACTCCCTCACCTGATAGGTGGAAAGGGGGGATTATGAAAGAGGAGGCTGCCGGATTGGCACCATCGAAAAGGAGACGTGCTCCGGCTCCTTCATGGCGCAAGGTATAGCGGTGTCCGTCGGAATCTGTATAACTGAGATCGCCATCCACAATATCGAAATCCACTTCCGCCGATGGGAGCATATTGGAGGAGAGTCGCCATGGTGATGTGAGACGTGCCGTTGCATTGACTGTGAGCGGCGCATCGAGACTACTTATCTGACGGAGGTTAAGGCCCGGTATATATTCGAGTATGCGGAAGAGATCTGTATTTTGCAGATGCCATGCGAAAGCATCGAGNCGCGACTCTCCCCCCACCTGCATCTTCATCTCCACATTACTCCGGAGTGCACCCAGATTCACGCGGTAGTCGCTCGTGGAGACACGGAAGGGATCGAAGCCGAGNGCGAGGTCGCCATCAAGTTCGAATGGGAAGCCTTTCAGCACCGTGAGATTGCCCACAGCAGCCTCTATATTCCCCTGAATCTTCATTGCGTAGGAATCCCTCTTATGCTTCATCTCCTCCACGCGCGCTATCGACAGGGAGGAGATATGCACTGAAGCGTCGGCACTGTCGGCCATAGAACGGTAACGGATAGAGCCACGATCACGGAGCGTGATGCGGTCGGCNGTGAAATAGGGGATTTTTGTCTTTACNGTATCAGGGGGNACGATATTGAAATTCGAAAGGGAATCATTTAAGGCCACGAGATTGATACGTAGCGAAGAGACGCTGACATCATGGAGCGAAATATCACCGCGCAATAGGTCGAGAAGATTCAAGCCTCCTGCAAAGCTANCGTAGGAGGCGAGGAAGTCCGCATTCTGAGGGAGTTGNTTCTTTAGCTCCANGGGGATGGAATCAAACACGCGACTCCGGATGCTCATTGAATCCATCTCAACTCGAAGATGTGGCCATGAGCTCCAGAGGGTGAAGCGGATATTATGGGCGTGCACGTCGGCATATAGGTTCTCGCTTGCCTCGCGATTCACTATCTCAGTGAGCCGCTGCGGAGTGAGCCACCATGTGGCACCTGCCAATAGAAGGATAATCAGGATTATGACACCACCGATGGAACACCCTGTGATTATGGCTATTCGGGCGGCAAGAGAGCGAGTCGGTTTNTTTTCCGGAACCTCCGGAGAAGGCTCTATGTTTTTGATATTGTTTTCTTCGGGAATCATATAAACACAACAAAAGATTGTTAATTTTTGTTGTGGCTATTTTACGAGCCGAAGGCTCGGATTCTGAAACAAACCTTTTCAGAATCCGAGCCTTTATCGGAGNTNTTCGAGCTTATCGGANNTATTCGAGCTATCGGAATTATTCGAGCTATCGGAATTATCNGAATTATGGGGGCTATCACTTTTTCTTTGCCGGCGCNTTCTTTTTNGCAGGGGCGGGTGCCTCCATAAGGGCCTTCACTTCATCGAGGGTGAGGGAGGCGGGGTCGGTTCCTTTNGGAATCTTATAATTCACAGCCTTCTTCGCTCCCTCTTTCTTATAGGCGATGTATGGTCCGAAGCGTCCGTTTAGAATCTCCAGTCCGGGCATCTCGTCGAAAGTCTTTATCAGACGGTTGGCATCCGCNTCGCGCTTGGCAGCGATAAGATCACGAGCTTCATCAAGTGTGATTGTCTGCGGAGCAAGGTCTTTCGGGATAGATACAAACTCCTTGCCGATCTGCACGTAGGGACCGAAGCGTCCGATAGCCGCCTTCACCTCCTGACCGTCGATTTCACCCAATACCCTGGGAAGCTCGAATAGCTTCAGGGCTTCGGGAAGAGTGATATCATAGATGCTCTGGCCGGCATTGAGCGAAGCAAACTGAGGCTTCTCTTCATCCGTGGCCTCTCCTATCTGTACAACAGGACCGAAACGACCGATTTTCACTGAGACAGGACGGCCGGAAGCCGGGTCGGTACCCAATACTCTCTCCCCGACCTTATGTTCGGTGCGCATTGAATTCACGCGGTCGATGGATGGATGGAAATTGCCGTAAAAACCGGCCATCTCATTCTTCCATCCCAGTTTCCCTTCCGCAATCTCATCGAATTTCTCCTCAACACGAGCCGTGAAATTATAGTCGAGGATATCCGGGAAGTTAGCCGTAAGGAAGTCGTTGACCACCATGCCGACATCNGTAGGAATCAGCTTCCCTTTCTCACTACCCGCCATTTCGGTTAGCGTTTCGGATGAAATCTTATNGNCGGCAAGGGTGATCACACGGTAATCACGCGGCTCACCGCGTTTCTCACCATGACGGATATAGTCGCGGTCCTGGATGGTTGATATGGTCGGGGCATAGGTGGAAGGACGCCCGATTCCGAGATCCTCCATCTTCTTCACAAGGGTTGCTTCCGTGTAGCGTGCCGGTGGAAGGGTGAATCTTTCGGTGGCCACAATCTCCTTCTCCTTCAGCATATCTCCGCGTTCCACTTTCGGCAGCATTCCGGCAGCATCCGAGGAATCGGCACCGTATGCCTTCATGAAACCCTCGAAAGCTATCACCTCCCCTTCGGCACGGAATTCCTCTCCGGTGCCTTTCCCATTCTTGCGCACCTCGATGTCGACGTTTGTCTTTTCGATTATGGCATCACTCATCTGAGAGGCCACGGCGCGTTTCCATATAAGGTCGTATAGCTTGCGCTCGCGGTCGTCGCCGGGAATATCTCTCTGTGAGATATAGGTGGGGCGTATTGCTTCATGCGCTTCTTGTGCGCCCTTGGAGTGGGTGTGGAAATGGCGTTCCTTATGGAAAATGGGGCCGTAGTCTTCCTCCACCACGCTTTTGATGTCGCGGATGGCGAGCGCTGAGAGATTAGTGGAGTCGGTACGCATATATGTTATGCGTCCCTCTTCATATAGCTTCTGGGCGGTACGCATGGTCTGCTTCACCGAGAAACCGAGACGTTTGCCGGCTTCCTGCTGGAGAGTGGAGGTGGTGAAAGGAGGCGCAGGCTGACGTTTAACAGGTTTTACCTGCACGTCGGCCACCTGAAATTCCGCACCGCGACAATCCTCAAGGAAGCGCAAGGCTGTCTCCTGATTGTCGAGGCGATGCTTCAGTTCGGCTTTCATCTCCGCTCCGGAGGGGGTGTTGAAACGTCCGTTTATTCTCCAGAAAGGTTCCGGAGTGAAAGCGTCTATCTCCTTCTCGCGCTCGCAGATGAGTCTTACGGCCACACTCTGGACACGTCCTGCCGAAAGCGCAGGCTTTATTTTCTTCCAAAGCACCGGTGAGAGCTCAAAACCGACAATACGGTCGAGTACGCGGCGTGCCTGTTGAGCGTTTACGCGATCAAGGTCGATATGCCGTGGATTGGCGATAGCCTCAAGTATGGCAGGCTTTGTGATTTCATGAAACACGATGCGGTTGGTCTTTGCCGGGTCGAGTCCCAGCACCTCCGCGAGATGCCAGGCTATAGCCTCTCCTTCGCGGTCTTCATCGGAAGCGAGCCATACGGTGTCGGCCTTTGCAGCCTCCGTCTTGAGGGCGCGGACCACATCCTTCTTCTCGGCCGGGACTTCATAGATTGGAGAGAAATCCTTATCGATTTCAACGCTCATCCCCTTCGACTTAAGGTCGCGGATATGGCCGACACTCGACATCACCTTGAAGTCGGGGCCTAAAAACTTCTCAATCGTCTTCGCCTTCGCGGGCGACTCAACTATCACCAGATTCTTCACTTCTATCTAATTAGATGGTTGTTATAACCCTTTCTTCGCTTTAAGGGTGTTCATCATGAGGGAGCAGATGGTCATCGGTCCGACACCACCGGGAACGGGCGTGATGAACTCACATTTTGGAGCTACATTGTCGAAATCCACATCTCCGCGCAGACGCCATCCCGATTTGCGTGTTGAATCGGGTACGCGTGTAGTGCCGACATCGATTACCGTTGCGCCGGGCTTAACCATATCCTCAGTGACGAAGCCGGGTGAGCCGAGGGCAGCGACGATTATGTCGGCCTCGCGGCAGATCTCCTTAATGTCGGGAGTGGCGGAATGGCAGACGGTCACTGTGCAGTTGCCCGGATTGCTCTTCTGCATGAGGAGAGTGGCCATCGGTTTGCCGACGATATTGCTTCGTCCGAGCACAACGGCACGCTTCCCTTTAGTTTCAACACCGTAACGGCGTAGAAGTTCCATAATGCCGGCCGGAGTTGCGGAAACGAAGCCCGGAAGACCGATCGACATATTCCCTACATTGATGGGGTGGAAGCCGTCGACATCCTTGGAGGGGTCTATGGCGCGGATGATCCTCTGCTCATCTATATGGCGCGGGAGGGGAAGCTGCACGATGAAGCCATCGATTTCAGGATTCTCGTTGAGTTTCTTTATCTCTTCAAGAAGACGCTCTTCAGTGACGTCATCCTCGAATCGGATGAGAGAGCTTTCAAAGCCACACTCGGCGCAAGCCTTTACTTTATTTGCCACGTATGTCTCGGATCCGCCGTCGTGTCCCACGAGTATGGCGGCGAGATGAGGGGCGCGCTCACCGCGGGCAGTCATCTCCTTAACTTCCGCTGCAATCTCCTGCTTGATCTCGGCAGCGGTCTTTTTACCGTCGATTAATGTCATAATATAGAATTGTGATAGGATAACGGAATACCTCTTTTTCCTATGCTGTCATTTCCATTATCCATTAGATTTTATAATTCAAACAGCAAAATTAATAAAAAATTTCTTAACAAGCACAGATAAATTTCCGGCAGGTTGAATTTGGATTGTCACGTTCCGGGATTATGCCCCCGGTATAAAACCGGGTGAGCGGATTATCAGAATGTTGAGCCGTATGTGCCTCGGTCGAGGGCACGGTAGCTTATTGCCTCGGCGATATGGGAGACAGTGACCGGGCGCGCGGCGGCTTCCTCAATAGTGATGCCTGAGTCGGCGATGATCTCGACGGCTGAATGCAGATCGGCAATCGTGCGGGCTACGCGCAAGATACGGTCGAAGGCACGGGCTGACATGTTGAGTTTCGTCATACGCTCCTTCATCTTGGCCATTCCTTTTGCATCGGGCCATGCATATTGCTTCAGGAGGCGCGTATTCATCTGGGCATTGCAATGAATCCCCCTTTCCCCATTATAGCGGAACTGCTGGATTTCACGCGTCTTCATCACTCTCTCCCGGATAGCTGCGCTTGCTTCCGAAGGTGCAGGGTCGGCCATATCATCAAAAGCCACAGGCTCGATTTCTATCTGTAGGTCGATGCGGTCGAGCAACGGGCCTGAAATTTTGTTTACATATTTGCTCACGGCTCCCGGAGTGCAGGTGCAGGGACGGGTGGGATGACCGTAATATCCGCAGGGGCAGGGATTCATGGAAGCCACAAGCATGAAGCTCGAAGGATAGTTTACCGTGTATTTGGCACGCGCCACGGTGATGACCCTATCCTCCAATGGCTGTCTGAGCACTTCCAATACCTGACGGGAAAATTCAGGAAATTCATCGAGGAAAAGAACTCCGTTATGAGCGAGGCTTATTTCACCCGGCATAGGATTGGCGCCTCCTCCTACAAGTGCCACGGGGGAGACAGTGTGATGAGGAGTCCGGAATGGACGCATGGTCATAAGCATCGAACCTCTGGAGAGTTTGCCGGCCACGGAATGAATTTTCGTGGTCTCAAGGGCCTCGGCCATGCTCAGTGGCGGAAGAATGGAGGGTAGACGTTTTGCCATCATCGATTTTCCCGCTCCCGGAGGGCCTACCATAATCACGTTGTGTCCTCCGGCACACGCTATTTCAAAGGCGCGTTTTACACTCTCCTGTCCTTTTACTTCAGAGAAATCATAATCGAAATCACCTTGGGCGGCCAGAAACAGAGATCTGGTATCTATCTTTACAGGCTTAGAATCCGACTTCCCTTCCATGATTGCTATGGCTTCCTGAAGCGACTTCACTCCATAGACGTCAAGCCGATTGACTACTGCCGCTTCCGTGACATTCCCTTCCGGCACAATAAGGCTCTTTATTCCCATTTCGCGCGCTTTTATTGCAATTGGGAGCACTCCTTTCACAGGCAGCACGGAGCCGTCGAGGGATAGTTCGCCGGTGAGCATGAAGGTTTCGGGTGCCACGGGGCGTATGCATTCAGCGCAGGCCAGGATACCGATTGCCATGGGAAGGTCGTATTGCGCTCCCTCCTTCTTTATGTCGGCCGGGGCGAGATTGATTGTGAGTCGGTAGTGGGGGAATTCATATCCTGAATGCCGGATTGCAGAGAGCATTCGTTCATAGCTCTCGCGGATGGCGGTGTCGGCCATACCCACGATGGTGAATCCGGCGCCTTTCCAGATTTCAGTCTCGATTGTGACAGGGAAGGCGTCTATGCCGTTGATGGCAGCGGAATATATCTTCGTGAGCATGGCTTATGATTTTATTTGGTTTTTTCAGAGGGTACGGTCTTGGCAGATTTCTCCGGCTTATCCGTTTTCTCTTTCGTTTTCTCTTTCTTCTTCAAAGCCGGAAGAGTTATGATCATCGGTGTGCCCTCCACTCCGAGTGCACGTATGGCTGAATCGGCTTCGGCCACCGGATTCCAGCCGCGGATGGTATGCTTGAGGGAATCGCGTCCGAGCGGAGAGGCCCAGCTGATTGAATCCGGATCGAAGCAGATGTCGGCTATGATGAATGATGCTGAATCGGGATGCGACTTGCGCAAGGCACGCAGCGAGTCGATCATCTCACCGCGTTCCGAATCTGAATTGCGCCAGAAAAGGAGCACCACCGGGACTTCTCCCGAAACGATTGTATCGGCACCGTTGTCAAGAGATTTCACCACCAATTTATGTTTCTTCTTTACGTCCACCTCTTCTATCGGAGTGTTGGTATATAGATCCGATCTTCCCGAAAGGGTGATCCATTTCTCTTTGGCGGCCTCCCCTTTCAGCGACTTCCATAGTTTAAGGAAGAGAGCATTCTCTTCACGTCTGTTGAATTCATAAAGAAGAAGGAGGGCAGAAAGCGGATTTGTGGGATTCTTCTTGACATACTTCTCTACTGCAGCATTGATTTTTTTGGCATCGCGCGACGAAAGCGAGGAGGCATTGTCGCGAGTCCAGCGGCTCCAATCTTCTGTGATGGGATTGCCGGATATACTCCAAGAGAATATATCGGCGTTTTCCCCGGTGATGATGATTTTATCGCCGCGCTCCACGTAGAAATAGATAGTGTTGATACCGGCTGAGAGAGAGACCACTGCCGGATCCACCGCCGGGAGTTCCGCCTTCCCTTTTCCAGCCTGCACCATTACTGCCGTCTCTATCCATTTCCCTTGATTGGGAGAGGCGGCGTAATAATTCAACGTATAGGCTGAATGCATCGCCTCCGGGAGTCGGAATTCCACGCTGAAACGAGGTTTGGAACATCCCGTGAGTATTAGAAGCGCCAGAAGAAGCGTCAAAAGTTTACCTTTCATACGGTGTATCAGATATAATCCTCCCCGAAGCGGGCACGGATATCATTGACCACCTGACGTATCTTCTGCTCTTCGGCCACGGGATAAATGAGAAGGGCGTTGTCGTTCTCGGCCACGATATATCCTTCAAGTCCGGCTGCCACGATTATCTTGTCGCCGTTGACGGCAAACACGCTGTTGCGGCAATCATGGAGAAGTGCCTTGCATCCTTGAGTCACGTTCCCCTCGTGGTTCTTTGGGGAGGTTTCATACAGGGCTTTCCAGCTGCCAAGGTCGCTCCATCCGATATCCGCTGTCTTGACAAATACATTTGAGGCCTTCTCCATAATGGCATAGTCGATGCTTATCGAGGGAGAGGCGGGGAAGGCGGTGGCTATGAAGGAGTTTTCCTCCGGAGTGGCATAACTGCTGTCGCCGGCATCGAAGATGTTGGCTATTTCCGGCGCGTAACGGGCGAAAGCCTCCAGGATTGCGCGGCCCGACCATAGGAACATACCCGAATTCCAATAAAATTCTCCACTCTCGACAAAGACCTTCGCCATTTCAAGATCGGGTTTCTCAGTGAATGATTTCACTTTACATATACCCGGAAAATCCTCCACGGGAGCTCCGAGCTGGATATAGCCGTAGCCGGTATGAGGGGATGTTGGTCGCAGTCCTATTGTAAGTAGACTTGGATTGCGTTCCACAAAAGTCTGTCCCTCCTCAAGCACTTCCCTGAAGGTTTCCTCCTTAAGGATAAGGTGGTCGGAAGGTAGGGTGACGATTGTTGCTTCCGGATCAAGAGCTGTTATATGATGAGCCGCCCAGCAGATGCAGGGAGCTGTGTTGCGTCGAGCCGGTTCAAGGAGTATGTTGCTCTCCTTGATTTCAGGTAGTTGCTCTCTTATAATGCCGGCATAGGCACTGTTGGTCACCAGTATGATGTTGTCTGCCGGTATGAGGGGAAGGATTCGATCCACTGTCATCTGCAGCAGCGAGCGGCCGGTGCCGAAGAAGTCAAGAAACTGTTTCGGACGGTCATTGCGGCTGAAGGGCCAGAAGCGGGAGCCCACGCCGCCACACATTATCACACAATATCTATGGTTCATTGTCTATCTCTATCGTTTAAAAAAATCACTGAGCGGCTGCAGGCTTGAACTGATGCTTTACGCCTTCCACCACATTGATCATATAGTCGCCGAGCTTTTCTGCCTCGCCGATGAGGTCCATATAGAATATCCCCTCCTGATAGTCGTAGGTCTTGTTGTTGATGTTGAAGATATTCTCGTCGCGGAGCTTGTTGCGGAGGTTGTTGATTTCACGCTCGCGGTTGTAAGCCTTCACAACGAGGGCTCCATCGGGGGTCTCCATCTCCTTGAGGATATTAAGCATATTGGCCATTGCTTCGGTCACGAGGCTGAACATGGAATCTATTTCGTGGAGCACTGATTCATCGAATTTCACCTGAATCTGATTCTTGCGTCCGAGGGTCTTAGCCACATTGAAACATCCGTCGGCGATGGATTCGATTTCGCTGATGATGCGTAGCATTCCGGCGATTCGCATCTTACCTTCAGGGGAGAGTCGGCCTTCCGATACTTTGTTAAGATATGTACCGATTTCAAATTCCATACGGTCGGAAATCTCCTCATATTTCTCGATACGGGAATATATCTTTGTATAGTCTTCGTCGGAGGGATCCTTATGTATAAGCTCACGTGCCATTCCAAGCATACGGTCCACACGCTGTCCGTATAGATAGATCTCCTTCTGAGCCTGAGTGATGTTAAGCTCGGATGCGGAAAGTATTCCTCGACCGATGAACTTGAGCGAGAAATCCTCCTCTTCCTCCTTATGATGGGCCGGCATGATCCAGCAGACAATCTTCACGTAGAGTTTGGTGAACCATATCATGATCAGAAGGTTGATGGCGTTGAATACGGTAGGGAACATCGCCAGACCGAAGGCTATCGAACCTTGTGCAAGGGAAGTCAATCCCCCTTTGGGATCGATCAAGGTTGAATCCGCAAGACCAGCTTCCTGCGCTTTGCTGATGTCGAGGGGATTGAGACCGTTGCAGGCTTTGGTGATATCGCCGACGAGCTCCACAAATGGATGGAAGACACAGAGGGCGATGACCGAACCGAGCACGTTGAAGAGTACATGACCCATGGCAGTGCGCTTGGCGGCGAGGTTACCGCTTAGAGAAGCAAGCACCGGAGTGATTGTCGTACCGATGTTACCACCGAGGATTATCGCGCAACCCAGTTCGAAGGATATCCATCCTTGCGAACACATGATAAGGGTGATGGCGAAAGTGGCTGCCGAACTCTGGGCCACCATAGTGACCACAATACCAAGAACGAAGAAAATAAGGATTGATCCGACACCGAGTTGGGTATAGTTGGTCACAAACTCCAGCATCTGGGGATTCTCCTGAAGATTGGGCACATAGCGGCTGATGAGGTCAAGACCCATGAAGAGGAAACAGAAACCGATGAGGAACTCACCGAAACTCTTGTATCCGCTCTTCTTCATGAAGAGCATGGGTACACCTATTGCCAGCAGAAGAATACTATAGTCGGAAATGCTGACTTCAAATGAGAATGCGGAGATGATCCAAGTGGTGACCGTGGTGCCGACGTTTGCTCCGAATATCACGGCCATGGCTTGCTGGAGAGTCATGAGGCCGGCGTTCACGAAGCTGACCACCATCACTGTCGAGGCACTCGAGCTCTGAATAAGAGCTGTGATCACGATACCTGTTACCACACCCGTCACACGGTTGCGAGTCATTGCCCCTAATATATTGCGGAGTCTGTCGCCCGCCACTTTCTGCAATCCCTCACTCATTACCTTCATACCATAGAGGAACAGACAGACTGCTCCCAAAAGGCTTATGAAGTCGATTATACTATAATTCATCTATTTATAATTTTGGTGAACATCCTTATTCATGGTATCCGGAGCTGCAGCCCGTACCGGAAAGAGCGATTGAAATCTTCTCTTACCACAAAATTAGGGAAATTTTTATTAACTTTACGAAGAATCAGCGAAATTTATTAAAAAAGAATTACATTTTATGGAAACATCGATTCTCTTTCCGTCGGATCCGGACAAAATTTCGGAGAAAGATCATCTTCAGCTTCATCCCTTCTCGATATATAATTCGAGCACGTCGCGCGGACGTGAGTTGAGGGCTATTGTGGCGATGAACAGAGAGGGCGTAATCGGGAAAGATGGCGACCTTCCTTGGCATCTTCCCGAAGATTTGCGGCATTTCAAGGAATTGACGATGGGACATCCTGTGATAATGGGACGCAAAACATGGGAGTCGCTTCCTAAAAGACCCTTACCGGGGAGAAGGAACATAGTGGTGTCGCGTAATCCCGATTTCCATGCCGAGGGTGCCGAGGTGTTTCCCTCTATTGAGGAAGCTGTGGAGGCCTGTCGTGAGGTTCCATTTATCATAGGTGGAGAACAGATCTACCGTGCGGCTTTACCATTCTGTACCCGTATATTCATCACCGAGGTGGATGCGGAGGTGGAGGGTGCCGATGCATTCTTCCCTCCCCTACCCTCTCAGGACTGGGATGAAACGGAGCGCGGAGAGGAGATGGTGTCCAAAACAGGAATGAGATATAGGTTTGTCACCAAGATAAAGAAATGAAAATAGCGATAATCAACAAATCGGATTCCACTGGAGGAGCGGCGATGGTCAGTTTCCGTTTGATGGAGGCTCTTCGTAAGACCGGTGCTGATGCGAGGATGGTGGTGATGGAAAAGCTTACGGATTCCCCATACGTAAGGGAGGTGGGTCCGGGTTGGAGAAGGCAATATTCTTTTTTAGCGGAAAGGTTGAAGATTTTCATCGAGAATGGTTTCAACCGCTCCACACTATTCAAAATAGATACTGCTTCCGACGGCCTTGATCTTCTCGCCGTGCCGGAGGTGAGGGATGCGGATGTAGTGATGCTCAATTGGGTGAATCAAGGTCTCCTTTCTCTTAGAGGTGTGGAGCGGATTGCAAGAGCCGGAAAGAAGATTATATGGACCATGCATGATATGTGGTGTTTAACGGGTGTCTGTCATCATTCCGGTGAATGTTGTCGATTCGAGGAGGTATGCTATCCTTGTCCATTGCTGAAGAATGCTATTGATAAGCATCTCGCATCAAGGGTGCAGAAAAGAAAATCGAAGGTGTATGGTGTCTCAGGTATAGCATTTGTGGCTGTCAGCAATTGGCTTGCCGACCGTGGAGAGCGTTCATCTCTATTTGGAGGAATCCGCCCTACTGTCATTCCCAATGCATTTCCATTTGATAATAAGGAATATAAACCTCGAAAAATAGAAAATAAGGGGGCTGAGAATCGCGAATTTCGGTTTCTCTTCGGGGCTGCCCGTCTTGACGACACTGTGAAGGGTTTGCCGATTCTGATAGAGGTGACTCGAATATTGAAGGAATTATGGCCTGAGAAGGCATCAAGGATGCGTCTGGTGACTTTTGGCGAGGCAAAGGATCCTAATGCCTTGCATGGTATTTCTATTGCACACACTCATCTTGGGCGTATTGCCGGAAGTGAGGCATTGAAAAAAGTATATGAAGATGCCGACTGTGTGGTCTCCACCTCCCTTTATGAGACATTGCCCGGCACTCTTGTCGAGGGTCAGGCTTTCGGTGCTATTCCTGTGGCTTTTGCGCGAGGTGGTCAGCCTGACATCATAGATCATCTCTCTACAGGTTATCTTGCTGAATGGGATGAGGACCCTGAGAAGAGGGCAGTCAATATAGCAGAAGGGATTGTATGGGCTTTCACGGCATCGCGTGATGATAAAGATATAAGAAGAAGGATGTGGGAAAGCGCCTACGTAAAATTCAATGAGAGGAATGTGGCGGCACGTTATCTGGAACTGATAGCGTCTTTGAAGTGATTTGAGGAAAACACAGGAAATTAATAAACGAAAAAGAGCAACAGGTAACCGAAGTTAACACTGCTGCTCTTCCTCTCTCCTCGGCGGTGCGGACGGGACTCGAACCCGCGACCCCATGCGTGACAGGCATGTATTCTAACCAACTGAACTACCGCACCAAGTTGCGCCTCATCAATTCCAATCGTTCTGCTGTTATTAGCTTCCCGATTGCGAATGCAAAGTTAGCTTTTTTTTTCTATTCTGCCAAATATTTTTCAAAAAAAATATCAGCAAGTTTGTAACCTGCTGATATCATTCCTATTTATCAATCACTGATTAGGCGTCGATATTTGCGTATGTGGCATGACTCTCGATGAAATCACGACGAGGTCCCACTTCTTCGCCCATAAGCACATTGAATGTGCGGTCGGCTTCTGCCGCATTTGTGAGTGTCACCTGCTTCAACATTCGGTTCTCCGGATCCATGGTTGTCTCCCAAAGTTGTTCGGGATTCATCTCTCCAAGACCTTTATAACGCTGAAGCACGAGACGGTTTCGCTCTCCATTGCATTTGTCGTCGACAAAGCGCTGCACCTGCTGGTCGGTCCAGCAATACTCCTCAACATTCTTCTTGTTCTTCAGGGAGCATTTATATAGCGGCGGAGTGGCGATATAAAGATAGCCGTTCTCAATGATTGGACGCATACGGCGATAGAAGAAGGTCATCAAAAGGGTGGCTATATGCGCTCCATCCACATCGGCATCGGTCATGATGACAATCTTATGGTAGCGGAGTTTGGTCATATTTGGAGCCTTCTCATCCTCCTCAGTGCCGATTGTCACGCCGAGGGCCTTATAGATATTCACAATCTCATCTGAGCTGAGCACTTTGCTGTCGTTCGCTTTCTCCACGTTCAGAATCTTACCGCGCAATGGCAGGATAGCCTGATAATGCGGATTGCGACCCTGTTTTGCGGATCCACCTGCAGAGTCTCCCTCGACGAGGAAGAGCTCGCATTCCACAGCGTCACGGCTCTTACATGGAGCTAATTTACCGGGGAGGCCGGCTCCGGAGAATGCGCTCTTATTCTGAACGCGCATACGGGCTGAATAGGCGGCATGGCGTGCTTCGGCAGCCAGCTTCACCTTGTTCACTATGGTCTTCGCCTGGTTGGGATGCTCCTCAAGATAGATACGGAGAGCTTCGCTGACGGAGCTTTGCACTGCTCCTGCAACTTCATTATTACCGAGCTTGGTCTTTGTCTGTCCCTCGAACTGCGGTTCGGCCACCTTCACCGAGATCACTGCTGTCAGACCGTCGCGGAAGTCCTCTTTCGAAAGCTCGATTTTCATTTTGTCGAGCATTCCGTTATCGTCGGCATATTTCTTTAGGGTTGTGGTCAGACCGCGGCGGAAGCCGGTCAGATGCGTACCTCCTTCGATGGTGTTGATATTGTTGACGTAGGAATATATATTCTCGTTGAAGTCGGTGTTGTAGGTCATGGCCACCTCGATAGGCACCCCGTTCTTCTCCGTGTTGAGGTGGATGATATCCTCTATGAGCGGAGTCTTGCCTTCATCGATGTATTTCACGAATTCCTTCAGACCCTCTGCGCTGTGGAAAGTCTCGCTCTTGGGATTTCCCTCATCGTCGAGCTCACGCATATCGGTCAGCTTGAGGGTGATTCCTGCATTAAGGAATGCGAGGTCGCGCATACGGTTGGCCAGTGTCTCGTAGTCATAGACTGTTTCCGAGAAAATGGTGGCGTCAGGATGGAAGATCACGGTAGTTCCTGTATGGTCGGTCTCCCCTATCACGGTGAGATCGCAGGTGGGTTTACCGTATGCATATTCCTGCATGTGGACTTTACCGTCGCGATGGATTTCTGCGCGGAGATAGTCGGACAGCGCGTTTACACAACTCACACCGACACCATGCAGACCTCCAGATACCTTGTAGGAACCTTTATCGAACTTACCTCCGGCATGGAGCACAGTGAGCACCACTTCGAGAGCGGGCTTGTGCATTTTCTCATGCATATCGACCGGGATACCGCGGCCGTTATCCACAACCTTGATGGAGTTGTTTTCAAGAATCGTTACCTCGATGTGGTTGGCATATCCGGCAAGGGCCTCATCGATTGAGTTGTCGACCACCTCATAAACCAAGTGGTGAAGACCGCGCACACCTGTGTCGCCGATATACATGGATGGGCGCTTACGCACCGCCTCAAGGCCTTCAAGCACCTGGATGTTGTCGGCCTGATATGATTTGTTCTGTTTCTCTTCCTCTTCTAATGCCATAGTTCAGCTTTTAAAACCCCTTTCCCTTCAATCTACAAAGATAATAAAAATTTACGATATTATTGTGATAAAAAGATATAAAAAAGAGATCCATCATGATAGAATATATCACAATGGATCTCCATTTAGATTTTCTTTATCTTCTGAGAGATAACGTAAAAATTATTCCTCGTATTTCTTCAGGATTATGGCTGCATTATGACCACCGAATCCGAAGGTATTGGAGAGGGCTGATTTGATCTCCTTCTTCTTTGCAGTGTTGAAAGTGAAGTCGAGGTTGTAGTCCACTCTCTCGTCGTTGTCGCCCTCCTCATGGTTGATAGTGGGAGGAATGATGCCGTCCTGAATAGCCTTTACGCTGAAAAGAGCTTCAAGCGCACCGGTGGCACCCAATAGGTGACCGGTCATAGACTTCGTGGAGCTGAGGCTCATCTTATAGGCATGATCGCCGAATACCTCCTGGATGGCCTTTATCTCGCCGATATCGCCGACAGGAGTTGATGTGCCGTGAAGGTTGATGTAGTCGATATCCTCAGGCTTCATCTCAGCATCCTTAAGAGCATTCTCCATCACAAGCTTTGCTCCGAGACCTTCGGGATGAGTTGCTGTGATATGATATGCGTCTGCACTCATGCCGCCGCCTGCAATCTCAGCATATATTTTTGCGCCACGCGCCTTTGCATGCTCAAGCTCTTCGAGCACGAGGGCTGCCGCTCCTTCACCGATCACGAAACCATCACGGGAGCCGGAGAATGGACGAGAAGCTGTCTTAGGATCGTCATTGCGTGTAGAGAGGGCTTTCATAGAGTTGAAACCGCCCACACCGGCAGGGAATACTGCTGCTTCAGCGCCGCCTGCAACGATTGCATCGGCCTGACCGAGACGGATGATATTGAAAGCATCTATCAAGGCATTTGTGGAGGAAGCGCATGCAGATACAGTGCCGAAGTTAGGGCCGCGGAAGCCGTGGTCGATGGAGATATGACCGGCTGCTATGTCGGCAATCATCTTGGGTATGAAGAAAGGGTTGTACTTTGGCCCTTGCTCCTCGCCATGGAGTGCGAAATAGCCTGCTTCCTCTTCAAAAGTGTGAAGACCGCCGATTCCGGCTGCGAAAATAACGCCAACGCGGTTTTTGTCAATGTTCTCGTTTTCAAGATCAGCATCATCTATGGCTTCCTTGGCTGCCACGAGGGCATACTGGGCATAGAGATCCAGCTGACGAAGTTTCTTGCGGTCGAAATGATCGGCTCCGTTAAAGTCCTTCACTTCGCAAGCAAACTGAGTCTTGAATTTACTGGCATCGAAGTGAGTGATCGGGCCGGCGCCGCTTACGCCGTTGACTGCATTTTCCCATGCTGTCTTAACGTCGTTACCTATGGGGGTCAGTGCGCCCAGACCGGTTACTACAACTCTTTTTAATTCCATATCCGGATTTTATGTTTAATATCCGACACCGGAAACTACCGTTCCCGATGCCGGAATGATTTTCATCTGTTTCTGTGTCCGACGTCTATGGCCGGAGACTTGGATTTAGGCTTTAGCCTTCTCGATGTAAGCGATAGCGTCACCTACAGTGGTGATCTTCTCGGCATCAGAATCGGGGATAGTGATGTCGAATGCTTTCTCGAACTCCATGATGAGCTCTACTGTGTCAAGTGAATCTGCACCGAGATCCTTGCTGAACTCTGCGTTGGGAGTTACCTCTGCCTCATCTACTGTGAGCTTGTCTACGATGATCTCTTTTACTTTGTTTTCGATATCTGACATATCTGTAAAATTTTGATGTTGTGAGTATTTAACTTTCTCTATACTTTGCTTTTTAGGTGGCCTGCGGAGCTTTCCGCATAGCCTTCTTCATGACCTTACTTAACTTTGCGAACACGCTTCCGCGCGCCTTTCGCTAAGTTTCAGGCTGCAAAGTAAATAAAAAAATTCCTAATAAAGAAATTTTTCCACAATTTTTGCACAACTTTTTTAGGTTTGTGCAGAAATTGCGGAAAAATTAGTATGGTTTATTATTTTATCTCCCAGCTTTCACAAGTTTTTAAGATCATGTCGCGGAGATTTGCAAATCCTTTCTTAGCCTGAACCTCGGCTGTCTGGCGTTCCACCTCCTCATTATATACCGGCGCATCATAGTCGCGTATCACTCCAAGAGCAAGCGGAAGATCATGTCCATTCATCATGGCGAGCTGCTGCTGAAGGAAATTCTCGCGTGCATGAGCGTCGTGAACAAGCACATCATCGATTGTGTATCCATCTTCGCCGATTGTGACAGCCTTCAGACCGAAGCCATCCTGCACGAGTCCCTTCGTATTATCTTTGCCGAAAAGCATCTTTTCGCCGTGGCGAAGGATTATGGTATGCTCGTCTCGGTTCTCCTTGTTGGCGAAATATTCATGGATGCCATGATTGAAGATTACGCAGTTTTGCATGATTTCCACCACGGCCGTTCCCTTATGGCGGGCCGCCGCCACCATGCATTCGCGTGAGTTGTCGAGCAGGATGTCGATTGAACGAGCGAAGAAGTTTCCGCGTGCACCGAAGCATAGTTCAGCGGGGATGAATGGGTCTTCAACAGTGCCGTAGGGGGATGACTTCGACACGAACCCACGGTCGGAAGTCGGTGAATACTGACCCTTCGTCAAGCCGTAGATCTTATTATTGAAAAGGAGGATATTGATATCCACATTTCGACGCACGGCATGAATGAAATGGTTACCGCCGATGGCGAGTCCGTCGCCGTCGCCAGAAATCTGCCATACGGTGAGCTCCGGATTAGCAGTCTTTACACCTGTGGCGATGGCAGCAGCGCGTCCGTGTATGGTATGCATTCCGTAGGTATTCATATAATAAGGGAGGCGTGAGCTGCAGCCGATACCTGAAATTACAGCTGTATCCTTGGGGGCGACCCCTAATTCGGCCATGGCCTTGTGAAGCACATTGAGGATGGCGTGGTCGCCGCAGCCCGGACACCAGCGTGCGCTCTGGCTGTTCTTATAGTCGGCAGGCGTGAAGCCTGTGGTCTTGTTTTCTTCCATGATTGTTATTCCTCCTTTTTTATTCCTCCATAAATTTCTTTACACCCTCTACGATCTCCTTTACAAGGAAGGGCTGACCCTCCACCTTGTTGATGCGCAGAATCTCCTTGCCGGGGAGATGCATCTGCAGGTAATCGGCAAACATACCTGTATTCAGCTCCGCCACGATGATGCGCTTATACCCTTTGAGGGTCTCGATGGCATTGGCAGGAAGCGGATTGATATATTTGAACTGATAGAACGCCACCTTCTTCCCTTCGGCATTGAGAGCTGTTGCAGCAGTGCGGAGATGACCGTATGTGCCTCCCCAGCCGATAAGTATCGTATCGGGATTCTCCTCGTTGAAGAGAGGTTCCATAAGAGGTATGTCGTTGGCGATTGCAGCCACCTTTTTACGGCGTGCGTCAACCATCTTCTGGTGGTTGGGTCCATCGGTGGAGATGACGGATGTGTTGAAATCCTTCTCAAGGCCACCTACGCGGTGCATCGCACCCTCTGTTCCGGGAACAGCCCAGAAGCGGGCATAGTCTTCACCTGTACGGTCGTATGGTTTCCAACCGTTCTGAATCTGCTCGGCAGTGGGGAAGTGAGGCTTGATTTCAGGATAGTCATTCTCTTCGGGCACACGCCATGCCGACGAACCGTTGGCGATGAATGCATCAGTAAGAAGGATCACCGGAGTCATGTGCTCCACTGCTATCTTGGCGGCATTGAAGGCCATGTCGAAGCAATCGGTTGGGCTTGTGGCTGCCACCACGCATAGGGGTGACTCACCGTTGCGGCCGTAGAGAGCCTGCATGAGGTCGGTCTGTTCTGTCTTGGTGGGTAGACCTGTGGAGGGGCCGCCGCGCTGAACGTCGACCACCACGAGAGGAAGCTCAGCCATTACAGCGAGACCGATACCTTCTGATTTGAGCGACAGACCGGGACCTGATGTGGAGGTCACAGCCAGACGACCGGCGTAGGATGCGCCGATTGCGGAGCAGACACCTGCAATCTCATCCTCCATCTGAATGGCTTTCACGCCGAGGTCCTTGCGCTTGGCAAGCTCGTGAAGTATGTCGGTGGCAGGGGTGATGGGGTATGAGCCTAAGAAGAGTGGACGTCCGCTCTTTTCGGATGCCATGATGAGACCCCATGCAGTGGCGGTGTTACCGGTGATGTCGATATATGTGCCGGGTGCGGAAGTGGATGTCTCGATGCGGTAGACGGGCATGCTGCTATGTGTGTTGTGACCATAGTCCCAACCGGCCTGTACCACCTTCGCGTTTGCTTCATATACAGCGGGTTTCTTTGCAAATTTAGCCTGTAGCTTCTTGAGCACACTCTCCACGGGGCGGTCGAAGAGCCAGCAGATCACTCCTAATGCAAGCATATTCTTGCATTTCATCATCGCCTGCTGGTTGAGGCCGGAGTCGGCGAGAGTGTTCTTGAGCAGTGTGGCCATAGGCACGAGCATGATGCGTTTCGGATCTATACCGAGCTCGGTCACAGGATCCTCTGTGGCATACTCTGCCTTCTTGAGGTTAGCGGGGGTAAATGATTCTTCATCGCAGAGGATGATTCCATCCGGGCGCAGATACTTGAGATTGGTCTTGAGGGCCGCAGGATTCATGGCCACAAGCACATCGGCGGCATCGCCGGGTGTGTGGACATCCTTACCGACACTCACCTGATAGCCCGACACGCCGCTCAGTGAGCCTTGCGGGGCGCGGATTTCAGCCGGATAATCGGGGAATGTGGAGATTTCGTTACCTTCCCCTGCGGAAATATTGGAGAAAATATTTCCGGCAAGCTGCATTCCGTCGCCGGAATCGCCGGCGAAGCGGATAACCACTCTGTCGATGGTCTTTACATTCGTTTCTTCTGACATAACGAATAGTTTTGAGATATGATATTGTATGGAAACTTCCGGCCTGGACCGGAGCGCCAGACTCCTCGAAAGGAGTCTTAACAAGCGCAAAATTAACTAATCTTTTTCAGATAACCAAAGAATAGGATTCTTCTATAGGGCTTAGCGCGGTCAGCGGGTTATCAGTATTTTCACTGCCTTGCCGTTTCTTGAACGCGCTATGTATATGCCGGGATCGAGTGAACGGCCGTCGCTGCGGAGCCCATTGAGCTGATAGAGATTCCACCCTTCGGGGAGATAGATATTATTGCCGTCGATTGCGATGCAACCCTCCTCTTCTTCGGTCGGCAACTCCTCGATGGAGGCCGTATAGTCGTAGAATTCCGAGAAACGGGCGAGTTTCACCGCTCCCTGTGAAGAGCTGTAGTTGGTGAAGCGCGGAGAGGTCTTGTTGTATTGCAGACTTTTGCCACCCTCAAAACTGATTGCGACCGTTCCGTCGTTTCCGAAATCGACAGAGGCGGCTGTTCCTGTCGATGGTTTGAGAGTGTTCTTGTTGCCTGAGCCTCCCACGTTCCAATATCCCTTTGATTGGTTACGCATCGCGTCGAGCACCTCCAATAGATATTTTCCTCCTTCTGTTGGATGGAAGCTGATCACTGCGGCATCGTCGGGTAGCTGGCGCACTTCCCCATATTGCATTCTTCCATTCCCTGCATCAGGCATGAATGATGAGGATGATGTTCCCCCCTCGTGTCCCATTATATGTCCGTTGGATACTGACTGGAGGATATGATATCCCTGAGGATTTTGAGAAAATTCCTCTTTCGATATTATGGGAAGATATATGGCGGCAGTATAGTCGGCCACCAAAGGATCCTGACCCACAAGTGTAAGGGTTGCGGTTGAGCTGCGTAAGCTCAGTCCATCGCGTAAAGCCTCGGCGTACGCTTTCAGCACGATATGTTCGCCGTGAGCAGCGGCAGAGGGGATAGTTATGCCCGGCCCGTATTGCTGATATTCATCTCCATTGACGCTTACCCAGAGCTCGCCTTCCTCATTACTGATTTCTACGGTCTCCGAATCCCACCATCTGGAACTATAGGTGTTCACTCCCGTTATCCAACGGCCGGGGAAGGCCGGTTCCGATGGCCGGTCGGTGGCATTTGTGGTTTGTCCGGGATTGAAGGGTGTCTCTTTCTTCACTCCCCAGATATAATCGGTTAATTCGGGATAGTCTATGAATGGATTGCGGTTTTTCTGAATCTGGAAAATCTCCTCATTGCGTCTTATCTCCTTTGAATCCACGGGATCTGCGGTGGCCCAGCGGCAAAGAAGCTCGACGACCCAAGGTTCGGGAACCATCGTTTTGTCGTATGAGAACATCGGCTGGTCTGTTTTCCAGGTTTCATCATCATAGGCGGTGAATATATAGAGATATGCACGGGCGAAGTCACCTTTATATTCATCGGCCGGTTCGAACACCTTTGTGGCCGTACCTGCTGTTCCGGCTTTCGGAGTTCCGATTTTCACCAGTTCGTTCTGCCACGTCGGGGTCGTCACCTCTCCGAGAGGCAGATCCTTCTTTTGATTATTGGCTTCGGAATTTGAGGGATTGAGATGAAAAAGGTCGGAATAGGGATTCAATGATGCTTTTCCTCCGAACCATGAATTAGCCACAGAATGTTCGATGTTCATTCCGTCATGTCCTTCGGTGGAGACTAATGCATTGCTATACATATCCCACCATACCTCCATGCCGTCTACAATCCTTACGTCTGTGCGTCGGAAAGCATCCCATGTGGATTCTCCGTATGTTATACGCGTGAAATCCATAGTTCGGACCACGTTCTTCACAGCCTCTTTCAATGCTTCCCCGCTTTTCCCTTTCAGGGAGTCGTAATACCCGGAGGGGACATCGGCATTGGCGCCTGCGGCAGTGAGCCAGAGCGTACAGAGGAGTAAATAATGTCTGTTTCTTTTCACAATGTTCGAGTCTTTGGTATAGGTTTAAGGTCGGTATGGAAGTGCATGGTCGCACTTCTTATTTGAATGGTAGGTTTTCGACTCCAAATTTAATTATTTTTTGTGAAATACTGCAAGAATATACGATTATTTATTCAGCTTTGATACCGATATTTCTTTTTAATCCCGCAAGTTTGCACCTTTTTATCGGTGATCCTCTGAAAATACGGGAAAACTCTTCCTGAGTCATTCCGGCTATCTCCCCTCGGCCAAGATTCATCACAGTATCGCGTGGTGTCAGTTCGGGGAGCTCCGATGGGACTATATCCATATTCAGATGACAGGCCCGAAGGCAAATGTCGCACCCGAAGATTGTATCCTTCCCTTCGGGTGTAGCCATGACTTGCATAGCATCCGCCGTTTCCCAGGGCCCGCGATGCTCAATGGTGAGATAGCTTATGCAGCGCCGCGAGTCGACGGTGCCGTCGGGTCGTATCGCCTTTCCAGGACATCTGTTCCGGCAGACTACACAGCTGTCGCAGGTAAGCCCGGCAGTTGTATGGGCGAAGAGCACTCCCGGAGTGAGTTTAAGGGTCGTGATGATTTCTGCCAGAAAGACCATACTTCCTGCACCCGGCACAATCACGGCCCCACTCAGCCCTCTCCTCCCTATCCCTGATTTCACGGCCCAGTAGCGTTCCATCACCGGTGCCGAATCAATACAGATACGATGATTTCCTCCGAAAAGAGTGGTGATTTCCGCGGCGGCCTCTTGCAGTCGCTTTCTCAAGGCATCGTGATAATCGTCGCCGTAGGCATAACAGGCAATCATCCCCCGTTCCTTATTGCGGAACCGTGTCGGCTTGAAAGGGAAGGCAATGGATATAATGCTTTCTGCATTCTCGATAAGTAGACTCGGATTGCGTCGCAGCTCACTATGCCGCGTCATATATTCCATTCCTGCGTGGTCGCCTCGCGCTATCCAGTCGAGATATGACTGCCATGCAGATTCCTCCACCTCTTCGGCAATCGACACTCCTGCTGCAACACCGCCGTGCCGACTCAGAATCTCGGCAATTTCATGTTCCATCATTTTCTTCCGAAATCGGCTGGTACCTCCCCCCAACGGTCGGTTTCCCATTTTAATATCTTGGGGTATCCTGACGATGGATTACTGTTAAGCCATGATAGTGCTCGCTCCATCATTCGGAAACTATCCTCATTGCGTGCGTTGCGTGTGAGCTGTGTCTTCACCTTGCGGTTTCTGACCCATGCCATTCCTGTGCGCGAATCGCTGTAGATTGTATGGCTCTCCCCCATTTTCTTCTGCATCGCCAGAGCATGTACGATGGCGAGGAATTCCCCGATATTGTTGGTCGACTGTTCGAATGGTCCGACACGGAAAAGCTCGCGTCCCGTCATCAGTTCCACACCACGATATTCCATCTTGCCGGGATTCCCCAGACAGGAAGCATCGACTGCCCAGCCGTTGAGATCGATTTCCTGAAACTGGAAATAGTCAGGCTGTCCGGCTTTCGGTAGATTATGTTCACTGGCTCCCACAAGGAGTGTCGAGAGTTCGTCGCGTTCCTGACGCCGTTCCCCTTTGCGGAATGCCTCGGCTGCTTCGGCAGATGAAGCATAGCTTTTGAAGAGCGCACCCGGATAATCATCCACCTGCGCCATTGCATCGTTGAAATCATCGTAGACTCCGGGCTCGCGCCCTTTCCATACCACGTAGAATCTCTTGCTGTAGTTCATTCTATATTCTGGTTAGTTGCTTTTCTCCCCTGTCTCCTCCCTGTAATGATAATCCTTGCGCAGCTGTTCGAAAGCACCGGGGTTATTGCGCAGATTGCAGTCGTCAATATAGGGATCGTATGATGCTTTGATATCTTCCTCCGATAGAGTTGCCGGAGGAAGGTATATTCCTGTAAGCCCGGAGGTATCGCCCTTGATACCGAAAAATTCGTTGATCGCTTCAATCGACATCCTTGTTGCGCGCTCCTTTCCCTGACGGGAATATCCCGCGATATGCGGAGTGGCGATGGATGTGAGCGAGAGAAGTTTTTTATCAAGCTGCGGTTCCCCTTCCCAGGTGTCGAGCACACCACGGAGTCGCCCCACATCCAGCGCCTTCTTCAGAGCTTGGGAATCAACCACCGGACCACGGGCTGCATTAACAAGGATGGCACCGGATTTCATCATGGATAATTCATGCTCCCCGATTAGATGGAAGGTGGCATCCTCCCCCTCTTCAGTGAGTGGTGTATGTAGGGTCACTGCATCGCATTCCCTTAAAATATCCTCCAATGATGCCTCCTTCATCCCTTTATTTTTCAGTTCCGCTGTCAAAGGGGAGTCTGTATCGCGGAGGAGACGGGTTTTCGGAGGATCATTCACGAGTACTTCCGTTCCGAGTCTTTTTCCCCAGTCGGCCACTATTGTCCCGACATTACCGTATCCCACCACTCCTAATTTATCTATTCCCGGTCGGAATCCGAGTCTAAGCAGTGCGCTCCATACATATTGAGCCACCCCCGGCGCATTGCAGCCAGGCGCGTTACACACCTTGATTCCTCTGTTTTCACAATATGGAATGTCGATATGGTCTGTGCCGATAGTGGCCGTGACCACAAGTTTGACATTCGAGGAGTCGAGGAGCTTGCTGTTGCAATGAGTGCGAGTTCTGACCACGATTGCATCGGCATCCCTGACGGCTTCTGCGGTGAAATCTTCAGGAGAAAGATATTCCACCTCTGCCTTCCCTTCAAGGCGTCCTTTTATATAAGGTATGTTTGATTCTATCTTTATGATCGGCTTTCTCATATCACACCACCATTATGATGAATACTGTTAGATAAAGCCCTGCTATAATCTTTAGCCATAGTGATGGTTTGCGTATGTTCCAGAGAGCGAATGTATTTGCAAACCCCACTGCCACGGTCATGTAGAATGTGGCGAGATATGTCGGCAGGTTATTGAAGTCCATTGCCATGCCTGCCACACACGTAAGACCGACCACAGCTATGGCGTTGTTATAGAGGCGTCGCTGGGTGTTTCCTGCGTATAGTTTCACGGCGTTGTTCAGGGCCATGAATATCCCGATGAGCGCAGTGATACCCACACTGAGTGAACCCACGAGCAAATCACTACCTGATGAAAATTCCTCGAAGAGATTAGTGAATTTGGGCCAGTGGAAAGCGTCGAGAGGCACGAGTCCCATACCCACAGCAATCCAGTAGGGAGCACATATCCCCATGAGGAATGCTGCGAGTTCCTTTATGCTGAAGCATTTCATCATCAATGCGATGAGGATGTAGCCCGGCATGAGGAATATGAAGGCATATTGGAACATACTTCCCAACGACAGCATCGTGGCCACCACAAACACTTCCTGCGTTGCGTTACGTGCCTTATAACAGCTGAATATAGTGGTGAGACATAGAATATTGATCGCTGCCATTATTGACGATGACCCTAACAAACCATCGGCCCAGGGATTGGTGGAGGTGAGAAGAAGGAACATAGTAGGGAGTACCATATCGGCACTCTGTACCACTGAATGAACCTTATTGAAGAAATGTAGTGCTGTGCCACATCCCAAGATTAGCAGGAGATTGGCTCCCCACGACCATAGTGCGGGTATGGGCCATAGGTTGGGCGAAGGGAGGCAGACACCGAAATCTCCGGCCAGCGACCTTGAGGCGCCTGAGAAATAATATATAACGGTAAGGGCTATGGCCAACACCATAGCCCCGAAAAATCCTTCTGTTCCTATTGTCTTATATTTCATCTGCGTGCTTCGGGAGAAGTTTAATCCTCCCCTTCGGGTTCGGAATTATATCTCTTTTTGCGTGAGCGCATCGGCACTTCTGAGAATACGTGAGCATTGTCGGCCGAAATCTTCGGACCCTGTGGTGTCACGCTCTTGTAGTTATCGCGCGGTTTGAAGGCTCGGTCGCCTCCAGGTTTACGGTCACCACTGAATTTGCGGTCGCCTCCCGGCTTACGGTCACCACTGAATTTGCGGTCACCACCCTGACGGCGGTCATCGTTGAATCTGCGGTCACCACCCTGACGACGGTCATCGTTGAATCTGCGGTCGCCACCAGGCTTACGGTCGCCGTTGAATTTACGATCGCCACCGAATTTACGGTCACCACCCTGACGGCGGTCATCGTTGAATCTACGGTCGCCATCGAAACTGTGCTCCGAACTGAAGTCACCTTCAGTATCAAAACCTCTGTTGTCGTTAAACTTTCGGTCGCTTCTTGCCGGTTTGTTTTTCTTGTCGAAACGTCGTCCGCTTCCATATCCTCCCTTGGCTCCTTTCGGTCCTTTTGAGGAGCGATCCTTTCCATGTCCGAATTTACGGGTCTCAGCCTTCCATTCATCATCGGAGAGATGACGCATCTTGCGCGGACGGCGTTCCGCCTCATCCTCTTCCTCTTCCGTGTAGTGGCTCACCCTTCCTCCGTCGGCACGGAAATCGGAATAGCTTCCGTCAAAGAGCACATATTCACGCAGCGAGCATTCGATGCTCCCATTGAGAAGAGGAATCTTCATTGAAGGCTTTAGTCCGATATTTGCGAAATCATCATCGCTCATGCCGATGATCCAGGCGTGATAGCCGGGGAAATATTTCTTGAGCGTCGATCCGATGCCACGGTAAAGCTCCGTCATGTCGTCGGGACGCAGACGCGCTCCGTAAGGGGGATTCATCACCAGGATACCTGCTTCCGGATTATCGGTCCAGTCGCTCATAGGGCGACAACTGAGTTCCACCATGTCGTCGACCTTGGCACTCTTGATGTTCTGGCGTGCGATAGCCACAGCTTCGGGATCTATGTCGCCGCCATAGATTTTATAATCGAAGTCGCGCTCCGCGCTATCGTCGTTGTATATGTCTTCGAAAAGCTCCTTGTCGAAATCCTCCCACTTCTCAAAAGCGAAATGTTCACGGTAGATACCAGGATTGATGTTTGCCGCTATGAGTGCAGCCTCAACGAGGAATGTTCCTGAACCGCACATCGGATCCACGAAATTGCAGTCGCCTCTCCATCCGGTCTTCATGATGATTCCGGCTGCCAGCACCTCATTTATGGGGGCCTCTGTCTGTGCCACGCGGTAGCCGCGTTTGGAGAGAGGCTCTCCGCTTGAATCGAGCGAGATGGTGACACGGTCTTCGGAGATATGCACATTCAACATCAGGTCGGCACCTGTGACACGTATCGACGGGCGCTCACCGGTGAGATCGCGGAAATGGTCCACTATGCCATCCTTGACGCGGTAGGTCACGAATTTGGAATGTGTGAACTCCTCGCTGTTAACTGTCGAGTCGATTGAGAACGTAGTCGATTGAGTCATGTATTTCTCCCATGGAATATCTCTCACGATATCATAAAGCTCATCGGGATCATGGGCTGTGAATTTTTCAATTGGCTTTAGAATCCTCAGAGCCGTGCGGCAGCATAGGTTGGCCTTATACATGATGGCGAGGTCTCCTTCAAAGCTCACCATCCGGCGGCCCATCTCTACATTTTCCGCACCCAAAGAGATGAGCTCATCGCGCAGCACATCTTCGAGACCCTGGAAAGTCTTGGCCACCATTGAAAATTTATTTTCCATTAATATGTTTATACTTAGTCGGTTGTTGCAGTTTGCTTATTGAAGATATTATTAGAATGTGATCACATTCTCACCTCCGGAGGATGGTCGGGAGGGTGAAGAGGGCGAGGAACCACCGCCGAAGTTGATTCCCATGCCGCTATCGGGGCTGTCATCGTGGCTCGGCTTCGATTCGGGAAGCACGGTTGCCTGGTTGAGCTGGCGCAGGGTCTCATTGAATTTCGCCGGACGGTTATAAGCCGGGGTGCGTTCCAGAAGCGCTATCACCTCCATGTCATCGAACATCGAGGGCGTAAGCACAGCATAGCGTACCTTGTCGGCTTCGCGCGCCTGTTTTGTCAGACGCTCGCCACCGTAATATTCCTCTATTGCTACACGCTCGGCCTCTTTCTGAGCCTTGGCTACGTGGTCTTCTTCGCCACCACCGCCCATCACTATGACCTTGTTACCGCCGCCACCGTTATCTTCTTCTCCATCGCGCAGAGTCATGTCGAAGCCGGAGGCCAGAACTGTGACCTTCACTTTCTCTCCCATTGCAGGGTCATCGCCGATACCCCACTTCACATCTATACTCGATGGGAGTTTACTTGTGAACTGCGTGATTTCGGAAATCTCCTCCATACGTAGCGGGTTGGGAGAGTCTTTCCAGCACATAAACTTAAGGAGAAGTCGCTTTGAACTGTAGATGTCATCCATCTTCAGCAGCGGGGAGTGAAGTGCATTCTGAATAGCGTCGGAAATGCGGTGTTCCCCCTCGCCGTAGGCAGTGGAGATGATGGCGGTTCCGGCATCCTTCAGAGTGGTTTTCACATCCTGGAAGTCGACGTTGATATAACAGGGCTCGGAGATGATTTCCGAGATGGAGCGGGCTGCATTGGCCAGTGTATCGTCGGCCTTACCGAAGGCGTTGAAGAAGTTGAGGTCTTTATATAGCTCAACGAGGTTCTCATTGTTGATGATGAGGATGGCATCGACGTGCTTCTTCATCTCCTCCGCTCCTTCGAGAGCCTTGATAATCTTTTTCTGTCCTTCAAACATGAAGGGGATTGTTACAATACCGATTGTCAGCATGCCTGAGTCCTTGGCAATCTTTGCCACCACAGGGCTGGCGCCGGTTCCGGTACCTCCACCCATACCGGCAGTGATGAACACCATCTCTGTCTGGTCGGTGAAGAGGTCGGCGATTTTATTGCTGTATTCCTCGGCATATTGCCGGCCGACTTCCGGTTTGTTACCGGCTCCTCGTCCCGGTCCCAGCAGGATTTTGTTGGGCACGGGCGACATCTCAAGGCTCTGCTTATCCGTGTTGCACAACACGAAGTTCACATGTGGAATCTGGAGTCTATACATATAGCTGACAGCGTTGCAGCCGCCGCCTCCTACTCCCACCACCTTGATGATGGCGTCATTGTTCTCCTCGACAAATCCGGAGGTGTCCGTAATATCGCGGGTTGTTATATCTGTATCTGGAGTGAAGTCTTCTATCATTTTTGTTGGAGATGAGTTGGTGAATTATTCGATGATATCGTCATCATCATCGTCGGTGCCTGTGAAGAATCCTGCGACCTTATTACCGAAGCGGCTGAACATCGAAGGCTTTTTCACTTTCGGTTTCTTGTCGACTCCTCTTCTGCGGGCTGGTTCAGGATCAGGATCCACGAGAGGATCATCGGTCACGGTGCCGTTGGTCGGCAATTCCTCATGTTTAGGTAAAGAGAGACATTCAGCTGTATTGTTAGTGGCGCCGGTATATAGCACACTTGCCACTTCAATAAGCTCAAGTTTCTGATTGCGTGCGTCTTCGACACGTATATAGCTTGGGAGCTGTCCTCGGCGCACGGGGAGGGTGCTTCGGTCGCCTAAAAGTTGCAGAATGCCATTCAGCTGTGCTCCTCCGCCGATGCAGACAATTCCTCCCGGCAGGTCTTTATCTTTCAGACCTGCATATTCTATCTGGGCTATGATGTTGGCCACGATTTCTTCAGAACGCGCCACAATGTAGTTGGCCACTTCATTCATTTTCACCCCGTTGAAATTCTGCATCGATACGTTGTCGCGTGCGATGGCATCTCCGGAGGATATCTTCATTTCCTCGGCCTTCTCTTCGAGAATATGAAGGGTGGTGAGGTCGCGGGTTATGTTGCGGCCCCCGATGGGGAGAGTCACGAAATATCGAAGCTGCCCTCCTTTGTATATGGTCACGGTAGTGGTTTCCGCTCCCATGTCGACCAGCATGCACCCAAGGTTTTTCTCATCGGGTTTCAGTATCAGCTGTCCTGTGCATAGGGCGGTCACTATCGCGCCGTTGATGGTGATTTTGAGTTTGTCCTGAAGTGTGCGCACAAGATTACGCTTCAATTCGGGACGGCACACTATGAGGTCGTAGGTGCCGCGTATATAACTTCCTATCATCCCTTTCGGGGAAGTGGTTTCGGTCTTGTCCACCCTGAATACGCGCGGTATTGCATCGACCACTTCAAGGGAGTTGTCTATTGCCGATTTGAGCGCCTGAGCGCGCAGTCCGGCCATTATATCTTGGGTTATTTCTGTATCTTCGGGAAGGTTCTTGCTCACCTCCGTGGTGAGCGAACGTAGCGAGCGCCCCGACATTCCGATATAGACACCGATTATCTGGCGTGGCGTCACAGACGGGCGTTTCTGGATTTTCTGAAGCAGATGCTGTATTCGCAGCGAAGTATCTTCAAGATTCTGAATGATACCGTATCTCACTCCCTCCACGCCGGCATCCTGCTCGACAGCCACTATGTCGAGCTGGTTTGTGGACCGCAGTTTCCCCACCGCGGCTATTATCTTAGAGCTGCTGATTTCTATCGCAGCCACATATCTATCTTCGTTCATATCCCGTCTATTCTTCTGTTTTTGCAATATCCTCCTCCGAGGGGTTCAGATTGTCTACAAGGGTGGTCTCGTCAGGATCGATGTCATCATCCTCTATGGGAGCGGCTATCACGGGCTTCACTCTGCGAGTAGCCACCACCTGATCGCGGAATTTAACCGATATGGTATCGTATTCCTCCCAGCCCTTGTAAGGCATCACTTTTCTATAGAACAACTTCAGAGCCTCTTTTTTCTCTTCCAGTCGTGTCGTGTCGCCGAAATTCACCACATGCCCCAGCATTCGGGGCACAAGAAGGAGGTTTTGGGAATCCTGTGCCTCCACCATTGCCACAAGCTCCTTCAGCATCGGGTCCTTGGCAATGAATTTCACTAATGGCACCACCTCCCATGGCTCGAAGTTGGCATTGAACTTTCCTGTCACCACAGGTGCGTCAGTATAGAATTCCGCTTTCGAATCGATCTGCTTCCCGTCTTTGTTGACATAATAGGATTTGTCGCCAATGAAAAGGCGCATCACCGGCACCAGTGGCACAATCTCTATCTTTAGCCTTCCGCCGGAAGAAATCATGCAGTTGACGCTCTCGAAGGTGTTGAGGTCGGAGAGATATTTCTCTATGGCAAGAGTATTGAGCTTGTTGAGAGGCTCCCCTTTTATGCGACGCGGATAGCGTGCCAACTCACGTGCCACGCCTTTTACAACGACCGCATCCATATTCCGGTTGCCCTTCACCTCTATGTCGATACCCTCGCACACATGACGGTCGGCCTCACTCTTTGCCCATACGCTCATGCTGATGCAATAGGCACAGAGGAGGAGCAGGATACTCCATTTGGTTATCGTTCTTCCTGTCGGCGTCATTCTCCGGTCTCAAGTATTTTTTTGATATCCGGCAGGGCTCGATCGATGTCGGCGGCCCCTAAGGTCATCAAGATTTCAAAATTACTACTTTTTATCAGATTCAACAAATCTTTTCTCTTGCAAAATCTTTTTTCTTTGCAATTTACGCGATTAAGGATGATATCTGTGGTCACTCCCTCGATTGGAAGCTCCCTTGCAGGATAGATTTCGGGCATTATCACTTCATCAGCATCCGAAAGGGCTTCGGCGAATTCCGGTGCGAAATCGCGAGTCCGGGTGTAAAGATGGGGCTGGAAGATTACACTCAGCTTTCTTCCGGGGTATAGTTTTTTCACCGAGGCTATGGATGCCTTCACCTCATTTGGGGAATGGGCATAGTCGTCGATGAGTACCGGACCGTTCTCCCTCTCCGTGCCGTCAAGATATATTTCGAATCTGCGGCGTGCCCCGCGGAAGGTACGTAGACCCTCCTTCACCTCTTCCGGGGTGGCTCCTGCATGGATGGCGGCTGCAGCGGCTGCTACAGCGTTGTCTATGTTGATTTCCACGGGTACTCCCGGTTCGATGTCATTGATTCGTATGTCGGGGCCGATGAGGTCGAAGATGATTTTCCCTTCTCCATATCGGATATTCTCGGCATGCCAATCCCCTTCGGAGCCTCCGCTGTAGGTCTCCACTCTCACTCCCTCTTTGACATTGGGTGTATAGGCCAGTCCGGTGTGAGTGATCAGCACACCCCCCTCTTGAATAAGGGAGGTGAATATTGAGAATGCCTCAAGGTAGTGTTCCTCGTCGCCGTATATGTCGAGATGATCTGGATCGGTGGAGGTCACCACTGCTATTGTCGGAGTGAGCTGATGGAAGGACCGGTCATATTCATCGGCTTCTATCACGCTGATTTTGGATCCTTCGTCAAGCACGAGATTGCTTCCTGTATTACGCAGGATTCCCCCTAAGAATGCCGTGCATCCTACGGAGGAATTTCGAAGTATGTTGGCAGTCATGGAGCAGGTGGTGGTCTTGCCGTGGCTTCCGGCTATGCAGATGGCCTCGGTGTGGCGCGTTATCTTCCCCAATAGAGCAGCGCGTTTTATCACCTCGAATCCCCCTTCGCGGAACATCGAGAGGATTCTATTGTCGGAAGGTACGGCCGGCGTATAAACCACCAACGTTTTCTCCGGATCGCGGAACTCCTCTCCCACTTCCTCTTCGGAATCTGTGAATGTGAGGCGTGCACCCTCCTTCTCCAACTCGGAGGTGAGTTGCGACGGTGTGCGGTCATAGCCTCCTACAAGGGATCCGTGACGCAGATAATATCTCACTAAGTTGGCCATTCCGATTCCGCCGGCTCCCACAAAATATAGACGCTCCGGAATCTGCTGTGTCTTGTTCACTCCTTTATCCATCCTTTCTGTATCTATACACATCTTTTCTACCTTCTGTTTTCACTTAGCCCCTTTCACTATCCTCACTATCTCCTCCACAATCTTGTCGTCGCTGCCCAGAAGCGCCATTTCGGATATATTGCGGCTCATGGTCTGCAAACGTTTCTTATCGCAGATGAGGGAGAGGATGGTATCGGCAAGTTTTGTCGGTGCGTCGGCATCGCTCACCATCACGGCCGCATCGCGGTCGACGAGAGCGAGGGCATTTTTTGTCTGATGGTCTTCCGCCACATTCGGGGAAGGCACGAGTACACATGGCTTTCCGAGATTCTGAAGCTCACTGATGGAGCTTGCCCCGGCACGCGACACCACGAGGTCGGCGGCAGCGTAGGCTGAGGCCATGTCGGTGATGAACTGTGTGACCACAACTCCCTTTAATCCCTTCGAGGCCTTAGGACCACGGTCGCCGAAATTCTTGCCTGTCTGCCATATCACCTGTATGCCGCGTTCGCTGAATTCCTTTACGCGGGCCTCCATAGCCTCGTTGAGAGTGCGTGCACCCAGACTACCCCCCACTACCAACACCGTTGGACGTTCGGCAGCGAGTCCGAAGCTCTCACGTGCTCTGACTTTATCTTTGTTGGCCTCCATGAGATCCTTGCGCACAGGGTTCCCTGTCTTCACGATTCTGTCGGCAGGGAAGAAGCGTTCCATACCATCGTAGGCCACGCAAATCTTCTTCGCTTTAGAGGCAAGCAACTTGTTGGTTACTCCGGCGTATGAGTTCTGTTCCTGAAGCAGCGTGGGCACTCCTGCTTTCTGAGCAGCCTTGAGAGTCGGCCCGGAAGCGTATCCCCCCACTCCGATTGCTATGTCGGGCTTGAATTCCTTCACAATCTTTCGTGCCATGCGGATGCTATTCCAGAGCTTCATCATCACAGACACATTCTTGAGAAGGTTCTTACGGTCGAATCCGGCCACCGGGAGTCCGGTGATTTCATAGCCGGCCGCAGGGACTTTCTCCATCTCCATTCTGTTGTCGGCACCCACAAAGAGGATATTGCAGTCGAGGCGACGCTTGAGTGCGTTAGCTATCGAAAGCGCCGGGAAGATATGTCCTCCCGTGCCTCCGCCGCTTATAAGTATGTTATATTTTTCAGCCATTGGTGTAGTTGCTTATATTGGCTGCCTGAAGGTCTTCGGGAAGAGCCTTCATCTCAGCCTTGATTTCCTGTTTGTTTCCACTTGTCACGGCATATCGGCTCACGGAGAGCATCATTCCGATTGCAGCCGACATCACCAGAATCGATGTTCCTCCCTTCGATATGAAGGGGAGTGGCTGGCCGGATACGGGGAAGAGGCCTGTGACGATTGCCATATGGACAAGTGCCTGGAACACTATCAGCACCGCGCATCCCATGATCAGGAACGCCGGGAAAGCACGCGAGCATTTATATGCCACGCGGCCTGCGCGCGCCACGAGGAGGAGGTATAGGAACAGAAGACAGCAGCCTCCCACAAATCCTGTATCCTCGATTATGATCGAGAAGATATAATCCGAGAATGCAAGCGGCAGACGTGCACTTTCACGGGAATTACCCGGACCCTGCCCCACGAGACCACCGTGGGCCTGCGCGAAGTTGGAGAATACCACCTGACGGTTCATGTCGTCGATTGGATCATCTGGACTGGTTCCTTCAAGCCAGCGTGCCATACGGCCCTTGTGCGTACTGGCGCGTCCTCCACTCTTGGCTTGATCGGAGGTGCCGCCAGCGGCCACTACGAGTTCTTTGCTCACTTCATCAAACTGCGAAGTATCGGGTCGCATATATTTTACTGCCATCAGCGCTCCGGCGCAGCATACATAGACCAGCATGACCACTCCGAATTTCTTCCATTGGATCCCACCGATGAGGAACATGCTTATGCTGACACCCATCAGAAGAATCATATTGGTCAGACCGTTTCTCCATAGCAGCGCACCGAATACCACAACCACTACGGCGCATTGTATCACTCCGCTGTTGGTCACTCCTCCGGGTGCCTGATTTTTGGAGAGAATAGCTGCCAACAGAAGCACGGCTGCCAGTTTTATCATCTCCGCAGGCTGTATTGTCATTCCTGCAACCCGTATTGCACGCTGGGCACCGTTGATTTCGACACCCGCCACCGAAGACAACACAAGGAGAGCCAACGAGACGATAGCCACTATCCATGCCATACGGCGCATCACCACATAATGCGTCTTCTGTAGACCCAGCACTATGGCTACTCCGATCACAAGGAATATACCGTGGCGTATCAACGGACTATAGACGTTGGATGCCGACACTTCCGAGCTTGACGCCGAGAATAGTTCCACGACGCTGATGAGCAGGAAGAGGATATATATTCCCCATATATAGGGATCGGGGCGCGAGGGCTTGGTAGCTTTCTTGGCTCTGGCCGCAGCCGCCGCCACTTCCGCCACGGCGCTTTCCGCCGGAGTGGGAGAGTCGATGCCGAGGGCTTCGCCGTCAAGGGTCTCGTGAATGTCAAGACCATCGTTGTGTGTGTTGTCTTTCATAATTCTGTTTCGATGTTTTATTTAGTCAGTATTGTATTATTTATTATAGTTTTCTAACCTCCGCCTTGAACTGTTCGCCTCGGTCTTCATAGCTCTTGAATAGGTCGAAGCTCGCGCAGCAGGGGGAGAGAAGCACAGTGTCTCCTTCCGAGGCCAGACGGGCACATTCCTTCACTGCCTCCTCTATGGAATGAGTATCGGAAATCGCGTCAACCTTACCTTTGAAGAAGTCGAGGAGTTTGGAATTATCCTTACCCATGCAGACTATGGCTTTCACTTTCTCCTTTACCAGTTCTTCGATTTCCGTGTAATCATTTCCCTTGTCCTTGCCGCCGAGAATCAGCACGGTGGGGGTGGTCATGCTTTCAAGGGCATACCAGGTGGAATTGACATTGGTGGCCTTTGAGTCGTTGACATATCTGACGCCATTTACGGTGTCGACATATTCGAGTCGATGTTCCACGGCTTCGAAGTCCTCCAGGGCACTGCGGATTTTGTCATCCTTGATGTCGAGGATGGAGGCCGAGAGTCCGGCTGCCATGGAGTTGTAGAGGTTGTGCAATCCTCGTAGGGCAAGACGGTCGCGGGGAATCTCCCACACTTCGTTTGGACCTATGAAATGCACTATGCCGTTCTCCACGTAAGCCTTGCTGTCTTCCTGCCGAAATTCGCTGAAAGGCATCTTTATCGCTTCGCTCTGAATCTGGCGTATCTGCTCTGTCACCACAGGGTCATCCTGCCAGTAGATGAAATAGTCTTCGGCTGTCTGGTTCTGAAGAATCCTGAATTTTGCCTTTACATAATTCTCCATCTTATGGTCATAGCGATCCATGTGGTCGGGCGTGATATTCATTATCACCGCTATATTAGCCTTGAAGTCGTACATATTCTCCAACTGGAAGCTGGAAAGCTCGATTACGTAGTAGTCGTGCTGTTCGCGTGCCACCTGCAAGGCGAGGCTCTTACCCACATTCCCTGCGAGCCCGACGTTCAAGCCTGCTTTCTTAAGGATATGATAAGTCAGCAGCGTTGTGGTGGTCTTTCCGTTGGAACCTGTGATGCAGACCATTTTGGCGTCTGTGTATCTTCCGGCGAATTCTATTTCCGAAAGCACCGGAATACCCTTGGCCACAATCTTCTCCACCATCGGAGCATAAGGGGGGATGCCGGGACTTTTCACCACTATGTCAGCATCAAGGATGCGCTCCTCTGTGTGGTTCCCCTCCTCGAATTCTATATTCTCCTCTATGAGGACATTTTTATATTTATCGGGTATAGTGCCCATATCGCTCAGGAAGACTGTCATCCCTTTCTCTTTTCCAAGGATAGCCGCGCCTACGCCGCTTTCGCCTCCTCCAAGCACTACAAGTTTATCCATAATTCTTATTTATTTTATATTTAATTCTCACACCTTTATAGGGTCGTGGAATTTTCTTATTTCAGTTATCCTGTCAACGTATCTTCAGCGTGACGAAAGTGAGCACTGCAAGCAGGATACCCACAATCCAGAATCTGGTCACGATTTTTGGCTCGGCTATACCGTTGACCGGCTTACTCCAGAGCACCTTTGCCGTTGGGTCGAGGCCTTTCTGGAAATGATGGTGAAGGGGGGTCATCTTGAAGATGCGCCTTCCCTCTCCATATTTTTTCTTTGTGTATTTGAAATATGCCACCTGCATCATCACCGACACATCTTCAAGGAAGAAGATGAGGCAGAGCAATGGAATTAGGAGTTCCTTGCGTATCAGAATCGCGAAAACCGCCAGGATACCTCCCAAAGTGAGGCTGCCCGTATCCCCCATGAATACCTGTGCCGGGAAAGCGTTGTACCATAGGAAGCCGACCAACGCCCCTATGAACGCCGCTGCATATACACACAGCTCCTCCGACCCCGGTATATACATTATATTGAGATAGGAGGAATATATTACGTTACTGCCGAGATAGGCCATTATCAACAGCGATATTCCGATTATGGCAGATGTTCCGGCGCAAAGACCATCAATACCGTCGGTGAGGTTTGCACCATTGCTGACAGCCGTAACCACGATGATCACAACCAATACGAATACCAGCCAACCGAGGGTCTGTGCTGCATCTTTATTCTTCACCCATCCTGTGAGCCATTCATAGTTGAAGTTATTATTCTTCACGAATGGGATGGTGGTCTGCGGAGACTTTATCTCATCCTTTGCCACCACTATCTCTATCTGATGGCTTTTTACATTCTCCACTTCGAAATTCTCGCTCATCACGATGTCGGGTGAGAGCCACATGGTGATTCCCACCAGAAGGCCGAGACCCACCTGTCCTGTCACCTTGTATTTACCCTGCAGACCATCCTTGTTATGGTATTTCAGTTTGCGGTAGTCATCAAGGAATCCGATTGTGCCCATCCACAATGTGGCTACAATCATCAGGAGCATATAGATGTTTCCTAAATTCCCTAATAAAAGACAGGGCACAAGAATGGATAGAATGATTATCAATCCTCCCATCGTGGGAGTTCCCTTCTTTTGCATCTGGCCTTCAAGTCCGAGATTTCGGATCTCCTCCCCTACCTGCATCCGCTGCAGGCGGTGGATTATTTTCTGTCCGAATACCAGCGCTATGAGCAGTGCCAGCGAGAATGCTACTCCCGACCGGAATGTCAGGTAGCTCATCAGATTGTGTCCCGGGAATTTCCATCCTTCCCACTGTTCCAATAAAGCGTATATCATATCGGAGGGTATTATGTCAATGTTCGCTGTCTGAAATCAGTTAGAAACCTTTCTCAACCTCTTCACGATCGTCGAAGTGATGGCGAGTGCCCTTCACTTCCTGATAATTCTCGTGTCCTTTTCCTGCCACAAGCACCACACTTCCCGGCTTGGCCATGCGCAATGCCGTGCGTATTGCCTCGCGGCGGTCGGTGATGCAGATGGTCCGACGCAGTTCATCGGAAGTGAGACCTGCTTTCATGTCGGCAATGATTGCATCCGGCTCCTCGTCGCGCGGGTTATCGCTGGTGAGAATCAGGAGGTCGCTTCGGCAGGCGGCTTCGCGAGCCATCATGGGGCGTTTGCCATGGTCTCTGTTTCCACCGGCGCCGACCACGGTTGTGATTTCTCCCCCTGCACCGACGATTTCGCGGATTGTGTCGAGCACATTTACCAAGGCATCAGGCGTATGGGCATAATCCACGATTGCAGTCACGTCGTTTCCTCCGTGGATGGTCTGGAAACGTCCGGCCACCGGCACAAGGCGGCTCATGTTGACCAGCACCTCCTCCGGATCGAAGCCCGTGAGGATCGAAGCTCCATAGACAGCAGTAAGGTTATAAGCATTGAAACGTCCTGTGAATCTGACTTCCACCTCATGGTTATTAAGTAGAAGGAGGGTTCCGTCAAGGCGCGTCTCAAGTATCTTGCATCGGAAGTCGGCATCACTGCGCAGTGAATAGGTATATTTGCGTGCCTTGGTGTTCTGCACCATGTATGCCCCTGCCTTATCATCGGCATTTACCAGCGCGAAGGCGTCGGCGGGGAGCATATCAAAGAACATCTTCTTGGCGTTCATATAGTTTTCCACTGTACCATGATAGTCGAGATGGTCGCGTGTAAGGTTGGAGAATACGCCCCCTGCGAATGTCAGTCCTGCGATACGGTGCTGTTGCGCTGCATGTGATGAAACCTCCATGAAAGCATAGTCGCAGCCCGCTTCCACCATTTCGGCCAGAAGTGCATTAAGCGTCAATGGGTCGGGAGTGGTGTGAGTGGCCGGGACAGCACGGTCGTGGACATAGTTGCAGACGGTGGAGAGCAGACCGGCTTTATAGCCTTCGAGCTTGGCCATCTCATAAAGAAGAGTGGCTGTGGTGGTCTTTCCGTTAGTTCCTGTCACGCCGACAAGTTTGAGTTTCGACGATGGGTTGCCGTGCCATGCCGACGCCAGTTTTCCCAACGCCACGCTTGAATCCTTCACGCGGATATAGGTCACCCCTTTCTCCAGGGATGCCGGTAGGTCTTCACACACGATAGCCCCCACATGGGTCGAAGCCACCACGGGAATATATTTATGACCGTCGGTTGTGACGCCGCGCACGGCCACGAACATTCCCTCCTTGCGAGCCTTCCTGGAATCGCTCTGGAGGTCGATGATATTCTTGTCTGTATCTCCTATCACCTCAAGGGTCTCTATCCCCTTCAGCAGGTGAGATAATTTTACTGCCATCTTATATCGTTTTTATAGCGCCTCATCATCTTGACTCGGCACTTATTATTTCAGGTTATACTTTTAAAGTCAGAGTCATGGTCATCCCTTTCTTCAGAGGCGTGCCGGCCTCGACCGACTGAGCCCTGACGATGCCGCTTCCCCTCAGACGCACCTCGATACCGGCCTGTTCGAGGATTTTCACCGCTGTGGGTGCATCGTAGCCAATCACGCTCGGTACGGCTCCACGAGAGGGTGGCATAGGAGTCTTCACTTTTTTAACTCTCTCTATATTGAGGTTTTTTGAAAGTTTCTTCTGGTCGAAAGTCTCGGAGGCCGCCAATACGGGGCGGTTCTCCTTACGCTGGGTGGTGTAGGATGAAGAGTTATCAAGCAGACCGCGCGAATACATCTTCACCGCCATATTCTTCACCACCTGTCCCGAAGTGCGGTTGGCGGAGTTTCCTCCGTTTGCAAGCACGAGGGCTATGCAGCTGTATTTGGGTTCATCGTATGGGAAAAATCCTGCAAATGCATATCGACGTTTCGCCTTGTTGTAGACCCCTCCCTCCACGGGGAAGGCGGTTCCGGTCTTTCCGACTACCGTCACGCGGTTGTCGCGCACGAGTTTCGCTGTGCCGTGTTCGCCCCATACCACCTCTCGGATACATTCTTTCACCTTTCTGGCTGTCTCCTCAGAACATATTCTTTCGCGAATATACTGTATGGGCACCACCGAGTCGCGGCCATCCTCGTCGATGAGAGATTTCACCAGACGCGGACGAACATACTTCCCACCGTTGGCTATCGCGTTATAGACGGAGAGTGTGAAGAGAGGGGGAAGTTCCGTGTTATAGCCGTAGGCCTGACGGGCGAGGTCGAGATGACGTGCTGTCATTGTGATGTTGTTTCCCTTGGAGTCTTTAGGGAGTAGCTTGCGGATTCTGGGTGTGCACTCTCCTGCAATACCGGAGCGTATCGGCTCGAAGAAGCCGAGCTCGGCCATGCGGTCGTAGAACTTTGCGGGATTAGTCTCATATCCACGGAATATGACGCGCGCGATGCCGGGGTTTGACGACTGCTCGATCACCTGTTTCATCGTTTTCATGCCGCCGCCATGTGGGTCGCTCGTTTTCTGGAAAGGAGCGCAGCTCACCATGTCGTTGACATTTCTGACGAGCCCATCTTCAAAGGCAATCATCAGAGATATAGGTTTCATCACCGAACCCGGCTCGAAGGGAAGCACGGCGCGATTGAGAGCCTCCCCGTATGTCCCGTTCTCAAGAAGCTCGATGTTGGATATGGCCTTGATTTCCCCTGTGGCCACCTCCATGAGGATAGCCGTGCCCCATTCTGCGTTTGCCTCGGAGCATACATTGAAGAGCTCCTCCTCAAGCATATCCTGAAGGTCGATATCGATGGTGGTGCGTATATCATATCCTCTCTGTGCCGGAGTTGCCACCCAGTTGGTGATACCGTTTGTGAGGGCCACTTTCTTGGCCAGTCCCGGTTTTCCGTAGAGCAGGGAATCGAGGTCCTTTTCAAGTCCGGAATAACCGTGAATCTCGCGTGTAGCCTGATTTTCGTTCACGCGGCCGATGCTTCGGTAGGCCATTCGGCCGTAGGGATACATTCGTATTTTCCGCTCCTCCTTATAGAGGGGAGTACGGAATCCGCTACCCTTGAAGTCCTTTACAAAGGGGAATTTTTTTACCTTTTCAAAATCCTCCATAGTCCCTTTCTGCACAAGACGAAGTGCACGGGGACGTTTCTCATGGGGCTTGTCAAGCTCTTTTTTGAGGCGCGTATGCCATGAATATTTCTTGAAAGTGTCAGGATGGAGCGTGAGATTGGCCACTCTTGGGAAGTAACGGTCGAGAGAATCCGCGAGGGAATCCACCTTCTCCCATGGAATGGATTTCAGAGCCTTTATCTTATTATGCCGAAGGTCGAGCTTTATGTCATAGACCTTCAGGTTGCAGGCCAGAATATTGCCGTTGGATGCAAGGATGTTGCCTCGTTCGGGAGGTATTGTATCCACTTTGGAAAGCTCTGTCTTGGCACGTTGATTCCATGCCCCGGCATCGATTACCGTGGTCTTGAACATTTTGAACACCACTGCAATGCTGAAAATGACGAAGCCGATGCAGATGAGTCCGTAGCGGAAAAGGATGTGTTTCTTGTTGTTTTGTTTAGTGCCCATTGGAAGTCAAATCTTTTTTATGAGGTAATCGTAAATCCTTTTGACGTATTCTCAGGATGTGTCATTCCTCGGTAAGCTCGTAGGGGGGCTGGTCCTGATATTGCAGGTCGAGCCCTTTTTCGGCCACCATCTTCCGCATCTCCGTCTCGCGGATAAGCGACATATAGCGCGCCTTCTCCTGTAGTTTCTCGCTTTCCACGCGCTGAAGTTCCTTAGTGAGCTGCTTGATTTCGCTCATTTTCGTCTTAGTCTTGTAGCGGAGTCCCATCAGGGAGATGACCGCCACCACGAAAATCACCATCAGCCAGGCATGGGTCTTGAAAAATTCAAGGCTTACGGAGCGGCCATAGCGCAACTCGCTCATCCATCCCGTACTATGTGTTTTCTTATCTTGTATTTTCTTCTTTTTCTTCTCTTTAGCCATTTCGGAATAGTTTAGATTTTCTCTGCTATCCTTAGCTTGGCACTGCGGCTGCGCGGGTTGCGCTCCACTTCCTCCTCCGAAGCTGTCAAGGGGCTTCGGGTCACAGCTTTCCAGGGTGTTTCCACACGTCCGAAGAAATCCTTCTCTTCGATTCCCTCCACATTTCCGGTCTTGATGAAATTTTTCACAATCCGGTCTTCGATGGAATGATAGGTGATCACTGCCAGACGGCCCCCCTCCTTGAGAGCGTCGGCAGATGCCTGGAGAAATCTCTTCAGAGCCTCCATCTCCCCGTTGACTTCAATTCGCAGAGCTTGGAACACTTGGGCCATCTCCTTCTTCTCCTGTCGGGGATTGAGCGCCGGACGAACTGTATCGGCAAGCTCGAAAGTGGTGGTGATCGCTCCCTTGGCACGACGCGACATTATGGCCTTTGCCACTGCGTAGGGTTTCTTGAGGTCGGTGTATGTCCGGAGGATTCCGGTCAGCTCCTTTTCATCGCATGAAGCAAGGTATTCGGCAGCGGTGATACCGCCGAGGCGGTTCATGCGCATATCAAGGGGTGCATCGTTTCGGAAGGAGAACCCCCTGTCGGCCGAGTCGAAGTGATGGAACGACACCCCTAAGTCGGCCAATATGCCATCCACCTTTTCCTCGCCGTGGTAGCGCAGGAAATTGGTCAGATAGCGGTAATTGGAATGAACGAAGGTGAATCTGGAGTCGTCGGGGACGTTGCGGAAGGCATCCATATCCCGGTCGAAGCCGTAGAGTTTTCCCTCCGGGCCGAGACGCGACAGGATGCCGCGCGAATGTCCCCCTCCTCCGAAGGTGACATCCACATACACTCCTCCCGGATGGATTGCAAGACCGTCGAGGGCTTCTTCGAACAATGCAGGTATATGATAAATCTCCTCGCTCATTCTTTGGATTGGTTTATGCTGTGTGGCCGTGAGAGGAACAGAAGCCTCTCCGTGCCGTGGATTTTTAAGCTAAGTGTAGTATATGAGATAATTATGCATCAAATCCTCCGTGCTTTCCTCCCCCTTTGTTGTCGGAGTCAGCCCGTAGGAATCGTCAGCTTAGAAGCCGAAGGTGTAAAAATTTACATCTGCAAATTGTGTCTTCCAACTTCAATATGTAAAGTTAGCGAATTTTTATCAACAAATGGCTATCGATAAGCCTTGTTTAAATTATTTTTTTGAAAAAACTTATTAACAGGCTTTATTTATGCAATTTATTGCGTTTAAAATTCTCAATTGTATATTCATATACATTTTTCACCTTTGCTGCCATATCCTCTCCTCTGAACCTTAGTGCATACTCCTTTCCGGCCTGTGTCATCATTCTTGTGGCTGCGGGGTCGCTCAGAAGGGCATGAACAGCCTGAACCATGTCGGAAGGGTCATCAGGATTGATATAGAGAGTGTCGGGACCTCCGGCTTCTTCAAGGCAGCTCCCGGTGGCGGCAATCACGGGGCGTCCGCTTTCGAGAGCCTCAAGCACAGGGATGCCGAATCCTTCGTAGCGAGAGGGATATAGCACAATCTCGGCGCCCTGATTAATTCCGGGAAGATCCTTGAATGGAAGTCCTTCGAGGAAAAGGATGCGGTCTGTCACCCCGCTTTCAGCTGCCAGACGCTCGATATAGCTCTTATAGCCATGATGGTCTTTACCCACCACCACCAGACTCATGTCGGGGGAGATGTTGTTAAGAGCGCGAACTGAGATCTCAAGGTTCTTTCGCTTCTCTATAGTGCCGACCTGCAGCAGGTAGCGTTGCGGCAATCGTAGACGCGAGCGAAGCTCACGCAGCTCCTCCGCGCTCCATTGGCGTCGGAACTGAGGGTCGCAACCCTGATAGACCACCGTCACTTTTTCCGGCTCTATGTCGTATAGCTCCGCCACGTCATCCTTGGTGCGTTGCGAAACTGCGATGATATGGTCGGCATTGCGGCAGCTGCGGCCATACTTAAAATCATACATCCATCTGTCGATAGGCTTATAGCAGCCGGGAAGCCGACGGTAGATCACATCATGCATCGTCACAACAGACGGCACTCCCCCGGATCGGATGTTGAGCGGCAGTTCGTTGCTCAGGCCGTGAAAGATATCCACCTTGTCGGCACGCAGATGGTTGGTGATTCCGAAGGTGCGCCATAGACTCCCTTTCAATCCCTGGGGTGCCGGATAGCGAAATTCCACATTCGGAAGTTTACGTATTTTGTCAAGCCGGGGGCCGGACCCCTCTTTGGGAGTATACAGCAAGAGGGTATCGCCCGGATTCTCCTCGGCGATCCCCTCTACTATAAATCGGGAATAGTTGCCTAATCCCGTCATATTGTTTACGGCGCGTTTGCCGTCGTATCCTATTATCATGTCAGCAGGCGAATATAATCTTATGGATTCTCGGTTTGATCTTCAGCAGAGCATCGACTCCAAGCACTGTGAGCACTATCCCCATGGATATGAAAGTCACGATTGGTATCTCAGCCCAGGCCCCGGCCTTTATGCCGCCGACAAGCCATGGAAGGTCGAGATCGTGCAGCAGGCGGATGATGAAATAATGGAAGAGATAGATGGGGAGTGTATTCTTGCCTATATACTTGAGCAGACGGCCTATGGCCTGATGTCCGTTGAAGAACCTTCTCAGATAGAGGAAAAGGGTGATGGAGAAGAGTATCCCGGTGCAGGCAGCTACATAGAACAACCAAAGTGGCACACGGAAACGGGGGGTGTACCAGAATACGAGGAACGTCATCAACGCCACCATAATCCCTATGCCTCGGCGGGATAGAAAGCTCCATATCCGGGTGTCATAGCATCGGGCGGCAGCCCCTAAATAGAAAAATACTTGATATTTCATCAGATGTGTGAGGCTGAAGAGCTCGCAGATGCCTTTGACGGTTGCGGGGCTTTTTGGGGTGACGGCTTGTGAGAAACCCCATTCTGCCAGACCGCAGATTGCAGCCAGCGCAAGGAAGATTATTCCCTGGCGTCCTTTTGATATCTTGGTTGAGGATAGGAGATAATTGATAAGGGCGAATATGCAGAATACTTCAACGAGCACGAATGTGAACCAGTATCCCGACTTGAATTCGCTTGTGGAATTCTTGATTGCCGAATTGAAGAAAGCACCTAAGAATTCTCCGATACCGTTGAAATTTCCCATGTAAGCCACCTCAAAGAGAATGAACCCTATGAAGATGAAGGCTGTCGGGAGGAGTTGGCGGTGCCATCTGTTGGATAGTCGTTTCTTAAGTTTGCTCCGGTCGAAGCTGAATGAGTAGGCGAAGAATCCGCTTATGAAGAAGAATAGCGGCATCCGGAAGAGTTGCAGCGTCATGGCGGTGTAGGTGGTGACATTCAAACTCATCACAAGCACATGCCAATAGACCACTAAAATCATAGTCACTCCACGCAGGCCGTCGATGAAATCGAGGCGTCCCTCAGTCTGCGACGAAGTATTGTCTCCGTAGGGCTGTAAAAGGAAATCGCGTGTAGCTGTAAAGTAATTTCTAATATTCAAAGTCATTTTCATATAAGAGAAGAGTAAAAATGAGAATGCTCATCCTTTTGTAACGTTGATTGATCGGATTTATTGTATATCATGGAGTTTTATTGTTCGTGATTGATGAAATCAATATTCCCGCAGCCATCTATAATCCTCCTGTCGCATATTTTCTATTGCATATTTTCAGCTATAATCGTAACTTTGCAGAAGATTTCAATTACTTATGGAACTGATAAAGCATGAATGCGGAATAGCCATGATCCGCCTTCTGAAGCCCCTCTCCTATTATGAAGAGAAATATGGCACCTCGATGTATGGTCTGAACAAGCTCTATCTCCTTATGGAAAAGGAACATAACCGTGGGCAGGAGGCCGCTGGGGTAGGCTCCGTGAAGCTTGATGCCATTCCCGGTTATGAATATATCTTCCGAGAGCGCGCGCAAGGCTCCGATGCAATCCAGACAATATTCGCTTCCATCGGGAGTCAGATCGACGAGGCTCGCCGACGTGGTGAACCGGTCGAGGAACTCCCTTTCATCGGAGAGGTCTATATGGGGCATCTCCGCTACAGCACCACGGGACGCTCCGGAATGAATTACGTGCACCCCTTTATGAGACGCAACAACTGGTCGGCCCGTAACCTTCTCCTATGTGGCAATTTCAATATGACAAATGTCGACGAGATTTTCGAGCAGATTACGGCAGTGGGTCAGCATCCGCGCCTTTACGCCGACACATTCCTTCTTCTCGAACAGCTCGGCCATGCCCTTGACCGCGAGAATGAGCGTCTTTTCAAGATTCATCATGACGCGGGTCTTACTGCCCTCTCCCTATCCGCTGCGATTGCACGCGATCTCAATGTATCGAATATGCTTCATCGCTGTGCTCCCACATGGGATGGCGGTTATGTGATCTGCGGTATCGTTGGAAACGGTGATATGTGGGCCATGCGTGATCCTAATGGCATTCGGCCCGCTTTCTACTACCGCAATGAGGAGATTGTGGTTGTGGCCAGTGAACGCCCCGTGATTCAGACTGCCTTTGATCTGCAGGTCTCTGATGTGAAGGAGCTGCTTCCCGGAGAGGCAATAATCGTCGACCGCGACGGCTCGTCACGTATAGAACAGATTCTACCTGCCGGAGAAAACAAACGCTGTTCTTTCGAGCGTATCTATTTCTCACGCGGCTCAGATGAGGATATATATCGCGAGCGCAAGCAATTGGGTATGAATCTTGTGCCGCAGGTGCTAAAGGCGGTGAATAATGACATAGACAACACTGTCATCTCCTTCATTCCCAACACGGCGGAAGTGGCTTTCTACGGACTCGTCGAGGGTATAGAACATCATCTTATAAAATCGAAGATAGATGAGATTCAGCGTCTGTCGGCTATTGGCGCACTGACCGACCGCAACATACGTGATGTGCTCACCCATCGGGTGCGCAAGGAGAAAGTGGCTATCAAGGATATCAAGTTGCGCACATTCATCGCCGAAGGCAATACTCGCAATGATCTGGCGGCTCACGTCTATGACATTACATACGGCTCCATCCGCCCCGGCGACAATCTCGTGGCTATTGACGACAGTATAGTGCGCGGCACGACCCTGCGCGAGTCTATCCTCCGAATCCTCGACCGCCTCTCGCCACGTAAACTCATCATCGTTTCCTCTTCTCCGCAGGTGCGTTATCCGGATTGCTACGGTATCGATATGAGCCGCATGGCGGAATTTATAGCTTTCCGGGCTGCAATAGAACTTCTCAGAGAGCGTGGAATGAGCTATGTGATAGATTCCGTATATCATAAATGCAAAGCGCAGGAGAACCTGCCGAAGGAGGAGTGTGTAAATTATGTGAAGGAGATCTACGCCCCTTTCACGGATGAAGATATTGCGGCAAAGATTGCCGATCTTCTGAAGCCGGAAGGTGTGAAGGCAGAGGTGGAGATAGTATATCAAACTGTGGAGAATATGCACCGTGCCATCCCTGATCATCCCGGTGACTGGTACTTTACAGGCGACTATCCCACCCCCGGCGGAAATCGCCTTGTCTCCAAGGCATTCATCAATTACTATGAAGGTTTTGCAGACAAGAGATAACCCTGTGTCCGCGTAATAATCACGATTAAAGCCGGCTGCGCATTNAATGNGCNGCCGGCTGTTACAGGAAGGCTGAGAGACCATNTGTCAAGCCCCATTCAACCCTCATCACGTTCTGATTATCTTNCGGNAGTGTCTGGGCAACAGATGCGATAGGAGACATGAATAATATAAAGGTTGAAAAATGACGCATGGTAATTATGTGAATATATTTTCGGGTATATTAATTTGGATTGGACTGTATTTAACGTGAGTTCTATNAAATTTAAGTAGTTGAAAATTTAGTGATTAGCGATAAAAGTATTAAATTTATAGTGCTGAATTACAAANAAATGCTCTTATCGCTATGCTCACCGAAGACAAAATTACTGAAAATTTCGTAATGGCAGATGATTTCTGCAAAGTTTTGTTACTAACTCTCCTTCGTTGATGCGCTCTTCGTCAATATACAGGTCTTGTGCGATTGGGCGCGTAGCCACTTGAAAAATTATGCTGTGCATAACGATAGAACGATATATGTGGTAGGTAGCTTTAATGTATTCTTATATATAATTTTAAGGGAAATGTATTAACTTTGTATTCGTAAAAGTTCCTGTAAGTCAATAATTGACATAAGTATCTACTTAATTATTATATGTATAGATGGGTGCCCCTCATACTGATAATAGATTGTTGCGCNGCTCTTGCCGGGCAACGGACTTACTATGTATCCTATCAGAAGGAGGGAGAAATGAGCCATCGGATATATCTTCAGGGGGATACGTTTGGTCTGGAGATTAAAGGTGGTGGACTTATACCGACTACTGTTTCAGAGAGAAAAATCAGGCGACTTTCAGATGATATGTTTACANTCGTTGAAATCTCGCGCGACAGCAGCCGGANCATAGGTATTTGGGTTGACAATATGGCTGAATACAATTTTTACGGCAAGACTTTCAAGCAGGGGGATTCTCAGCTTATAGATATGTCCACCGGTCGCCCATACGTTAATGAAGACATAATCAACAGCATATTGGGTGATTCCCCATTGCTAATTGTCTATGACGGAAATAGAATATCTTGGCAAACGGCAGATTCAATCCGTCAGAAGGAAGGAAAGAGATTGAAATACTCCACCATGTCAGGAGAAGAAGCCTACAAAACCTTTGGCCCGGCAGGCATAAAAGGAGCAATTATAATGAAATCGAAGAAATAATTTAAAATTCAAAACCTTCATCGCCATAGTATATGCGATAGATGACGGTCATTTCTTTGTCTTAATACNACGCATAAGCTCATTTGGAGACACTGACTCCATTTTGGCGAAACCTACGAGCTTCTTCCCCAGATCCTTGAAAGACCCTCCAACTAAGTAAACAGACTCATCGATAATCAGGAACCGGTCATGCACATTCTGATAGTACCTTACTTCTATGGATGGATATTGAGCGTCATGGCGCTTAATATCATCCTTAATACTTTTATTCTTATCAGAAGTGTACACAACAGCGGAGACACCTGAAGCCCGTTTGTCAAGCTGCTTCAAGGAAGAATAGTCCGCGTAGTTATCTATAAGGATTATTCTGTTTCTGGCACTTTCGATAAGATCACAGATAAAGACATAAGCATCAAAGATTCNACCGTCAAAAAGAATACCATGCAAAGGTTNNTGATTGCCATTATCAAGACGAGTCAGCACTTCATCAATCTTCCTGTCGGTTTCAGACAAGTGGCTGTTCATCAAAAGATGATTATGCTCCAAAGTTTCTATACGACTAAATAAATGGGCGTTGTTCATCACGAAACTTCGCATTGCCGTGAAAGCACGCATAATTCGGATGTTTACATCTATCGCAGTTTTAGAGCGGAGTACGCTACTTAACATCGCCACTCCATTTTCTGTAAAAACGAATGGCAATTTGCGAGTACCACCCCAGTTGTTAGTACCTGTTTCTTGATGCTTATGATCTACTATGTTCTCATTTAGGGTTGGATTTTGCAATCTTAAACTTGAAGTCACATTTTGTGATTTCAAGTTTTCCGGATTATCTTTCGTGGTCGCATTTTGTGACTTTATACTTGATGTCGCAATTTGCGACATCAAGTTTCCAACATCTTCTTTGGTGAGCTGGAACATGAAGTCTTCTGGGAAACGATCGTATTGTTTGGGATAAGTTAATGAAGTGAGATATTTCTATTCAGTTTAAACCTCAATTAATAGTATAGGAAAGATTGCCAATCGGAAGTTAATCTGTTGATTGGAATTATTGCGCTTTGATCATTCTTCTGAGAGTTTCAACTCTGTGCTCTATGACAGTCATATGACGATGGTAGTTGGAATCGACGTGCACGTAACGACGACCCCCCGTTCAACCCGCGAGGCTGCGCCATAACTTCACATTATGACACAGCCTCCCGGATCCAAAGTATGAGATTATATATTTACTATTATTGCTGTCCGATAAAATTTGAAAATAGCAAAAATACATGTCTCGAACGCTGATTTTATGGCGTTCGAGACTGTTTTTTCATTTTACAAGCCCCCTCAATCAAAAAGTGATGGTTCAGGCGGTTGTCGGGATGCTTCAGAAAGAATGATTTCCCACTCCTTTTCGGGGTTATTGAACAGACTGTGGAAGTCTATATAGTACATGAGGGTGATTCTGACCATTGTTGCCAGTCCGGAGAAGCTCCACCGGCGTTTGAGACCTTTCCGCATGACCATCAGAAGCAGGTTTGCAATGAGCGTGACCCATATCTGGATCTTGATGGCATTTGCGCTTTCTCCATAGAAGTATTTCAGTGGGACGTTCTGTTTCATCTGCTTGAACAGCAGTTCGATTTCCCAACGTTGGTGATATATGGCTATTATTTCATCCGGATCTGACTCCATGTCGTTGGTAAGAAGTGAGATGAGTTTATGCTTTGGCACATTGACATGGGTGATTATTCTAGCCTTGTGCCGGATGATCTCACCCCCCCTTTTTATGCTT
>JAAVDD010000004.1 GCA_014801985.1 Bacteroides sp.
TGATACATGGCTCGGTTATTCAGATTTTCAATATAATATCCAGGAATAGAGGAATAACCAAACTTTGCACCGAGAATAGCGCACGCAATCGCTCCATTTGTATCAGCATCGCCACCTTCGTTGACTATAGCCAGCAGACCTGCTTCAAACGAAGATACATGCCAATAACACCATAAAGCGGCAGCTAATGTTCTGAGGGTATATCCAATCGAATACCTTTCATCCAAATCAAGGGCTGAAATATCTACTTTTTGATAAGCCAAATCAACCCATTCAATAATTCTTTCGTCAAACTCTTTAGCGATTTCTTTTATCTCATTGTATGATAGTCTATAGTCATTCCATACCAGATTATGAATAATCAATGAAGCTATTACGCATGAACCGATACAACGAGGGTCATAATGAGTCAGTTTACAAATTTCAGTTGCCTGAATTTCAACATTATCATGAGCAAGACCAACTACTGATGTTCTCATTAACGCACCGTTGGCAGCACTCTGATGTCGTGACAGGTTCCACCAAATTTCTGAACACATTTCAGGTTGTTCAACATAATCACTCATACATAATACCTTGAATGTATGACCACCAATTCCCAGAGGTTCTCCATTAAACCAGTCTTTGAAGTTTTGAGCAACCTTATAAACATTGAATTTACCATTCTCAAATGCAGATAGAATGCACAACATCATGTCAGTATCATCCGTCCATACTCCAATTGGCCACCTCCGTCTATGTGCATCTTGAATTATCTGTTCATATTTGCATAAGCCATCTGGATAGTTTTTACCGACTTCATCCTTGTTCATAAACTCCGAACCAAGACCAAGTGCGTCACCGATAGCCTGCCCATATAGACACCCCAGCATTCTATCTGTTATCTTATCCGTATTCATTGATTTTTGAGTTGGAAACACATCTTTACAAATTAAACGATTTTTGTAGTGATTTTTATATCTGGAAAGGTGGTGGCCCACCGGAAGAAACCTCCATATTATTGGATGCCGTGAATCGAAGATTTGCGAAAAAAACTTATCCGATGGTAAACTTTTTTTATAAATAAAGAATTAAATTTGCATTTTAATACAGAATAACGTGGCTGTAAAGAAAAATGATAAATACTCCAATCTATGCTTTCTTACACAACGATATTCACCTAACAGAACATTCTATGAGAAAACGCTTTTATTTATCTGCTATAACCTCATTGGCTTTCGCTCAGATTGCCTCCGCAGTCCCGGCAAAACCCGGATATATGGAAGTCGATGGTCCCGACGGGCCTGTAAAAGTGAGACTGACAGGCGATGAGTCATACCATCAGTATTTTTCTGAAGATGGGTTCCCTCTGATGGAGAAGCATGGAAAATTTTACTATTGCGATATCAATGAGGATGGAAATCTCCTCGAAACCACTCTCCTTGTGGGGACTGCCTCACCGGAAGTGGATGTCTACAAGCGAAATATTGATTTAAATGGCCTTGAGAGCCGAATCCTTAAACGTTCGGATAAGGCACGTATGCTTGCCCTCCCGTCTGATTTGTCAAGAAAAATACGCAGGGCCCCCGGTGAGCAGTTTGCCGGACCTCCCTATGAGATGGGATATGGCTTATACCCATTGTCTAAAGGTTCCCGATTCCCGGGATATGGCACTCAAAAGGCATTGGTGATACTGGTCGAATATAATGATGTGGAATTCAATACTCCCGAACCTTTCGACTATTTCAACCGGATGCTTAATGAGGAGGGTTTTTCCGATTATAATGCCACTGGAAGTGCAGCGGATTATTTCCGTTATAACTCTTCCGATGCATTCCAACCGCAGTTTGATGTCTATGGCCCTGTGAAACTTTCGAAAAATCGCAGCTACTATGGCGCAAATGATCCTTGGGGGAATGATTTACGTCCTCATAAGATGGTGATAGAAGCTCTTGACGCACTTGACGAAGATGTGGATTTTTCTCAGTATGACTGTGACGGCGACGGATATATCGACAATGTATTCATATTCTACGCCGGAAGAGGAGAGAATGCCGGAGGCGGGGCTGTCACTGTCTGGCCTCATGCCAACAATCTTTCCAATCTTAAGGAGACCGGACATATATATGATGGCGTAGAGGCCGATAGATATGGCTGTACAAATGAATGGACAGGAACGCGCCCGGACGGTGTCGGCACGTTCATTCATGAGTTTGGACATGTGCTCGGCCTCCCCGACTTATATCCGACAGGATATGCCAGTTCCTTCACTCCTGACAGCTGGTCGGTGATGGATCATGGCTCCTATAATAACGAGAGCATGACCCCGCCCCTTTACAGTGCTTTTGAGCGCTATGCACTCGGATGGATACGCCCCAATGAAATCGACCGTGCTGTCACTGCCTCCCTTCAGCCTATAGGGAATAATATGGCAGGGATTCTGCGCACACCACGTGAGACTGAGTTCTTCCTGATCGAGAATCGTCAGCAGACCGGTTGGGATGAATTTATTCCGGGACATGGAATGCTGGTGTGGCACATTGATTATAATGACAATATATGGTTCAACAACACGGTCAATAACACTCCGTCTCACCAGTATGTGGATTTGATGGAGGCCGACAACGTGCGCACCGACGAAACACGATCAGGCGACTGTTTCCCCGGCACTGACAACGTCACCTCTTTCACTGCAAAGACCTCTCCCGGCATGACTACATGGGGAGGTGTCGATCTTGATTTCCCTATTACCGGAATAAAAGAGACGAGTGCCGGAATTGTTATCTTCAACGTGCTTGGTGGTGCTTCAACAGAATTCCCGGTGATTGAGGTTGAGGATGCTTCCGATGTCACGGCCACCGGTTTCAGAATATCTTGGAAAGCGGCTGAAGGGTTGGATCATCTGATTTCTGTCTACACTCGCTCTGAGGAGAATCCCGATGAGATGGAATATATAGGGAAATACCGCTCTTTCAATGCCGGACAAGCCTCCTCGATGGAGATTTCAGGTCTGAATCCGCAGCAGAAATATTATTTCACGGTCACTCCCTCCAATGGCTGGGAGATGGGGGATCCTTCTAAAGAGAAGAGTGTCACTACCGAGAGAATGAACCTTAGCTATTACACCGTCGAGGCTGATGAGGCCTCCGATATATCGGAAGATGGCTTCACTGCAAGATGGCTTCCGTTGGAAGGTGCAGAGGGTTATGAAGTGGCTCTGTATAAACGAGAGGAGAGCGGCCCGAATGTGGCCGTATGTGATTTCACGGATGGTGTGACAGAGCTTCCTGAAGGATGGTCTTCATCTTCCACGGGTTCCTACGGAATGAGCTCCTATTGTGGCGAGGCAGCCCCGGCTCTTCGTTTGGGTCAGAATGGGGATTGGATTGAGACTCCTTTCCTGGAGGAGGGTATAACCACACTTCATTTCTGGCATCGTGGTAACGGCACGGATGCAGATGCATCGGTCGCTGTGGAGATCAGAAAAGATGATACCGGGGAATATTCCGAGATTCAGCTCTATCCTGTGGAGACAGCTGCCGGTGGAAAGATTATCGAACTTAATCTTCCCTCAGATGTCTGTCAGATACGCCTTGTATTGAAGACTCAGTCCGGATCTCTTGCATTGGATGATGTGGAGCTCACCTACGGAATGAACTATGAATATCTTCCTTGCGCAGGGCACGAGGTTTCTGATGCCGGACAGGGACTGGAATATAGATTTTCAGGTCTCCCTTCGGAAACTCACTTCGGGTATGTAATCACAGCCTACGATAGCTCATGGCGATCTCTTCCTTCGCAGATGATGTTTGCTGTCACCGCTGCTCCTTCCGGAATTATTGCATCCTCTATGGGTGCTCCCTCTTTCAAGTTGGCCGAAAAAACGGTGCTTCCTATGAATGGTGAAGTCGTGACGGCGTATGATACTCTCGGCCGATTGATAGGGGAGGGTTCTAAAGCTATTTCTCTTCCGGAAGCCGGAATCTATATTATCCGTCTCCCCAAAACCGGTGAATCCTTCCGGGTTTATATCCGATAAGGGCATGCATTACAAGAATAATAAATAGTTTTCCAACGAGGGCAGATAATTCATAACCGGATTATCTGCTCAATAGGATTTCCAGCCCGGGAAACGGTTTCACCCGGACCGGAGATTAACTACTGAAACCAAACTACACCTATGATTAAATCGATATCAAGGTATCTCCCGGTGGTTCTCGCTGCCGCTACCGCAGCTGTGTTGCCGATGAGTGCGGAAAAGCAGAAGTGCTCCACCAAGAGTGTTTCCCGGGTGCAGTCGGGAAATCTGAAAAGTGTAAAGAGGGCGAAATCCTTGCAAGGTCCGCAAGTCCTGCCTGTTCGCGAGCCAAAGTCTCCCTTCAGCCGCTCCGGACAATTCTCCTCTTGGCGTGGTGGTAAACGCATGATGCTGCCCAAGATGACCGGTGAGTATGCCCCTGAACAGGTAGACGTTCCTACAATGTACGGCTCCATCGTGTATAATGATCTCATCGACAAGGGGTCGGATTATGGCGATGTCGGTCTTTATGAGATTCCCAAGAGTGGATCTTCACAGCCTGATATGCTTTTCATGGGCCCTAAAGCCTCCTACGGAGGTGTATTGGTGGATAATATCTATTATGCCACTGATGCAATGAGCGTCTGGGGTTTCGACTATGTGATGATTTATGGGTATGATGTCAACACCGGTTCTAATGAGGTTTATATCGACGGAAGTATAGATAATCTCGCTCCCGGAGGCATCACTTCTGATCCTACCACCGGAATGCTTTACGGTATTTTCTACACTGAGGATAAGCAGAATCTCCAGCTCGGAACAATATCATACGATGATGGCGTGGCCACCACTACCTCTATCGCAGTGCTCGAAGGAAACTGGAACACGATCAGTTGCGATGCCAAGGGGCAGCTATACGCCATTTCCTATACAGGGGAAATGAAGGATGGTCGTTACACTGTGACCGGATCCGCACTTCAAAAGCTTGACAAAAAGACGGGTGAGGCCACTAAGGTAGGGGATCTGGAAGGATACGCTCCGCAGTATCTATCAGGATCCGTAATCGACCCCAAGACCAATCTTATGTATTGGAACTATTGTAAGGATGATGGCACAAGCTATATGTGTCGTATCAATCCTGAGAATGCTGAGATAACCACACTCTATAAGCTCGCCTTGAATGATGAGATCATGGGTATGTATATTCCGACTCCTGCGGCTGATGCGAAGGCTCCGGCGGAATGTACATCTTTCCATGCCACATTCGATGCAGGGTCGCTTGAAGGAGAGGTTTCCTTCACGGCACCTGCGACTCTCTTCGATTCCACTCCCGGCACAGGTGAGGTCAATGTTACGGTGCTCATAAGTGGCGAGGAGGTGATGAATAAGAAAGTGAAATATGGAGAGGAGTGCAAGACATCTGTAAAGGTGGAGGAAGCAGGACTCTATACATTCACTGTATTCGCTTCCAATGATGCAGGTGAAGGTCCGAGAACTAATATCAAGCACATGTGGGTAGGCCCCGACACTCCTTCTGCAACTAAAGCATCGCTCACTTATGAGGATGGCAAGATGAAGCTTTCCTGGAATCCCGTGACATCTGCAATCAACGGTGGTTATCTGAATCTCGATAATCTCTCTTACACTGTGGTTCGTTATCCCGATGCAAAGGTAGTGGCTGAGAACTATAAGGCCGCCACCTTTGAGGAGGCGATTGAAGAGCCTGCGGATCGTCTCGTGGTGATGTATTACGTAGTGACGGCCTCTTGCGACGGCCTCAGCTCTGCTCCTGCACGCACTGAGTCGATTGCACTTGGTAACATCGTGCCTCCATATCTTAACTCCTTCGACTCTCCCGATGATCTTGAGGGATGGGTGACTGAGGACTCGAATGAAGATGAAGTGACATGGGCATTCAGTGAATGGGATGGTGGCGATATGCGCAACTCCTTCTCCGATAACGATGCTGACGATTGGCTTATAACTCCGGCCGTTAAACTTGAGCAGGGTAAAGCTTACTATGTCAACATTGATGCGCGTGGAACCAGCACCACCTGGAAAGAGCGTGTCGAAATGAAGTATGGTCGTGTTCAGAGCGGAGAGGGAATGACCGGAATGGTGGCCGGCCCGCTTGAAATCACTAATAATGACTTCACTCCTTTAGGACATCTTTTCGTGCCCGAAGAGGATGGTATATATTATTTTGGTATTCATGCCATCTCTGATGCGGCACAGCTGGATCTCGTGGTCGACAATTTCAGTATCGCTGAGGGTGTCTCGGCGCTTGCTCCGGGCGAACCTACCGACCTGAAGATTGTTCCCGACGTATATGGTAAGCTCACTGCCGAAATCTCTTTCAAGGCTCCGTCAGTGGATCTTCAGAATAAACCTCTGGCTTCTCTCACAAAGGTTGAAGTGAGCCGTAATGATGAAGTGATAAAGACATTCCAGAATCCCAAGGTCGGAGCGCTTCTGTCGTTCACTGATAATCTTCCTAAGGAGGGCGACTACACTTATAAAGTGACAGGATATAATGACGAGGGTATCGGCCTTTCAATTGAGGGTACCAATTATATAGGTGTCAACCTCCCGGCAGCTCCGGCGAAAGTTAAGTTTAACACCACCATTGGCTCCGGCATGGTGACTGTGGTTTGGGATGGCGTGGCTTCCGATATCAATGGTAATCCGGTGCTTGCTGAGAATATCACATACAACGTATATAGCATCGGTAACAAGACCACTCTTCTTGCCGAGGGACTCACTGCCACATCATATTCTTATCAGGCAGTTCCGGAAGGAGAGCAGCAGTTTGTGCAGTGTGCTGTATGTGCAGTCACTATGGCCGGTGAGGGCGATGCCGTATTCACGGATATGATTCCTGTGGGTGTGCCCTACGATAAGGTGGATGAGAATTTTGCCGATGGTAATGTGATCTACGATTTCGGAGCCCTTTCCATTGAGGAGGGACAGTGGCAGGTATGTACGGATGCTTCCCTCAAAGGTATCGTTTCTCGCAATGGTGACAATGGTTTCCTTGCCTGCAGAAGCATGGGTCCCGGTTCGGGCGCAGAGCTTATGAGCGGTCTGGTGGATACCAAGAATATGAAGAATCCTTCACTTTCTCTTTATGTCTATAATGTGGTTGACGGAGAGGATGATGATGACAATATGGTTACGCTCCAGGCTCGCAAGGGTGTGGATTCTGAATTCAAGACCCTGCTTGAAGGCACTGTCAATGATCTCTGCGAAGGTGTGGAGGGATGGCATCGTCTATGTGTATCTCTTCAGGAGTATGCAGGTAGCGTGGTTCAGGTGAAGATCATCACGATAGGCGGTATTTTCATTTACACTTGTATTGATGATATACGTATCGACTCGATGTTTGCCCACGATCTCACAGTCTCCTCTTTCGAAGGGGCGAACTTGGTGGAATGCGGACAGCCTGTCGCATTGTCGGCTACGGTTGACAATCTCGGCAGTCAGGATTGTAAGCCTTTCGAACTTGAATTGTTTGCTGATGGAGTATCTATTGATAAGAAGGAAGTCGGTGTTATTAAGGCCGGAGCCTCTGCAAGTGTGGAATTTGCTCCGATTATGTCTGCCATGGCGACTACAGCCGTGACATATAAAGTAGCTGTCGTTTCAGATGAGGATGAAAATTCTGAAAATGACTTCTCCGGCGAATGGAAAGTAACTCCGGCGGCATCTTCGTTACCGGCAGTCACCACTCTTGCAGCCGAACTCGATGAAGATAAGGTGCGTCTGAGCTGGTCAGAACCTGCATTGGAGGATTTTGTTCCTCAGATCACTGAGGATTTCGAGGATGGAGAAGCCTTCTCCGCTGAATATGGCAACTGGACATTTGTGGATGTCGATGGTAGCCCTGTCGGTGGGTTCCAGGATATGGAGATACCCGGTATTACAATTGGCTCTACAACCGGTTCTTTCTGGATGTGGGATACCGCATCTCTTGCCGGCGACGACCCGACATTTACAGCTCATTCCGGCACACATTATCTGTTCTCCCTCTTCCGCGTGGATGACAAACAGGTTGATGACTGGGCTATCTCTCCTGCTCTTCATGGAGGACGCCAGACCATCAGCTTCTATGCCAAGTCATACAGCAGCAGCTACTTTGAGTCGGTGGAGGTTTACTACAGCACAGGCAGTCTTGATCCAAAGGACTTCATAAAGGTTCATGAGATGAAGAAAGTGCCCAATACATGGAGAAGAATTTCTGCCGAACTTCCTGAAGGTGCAAAACGCTTTGCTATCCGCAGCTGTGCCACCGGCGCGTTCATGCTTATGGTCGACGATGTGACTTACGCTCCTGAAGGTGCTAAGTTCGACAGCACATTGTTGGGCTTCGATATCTATCGCGATGGCGTGAAGATCAACGACAAGATTGTGGAGGACTTTGAGTTTACGGATTCCAACATAGAAATCGATAATACCTATACTTATAATGTAGTTGCGGTATATGATTCAGGTATCTCTGCTCCTTCCAACACAGCCACAGTGGATTATTCCGCTATCGGCGAGAATATCGCTTCAGCTCCCTTCCGTGTTGTGGAGGGTGGTATGGAGATTCTTGTTTCCGACGCCTCCCCCGTATCGGTATCGGCTGCCAATGGTATCCTCTATTACAATGGTAATCCTACTTCGGCAGTGACAGTGAAACTGAATCCGGGAGTATATATGATTAAGATAGGACGCAACACATATAAGGTAGTTGTGAAATAAGATAGTAACCCCTAAAGAAAAGACACACCGTCGGCAATGCAAGTTCCGACGGTGTGTCTTTTCTTATTTATAATCAGATGAAAATATTAGCGTTTATCATTCTGCCTTTTTTATCATCCATTCCTCGATGCAACGGGTCTTGGATGAGAAATCCGCGCCTATCAGTATAATTTCCCGTTTCCCTGTCTGCCAGGGTCGCGAATATCTCTTCTCCTCTATCTGCTGCAGGGCCTCCTTTGCCGAATGGTCATATTTAAGCTCGATGATGTAGAAATATTCGTCGGTGTCGATTGTTAGGTCGATGCTTCCGTCAGAGGTATGGACCTCCGTCTCAACGTCAAGACCGAGGATATGGATCAGAAGATAGAATGCATTGTGGAAGTTGTTTTCATTTTCCATCCTCATCTTATAGTCAATTCCGGCGAAGAAAGACTGCATGGCACGCATTGCCTTATCCGGCTCTCCACAGATGAAGTTGTCGATGATGTCCTGCACGGTCTTCTTGGCGGTCTTCCTGAATCCCTTCACATAATATGGTAGCAAAATATTATAAAGTCCATATTTCACCTCATTATTGGGAATCCCCAACCTGAATTTTTTCAGTCGTCGGTTGTAACTCTTGATGGTAAGGTATCCTGTCTGATATAGNAGGGCGGTAGGGTCAGGGTTAAGGAGGTCNAGNCCCTTCANGTCGTCAGAGTTGCATAAGTAATCGAATGTCTCCTCCAGATCAGCATCTATACGCTTGAGCGACTCTGCAATAATTGTGGGCATTCCCGTGTCGTTCCAGTAATATTCAGTGGANGATTTTTCCATGGCATTTAACAGCGACCATGGATTGTAGATCTCGCTACCCATTGCGGCAAAACGGTAGCCGTCATAATTTCGCTTCAACAGACGCAGTGCGCCATCGTAGGTTATTCCCTCGACATAACCTAATTTCGCAATACCTTCCTGAAAATATTCCTTCAGTTCATTTTCTGTGATTCCGCATATATCGGCGTATGCATCGTCGAATGTAATGTCGTTNATGTTATTTAGATCGGAGAATACACTGAGCTTGCTGAATCGGCTCACACCNGTGAGGAACACAAGACGTATATGNTCCGCCGAGCTCTTGAAGTTGGAATAGANCGANGCCAACTGNGCACGGTAATATTCGAACATCTCCTGCTTGTTAAGATTTCCGACCAGCGGCTTGTCATATTCATCCACAAGCACCACCACCTGTCGCCCGGTCTTTTCGTGGGCGGTCTTGATGATGTTGCTGAATCTCTGACCATAATCCTCGGCAATCTCACTGATGCCATATCGTTTTTCCCATTCCCTGAATAAATTGTCGAGCACTGCCTCCAGTTTCCCTTTCTCCATATACCGGTTGGTGTTCAGATCCAGATGCAGCACGGGATACTCCTCCCACTTCCAGTCGGTGGAATCGATGTAGAGTCCCTTGAACAGCTCTCGTTGACCCTGAAAGAAATATTTCAGGGTTGATAGGAACAGGCTCTTTCCGAATCGGCGCGGACGGGCAAGGAAATAATATTTCGAGATGGAATCCACTATTTTATGTATGAATTCCGTCTTGTCAACATATATCGCTCCATCCTTTCGCAGTGTCTTGAAATCCTGCTGTCCGATGGGATAGCCCCTCATTTCGGTCGGTATCTCTCTCATAGTCGTCTCTTTTCAGCAAAGATAACACTTTTTATCCAATTCGCAAATCCATTATTCTAAGCCGGAGCATTTTAAGGCTCCCCTATATAGACGCCAACAGAATATATGGATTGAAGCCTAAAATTATAGGATTACCTATGAATGTGAGCATTATAGTTGCTATGCCAGTGACAATCCTATTTCGTGCAAATAGAGGAAAGGCTGCATATAATGTGAGTATAAAGCTAATGGAGATAATCATAATTTTCCCTGCTTCCGGTATAGATATCAGGGATTGATAAAGTACTCCCGCCACTCCTAAACTTATACAATATCTGGTGAGAACAGGTCGAATCCCTGTCCATCGACAAAGCAGGTAGTATGAAATAGGAGGAAGTAAGAAGAGTCCTAATGTTTTTGATAGGAATATATTATGATTCCCTATATTTAGATATAAAAATACCAGTAAAAGCGTAATACCGTATCTCCTGATATATTTGTCACCGAATATCATCTCCACCAGTGATCTACTGTCACTTTGGCATAGCGATCTGTAAATAACAGGGATTAGGGAAAAGAGAACTCCTGTCAATATCATACCAATTCTTTTATCTGTATAAATAAGGAATATGCAGACGACGCACCACACTACAATCATGCACCATAGTCTTTTGTTCTTCCAATGTATGTCCCTTAGTTTATTCTCTTTTATCCCGATTAAAATAGGCAAGAACACAAGCCAAAGAAAGAGTAAAGCAGTGAAAACATAAACGAGAACCATCCTTCCTTGCCCTGTATTCTCTTTAAATAGGGTTATTCCGGCCTCTGGCTGCCCCACAAGGCAATAAGTATAGTAAATTATGCGTCGTACCGGGTATAGTAGCCAGTCTTTTCCTATTCCTGCGGAAT
>JAAVDD010000005.1 GCA_014801985.1 Bacteroides sp.
CATTGGTACGATATATTAGAGTTTGGCGACAATAATATAGTGCGTACTTTGTAGAATGCGCTGTATTTTAATTATTTTACTGCATTATTAACATCTCGAAATAAGTTTAAACAACTTCTATTTGTAATACTTGGAATGATTATTATATACACTATAATAGGATTTATTATGGCACCCTTTATAGCTATGTTCAATGCTGAATTTCCTTCTTTAGGAATGTCTGATATTTTAGTAGATATTTGGAAGAAAAAGAAAGCTGAAGATATACCTAAAGAAGAAAGCCAGCCTAACTGAATAGACTGGCTTCTGTTTTAAGGTCTGACCTTAGCCCAATTTCCTTCTATAAATTAATATTCATCTGCTAACTTCTGATACTGTTTCTTTGAGTGTGTCTGAAGGTTGTCACTAAAAAAGGACCAGCCAAATTTTGACCGGTCCGAACAAGTTTGTAATTTTAGGTGACTAAACTTAAAATACAAACAAATGGATTTGATAAAATTACACCTTTCCGAGCTGATATGCAAGCATACAGCAAAAGGAAAGGGTCTTCATGATTTGATGGAGATCATGATTGAGAGTATGAGGGTCGCTGAGCGCATTGAGTTGCTGGCAGATAATCCGGGCAATAAGGGTAACGGTTACCGTCCGGACACCACTTATGGACGTGGCCGGAAACAGGAGTTCCGCATTCCCTCCGATTGATATGGTAACTTCCATCCTCAGATACTGGCCATATTGCCAGTCTGTCGCATTCCTACGCTCTGAGTTATCTATCCGGCTCTCCGCATCGTGCCCTAAGCCGAGAAACGCGGGCAAGTCCTCCACATCTTCCGTGTTCCGTACAGATCCACTCGCGTCGCATCCGAATGGACCGCTCGACGCTCCAAAGGTCAGCTCTTCGTGATATGATCGAGGGCATTTCGCGGTTCATTGTTTCGGGATGGATTGCTTCCGCAAAGACAAGTCCCGCGAGATACTTGCGGAGTCCGAAGAAGAGTTGCTCGAACACCGCACCGACGGCACCGACGCTTTCGATACCCTATACTTCAGCTGCGAAAAGTCCCCTTACCACGATACTTTTTCCCTCGCTATGAGCGGAATATCCTAAAAAAGAGCGAGGTCGTGGAGACATAGTCCACGACCTCTTTTTTCCTTTTTAAGTGTTGGTATAGAGACATAGCCTATACGAGCACTATTTATGTGTGCAAAGGTACTTCTTTTTTCTTAATCAACAAAATTTTTTGAGAAAAAGTTATTGACCTCATATTGGAAAACCACTGCTCTGATGAAGAACCGCCTTAATCGCCGGTGTTGTAGCATATTTATTTATCAATTCTTCGACTTCTTTCTCGTAGTCGGCTACTCGATTTTCTGACACCTGCTTCAATAAATACCCTACGACTTTTAAGGCCCCATAAAGACGTTTCCGTTCATTTCCTGTTACATTTGCCGGGTCCCTGTGAATTAGAGGATAAGTTAGTTTTGCCATGCCTAATATCGCTTACTGACACTCTACTCGTCAAACAATAAGGTCATAAATAATCCAACATAGAAAGTAAGCCACAAAAAGAACGGTGAAGAAACGTAGCGGTTTTGATTCGAGGATGTTAGATTTTTCGCACACCAATGACAGCAGGTAAGCTACCACTTCAACGATTAAATAGACATACCAATGTTCGGTCATAGTTATGCGATTTTGAAGTTTTCTTATTAGACGCGAATTTACGCAAAAAATTACAGATGAGCGAGAACAGAGTTTACTTTAACAAGCCCCAACGCCTTACGCAGCTTATCGGTACACCACCGTTATTGTCGCCGAACGAAGAATAGGCAAAACAACTTCCACAAAGACAAATCCGGCGAAATACATTCGCCCACTCCGTGTCGGGCGTATCGTGATTGTCAGTTGGCAATCTATGCGCCAACTGATATTATTTTCGAGCCTTTAACAGTCAGGCTCTTGTGTAAGTTGTTATAATGTTGTAACTTTGCATTCTAAAAACAGAATCCTGATATGGCAATGACAATAAACTCATCACCTGTACTTACCGGTGAATCTGCAAGAGCTTTCGTTGAGGAAGCAGAGCGTAACGGTAAACTTCCTACGCCCTGCCTGTCGCCAGAACGCGAAGCGCAGATAGCTGAATTTTTAAGAAAATCCCGCGAGTTCATTTTTCCTCCAAAGGATAAGAAAAAATGAACCCCGGTCGTTTTGGTGGTTTCTTCCGAATATAGAGGCAAAGGGCTTAATATCGGCAGTCAGATTCTCGACTTCCTCAAAGGTTGGTTTCGCTCTTTCGACAATAAAACCGGATGCCGTTTTATTGTCGTTGACGCTTACAACAACGAAAAGACCCTGCATTTCTATGAAAAGAACGGCTTCAAACCTTTGTATAAAACCGAGCAAGAGGAACGCGCTTTTTTGGAATTGAACCCGGAGCAACCATTGGAAACCCGCTTTATGTTCTTCGACTTGAAACTCAAATAAAATTATTCGGTCTGCCAATTATATCAGTTCAATAGCGCTCAATGTCTTCCTCCAACTTCAACACATATTACGAGAACATCGACACCGATTTTTGGCGCAACCTTTGTGTCGAGAAAGGAGTGTTACGCCATTATGAAAAAGGAGAGCTGTTCGTAACGAGGGGCGAGATAGCAAAATATGTGGGATACATCAAGTCAGGTATCCTAAAATACATTGCTTATGCTGCTGATGGCACAGAGAGTGTTGTCGGGTTGGAGTTTGCCGGTGAATTTGTCGCTGATTTTCCATTTTCTTTATACGGCAAAAAATCGCGCGTTTCAATAGAGGCTGTTACTCCATGTGATATTTATTGTATCTCAGCAAGAGACATAGGTCGCAGAATGAAATCGGAAGAAGAACTTTATCACATTATTTCAGAAACCAGTAATGCCTTATTTAATACTGTGTATGACCGATATATCAATTTGTACGTAAAATCAGCAAAGGAACGATATGATGAACTTGTCAATAAATACGAAGACATTTTTTCGATTTTCTCCCTCAAAGACATAGCCTCATTCCTTAACATTACCCCTACATACCTTAGTAGGTTACGAAATGCGAAGCATTCGCGAGTGGGCTTGTAGCGCATGTCGGCAAAGCCGGTGCGCGGTCTTAGAACAAGACCCACCGCAAAAAACAACGGCAAATAATAAAAAATCTTCGACTCTCAACTTTGTTTGAGAGTTTTTATTTTTATTGTCTGTAACTTTGCGCCATAATCTAAATGACTTTGAGTTATGAAACAAATATATTGTTTAATTGGTATATGGCTATGTACCTTCAGTGCAATAGCGCAAAGTGAAACTAACGACAGTATCAAAGCACAGGAACTTAACGAGGTCGTTGTAGAGGCACAACTTCAAGCCACATCTGCAACCGTATCTACCTATATTCCCACCAAGCGTCAATGCAATGCAGCCCAAAACGGCCCCGAACTTCTAAATCACATGGCTATTCCTCAACTCGGTTTGGTGTCAGGATATAACGTAACCACCAACGCAGGGCAGAAAGTTGATCTTTATATAGACTATGTTCCTGCTTCTGAAGATGATTTGAATGGAATGCGTATGACTGACGTTAAGAAAGTGGAGTATTATGATTTTCCCACTGACCCGCGTTTTCAAGGCTCGCAGCATGTAATCAACTTCATCATGCAAAAGTATGAATATGGAGGCTATGTAAAAGCATACGCTAATGAGTTTTTTATCGCCAATTCAGGACAACTCAACATATTCTCCAAACTACAGTATAAACGTATGACTTTCGACATAGCAGTCGGTGGCTGGTATTCTACGAATGACCATCTGAGTCAGGCTACAGTAGAAACATATAAGCTTCCGCAGACTGACGGCTCTATAAAAACATTTGATCGAATATCTGATCCGAACTATGTCAAAGTGCGACAGCAATCATATTGGCCTACTTTCAAGGCTTCATATCTTACCGAGAAGATAACAATGGTAAACACTTTGGGTGCAAATTTCTTTCGTTCACCCAAGCAGAATACAGCAGGTAAAGTCTATTTCTCTCCGGCAGACTTTCCCTCTACTGATTATACCGATGAACAAAACAGTCGCTCAAACTCCATAACTTATTCAGGTTTTTGGAATTTCGTGCTACCCCACGGCAACAGCCTAAGTTTCAATCCCTACTATTCATATTCCCATACCAACCAACACAGACTCTATTCAGAGACCGCAGGCTCATCTTTTGCCAATGGTGCAAATGATGATTCGCACCGTGCCACCGCTTCACTGCGATTTATGCACGACTTTGGCAAATATGGCAATATTACCGCCATTCTAAACGGAACACTCCTTTCCAATCGTACCCAATATTCAGGCACTTCATCCGCTTCTGACCATCTGACTACCTATCGTGTCGGTCCCGGCTTGTTCTACAATTTCAAAACCGATAAATTCAACGGACTTATTGGAGGCGGGTTTAATTACGATCACTCAAATTTGGGCGATGTGTCAGAGCATTCCACACAACCGTGGATGGATTTTTCACTGCAATATGCCTTTAACAATAAAAACTCCTTAAGCGCAGAATTTCATCACGCCACGTGGACCTTGGCGTCATCATACCGTAGTACAGCCATAATACAGTCAAATCCATTGTTCAGCTACACCGGCAACCCGGATGTAGCACCCTATAAGAGCTGGGATGCAAGCTTGAGATATGTGTTCATGCCCAACAATAGATTTAATTTCGCGGCTTTTGGTCAAACTACTGTAATCACCGACCGATATGCCTATGTATATAAGGCATCTCCAGACGGCATTCTCCGTACCATACAGCAAAAGGGAGTTGGCAATTATTCATCATGGCTATATGGAGTACAAGGCACCGCACGACTCTTCAACAACAGCCTGATGATTAACGGACAGGTGGCTCACAGAATAGTTCGCAACGGCGTGCCCTTTGATTGGACTAAGCAACGAGTCCTATGGTATATTCAAGCATTCTATTATGTTGGAGGGTGGAACTTCGGTCTGCAATATCAATCGCCACAAGAATACTGCGATGGTTATGTCAACGGTGCATGGATGAAAGACAAGAGCGCATACACTGCTATTGTAGGATGGGGCAATTCCTCATGGAACGTACAGGCACGACTCACCAATCCCTTCCGTTGGAATTGGGAAGCATCAAAATCCGATACGACAAGCCCGAACTATGATGTAGCCACCACCTATTACAATACAAGTTATCATTGTTACGTATTGCTTTCGGCTACTTATACTTTCGGCTTCGGCAAGAAGATACAACGAGGCAACGAGGCATCGCAACAAATGGGTACATCATCAAGTATTCTAAAGTAAACAGCAACTCATACTCCCCGGAAACCTCGGCAGTGATTGTCGGGGTTTTCTTTTGGAGTTGCGGCACCCCCGCGCTTTCGTGTCATCTCCTTTGGCGCTTCGCTTGGCAAAGAATCGAGCCTAAGGTCTCGACCGGAAAGCTTCAATCGCTAACTCGTCCAACAAAACCCTTCGGACGCCTCCGAGGGGTTTTGTNGTATATGGACTTTTCGCCTCGAAGTGGCGAACACTCNCTCAACAAGGACTTTTACCCGTTCCAAGATANTTTTGTGTANATTTTTACCCNATTAAATTTAAAATAATCAGTAANTTATATTACATTTGCANAATATTTCCTTTTCTCCTAAAATCTAAGAATCTAAGNAAAATTTATGAAATATTCTTTATTCTCCATTCTCNCTCTATTTTTAGCCATGATCTTCCTCTCCTGTTCNTCNAAGAAAAATCAGGAATCAGATAGTATAGTTGAGTCGACAGGCATTGGCTTTGACNCTGCTGCTTCCCACTACCCTATTCANGAAATTTTTAATGACCATCCCAATATTTCCGATGGAGAGGCCCAGCATTCCCAGACTCTTTCACAGGAAGAAATGAGATATCATTCCAAGCGTGGGGTCTCCACCCTTGAAGATGCCTATCTCNAAGGGTATGAAGATGGCTATGAAGATGGAGAAGAGGATAGCTGCGAAGGGAAGCGACACGGACATTCCTATGANCCTGATTCCGAATTCACCGGTAAGTTTGAAGATAGCTACAACGNCGGATANGACGATGGATATAACNACGGATATAATTCCNGNGTTGCCAAAGAGGATGATGAGGACGATGATGACTATTAATCTATCATCTTCCCATATCATCTAATGACAAGGCCACATATTCAATATGCCATCCCTTACGCTTAGACACGATTGCAGCAGATTTCTCTTCCAAGCCATGAAGATCAATCCTGCGTGAATTACGCTTCACTTCCCCAATTACAATTTCGCGGTCAGCCTCATTCACTGCAACCAAGTCTATTTCATTGCGTCCGTCCTTCTCCCAATAATTGGTAACAATATTATATAGTCCGGTCTCGCGGTAATACTGGCGGAAATAGCGCTCTAAAATCCACCCTGAGAAAGTGGAATAATCTGCTTGTACTTTCTCCTTCACATATTCGAGATTGCCGATTTCAATAGCACTCCGATATTTATAAATGAATCTAAACCAGAAATTTAAAAAGTTATCCTTTATTCCATATTTAACATTCCTACTGTTCTCACTTGCTAAATAAGGACGATAACGATACACAAGATCGTATGTGTTCTCCAGACGGTCAAGGAATCCACCGGCCTCTATCCCTGTGTATGATTTTATCTCTCCTCGTTCGTTGAATCCGGCAGCTATGGCCGACAATACGGAAAAATAATTTCCATAATCCTTTCCAAACTCATCCGATAGAAGGTCCTTACCTTCCTCTATAAAGTATGACCCATAGGAGAGTACAGCGTCTATTATCTTCTCCTTGGTAAAGGCTCTGAGCATATAAAGTTGTTCCACATATTTTGCCACACCTCCCGTGATCATATACATTGCCAATAAATCATCGGGGGTGAAGTCAGGATTATTGTCGCGCATGATTTCACGCAGGGTGGCGAGAGGAAATGCCCGCAATCGGATACGCGACGTGGCTCTACCATACAAAGGTTCTTTCTTATCGTCGAAGATCTTAGTCATCATAGAGTACAAAGATCCACAAACAATCAGATTTATGTGGGATTCATCTTTGTTGCTGTCCCAAATATTCTGCATATCGCTGAAAAAAGATTCATTGACATACTTAAAATTCTGAAATTCATCAAATACAAATGTAAAATGACGACGCTTGGCAAGTTGCATAATTGCGGCAAACAATCGAGACATATTTGTAAAGTCGCCCAAATCCTCCCCGAGAATATCACGTATTGTATCTGCCAGCTCCTTGCATAGCAAAGTCTCACTCTTACGCGCCACAAAGAAATATATCATATCATATCCCTTATACGAATGTTTTATTAAAGTGGTCTTGCCGATACGCCTCCTACCGGTAATCACTGTCAATTGGGCATATTCTCGCGAAGTTGCCTCTATACGGCGCAATGTTTCTGTTTCTATTTCCCTATCGTAAAATTTCATAATCTATAATATAAAAAGTTCTGCGACCACTCTGAGTGATTCTTTTAAGTTCAACAAATTAAATCATTTAAATAACCTAAGTTACATTATAATGCGACGGCGGTTACTGTGACCGCCGTCGCAAAGATAAGGATTTTTTCTTTTATAAACAAATTAATGCAACCGCGGTTACAGTAACCGCGGTTGCATTAGCTTATTTTTGAACGAATGGCTTCTTACCATTCGACGATTCACATTGGGTAATTTTTACCGAATCTTTGTTTTAGAAATCTATACTATCCGGCATCAGCCCTGATTCACCTGTCGGGGGCATAGAATCAATAAGACGCATATCAGCGTCTGTGAGTGAGAAATCAAATATATCAAGATTGGATTTCATCCTCTCCGGGCTTACACTCTTAGGCAATGGAACCACTCCATGCTGCACCGCCCAACGAAGACAAATCTGCGCCACACTCTTGCCATATCTCCGGGCTATCCCTACCAAAAGAGGATCTTCAAGAACGCGTGTGCGTCCTAATGGCGACCATCCCTCTACCACTACATTATTTCTTCTGCACCATTCCAAAACTTCAGGTTGCATCCATCCGGGATGAAATTCGATCTGATTCACCATCGGCAANACACGTGCTGTCTCTGCCAAGGCATCGAGATGTTCGGGCATGAAGTTGCTTACTCCAATCGCTTTNACNCTTCCCTCATATAGCAGTCGCTCAAGTGCACGCCATGTGTCGGAATTTATCTTTTTCCAATCTGCGAAGCGTGCTTTATCAGCAGGCCAGTGGATAAGATAAAGGTCAAGATAATCCATCTCCAACAGCCGGAGTGAGCGATCAAATGCACGAAGGGTGGAATCATAACCACGGTCAGGATTTGCCACCTTCGAGGTAACGAAAATCTCCNTGCGAGGAATTCCGGATTCTATTATAGCTTTTCCTACCTCCTCCTCGTTTTTATACATGGCCGCTGTGTCAAGAAGCCGATAACCGACACCAAGAGCATCTTTCACCACCTGCTCTCCGCTATGACCTTCCGAAACCTTATATGTACCGTATCCTATGCATGGGATTTCNAANCCATTGCTNAGTTTTANATTTTCAATCATGTTGTAAGTANGTTTTTCTAAATAAATCATAAGCGAGAGAAGCTATNCGAATATTGGATAATTTCTCAAACATACTTAAATAATGTTGTTTTATAATGACAACAAATATCCNCAGGCTTTTTCTTTTTACACTAATTCCTGTTAGGCACCATTCAAATAATTGTATTATCTTTGCAAGAGGAATCGAACANTGAATATGAAAAATCAAACCACAACCGCTGATGAGATTATGACTTTGCTTATTGCAGAGAANNATGATAAGCAAAGTGCCCATCTCATGCGATTCTTTAAGACCGGAAAGGGGGAATATGGAGAAGGTGACCAATTTTTGGGATTGAAAGTGCCGCANACAAGAGAGATTGTTAAGGAGGCACGATTATCTGTGCCGTTTTCCGAGATTCAGACNTTNCTCCTATCCAANTGGCACGAGATTCGTTTAGCCGGGTTGCTNTTCCTTGTGGAGGAGATGAAGGCTAACCTNCCAAAACGAAAAGATAGCGAACAGGTGCTTTCTGAAAAAGCTAAATGTAGAGAGGAAATTGCCTTNTTCTATCTTAAGAANGCCACNCGTGCCAATAATTGGGATCTTGTCGATTTATCGTGCGAATACATAGTGGGGCCNTATATCCGTTTTTTAGACCAGCCGGATTATGATATTTTATATCGACTTGCCGAAAGCGAGAATCTTTGGGAACAAAGAATAGCCATAGTTACTACACTTGACTTCATACGTAACGGTNTNTTCTCCCCNACNCTTNATCTTGCCGATAAACTTATCNCTCATCCTCACGATCTTATTCATAAAGCTATTGGTTGGGTGCTCCGCGAAATCGGNAAAAGAGATAAGGATACTCTTACAGNTTATCTGGAAACCCATTATTCCCGCCTTCCTCGTACATCCTTAAGATANGCGATTGAAAANCTNCCGGAANNNGAACGNCAATATTGGCTCAAGAGAAAATAAATAATGATGTGATCGCAGCGTGCGACCACATCATTATTTATAATATCCATCAAACACGTCTAATCTATCTTTATTTTGATGCGGCGATCTCAGCAGCAGTGGGNGCTGCTGATGCAGGATTTATAGCAAATACGTAATTTTTNCGCTTTATAAAGGCCCAAATGAGAAGAACGCAAACCACTGCCCCACTGAATATGAACTCGAAAGTCGGATTNGTGGAATGNAAAATCTTACGCGCAGCACTATCAACAAANGGAACCATCATGATNGATACGTAATTGGCAGATAGCACATAACCGAAATACTGTGTACCNAGTTTTCTATTNGGGGCAACGTATGTGGTCTTGTTGTATATAATCGGTTGTATTATACCATAACCAAATCCCGTTACAAGCGATGAAATGGTATAAACCCAGAANTTATGAGTAAAACCGATTCCAAATAGTCCGGCAGCGCAAAGCGCAAGACTTATGAACAATGTGTTTTTTCCGAATATTNTTTTTAAAGGCGAAACAAAAGCACCGCACACTGCACACATAAGATAGTACATCGCAGTCACAACCCCGACCTCAGTGGTAGACATTCCGAAGTGTTCCATGCAGAAAGGTGCATAATAGGAAATAGAGGTGGTGGCGTATGTGAGGAACATATAAAGACATATCAGACTTACCAACATCCAGGTTGAAGTGCTTCCCTGAAAATGATATGGAGCCTTCCCTTCGGAACTCTCCTTACCCGAAGCAGCTTCATCCTCCATAGTGTCGATGATNCGATGTTTGTTGACATATTTCTGAGTCATGAACGGTATAAGCGCCAATGGTATCAACGGCGTCAGATAGACCACGAAAGCCGCATGCCAATAATGGGCAGCCACGATTCCAACATATATGTTGGCTACGATAACCATTGCATTGGAGGTGGTGGATTTCAGTCCTAAATCCTGCTGACGGGAGCGACCCATGAACCATTCAGAGATATATCCGGCGGCAATAGGCACCACAAGTCCACAACCCACACCTACAAGACANCCTAATATGATCAGGGCCATCATGCTTTCAGCAAAGAAACATCCGATGCCGCCTATCAGGAATGTGATGAGACCCGTAGCGAGCACCGCTGTCTGACGTGAAGGAGTAGAAATTTTTCCGGCTATCAGCACCACCGGAATCATAAATAGATTTGGAAGCGATGTGACGAGCTGNGCCTCCATTTCCGATGANTGAAAAATATCACGTAGTTTACCGAGCATAGGAGATACNGCCAGACCCGGCATATTGATTGTGAGTGATATTGATAGTATAGCGAGAAGTGTAATCAATGGCATCTTCCCATTTCCTGCGTTGATGTATTTCATAACTTTTTATCGTTAAATTTAACTTTTCCCTTATCCTTCTTATATTTTTAAACTATTTTACACTTGAAAAAGTTGAATCGCCAAGATATCTAATTTGCGTTATTATGAACATTTTCATATTCTCTCAGCGTTTAACCATTAAAAAAAGAAACATTATTATGAAAATATCCAATGAAATCCCCTCCACTCTTCTATCCAATTCTGCCTATATGAATATCATCGAGCGCAGAAGCGTACGTAGATATTCCGACCAACCTGTAGCACCGGATCTTATCTCCGGTCTGATTCATGCGGGGATGAGCGCACCAAGCGGTGTCAACCGTCANCCATGGGAATTTGTAGTAGTCACAGATAAANCACTCCTAAAGAATCTTTCCGATGCCCTCCCCTACGCCAAAATGACCGCAGAAGCTCCATTGGCAATTCTAACGTGTGGGAACAAGAACCGTTTTCTCGATGGTATCGACATAAATCTTTGGGAACAAGATCTTTCAGCTGCTTCAGAAAACATACTTCTGGCTGCCCATGCCTTGGGGTTAGGTGGAGTATGGACTTGTGTATATCCTCACACTGAACGCATGGAACCGGTATCGCGTATTCTTGATTTACCCGACGATTTCGTGCCATTCAGTCTCATTCCCATCGGCTATCCTGCAGTAGACCATGCACCTATGGATAAATGGAATCCGGAACGTGTGATAGTAAAATGATGAAAAAACTCATTTTGAGTCTCNGATAAGGAGTTTCTTCCTATAAATTGATATTTTTGTGGTTGCCAATCAAGAGTTTGGTTGGTAATCCCCTTTTCATCGTCAAAACCATGAGTTTTGTCGCTATTGATTTCGAGAGATAAGGGTGATTGGCTATCTTTGCAGCGAAATTCTTACATATCATAAATCATGATTAATAAATCGCTTAACTCCACTCTACAATCATCCTTAATTTCTCCCACACGCAAGGGAATCTCCCTCGGTTTCCTTATCTTGTGTGCCCTCATTCCTTTCTTGATGGAGGCAAAGAAAGTGAAATATTCTGATGGAACAGTAATCTACTCTCTTGATACCTCCACAAGGAAAGCTACCGTGACAGGGGTGGAGGAAGGTTCATCATCAAGAAAGATAACCATTATTGATTATATACTCAATTCCGATGACGGAAAGACCTATACAGTCAATGCCATTGCAAAGGAAGCATTTATGGGCTCTTTCCTTGAAAACGTCACACTCCCCTCTACAATCGAGACCATAGGGTCGCGGGCTTTCGAGACATGCTCCCTTAAGAAACTCGAACTGCCGGCAAATCTGAAAACCGTAGGGGCATACGCTTTCTACGATGCCTTCTATTCAAAGAATCCCATCGAACTTGTGATACCTTCCGGATGCACCGCCATCAAGGGTTTCGCTTTCAATGGTTGCAGCATACGGAGCATACGCTTCAACAGCAAACTGACCACGCTGGGAGAATATTCTTTCGCAAATACCGACCTTACGGAAGTGGAAGTGCCTGCATCTGTAACCTCTCTTGGAGACGGGGTCTTTGCTTACTGTCTAAAACTAACCAAGGCAAGTATAAAAGGGAACAGAACAACCCTCCCCTATCAGTTTTTCGACGGTTGTTCAGCGTTGACCGACGTCAGTCTACCCTCCACCATAACTTCCTTTGGCCAATGGGCTTTCGCCAACTGCACTGCGCTGAAAAGTCTCACCTTACCGGCATCGCTAAAAAGTGTCGGCGACATGGGTTTCTATAAATCCGGATTGGCTTCAATATCTCTGCCTAATGGTATCCAGACATTAGGAGACCATGCATTTGCCTACATGCCCAACCTGACACAAATAACAATTCCTGCGTCAATGACAAGCATAGCCGACTACTGCTTCGACGGTTCGGCGGCCCTGATGAACGTCACGGCCTTAAATCCGATACCCTGCCATCTCGGTACCTGTGGATTTGATTCAGCAACCTACAGCAATGCCACGCTGAATATTCCGGCCGGTTCGGAGAGAGCATATCAGCTCGACAGGGAATGGAGCTGTTTCCACTATCTTTTCGACTTGGAAACAGGTGTCAAGGATATATCCGTGACACAGACTAATAGCCTTATCCGCAGGTTGATCTTGACCGAGGAAGGCCCGGTAATCGAGCTAAATGATGGCAATAGCACAATACGCTACGACCTACACGGAAAAAGAATGGATTAAAACCATTTACATCAACTTAACTCAAGTCGCCCTGCCGGATTCTCATGGCAGGGCGACTTGAGTTTTATTTTGCAGTCTCACGCAATTATATTATCTTTGCATAGGGGAAAGGCATAATCAAAGGATTTTCAACTTCATTTGAGGGATGATACAGAAGAGCTTCAGAAACATCACCGAACTCATCAACCGCCTCTATCAGGATAAACGTCTGTTGGCTGAGATGTTCCAGCATCGCCAGCAGGTTGATTTCACCCGTGAGGATGCATTGGCTTTCACCGAACCGGGACGCCTTGCATATCTGATTGATCATGGCGTCATCCGCGAAGAAGGCGACTCGCTCGAATTGGAGGAGTTTTATCTCCAATTTTTTGAGGAGGTGCTTCTTGCCAACGAAGAAATCACAGGTTCGGCTGTGGCCGACCAGATTGATCTCCTCAATGAGAATATTCGCTTTTATCTTATGGAGCGCGAGAATCCGGCTCGACAGCTTAAATATCTCAGAAAGGTAAAACGGAATCTCAGGAACATCGCGCAACTCTCAGCCCGAAAGGTGATAGACCTCAAAAGAAACGTAAACGACACCTTCAAGCATCAGCCCAACTATAAGATAAAGCGTGAGAAGCTTAAACGATTCCTGACCAGCATCAGCGAAATCAATAGTCTTGTGGATTCCACCCAACAACTGCTCGATGACCAAAATTCAACCTTCGAACATTTCTCTCCGGATGATCAGCTGACAACTCTTATCATCAGCGTAAGGATTGAACTGAATGAAGTGAGCCGCACTATAATAGAGCAGCAGGCTGTGATCCGCGACTATCTCCATCGTATCGACCGTCAGGATAGAATGATAAAGAATATCCGGCGGCTGAAGATGCTCAAAGACCAGTTTATCTGGAAATCGGCCACCAACGTCTGCGAGGCTCTGGAAAAGAACAACGATATCTTCCTTGAACCCCTCTCCCCTTCCGGGCTTAAGCCGTCACTGCTTTTCCTGCGCAATACCGATTCCGGTTCTGAAATCCTTTCAGAAGCCCGTAAGGAGATTTCACGCACATTGACTCGCAATAAGAAGGGTGCGCCACCCCTTATCAGTGAGGACTTAAGTGCAGATCCTATCAATACCGTATATATAGACCACTATGTATTGTCGGAGGATTTTTTCTCATCAGGGAAAGATCTTTTCAGTTTTATTATAGGATATCCTTTCGAGACTCCGCAATCACTTGCCCAGAGAGTGGAACATTATTCTCAGATTATCCAGATCTCCATCGACCGACTCACGTTCACCGGAGAATGGAGAGAATATGAAAATCTATCCTATCCAGTAATATTGGCTTCAAAATGAAATATCTCAAACAGACATACGACCGGCTAATCCGGGGCAATTTTATATCTCGCGATAGTCTTTCGGAAACCCAACGCGCAATCTTCCGCGATATAGATGACAATAAAGCCGATTATGCAGCTTATTTTGATAGAATAGGTCTTCTACTGGAGGAGGGCGATGGCTATTTCTATCTCTCAAGGAATGAAAACCGCACTGAGATGGTCAGAAAACTTGAAAGATTTTCGCATTGGATCGACGTGCTCGACTTCCTGAAAGCTTGGGAGCCGGCATTTGGCCCCGGCTATAGATTCCGATTCAGCAGTCTGCTGCATGGCATAGATGCCGATATTGAACTCAAGGATAAAATCTCTGTGCTTTACGAGAATAAGGATAAACATTCTGAAATTGCCGCCCGGCTTATCGATGAACTCCAGCGCCAGGGATTTCTGGAGACTGTGGAGGAGAACACGGAGGAATATCAGGTCACGAATGCCTTCACTTATCTGGAGGAACTCGTGGGAATGCTTACTTTTGAAGAATCTGACGATGAGACAACTGAGTAAAATCATTTTTATACATAGCGCCAATATCCCCTACGCGGAGGTGAAGGTTGACGGGAATGTTCATTTCACAGGTACACAGGGAGTGGGTAAAAGTACCCTTCTCCGTGCAATCCTTTTTTTCTACAATGCCGACCCCTCTCGTCTCGGAATCCGTCTGCAAGGCCAGAAGAAATTCGACCAGTTCTATCTCCCCCACAACAATTCCTATATCGTCTATGAAGTGGAGCGCGACGGAGATCGCCCTTTCTGCGTTATCGTATGTCGTCAAAATTCCAGAGCAGTGTATCGTTTTGCCGACGGCCCTTTCTCGAAGGATTGGCTGATTGATGAAAACGGGATGGTGACCGGAGACCCTGTTGAAGTCAGGAGACGAGTCTTGAAATCGGGGACTGATATTAGCAATCTCATCATCAGTTATACCGATTATCGCGATATCATATATGGTAACCGCCATTCCAAACTGCAACATACCTACGAACGGTATCACCTCATGCATAGTGTGCGCTATGAAAATCTTCCGAGAATAATCACGAATGTTTTTCTTAACGAGCGTGTGGATGCCGACTTCGTAAAGGAAACCATCATCCAATCTCTCAATGAGAATGAACCCACACTACGCCTTAAGTTCTATTCCGAACGTCTCAAGAATCTTGCAGAGGTGTTCCATGACACCAGGCTATGGACTCAAAAAAACCGTAAAGGGGAGATAGAGATTCTTTCCAAAGCCCGTAGAGTGATGGAGAAGGGGAATGAGATTCTTGCCGGAAACACATTTATCCGTGAACTCTGCGGACAGTTGAATTTCGCTTTTCAGGAGGCCGAGCGGAAAATTCCGGGGTTGAAGGTGGAGCGTGAGGAAAATTATACCCGACTTGGAAAACTAACCGAAAAATCTCAAGCCCTCAATAAAAACCATGAGAAAAAACGGGAGAAAATTACAATGGATCTCGGCGTGGTGGCCGACAGGATTCGCCATGCAGAAGAGATGCAAAGGAAATACAAGGAATTAGATATAGATAAAAAAATACAATTAGAGGAGGGGAAAAGAAATCACGAGAATGAAAAACAGCATCTAATTTCCCGTATAAATCTCCTGGAGCAGAAAGCCGGGGATGTGGCAGCACGTTTTGATCGTCTGATCGACGACCATAAGGGAGCACACGCCTCTTTCAAAAGGGAGACAGAGGAGAAGATAGTGGCTAATCAACGGGAGCTCAACGAGCAACTTTCCGAATTACGCCGCGAAACGGATGCTGAACTTGACCGGATCGATGATACTTTCAATCGAAAGGAGGAGACAGCAAATGAGAGGAAGGATGTATTAAACAATGACCTTCATAAGCTCGAACTCCGTATCAACGAAACCAGACATATTCGCCTCTATGCCAAGGAACTTGACACTCTTGAGCGTCAACACTCCGAGCTTGAACAGGAAGAGAAGGATCTGATCCGCACTGAGGAGGCTTTAGGTCATAGAATAGAGGCCATTACCAGAGGCATCGATAATGAACGTATGAGGATTGAGGCCGACTTTCTCCCTGAAATAAATGCTATTGAGAGAGAATGTGAGGAGGTCAAACGAGAAATTGAAAGTGAATCCGAGCTGCTTGAAAAATCCAAGGGTTCTCTTATTGAATGGCTGGATGGTAATATGCCCGGCTGGACCGAAACAATCGGTAAGGTTGCAGATGAAAAGAATGTGCTTTATAACACTGAGCTTTCCCCGGCAGTGGATCTATCATCCGATAATTCTTTCTTCGGACTGAAGCTCGATCTCTCCAAACTAAAAATGAGTGTACGCACACCAAATGAAATCCGCGAACAGATTGCTCAGCTTGAGAATACACTCGATAAATTGCGGAAAAAGACCGCCGCCAAAATAGCGGAGAGAGATAAGGAGATAAAAAAAGGAAAGACTCGGAGCATGAGCGAGCTTAATGAGGTGAGGAAGAAGAAGGATGCCACCCGTGGGCGCCTTATGACTTTGCCCCAAAGAATCGATAAAATTAAGGTTGAGCACAATGCTTTGTTGAAAAAAGGTGAAGAGGAGAAAGAGAACGCTCTGATTAATTTAGCTAAAGATCGCGAGAAACTGTCAAAGGATTTGATAGAAGCTCAGGATTATCTCTCTAAAATCAAGGAGCAAAGAAAGACTGAAAGGAAAGAGGCTGAAAAAAGACGAAAGGGGAAAGAAGATTCCATGCGTATGCAAATCAAAACCCTTAATGATCAGCTTCAAGAATCTGTTGAGGAGCATCGCAAATCCACTGAGACAGAGATTCAGAACCTACAAATCCGAAAAACGGATGCCTTGAAAAAGGAGGGTGTAGATACAGATATATTGCAATCCTGGCGTGCAAAACTTGCTGAAGTGGATGCAATTCTGGCTAAAATAGAAGAGAACCATACGCTCATTGTGGAATATCGCAAAGAGAAACGTGATTTTATCGACCGTCTTGAGGAATTCCAGGTGACAAAAGAGTCCTTGTCGTCACAGCAGGCCCAGCTTGATGAGGAGTATCGTATGAAAGCTGAGAAATTGGCAGAGGAAACTAAGGAATGTAATGCCACAATCTTAAGATTGAAAAATGAAATTGAGGGTCTGAAGGAGGATGTCTCGGATACACGACGATTCCTGGCTTCCCCCGGATGTCCATCGTTCTTGCGGGATATGCCGGAGTTAGCTACGACCGATAGTTGTCGCATAATAATCCGTAATATGCGTGATCTTTCCGATAGGCTTCGTGCGGCTATGGAACAACTTAAGAAGGATACGAATCTATTCAAACTGCAATTCAAGCAGTCAAGTCCTTTTGGGTTCCCTACTGTTCTTGATTCCGATGACGATTACCTGCGCTATTCTTCAAGTGTGAGGGATTTCGTGGAGAATGACAAGATCAGGGATTATCAGACCACCTCCAACGGACTTTATAAGAATATTCTCGGTCTCATATCCCGTGAATATTCCACCCTTGTTGAGCGTGAATCCGAAATACGCAAGGTTGTGAATGAAGTCAACAACGATTTTGCCAAGAAATCATTTGCAGGTGTGATTCGAAAAATTGAGCTTAGACTCGATAAGAGTGAGAGCAAGGTAATAACTACCCTCCAGCATATCCATGATTTTTGGAGCGAGAACAGCCTGGAGATTGGGGAGGCCAATCTTTTTGCATCCGAGGAGTCGGAGAATGCCAACTTGGAAGCTGTGGAATGGCTCAAGGCTCTTTCTGAAATTCTTGAAGATAACAAGGATATAGATGAAATACGCCTTACAGACAATTTCTCACTCAAAATGAAGATTGATGAGAATGATAATACCACGGGGTGGATCGACAACATGAGGAATGTTGGTTCCGATGGTACGGATATCCTGGTCAAGGCCATCATCAACATCCTTCTTATCAATGTGTTCAAGAAACGTATCGGCAAGCGATCCAGGTCATTCTCTTTGCATTGCATGATGGATGAAATTGGTAAATTGGCTGATGAAAATATCAAGGGTATTGTTGATTTTGCCAATGCCAGGGATATCTATATCGTAAATTCCGCCCCCAAGGCCCATAGTCCCTTGTCATATCGCCATATCTATATGCTAAGTAAGGATGATAAGGCGAATACCGTTGTGCATCCCATTCTATCAATTCGCCAGAAGAATCCCGATATTAATTAACCTCCTCTAAGAAATGTCGGCCACTTAATCCCAGCACTCGGTTTCCTTTGCAATTGATGGAATTGTGGAGGAATGATACACCGGATCGCGTCCTTCCCGAAGCTGACGACGATAGTCTTTAAGAAGCACAATTGCATATCTTCCAAGATAGAGAATCGCGGCAAGATTGCAGAGAGTCATCAAGGCCATTGTAATGTCAGCGAATCCCCAGACAAGATCCAAAGAGCAGACTGCTCCCAAATATACCATCACACCAACTGCAAGACGATAGATACGGATCATCATATCATTATTGCGGATAAAGCGAAGATTGGTCTCGCCATAATAATAGTTGGCCACAATGCTGGTGAACGCAAAGAAAAATATGGCGATACTAACGAAGATAGAGCCATAATTGTGTCCTCCGCCAAGCGAGGTGTCAATAGCCTTTTGTGTCAGCACAATCCCATCGTGTCCTTCTATGTGCATTCCGCTGCAAAGAATGATGAATGCTGTGGCAGAGCAAATAAGCAAAGTGTCGGTATATACACCCAATGTCTGAATCAATCCCTGTTTCACAGGATGAGTCACGGAGGCAGTGGCGGCAGCATTAGGGGTGGAACCCTCTCCGGCTTCATTGCTGAAGAGACCTCGCTTTATCCCCATGGTCATAGCGGCCCCTATAGCGCCGCCTGCGGCCTGTCCGATCCCAAAAGCATTGTCAATGATCATTCGGAACACATGAGGGATACGGTCGATATTCATAGCCACAATCACTATAGCAAGAATTATATAGGCTATAGCCATCACAGGAACAACTATCTCGCTGAATCTGGATATGCTCTTAATGCCGCCAAATATAATCACAAGCGTTAGCACCGTTAGAATCACAGCCATCCATTCACGGGGGAAAGAGAATACCGATTCGTAGGCGGCTGCGATAGTGTTTGATTGAACCGTATTGAATGCAAAGCCGAAGGTAAGGGTTATCAAGACTGCGAAAAGGACAGCCCACCATCGTTTGCCGGTTCCTTTCATTATATAATAGGCAGGTCCCCCCATAAAGGAATCCTTACCCTTAACTTTGAATAACTGGGCAAGAGTGGATTCTACAAAAGCGCTGGCTGCCCCTAAAATTGCTATCATCCACATCCAGAAGACTGCACCCGGACCTCCGATGGCTATGGCCGTCGCTACCCCGGCAAGATTCCCGGTTCCCACTCGTGAGGCTATCGAAAGGGCGAAAGCCTGAAAGGAGCTTACGGAGGAATGACCGTGTTGGTCGGATATAGGCTCGGATTTTTTCCCTGATTTAACAAGGAGACGACACATCTCCCCTATCATCCGGAATTGGACACCACGGGTGGCGATAGTAAAAATCAGGGCGGCGATCAGAAGAGTCGCCACCATAACATAGTCGGTAAGTACGCCACTGACAGCGTTCACTATTTTTTCAATCAAAATCTTATTCTTTTAAATGAAAATTATGATTATTCTATTTAAATGAACGTGAATCGATATAAAATGTTTATCTAAAATCTCAATTACGATACACGATGATTGACAGTGAACAACATCGTTGGAGAGATTCACTTTAACAGCAAAGGAGAAAACCGTCTCTTAAGGCAATCTGCAGAGGCTTATAATAACTTCTTTATGTCGTCTTCTGTCTTTGCCGGTGAAGTTATCGGAGCATATCTTTCAATCACATTTCCTTTGGAATCTATAAGAAATTTTGTAAAAATGCTCTTACATAATCGGGAGGATTTGGTTAACTTTGACCAAGTCCTTGGAATTAGTAGTTTTCATGAGAAAAAGCGGCCAAACTTTTCCTTTAAATTACTAATTTTCAAAAACTTTACCAAATTTTACCACCTGAAAATTAAATATTTAACAACATAAATTTAATTTTTGTCATATACTAAATGAAGAAAAATAAAACTTATATCTGATTTCAATCGTTCCAACACTAAAAGTCTATGTGCTTTTAAATGAAGATAAATAAACAGACTATTGGAGGTTCACATTAATTTAGTTGATAAAAATAATTTGAAATATTATCACTTAACATCTATGGTCTATGGTCTATACATGAAAATTAATTGCATAAGTATATGGGAAAAAGAAAAGTATGGGGCTTTATCGATAAAAATGGTGGCTTTGTAGTGAAGCCGCAATTTGATGATGCATGGGATTTTAACGAGGGATTGGCAGTCGTAAGAAAAGACTGGCCAAACGGATATATTGACAGAACCGGGAAATATGTGATAGAACCCCGCTTTCAATTGGCCTACAGCTTCTTTGAGGGAAGAGCCCGTGTCATGCTCGACGACAAGTGGGGATATATCGGTAAAGATGGAGAATACATTATTCCTCCTGTATACGATAAGGCTGAGGATTTTCATAACGGGGTGGCGCGTGTTAAGATTGGGGAAGAGTGGTCGTATATAGATCTTGAAGGAAATAGTATTCCACAACCTACGGAGCCATCCAAGGAGGAAACGGACAAGGTAGAAGATTTGACACCTAAAAGCGATGGAGAAAAGATGGGGTATGTCAACCGACAAGGTGAGTATGTTATCAAGCCGATCTTTTATGATGCAATGCCTTTCAATGAGGGATTGGCACCGGTAAAGAAAGGCCGAACATCTAAATGGGGTTACATTAGTCAGGATGGAAAATTCCCATTTAAGGAGAAATTTGAAGAAGTCTCCGGCTTTCATGAAGGTCTGGCAAGCGTATTGGTGACTGTCGATGAAGAAGAAATTCCTTATTAAGAAAAAATGGCGGTTCTTTTGAGCCGCCATTTTTATGAATCATCTGAAATTGTGCATTATTTCATAATCTCTGAGGAAGGAATGCATGGGATTCCCATATTCTTAAGGTCGAAGATATTGGCATTAGCCACCTCCTCCGAAGCTGCCGAACAGCAATCGGTGACAACGATCGTGTTGTAATCAAGTCCCATTGAATCGACTGCAGTGGAACGAACACAGTTAGGATATTGTGTACCGGTAAGGTAGACATTCTTTGTTCCTAATCCACGCAGTATAATATCGAGGTCGGTTCCGAAGAATGCACTGAAACGCTGTTTGGTAATGGAGATATCCCCCTGTTGCGGAGCAATCTCATCAGGGATTGCTGCCCCTTTGGTTCCGGCGATACAGAAAGGATGCCCCTCTTCAAAGAAATGACGGCGGAAAAGCTCGGCATCTATACCGGACGGACGGTGGATACGATAAATATAGATAACAGCCCAGTCGTTGGCACGGCCATAATCCAGAAATTTCTTTATTGCCGGAAGAGTGGCGTAGGCTCCCTCCACTCTCATCGGAGAATCGGGAAGCACGAAATCGTTCTCCATATCAATCACCAATATCGCATTCTCGGCATGAGTCAACATACCATCAATCTTTTTCACTGTATTCATAATAATGTTTTAATTATATAGCCTAACTATAATCAAGGCTACATAACTATAACGCTATGAATCTGAATAGGGTTCGCAGGATCAAGTTGGTGCAATGGGAAAAACCACGAGCTATTGTAGGCCCCTTTCCCAAACCCGGCTTAATTTTGAAATTCATATAACGAATTTCAAAATTACAATCAAATTTTTTTCAATATCCGACACCGACTTCTTTCCACGAGGGATCAATGATCCCCGCATCTTCCGGAGTGATCACCGAAGCAATCTCCCGGGCCAAAGCATGGGCTATGGCAATGTTGCGGTCATCAAATGCCGCTATACCCCAGTCAAGACGGAGCGTAAATGCATTGCAATCTTTCCCGGCTCCGATTCGCATCGCAACATTCTTTTTACCCACAGGCAGATAGCGCGTATCGCATTCCGATTTTAGATCGAAAGTCTCCTTCATATCGCCTGAAACCTTAGAATATAACTTATCGAAAGTCTCCCTGTCTATCACCGTTGAATCTCCGGCATTGAGTTTTTTCTGAATTGCCGTGATGAAATGAATGTTTTCATCATGAACAGAATCAGAGGCGATAAGAAAGATAACCCAACCTCCACGCGACATCCGGCGGATATCGTCAAGATACCGATGTTCTAACTCCGTCGGATTATCATCAACCAAATAATAGCTTCGGGGAAGGTCATTTTCCTCTTCCCGCTCTTTGCTTATATAGTTGAAACCTCCGTATAGAGCCAGATAATATGCAAAATTTCCTATCGCCACCTCATTGGCTGCTGTCGGAGCAACGATTGTTACCTTACTTCCTCTGTCGATACAGCAGCCATAGGAGGTCGCATCCTCTTTAGGAATCACCTCTATTACAAGACGATCCTGAGGATTGTGCGCCGTAGGAATTGCAGAAGCCAGATTGCGTAAGCGGAAACTATCGGAGTTTCGCACAGCATCGATGATATCCTTTGTGTCCATTTGCTGCATTGTCTGCACGTCTACGGGCGAAACATATCGCGGAACAACCCTGAACTTGGTATGACGGTCCTGTCGCCGGCGGAACGCTTTCAGCAGTCGGGTTTGATACTCCTCAAGCTCCCTGTTACGTTTATCTTCAGCAATAGCATCGGAAAAGCCTCCGGCCACCAGACCTGCCGGCACAGCAAAGATAGCTATGTTGACCAAAGCACATGCTATCTTGAGCACACGCCCCCAAAAAGTGATCGGTGCATATGCGGCAAACTCCCCGGGATCTCCTATATACCCCATGAACGACCAGAGCAGCGCATCCCAGTAGTTATGGAATATTTCGGGCTGAGCTTTATGCTCTACAAGATAAAGCATCAGCGACAGTAAAAGAGTAGCAGCTATAAGCACCTGCAGCGACACCCACATCTCATGCCGTGTCGATTTGACTGCACGCCAGAATAGCCTGAAAGATTTCATAGGCTTTTGTAAGGATTACTCGGCCGAGAAGCTANTGATGATTTCATTAGCCTCATCTTTAGCCTCGGTATCGTATTTCCAAATNNANTCNNNNTCGNNATTCGGGTCTTTTGTAAATGAGAGGCCATCCCGGATAAGCAANGAAACTTTNTTTGCAATTTCCGGCTTATTCTTGAGGAGTGCCTTACGGATAACGGATATCAAGTAGTCGTTGTAAATGGTNACAGCTTCCTGATATNTTTTGTTNTCTNCACTTNCNTNGTCANNATGCCNATATTTGCCTNTNTTGACATTATTTANNCCTAAGTCAAAATCGGCAAGATGCTCAAGGAACAGGCCTTCAGCCTCAGGATCGTTNTTNGAAAGCAAGACATCGCTTTCAGCCCTTAACACAGATACGGCTTTCCTGCAATATTGATCATAAGTAAATTCCTTTGTCCTGCCTTCCTTGCTGTCATAGGATCCCATATCTCCTGTTTTGTTATTATAGTAAAAACGTGAATAACTATCAAAATGGGAAGGAATCGAATTGAGAACATCAAAAGCGAAGGCATAATTGCCTTTGGCTATAGCGTTGTCTATCTGCTTGTTCATTTCATTGAAGTTGTCGGAAGCGACCACTTCCACTTCTTCTTCATTTGAGGCATCTGTTTTTTCTGAGGAGCCGCCTGAACAACTGAATAAACCAAGACTTAGCACGATAGAAAAAAACGCCGGTAAAATATAATTAAATATGGACTTCATATTAAAAAGTTATTAAGCAATTTAAATCGGATAATTGTTACATTCCGGTGATTACGAGATGAATGTTTGCCAAGCCCTGTGTGCGGTTGCTGACTTTTACGCCGAGCTGCTTGCGCATGGCTTTGGCGAGTTCGCGCCCCCATTGATAGCCGGAATATTGAGTGCCATCCTCATTCAGAGTCGGGATGCGCACAGTGAACGACAGTTCATTCCGGGTGTTNGTTTTAAGCTTGAAGGACCCTTTTACGGCATGGGTGTCAAGATAATCCTCTATCCAGTCGGCATAGGTGTCGCCCTCGATGCTCTCATCCTGAAGATTCACATTCGAGCCGTTTTCAACCGTGATGCGCAGCGAAATCTCGCGTCCCTTGGTCAATGTCTCAGAAAAGTATTTGCGCAAATCCTTGTTGATTCCATCCATATTACCTGAAAGAGACGACTTGAAGGCTTGGGCGAAGGTTTCTCCATCTATATTGTCGGCTGACTTTGTGGCAAACACCTTGTTGGTGTAGGGGTCGATGAACGATATGACGTAATTTATAGTGGAATTATANGTCCTGCGNTCNAAATTNGTATTGTAATCAACCTCTACTATGATATCCGGGTGAGCGGTCTCCATCAGAAGGGTTTTAGGATCCTTCGCCAGGTTATCCGCCTCATCGGTTGCCGACTGAGTTGCAAGCTGCTTGAGTGTCTGCTCAAAGTCGTTGATGGGATAATTATTGGCCACAAATTCCTCCTGAATTGCTGAAATGATGGCTTTGTTGTTTTTGTCGGCAAGAAGATATTTCTGGTAGTCGCGCACCACTCCATCCGAAGTCTGGCGNGCTGCCCCGAACTTCTGAAGNACTCCGTCGGATGGGAGAACCATGATTTCAGGTTTGGCCTGNTCTATGGCGTTGACGTTGGAATTCATATATTCAGCCGAGTTGTCTTCAAGACCNTCGGTGAGACCTCCTTTTGATGACTTGNTGTTGCCGCACGACGCTGACATAAGTGCAAGAGCCAAGCCAAAGCATATAAATATTTTTGATTTCATAAAGGAATTATTTATGTCATTTGTTGAATACATCAGAAATGGAAGAAACGAGATTGGAAGGATTGAGGAAAGAAGTCCATGAGCTGTTGCGACCGAAGGTTACCCCTACTTCGCGGGCGCATTCAATCCCCTGCCCCACTAAATCGAAGCCACGGTCCCAACGTCCGTCAACAGCCGCTTGATGAGCCATCTTGGCATCAAGGGTAAGAAGCTCCATCTTGCGGCGATGGTCGGCATCTGCTTTCTCAGCTTCGATCTTGGCACGCTGGTCGGCCCGTATGTCAAGGTCGGCGAGATATTTTCCGAACGCGGCCTTTGCCTCGGCATACTGNGGTGTGTTGACCGGTATAAGCGCCATTATGTCGCCGACAACATTGGCATAATTCTCAGAGTTGTCNGCNATAGCCGACTGCATAAGGGCCAGATTAGTGGCAGCGTCGCGTTCAAGGAGCTTTTGAGATATTGCGGGAAGATTCTTTGAAGAGAACTGAAAGAGAGCCGTGCATTGCTCAGGCACGCCGCGAAGCAGGGAATAGGCTCGTTCGTAATCGTTCTTTGCAATAAGGGCNTCTACCTCTGCCTGAATCGAAGAGGCATTNGAGTTGTAGTATTCCACAATGTTTTCATTGGCCTTTTTCAGCATCTGCTGAATCTTGGCGTTGTTTCTGAATTCGCTGCAGGCATTTTTATAAGCTTGTTCCTCATTGTCGCCCACACCGACCACCTTATCGGAAAGCGACCCGAACACAGTGCCGGAGGCAACATTGGCAACATANTATTGAACGTCAAGGGTAACCTGGGTCTTCTGCGGTGCCGTTCCGGTCAGTTTCTTGCTGACATTGCTGATTCCGCAGGCAAAGACCATTGCCGGGTCGCCCCCGATGCCTCCTATGCCGTTTGACGTAACCATCTCAAGCATGCGCTGTCCGACAAGGTCTGACAGCTGATCTGTAATCTTGCCTTGGGGTTTCGGCTTCATTATTGTCAGCTTGATGTTATTGCCGAATATAAGAGCGGTGTCAACACCCGCTAAACTGTTGCGCTTTTCTGCTATAGCGGCATTTCGCTCAGATTCGGTCATCGACGACTCTTTCTGCNGNGGATTGAATTTCTTTTCATTCGANCTGTTGGAACCCCCGCAGGCAGTCATGGCTCCTAAGAGCACAATGGCGAGTAAAGATTTAGGTATGCGTGAAATCATATACCTGTTTATATTTTTTAATGAACAATTGAGAANCGGTTTAAATTAATTTACGAACGTTCGCAGAAAATACTTTGATATTCGAAAGTTAGTCAAACACACTCTTAACCTCTCTAAACAAGAGGTCTTTTTATTTGAAACGCAAATATAACTAATTTCTTGCATATAGCAACTACTATACTTATTAGAGTATATTATCACTTACAAAGATAACTCTTTTTTTCCACCCCTCCAAGTTATTATTCTTTGAGCATTTAAATATTTTCTATAATTTTGCATTATGAAAAAGTATTACGGAACACGATACAATTCCAAATGGGATGCCTCCACCTGGATCATTCTTGCGCTTATCGCTGCCTGCTGCCTGATAAATCTGNTGATAGATGAGGGTATTTGGCCGATAATAATATGTTTTATNATGTTGCTTTTNACCATTGTGTGCTTTCTGAGCATATTCTATAGGATTGACGGCAACAATCTTGTCGTGTATCNATTTTTCATACCTAAATCTTATCCCATAGATAAAATCAAAGAAATCAAACCCACTAAAATGTGGCTTTCCGCCCCNGCCACATCTATAAAGCACAGGATAGCCATTGACTTTACGGATCGCAGTGTTCTTAAAANNTCCATCCCATTAATAGTTTCGCCGTCAAAAAGGGAGGAATTTATCAACAGGCTTATATCCGTTAATCCTGATATTAAATATGTGTAAGTGAATATGGATATAGAAACTGTANGAGAATATTGCCTTTCCTTACCGATGACAACTGAAGATATGGCCTTTGGAGAGGATCTTCTGTTATTTCGCGTTTGTAAGAAAATCTTTGTTTGCCTCTCTCTTGATGGCGAAGATTACATGGCATTGAAATGTGATCCAGACTATGCAATCGAGCTGCGCGATGGATATGCTGAAATCGAACCTGCCTTCCATTGGAACAAGAAATATTGGAACCAATTGAAGATAAGGGGGACCTTAAAGAGCGATATAATCAAACACTTGATCAGACATAGCTATTCGGAAGTAGTGAAGAAGTTGCCTAAGAAAGTAAAAACAGAGTTTCCGGAAATAATGAAGATAACAAGCGGAAATCCCAACAATATTTAGTAATTTTGTAATTCCGAACCCCTAAATCGGACTTCACTAACAAAAGAATACTTAGAATATGGAAAAAATCATACTGACCGGAGACCGTCCGACCGGCAAACTTCATCTCGGACATTATGTTGGCTCCCTTAAAAGAAGAGTGGAGCTTCAGGAATCGGGCGAATTTGACAAAATCTTTGTCATGATCGCCGATGCCCAGGCTCTCACCGATAATGCTGACAATCCTGAGAAGGTGAGACAAAATATTATTGAGGTTGCTCTCGATTATCTCTCTGTAGGTCTTGACCCAGCCAAAACAACTATCTTTATCCAAAGCCAGGTGCCGGAGTTATGCGAACTCACCACGTATTACATGAATCTTGTTTCAGTGGCACGTGTGCAGCGTAACCCGACTGTAAAGACTGAAATCAAGATGCGTAATTTCGAGCAGTCGATCCCTCTTGGCTTCTTCTGTTATCCCGTGAGTCAGGCCGCCGATATCACTGCTTTCAAGGCCACTACCGTGCCCGTTGGTGAAGATCAAGCCCCGATGATAGAGCTGACCCGTGAGATTGTGCAGCGCTTCAACCATATCTATGGTCCGACTCTCGTTGAGCCTCAGATCGTGCTCCCCTCCAATGCCGCATGTATGCGTCTCCCCGGAACCGATGGAAAGGCCAAGATGAGCAAATCGCTCGGCAACTGCATCTACCTCAGCGACACTCCGAAAGAAGTGGCAAAGAAAGTTAAGAGCATGTACACCGACCCTCTGCATCTGAATATCGACGATCCCGGTCATCTTGAAGGCAATTGTCCCTTCATCTATCTGGATGCTTTCGCTACAGATGAACAGGTGAATCGCTTCAATCCCGATTTCGCTTCTCTTCAAGATCTGAAAGATAGATATGTGAAGGGCGGTGTTGGCGACGGCACCGTGAAGAAGATTCTTATCAATGTTCTGGAAGAGGAGCTTGTGCCCATTCGTGAACGACGCGCTCATTACGAAGCAAACATTCCGGAGGTGTATGAGATTCTCAAGAAAGGTTCGGAAGAGGCTCGCCGCGTGGCCGGTCAGACTCTTGCAGATGTGCGCAAGGCTATGAAAATCGACTATTTCTCCGATGCCGAATTAATCGAGGAGCAGGCAAATCGATTTGTAAAGAAATAAATTTCATATACTTCATCTACAATCTGTCGGTCCCGTTAGCTAATAATGCTGACGGGATCGAACTATTTATTAAATCCCGTTTTATTTTTAAATTCTAATAATTCGGTCTGATTGAAATAGTGCATTACATTTTAGAGGGAAATGAAAAATTCAACCCAATTTTAATTGTTAAAATTAACTTACATAATATTACACTAAATATAAAAGAAAACTATTTCAATTGTAATTATATTTAATAAATGTTAAAATTCCTTTGAGGGGTAAATGTAATTTTAAGTTAAATAGCTATCTTTACAAAAAATTGCACGACATGCAGATTTTTAATAGTATTAACTTAATCAAATTTTTATGAAGAACTTTACCCTTCTAACCATCGGTGCATTGTTATTAGGAACAAGTGCCCAAGCGCAGAGAGTAGTTTCTCCAAAAGCTTTATCACAGAAAACAAACGTTACAAATCCTATTTCCCGCTCTGTAATGGAGATGGAGCGCGAAACTCGCAATGATGCGGGGAAGAACCGTCTTGCCAGATCCAAGGCAAATGTAAAAAAGAAGGCTGCAATCCAGTATCCCGGTAACTATCAGCTCGTCGAACCGGAAGATGGCGAAGAATATACCCTGGTGAAATATGGTGTGGCCTATGGCTACAGCTGGTTAACAGGAATAACCACACAAACGCTTGACGGTGCGATTTCTACGGCCATTAAATCCGAAGATGGCACAAAGCTTTATATACAAGGACCATTCTTCTTGGACTACTATTCAGAGAATAACTGGCTGGTAGGTGATATCGATGGAGATGTCGTCACTTTCAGTTTCCCTCAACTCATCGATGAAGAGATATATGATGATGAACCTGAACACAATTCATGGTACTATGCAATGAAACTCCAATTCGTTGTAGAGGATGATGATACGCAGGAAGGTTGGTATTATACCACTGAAAACCAAGAATTCAAATTCCATATTGAATCAGACGGTACACTTCGCTCCCTTGAAGAACCCGGCACTATGATTGGAGAATGTCTTTGGTATGAAGGTGAGGATGGCGAAGTAGACCATTGGTCCTGGCAAGCTACAGGGGATATAATTTCTTCAATGTCTCCCAACAAAGATGTGGAATTGGAGGTGCCCGAAGATGTTGAATTCACTCCCTGGCAAATGATTACAGGAACCACTTCACGCACTGTGAATATCGGTGTGGATGGCGATGCAATGTATATAAAAGGATTATTCAATAAATCCGGTATGTCCAATAAGGCCGTGGTCGGACGAATTGAGGGAAACAAAATCACTTTCGATAATGGACAGTATATGGGAGAATATTGGTATAACCATACTCTGGCATACTTTGTCACCGGAAAAAGAGAGACTGTAGTCGAAGATGGCGAAACCTATCAGGCGTTCAATATAACAGATAATATGGTATTCAATTGGGATAAAGAAAAGAATATCATTCAATCGGATGGTGCATTCTGTATATCTTCTTCGCCTGTGAAAGTGATATATTATCTGATGGTGAATAATCCATATATCACCATTCCGGAAGAAAACCCGGTGGTCACCTCTTTAATGAATCCGGTATTAACAAGTTTCTATGATGTTGACGAGGAGTATGACTATGATGCTGAGATGTATTTTGATATACCCACCGTCACTCCTGACCACCAAATTCTCGACACTTCCCGACTATACTATGAGGTATTTATGGATGGTGAGCTCTTCACATTCTACGATGATGAGTATGAGCTTCCCGAAGGAATGACTGAGATGACTGAGGTTCCTTATGGCTACTACTCAGACAACTATGATTTCGATGCCTACGGAAACAATCATGGCTTCGTATTCCACACACGTGGTTTTGAGTCGCTCGGTGTGCGCGTCGTATATAAGGCCGACGACAAGAATATCTACTCGGATATGTTGTATGCCCCCGGCTACGAACCCAGCGGTATCGCTGCATCTTTCGCAGATAAGAATATCTCCAATGTCCGTTATTATGATCTCTCAGGATGTGCCGTTGAGTGTCCCTCTTCCGGTATCTTCGTGAAGCAGGTGGTATATAGCGATGGTTCTGTTACGACTTCAAAAATCATTAGAAAATAAAAAGTGAAACAATACAGGCAGCGGCACTGGCAATAGAAATGCGATGCCGCTGCCATATCTTTTTATCATTATGAAAAGTAGATTTATCATTGCATCTTTGGCAACATTGTGTGCAGCAAGCATGACTGCCAGCGATATCGACTTCAGTTATAACACAGATAATGAAGAATATAAAGTCTATGGTTTCTCAATAAAGGAGAAATATGATGTGGCAATCCTGATCAATGATCAAGCATATATCGGTGCAAAGGTGACCGGTATAAGTGTAGGGATGCCGGTCGATCCTCCTGCCGTTGCCGATGTATCGGCATGGTTATCAACAGAACTTAAACTGGAAAACAAGTTAAATGCACCTGATATATGCAGTAAAGCGGGAGAAGTTGTGGATCAATCCATCGACATCACTTTTGATACTCCTTATGAAATCCCACAGGAAGGTGTCTGGGTGGGATATTCTTTCAATATCACCGATCTCTCGGAGGAATACGGCTGGACCACCGATCCGATTGCTTGTATCCAGACAGATGCAAATCTTGATAAGGGTCTATGGGTGCATACAAGTCGCTCACGATTAAAATGGACTAATGTTGGCGAAACTCTCGGTGCAGTCAGTGCGATGGTAGTCCATCTCTCCACTGATTTTGGTCCTTATGATGTTGCATTATCCCTTCCCGCGCAATCCTACATCATAAAAGGACAGGAATATTCCATCCCGGCCACGGTGATTAACCACGGTTCAAACGCACTGGAAGAGATTGCATATAGTTATACTGTTGGCGAACAGAAAGGAACCGGGACACTTCATCTTGACACTCCGTTGGAAGCACTCGGCAAGACGGCCGTGGTTAATTTCAATATATCAGCTATGGAGGAGATGGGAGAATTTCCATTCACCCTCACTCTTGAAAAATCCAACGGCGAGCCTAACACAGATCCCTACCGTGAAGCGAAGGGAACAATGAATGTATGGCCCGTCATTCCTGTCACCCGACCTCTCGTAGAAGAGTTCACCGGCCTCGGATGCGGATATTGTCCGCGTGGGTATGTGGCTATGGAGGAGATGAATAGAATGTTTGGAGATATGTTCGTTGGGCTTGCCTATCATTCCAGCAGCTATGAGTCGGCTATGGTGACGGTTGCAGATAATGATTTCCCGGTTAATGTAACAAGTTTCCCCTCAAGCTGTATAAATCGTGGTGATATAATCGACCCCTCCTATCTCCCATATCGCTGGGATAGCTATGCAGCTGAAATCGTTCCGGCCGAGGTGAGTGTAAACGTGGAATATACCGATGCAGCCAACTCCCGCATTCACGCAACATCAACTGTGACTTTCGTAAGAGATGAAGCCAATGCTGACTATAAGCTTTCATTTGCCCTTGTGGCCGATGGTCTGCAGAACGACAGTTGGTCACAGTCGAATTACTATGCGGGTGAAGAGGAAGGAGACGGAGTGGATAGTGAGCTTTGGGATCTCTTCCTTAATGGTGGATCAAAAGTGAAAGGGCTTGTATTCAATGACGTTGTGGCTTATTACAAAGATATCCATGGAATTGATGGCTCCGTGCCGACAGATATCAAGCGTGGCGAACCTATGACCTACGATTATTATATCGATATGGCAGATGTACAGACTCTTAACCATAGGGATTTCCTTAACAATGGCGCAAAACTTCATGTTGTGGCTATCCTGCTTGATGGTAAAACCCTCAAACCGGTCAATTGCAACAAGTCGGCTTCTCTGACATTTGATAGTTCAGGTATTACTGTTTTGACTGATGATAACGCCAAGGTTGTTGAAACCATTTACCATAATATGCAGGGTGCCCGACTTCAGTCGCCTAAAGGTATATGCATCCGCACTGAGATAATGAGCGATGGTTCGCGCCGATCAAGCAAGATTGTGCGTTAAGTATCCTTGTCTCTTAGATTGATTTGCCCCGGATGGTTTGGTATCTCCAAATCTTCCGGGGTTTCTCGTTTAATCAGAAATAAATGTCATATAATAATTTTACTCCCCCTAAACGTTATATATTAAAAGCATTATAATTAAGTAAGTTTGAGAAATTAGCCAATAGTTATTTTTGAATTTTGAGTGAGGCTATTTGTCTCGCGAGCGAAGGAGCATAGCGGGCTATGCGACTGAGAGAGAGGGGCAAAGAGACCGCTCAAAAGCAAAAAGAACATTGGCCTGATACTTTAGCTCACTTATTTGATAATATAAACTAATTTAGAAAACTTACTTATGATAATTAGAAACGCAACGCCGGAGGATGCATCGTTGATAGCAACTGCAATCCTTGAAGCAATAGGTCCGGAACTTACGGCCGGATTGGGAGGAGAGGAACATACACCTGCAGATGTGCATTCTCTTTTCGAATCTCTGGCAGCCCGCGATGACACTCAGTATTCTTTTCTTAATTCAAGAGTCGCCGTCGACCACTCCGGCTCACCGATGGGTGTGTGCGTGAGTTATGATGGTGCCGATCTGATTCGGCTGCGTCGTCCTTTCTTTCATGAAGCCAACAACAGGCTCGGATGGGATATGGGGATCGAGGAGATAGACTCCCTTCCAGGAGAGACGGAGCCGGATGAATTCTATCTCGATACCCTCATGACTCTTCCGGAGCATCGCGGTAAAGGGGTGGCATCTGCGCTTATACGAGATGCCAAGGAGAAGGCTGTGAAAACCGGCAAGCCTCTCGGTTTGCTTTGAGACACTGAT
>JAAVDD010000006.1 GCA_014801985.1 Bacteroides sp.
TCGACCAGGTCCTGGAGCTATTCGACATCAAACCCGACTATGATTTGCAGATTATGGATAAGGTTCACGATCTTTATGATCTGACAGCCTACGTGCTCACCGGGATGCGTGATGTTCTCATCGAAACTGATCCCGACATGGTTCTCGTGCATGGCGACACCACCACATCGGCCGCCGCCGCCCTCGCTGCTTTCTACCGTCAGATTCCCGTAGGTCATGTTGAGGCCGGACTGCGCACACACAATATTTATTCCCCCTGGCCCGAAGAGATGAATCGTCAGATAACAGGACGCATAGCCACCCTTCATTTTGCTCCTACCCTTTTATGCCGAAGCAATCTATTGTCGGAAGGTATTGATGATTCTAAAATAGTTGTGACCGGCAACACGGTAATTGATGCGCTTAATTGGGTGGTCGATAAAATTAAATCGTCAAAGGAAATTCGTCGGGATATCGCTGCGGAACTCAATGAAGCCGGATATGACCCATCGCGGCTTCGCAATAGAAAACTTGTGATCATCACTGCTCATCGACGCGAGAATTTTGGCGAAGCATTCGCCTCAATATGTTGTGCTATCGATCAGCTTGCGCAAAAATATCCCGACATCGACTTTGTGTATCCCCTGCATCTTAATCCCAATATCAGGCAGACAGCCTATAGATTATTCGGAAGCGGCAATGAGAAGAGAGATAATCTTTTCCTCATTAATCCACTCAGCTATCTTGCATTCTCTTTGCTTCTGTCGGAATCCACTGTCATTCTGACGGATAGCGGTGGTGTGCAAGAGGAGGCGCCGGCTTTGGGCAAACCGGTGATTGTGATGCGCGAAACCACCGAAAGAAAAGAAGCACTTGGGGAGATGGTTAGACTCGTCGGAACTGACTCAAATAACATTATACTTGAAACAGCGAATATCCTTGACAATTCATTACACTCTCATAACTCACTCGAATATCAGGGTTGTTATGGGGATGGCTGCGCATCTTCCCGAATTGTCGAGGCTCTAAATAGATTATTATGAAAGCTTGCTTTATAGGATTAGGATATATTGGACTTCCCACAGCCATAGTGGCTGCCAACAAAGGTGTGGATATAGTGGGAGTGGATATAAATCCGTCAATTGTGAAACAAACGAACGACGGGCAGTCTCATATCGTGGAATCCGGTCTTCAGGATTTGCTCCGGAAGGCAGTAGGTTGCAAGAAACTGATTGCCCGTGAAACCCCTGTAACGGCAGACGCATTTATAGTGTTCGTTCCAACCCCCATCAATAATCAGAAACAGCCTGATATCAGTTTTGTGGAGGCTGCCACACGCTCGGTCATACCATTGCTCGAACCGGGCAATCTGTTTGTGATCGAATCCACTGTTCCGGTCGGAACAACCGAACATATGGCTGATTTGATCTATCAGGAACGCCCCGAACTGCGCGATAAACTTTATATCGCATATTGTCCCGAACGAATGATCCCCGGAAAGGCTGTATATGAACTCACTCACAACGATAGAGTGATAGGGGGAATAAATGAAGCTTCGGCAGCTGAGGCTTCCCGATTCTATTCAATGTTTGTTGAAGGAGAATTACACACCACTGACACCCGGACGGCCGAAATGTGCAAGCTCGTAGAAAACTCTTTCCGCGACGTTCAGATAGCTTTTGCCAATGAGCTTTCCATCGTTTGCGATAATGCCGGTATTGAAGCCAGTAAGCTTATAGGTCTCGCTAATCTTCATCCTCGTGTGAATATTCTCACTCCGGGTTGTGGCGTCGGAGGACATTGCATTGCCGTCGATCCTTATTTTTTAATTTCAAAATTCCCGAAAGATACAAATCTTATTCAGCAGGCGCGGAAAAGCAATACATATAAAACACAATGGTGCATAGCAAAAATCAAGAAGAGCATTAATGATTTCGAACTGAGATATAAACGCCGTCCTAAAGTAGCACTGATGGGATTGGCGTTTAAACCGGATATTGACGACTTGCGCGAGTCGCCGGCTATCGACATAGTGAGCGAAATCATGAAGTTGAGTAATGATATGGAAATTATGATTTCCGAACCGAATATAAAAAGGCATCCCACTTTCAAACTCACCAATTATACCGATGCCTTCATAGCTGCCGACATNATTGTTTTCTTAGTAGGGCATAGTTCGTTTAAAAATCTCCCGGCAGATTCAGATAAAATCATTCTGGACTTTTGTGGAGTCCTTTCCTGAGGTGTTCATATGCAAGAAAATTACCTTTTGACGTAATATTTAAAATTTAATAATATGTCAAAACGAGTTTGTCCAATTTCGTTGGTTGAATAGTTANAGCACGCAATTAAANCTTTAAAAAAAGTTAAATTATTCTGAATTTAAGGGGCGNCTAATTTGGGGGACTAATTTGATTAGGAAATNTCTAAAAATAAAAGAAACTCACTGTTTANCAGTGAGTTTCAATCTTTAGGTCAGCGGAAAGACAGGGATTCGAACCCTGGGTACCCGTAAGGGTACAACGGTTTTCGAGACCGTCCCGATCGACCACTCCGGCATCTTTCCTTCGTCGTTTTTGATAGCATACAAAATTACTACTTTTTTATAATATCTTCCAAATTTTTCACGACTTTTTTTCTTTTTTTATGTTATAGTGGTATAGGGATTTCATGCTGTCATGACGATCTCTTTGTAATATTTCAGTTTTTAAATACGCCTCTTGCGCAGCTTGCAGGCGTTTTCAACCTTAACCCCCTTTTACCATGGACAATAAACGAATTATCCCCCCTTCCGAGCTTATTATCAATGAAGATGGCTCTGCATTCCATATCCATCTCACTCCCGAACAATTGCGCGACAAGATTATTTTTGTCGGCGATCCGGGCCGCGTCGATATGGTGGCTTCATATTTCGATTCAATCGACTATGATGTATCGTCACGCGAATTTCACGCCATAGGTGGCACCTACAAAGGGAAACCACTGATGGTTATCTCGCATGGCATCGGTTCCGACAATATCGAGATAGTCATGACCGAACTCGATGCCCTGGCTAACGTCGATTTTAAGACGCGCACCATAAAACCTGACCACCGCACTTTGGAAATAGTGCGTGTCGGCACGTCGGGTTCACTTCAGGATGACCTCCACATCGGAGATTTTGTAATTGCAGAGAAAGGTACAGGAACCGACGGCATCCTCAATTTCTATGCCGATCGTAATGAAGTTTGTGATCTTGATTTTGAACGACTCTTCTGTATCCATACCGGATGGGATCCCCTTTGGGCCGCTCCCTATACCGTGGATGCCGACCCTGATCTTGTGGAGAGAATCGGGAAGGATGACATGACAAGAGGTTATACCATCTCGGCTGTCGGATTCTATGCGCCTCAGGGAAGAATGGTGCGACTCCGCCTCGCAGATCCTAAACTCAATGAGAAAATAGAGTCTTTCCGTTATCAAGGTCGCCCGGTGACGAACTTCGAGATGGAATCAGGATGTCTGCAAGGAATGGCAAAGATGCTCGGACATAAGGCCATGACCGTCTGCTGCATCATAGCCGAGCGACGCGCCAATAACGCCAACACCGACTATAAGCCGGCTGTAAAGAAACTCATTGAAACCGTTCTCGACCGATTCTGAAATCGCTATGCCAAGGAATAGCGGTTGCCGGGATGACGTATCACAATCCCATCAAATTCCAGTTCGGTCAGCGTTGATGTGAGAATCGGAATATGGATTTTTGTTTTCTGATAAAGCGCATCAACCGACACCGGGTCGGCTGTGAATTTTAGTATTTCATAAATCTCCTTCGCTTCATCTTGCAATTCGGGGAAAAGATTACGTTGTTTCGGCTTTACCGCCACTCCGGCAGGTCGCCAGCCCATAAGCTCCACCACATCGGCCACTGATGTCGCCAGCGAGGCCTTCTGTTTTCTTATCAGATGATTACACCCCTCGCTCATAGGATCAGAAGCACGGCCGGGGACTGCCGCCACTTCACGCGAATAGGAGAAAGCCACATTGGCTGTGCTCATCGCTCCCCCCTTCAGAGGCGATTCCACCACCATAGTGAGTTGACTTAGTCCGGCCACTATACGGTTGCGTTCAAGGAATCGTCTCTGGAAGGGAGTCGTGCCCGAGGGATATTCCGAAATGATGGAACCTCCACTTTTTATTATCCGTCGGGCAAGGTCACGGTTTGCCGCCGGATAAAGAGTGTCGAGACCATGAGCCACCACCGCCACCGTGGTCAACCCATTCTCCAGAGCCCCCTTATGGGCAAGAGTATCTATTCCGAAGGCCAAGCCCGACACAATCACCATATCAGGGAAATATCCGGCAAGAGTCCTTATGAATTCCTCGCAGAAACCGACAGCATAAGCAGTATTACGACGAGTCCCGACGATATTCATCACGTGGTCTGCATCAAGATCGGTTTCTCCAAGCTGGAAAAGCACAGGAGGAGCATCCGGAGTCTCCCGAAGCAACATAGGATAATCCTCGTCACCAAGATAATAAACCCTTATCCCATGACGCTCCACAAAAGCTATCTCCTTTCTTGCGCGGAATAGAGCCTCTTCCCTTGCAAGCTTATCGAGAGAGATGTTCATGCCAAGTTCTTCGGAGAGGGTGCGCGTATCAAGTTCCGCAAACCTATCCACCCCTATACCGCATTCCTCCAGCCTGCGCACCACAGCGGCATTCACTCCGGGAGTGAACGCAATCCCCATCTTATATATCCGCTCCTCCTTTGAATCCATTAGAGATATTTACTGAAAACTGCGGCCAGCTCATCGCCGCGTGAGAGTTTACCATCCTTCAGCACAACCACCGTGACCACACCTTCCACACATACCTCCCCATCGCTGCGGATGATATCCTGATGAAAGATAAAACGCGGCCCTTTACGTTCAAGACGTAAACATGAGATGAAACTGTCGCCACCGCGTAGCGAGGTCTTATACTCCACCTCTATCTTCCTCACCACTGCATCAATTCCGCGGTTGTGCATCTCAATGAATGATAATCCGGCATCCTTACAGAAGCGATGACGAGTATGCTCCATATAATGGAGATAATTGGCATTGTTCACTATCTGCTCGCAATCGAGCTCGTAATCACGCACCTCCATATCCATTATGAAGCAATATCTTCGTTTTTTATCTTTTATAATTCTCATTTCCTCTTGATTTCAATTGATTGTTGATTCCCGGAACCCGATACATCTCGGCCGGCCGCGATAATCCTTACAGCCTCTGCAAAATCTTCGTCGTCAGCAAACGCTTCCCGTGGAAGATATAGAAAACCCGATCCCTGTGTAATAAATGGGAAAATCACATAGTCTTTCCCTACCGTGTAAGGGCCGAATGATGACAACGGCCAGACCATCGATCTCCATACCTCCTCATCCAAGACCGGATCTTCCCCAACCTCTTCATCCGGATTCTCCCCTTTCTCCCCCTCCTTCGGAAGGGATTTTATCAGAAGCCACACCGTCAGTTCCTTCTCCCCTATCTCCAAACGATGATCAATCACATTCAGATAATTCTCTCCCTTCATCCCATAGTTAAAATAAAGGAGCATCATCATTGCCGGCCCCAAAAGACATATCACTATGAAAGCAAGGATAAAAATGCGATAATCCACAAGAACGCCAAGAATGAGCGATACCATAACGAGCATCACCCCTGCCAAAAGCCATCCCTGTCCGTGACGTTCAAATAGCAGACGGGCAAATCTCCCTCTGTCGGCCCTGAAAATACCGGTCTCTATCATTTGTCGCGAGCCTCGATCTCCTCCTTATAGGTCCGGGTGTTTTCCTCTATGGCTTTCTGCGCATAGCCCGTTCCTTCGGAATTATAAAGCTTTGACATATCTATATACATCTTCTTCCCTTTTTTAGAGAACACCTCCGCCCGCTTTTTCACAGCTTCGTCGCCAAGTCGTGAATGTCCGTTAGGCAAGGTTCCGCGTAGGCCGGCATCCACGCCATCCTCAGAAACCCTGACCGCCTTTATTTTTGAAACCGGAGGATAACCGATACCTGTCCACATGATATATTGCTTCTTCACCATCTCAGGATCCGGAGTCTCACCCGGCTTAATGGGAGGACATCCCTCGATAGCGATTGTGGCGGTAGACTTATATCTTGGTATAAAATCTTCATCAAGGAGGGCATGGTTGCCACTCATTGTAAAATTCCGTTTCTTGCCATCATGGTAGAATGTTCGGCTGATGGTCTCGGTGAGAAGTTCGGAAGTGATTTCCCCTTTCTCTGCGTAAGGAGCAAGGAGGCATTCCGCATTAGCCTCCCTTACGAAGCCATACCCCTCATTGGGGCGCCCGGCATGACTATAGTTTGTGCGAACCAGCATTCCGGAGGGTTCATCCTTCAGGTCGAAGCGAATATATGAATGGTTGTTTGTCTCGAAATAAGCCCCGTCGCCATAAGCATCAATCACTCCAAAATTCGCTTCCACTCCCATCGGGCGGGGAAGAGAATCAAGAAGAGCAGCGAAATCATCGACCGTGCGACACAGGCGCAGAGCCTTTGTCATCACAATACCCTCCTTATCCATCTGTTTGTTAGGCACCTTATCATCCTTAAGATTATAGGATGCAGTGTTCATCACGGCAAATCCCGCCTCGTTCATCCCCATCCAGGCCTCCTTCAGACCTCTGTCGGCTGCATTATATAGCGCCACGTATGAGAAATCACCATTCTTTCCTTCCACGTATTCCACCTTATTATCCGTCGTGCTCGTGTCTCGGTGTTTCCAGAGGATAGGACGGCCGTATGGGTTAAGGTTTGCTCCTATTATGGCAGATGTACAGGCATCCGCACTTTCCACTAAATTCAGAAAAGCCACTATGGCTCCTAAATATATCAACAGTCTTTTTATTCTTCTCAACATAATCAAAAAAACAAGAGGGAAGCCGGAATTGGTTTCCCTCTGTAAAATTATCAAATATTTCTTTTTCTGCAAAATTTCCCGCAAATGAAAGCAAGGGAAAACACAGGAGTCTTATCAGTCGAGCTTATGAATCACGAGGCCTGAACGGAGTTTAGGCTCAAACCAAGTGGTCTTGGGCGGCATGATATTTCCGGTGTCGGCTATATTCATGAGCTGATCCATTGTCACGGGATAAAGGGCGAGTGCCATTGCCATCTCACCGCTGTCAACGCGACGCTTGAGTTCGCCCAATCCACGGATACCTCCTACAAAATCTATTCTCTTGTCGCTTCGCAGGTCATGGATGCCAAGGATATCGCGGAGGATAAGATCGGAAGATACAGTGACATCGAGCACGCCGATAGGGTCCTGATCATTGAATGTACCCTCCTTCGCGGTAAGTGAATACCAGCGTCCGTCGAGATAGAGTGAGAAATTATGAAGGGCGCGGGGCTGATAGATTTCAGTGCCCATATCCTCCACGATGAAATTCTCCTCAAGTTTCTTCAGGAATTCGGCGGGTGTCAATCCATTCAGATCCTTCACCACGCGGTTATAGTCGATGATGCGGAGATGAGATGAAGGGAAGGCCACTGCCATGAAATAGTTATATTCCTCATCACCCTTGTGGTCGGGATTTCCGGCTGCTTTCTCAGCGCCTACAAGTGCGGCTGCCGCAGAGCGGTGATGTCCGTCGGCGATATAGAGGTGAGGGATCTTCTCGAACTCCTCAGTCACTTTTGCTATGGTCTCCTCATCCTCGATCACCCAGAGTGTGTGACCGAATCCATCGGGGGCTGTGAAGTTATATTCCGGCTCTTTGGCTGAAACCTCACGAATGATTCCTTCGAGCACTTCATTGTCGGGGAAAGCGAAAAAGACAGGCTCAATGTTGGCATTGTTGCAACGCACATGCTTCATGCGGTCTTCCTCCTTGTCGCGACGTGTCAGCTCATGCTTCTTGATTCGGCCCTCCATATAGTCGGGAACCCATGCGGCAACCACGAAACCGTACTGAGTGCGGCCATCCATAGTCTGGGCATATATATAATAGTTCTCCTTGCCGTCTTGAACAAGCCAACCCTCATCCTGGAATTTCTTGAAATTCTCCACTGCCTTGTCGTAGACGTCAGGATGATGTTCGTCGAAACCGGGTTCGAAATCGATTTCAGGTTTGATGATGTGATAAAGGCTCTTCTCATTTCCTTCGGCCTCTTTGCGGGCTTCTTCGGAATTGAGCACATCGTAAGGACGGGAGGCAACTTCCTCCACAAGGTGGCGAGGCGGGCGAACGCCTTTGAACGGTTTTACTTTTGCCATGGTATTAATTTCTAAGGTTAGGCAGCTTAGTCCACTGCTATTATAAATAAAATTGGTTTATTTCTCCTCTATGTCCTCCCCTTCCGTATGCAGGCTTTCCCCGGCTCGTTTCTCACGGTTTAAACGCCGAGAGCATTGCGAACACAGGCCGTAGATATTTGTAGAGATGAATGAAGGTTTGAACTGCCGGAATTTCAACTGTTCGAAATATTCGTTGAACCCTTCGTCATGAACCTCCTTCACCTTTCCGCAGCTCATGCAAATCAGATGGAGATGGCGGTCGTCATAAAGCTCATAGGCAGCCTGATTTTCGTTGAGATAATGTTTGCGCAGAATCTTACATTCACAAAGAAGCTCGACCGTGTTGTAGACAGTGGCGCGACATACGCGGTATTCCTTCTCGATGTCGCGATATAGCTCGTCGATATCGAAATGCACCCGCTGTTCCAGCGCCCTGTCGAGAATGGCGAAACGCTCCGGCGTCTGCCGCATCTTCTTCGATTTTATATATTCCGCAAACCGCTCGCGCAGATGCTCCCTCCTTTCAGTGCTGACCGTTGGTTCCATAACTATCGCAAATTTAATCAGCAAATATCAATTTTCCAAATTTTTTATACCCTCCTTCCCAAAAGAGAGCTAAAAAAATTCTTTTGTTATATTCGGAATTTAGAAATATTTATTTAATTTTGCGTACCAAACCTTAAACCCACGGCAAAGGGCAGCCATACATGACCGCTCCTCCGGGGTGAAATCTAAACTACCGATGAAATTCAACACAGCCAAAGGCCAGAAATATCTTCTCCTCATCGCGCATTTAGGGGCGCTTATCACCGTCATTGCATGGGGATCATCTTTCCTCTCCACGAAAATCCTCATGGAAGATGGAGGATTCACGCCGGTGGAGATGTATGTCTATCGTTTTGCGGCGGCATATCTGCTTCTGCTTGCAGTGACATGGAAAAAGATGATGGCCAATTCATGGCGCGATGAACTCACGCTCGCCCTCTGCGGAGTCTGTGCCGGATCGCTTTACTTCATCACAGAAAATTACGCACTAAAGCTTACCACCACGGGCAACGTCTCCCTGCTTGCCTCGATCTCGCCTATTTTCACCACCTTCCTTGTGGCGCTGATGTTCAAGCAGCGTATAAAGGCCGGAGTGATTATCGGATCGGTTGTGGCTTTCATCGGAGTGGGCTGCATCATATTCAGCCACGGGGCCTCAATGGAACTTCATCCCGAAGGCGACCTGCTTGCTCTTGTGGCTGCACTTTGCTGGGCTATCTACACCGTAGCCATAAAACCCATCATCCCCAACTATACATCTCTCTTTATCACTCGCAAACTCTTCTTCTATGGAGTCGTCACGGCCCTTCCTCTCCTTTTCCTTCAGCAGGAGCCGCTGCATCTTCGTCTGCTCGTTGATTTCAGCCAGCCGACATATTTCCTTAATTTCCTGTTCCTTGTGGTTATGTGCTCAATGGGTGCATATCTTGTATGGAACGAGGCAATGAAATATCTGGGACCCGTCACTGCCAACAATTACCTCTATATGCAGCCGCTGGTCACAATGATAGCCGCATATTTCGTGCTCGGTGAGGAGATATACCTATTAGGCTACATCGGCTGCGTATTGATTATCGGGGGACTGATAATATCCGATAAATTAAAGACAGGAGTCTCAGCCAACAAACGCTGAAAATCCTGTCGTGTAAAGTACTCATTCAGGTCGGAATCTACATCCACCTAAGAATTACGGAATTCCTTCGGCGACATTCCCGCATATTTCTTGAAATATTTCCCAAAGAAAGATTGCGAAGGGAAGTTGAGTTCATCGGCTATCTGCTGGATATTTAGGTTTGTGGATTTCAGAAGCACCTTGGCTTCCAGAATCACGAAACGCTCGATCCATTCCACTGCCGTGTATCCGGTCTGCGCCTTTATCGTGCGCGAAAGATGCTTTGGGGTTATCTCAAGCCGCGAGGCATAGAAATCAAGAAAACGTTCCTTCTTATAATTCTCCTGCACAAGCGAAAGGAAACGGTTGGCCATCCTTCCCTGGTTGGCCATTATTTCATCCTTGAAAGGTTCATAACATTTATAGAGCCACCGAAATACAAATGACGCCACCCCGAACACCAGCGCCTGTCCTCCATAGGGATTCTCCCTGTCAGCAAGCAGGGAATTGAGTTCACCGATGAATCCATCCACTTTTGAAGCCACCGGTTCAGGGATCGGCACCCACACGCGACGCGACATGGATCCATAGAGCGTAGTGTCGGAAAGGAGGAGGAAAAGATTCTCTTCAAAACGTTTGGACATCACTATCACGGCAGCCTCGAAATCAGAACTTATATATGAGGGCATAAGGAATTGCGACCTCCTGATCTGCACAAATGCCGGAGCCTTCACCTTATGGGAGATGAGGCTTATTTCAGCATCGCAATATCCGCGCTTTACGAAAATCCAGGTGTTGGCCGCAAACTTCACCGGCTCTGTGAGCGACTGGAACATCATCGGCCTTACATTGTCGACCACCCAGAAGTCCTGGTCGAGTATAGCGTCGAGTGTTTCGGGCAAATCAAGGTTATATTTGAATCCTACGCTCATTTTTCCGTTGTTTTTTAGATATTTATGAATAATAATCTCTTGAAGGGAGTGTGTAGTGGAGAGAGGGGGAGAGAAAGAAAATGTTATACGACATGTCAAAATTAAGAAAAATTTCATTCACTACATTATCATATATGATTTTTTTTGACGATATTTGCAGAATAAATTAAGAAAACCCCTCCTCGAATGAAATTAACCCGAATAAATAACAACGAATAATAACAACAAAACACAATCTCTCCCTCATTCCCGACATCAAAATGGAAAGACCTAAATATACTTACCAAGAGGTTTATGATTCAGCTCTCGACTATTTCAAGGGTGATGAGCTTGCTGCGCGTGTATGGTCGAGCAAATATTCATTGAAGGATTCCGATGGAAATTTCTATGAGCTGACCCCCGACGATATGCACCATCGCATCGCCTCGGAAATCGCTCGGATTGAAGCGAAATATCCCAATCCCATGAGCGAGGAGGAGGTATTTTCTCTTCTGCAGGGGTTCAGGTACATCGTGCCTCAGGGTAGCCCAATGGCGGGAATAGGTAATTCTTTCCAGGTGGGTTCTCTCTCCAATTGCTTCGTAATCGGACTTGACGGACATCCCGATTCCTACGGCGGAATCATCCGTATCGATGAAGAGCAGGTGCAGCTAATGAAGCGAAGAGGGGGTGTAGGCCATGATCTCTCGCATATACGTCCTAAGGGGAGCCCGGTGAAAAACTCGGCACTCACCTCGACAGGACTCGTGCCTTTCATGGAGCGCTACAGCAACAGCACTCGTGAAGTGGCGCAGGACGGACGTCGCGGAGCATTGATGATGACAGTGAGCATCAAGCATCCCGATGCAGAAAGTTTTATAGATGCCAAGATGACCGAAGGGAAGGTGACCGGGGCGAATGTCTCTGTCAAGATTGATGATAAGTTCATGGAATGTGCCCTGTCGGGCGAGCCATATCCTCAGCAATTCCCTGTGGATGCAATCGAGCCCGCTATGACGCGCGAGACTGATGCCGGGCGCATCTGGGAAAAGATAGTGCATAACGCATGGAAGAGTGCCGAACCGGGAGTGCTCTTCTGGGATACAATACGCCGCGAATCCGTGCCCGACTGCTATGCCGACCTCGGATTCGAGACCGTTTCGACAAACCCCTGCGGAGAGATTCCCCTATGTCCCTACGATAGCTGCCGTCTGGTGGCGATCAACCTTTACAGCTATGTGAAGAATCCCTTCACCCCGGAAGCGGAGTTCGATTTCGATCTCTTCCGTAAGCATGCAGGGAAGGCACAAAGGATAATGGATGATATCATCGACCTTGAAATGGAGAAAATCGATTCCATTATCTCAAAGATTGAAAAAGACCCGGAGACGGAGGAGGTGAAATTCGCCGAACTGAATCTCTGGAAAAAGATACGGGCCAAGACCCTGAAAGGTCGACGCACCGGCTGCGGCACCACCGGCGAAGGTGACATGCTCGCTGCCCTCGGTCTGCGCTACGGAACAAAAGAAGCTACCGACTTCTCGGTGGAGGTGCATCGTCAGCTTGCCCTCGCCTATTACCGTGCATCCGTGGAGATGGCGAAGGAGAGAGGGGCATTTGAGGTGTATGATGCAGAAAGAGAGAAGAATAATCCATATATAAAGCGTCTCCGCGAAAGCGATCCTGATCTTTATGAAATGATGGTGAAACATGGACGCCGCAATATCGCCTGTCTGACAATTGCTCCGACCGGCACCACCTCCATCATGACCCAGACCTCTTCGGGCATTGAGCCGGTATTCCTGCCGGTCTATCGCCGTAAACGCAAGGTGAATCCCAACGATACAAATGTAAAGGTGGATTTCGTGGATGAGGTCGGGGATTCATTTGAAGAATACATTGTGTATCATCACAAATTCCTCGAATGGATGAAAGTGAATGGCATTGAGCCTAAGAAGAACATGACGGCTGAGGAGATTGAGGAATTGGTGAAACGATCCCCCTATTATAAGGCCACCAGCAATGACATCGACTGGATGGAGAAGGTGAGGATGCAGGGAGCTGTGCAGAAATGGGTGGATCATTCAATCAGCGTGACCATCAATCTTCCTTCCGACGTGACCGAAGATCTTGTCGGCAACCTCTATGTGGAGGCATGGAAAGCGGGATGCAAGGGCTGCACGGTCTATCGCGACGGATCCCGATCCAATGTGCTTGCGTCTGTGAAACCCAAGACCCACTCCCATTATCACGATTCCAACACGCATGAACCCCTTGTGAAACGTCCCCGTGAACTTGAAGCTGACGTGGTGCGTTTTCAGAACAACAAGGAGAAATGGATTGCCTTCGTCGGACTTGTGGGTGGAAAGCCTTACGAGATATTCACCGGGCTGGTGGATGATGAGGATGGCATATTCTGTCCGAAAAGCGTCAGTCATGGTGCGATCATAAAAACCGTTGACGCTGATGGAAAGAAACGTTATGACTTCCAGTTTGTAAACAAGCGCGGGTATAAGACCACAATCGAAGGTCTTTCAGAGAAGTTCAATCCTGAATTCTGGAATTATGCCAAGCTCATATCCGGTGTGCTCCGCTACGGGATGCCTATTGACCAGGTTCTGAAACTTGTCGGCACTCTCGAACTTGATTCCACCAATATCAATACGTGGAAGAACGGCGTGGAGCGCGCTCTCAAGAAATATCTCCCCAACGGCACTGAGGCCAAAGGCCAGAAGTGTCCTAAATGCGGAGCAGAGACCCTTATCTATCAGGAGGGGTGTCTTATCTGCACCACCTGCGGAAACTCCAAATGCGGGTGACAATGATTTGTTAAACTTTTAATCTAAATAAAGCGAACTTACATGAAAATTTCATTCGTAATCAACTACCATACCGAATGGGGTGAGTCGGTCTATCTTTGCGGAAACATACCCGCACTGGGCGACGGCGACATCCACAAAGCGGTAGAAATGACTCTCGTGAGTCCCGACACCTGGCAGCTTGAAATAGAACTTAATGAAGCTCCCGGTGATTTCGACTATTCGTTCATCGTGAAGGCTCCTGAAAAGGCCTGGAAATTCGAATGGGGCACACCCCATCGCTTCTCTTGCGGCGAGGGAATCAAAGACTATGCCATCTTTGATGCATGGCATTCCCTCCCCCACGACAAACCTTTCTATTCCTCAGCTTTCGTTGAAGGCATGCTCCGTCGCCCCCACCGCGACGAGCCCCTGAAAGCTCTTCCCGGCACTATCTGCTTCCGCATCGATGCGCCGATGGTTAATCCCGACGAATGTCTTGCAATCTCCGGCGAGGGCGAGGCTCTCGGCAACTGGGATCCCGCCAAGGCCGTGCGCATGAACGATGCCTTCTTCCCACGTTGGGAAGTGAATATCCCTATGTCGGGTGTGGAGTCTCCCTTCTCCTACAAATTCGTCATCATAAACAAGAATACAGGTTCTGTGGTGGGATGGGAGAATAATTCCAACCGTATCTATGGCATTCCTGAGATGGACCTCAATGACCAGGTGGTGGTGGAAGGCGGCAACCTCCCCAACCCCAAGGAGCATTGGAAAGGAGCCGGAACAGCAATACCGGTGTTCTCCATCCGTTCTGAGGAGGATTTCGGTATCGGCGATTTCGTGGATATCAAGAAACTTGTTGACTGGTGCGTGAAGACAGGTCAGAAGATTCTTCAGGTGCTCCCTGTCAATGATACCATGATGACCAAGACATGGCTCGATTCATATCCCTATAAGTCAAACTCCACTTTCGCTCTCCATCCCCAGTATATCCGCCTCGAAGAGGTCGGTGAGCTTAAGGATGAGTCCCGTCGCGATTACTTCCGTAATCTTGGCCGTGAGCTCAACGCCCTTTCTGAAATCGACTATGAGCGCGTGAACGACGGCAAGCAGGAATATCTCCATGAAATATATGCTCAGGATGGCGCAGCTACCCGCAAGACAGAGGAATATAAGAAATTCATAGAGGAAAACTCCTACTGGTTGAAGCCTTACGCTGTATGGAGTGTGCTTCGCGATGTAAACAACACTCCCGACAATAATAACTGGGGCGAATATGCCTCTTACGATCAGGAGAAAGTGGATCGTTTCGCTGAGGAACACGATGAGGAAGTGGGATACTACTATTTCGTGCAGTATCACCTTGATCGTCAGCTCCGCGATGTACGAGACTATGCACATAGCAAGGGTGTGGTGCTTAAGGGTGATATACCTATCGGTATCAGCCGCTTCAGCGCCGATGCTTGGCAGACTCCCCAACTCTTCAACATGAACACCCAGGCGGGTGCTCCACCGGATGATTTCTCTGTTCTCGGCCAGAACTGGGGCTTCCCCACTTACAACTGGGACGAGATGTCGAAAGATGGTTTCCAGTGGTGGAAGAACCGTTTCCGCAAGATGTCGGAATATTTCGATGCATACCGTATCGACCATATCCTTGGCTTCTTCCGTATCTGGGAGATACCGATGGATGCCGTGCATGGTCTGCTCGGATACTTCAATCCCGCTCTCCCCTTCTCTCCGGCAGAGATGCGCGATCAGTTCGATTTCTGGATCAACGTGGATATCCAGACCAATCCGCTCATCCTCGAATGGATGCTCGACGAGATGCTGGGCGACCGCAAGGAGGAGTTCAAGGAGCGTTTCCTCGACCATGTGGGCGGTGACCGCTTCGTGCTCAAGCAGTATGTAAACACTCAGCGCAAGGTAGAGGATTTCTTCGCTACTCAGGAGCGCGACGAGAAGAATATGCAGTTTGAGAATGTGCTCTTCGGAATCATTGATAATGTTCTCTTTATTGAGGATCCCTATAACCGCGGCCACTATCATCCCCGCATCTCGGCACAGTTCTCCTATCAGTACCGTATGCTCAACGATTACGAACGCTGGTGTTTCAATCGTCTCTACAACGACTTCTACTATCATCGTCACAACGACTTCTGGTATGGCAAGGCGATGTGGAAGCTCCCTCCCCTCTTGGATTCGACTTCTATGCTCACATGTGCCGAAGACCTCGGCATGATTCCCGACTGCGTTCCGGCAGTGATGAGTCAGCTTGAGATCCTTACCCTTGAGATAGAGCGTATGCCTAAGGATCCGTCACTGGAATTCGGCGACACCTGGCACTATCCTTATTATTCTGTCTGCACCACCTCCACACATGACATGGCCGGTATCCGCTCATGGTGGGAGGCAGATCATGAGGTTGCCAACCATTTCTTCCATCATATCCTTGGTGAATGGGGCGACGCTCCTCAGTTTGCCGAGCCCTGGATATGCGATAAGATTGTAGATCTCCAGCTCAAATCCCCTTCCATGCTCTGCATCCTCCCGTTGCAGGATTGGCTCTCCACCGATGGCGCCTTGCGTCGTCATGATCCGCGTGAAGAGCAGATCAATGAGCCGGCCAATCCGAAGCATTACTGGCGCTACCGTATGCATCTCACCACCGATCAGCTTCTTGCCGCCGATACATTCAATGCGGCAATGCTGGATAAGATTCAGGAATCACATCGCTGATAGGTTAGACTAACTTATAATATGAGGCTGTGTCACTTCATTATGACACAGCCTCATATCTGCATTCCTGAATTAGACTGTTACAAAATTAATTCCACACCATACGTACCTATGAGAAATTAGGTAAGGAACTACTAATAATTAAATTCCGAAAAGACGATCTATTTTCTGCTCATCGAGGATGCAGAATACAGGGTTGCCGTCGGGGGTCAGACCGGGATCGGGAAGAGCAAAAAGATTTCCCATAAGATGCTCCATCTCTATAGTGGAGAGATGCTGTCCCCGTTTTATGGCTGAAGATCGCGCCATGACCAAGGCCACGCGCTCAAGTATGTTCCGTTGGGATATACTCTCCTTTCCGTAATTTTCAGAATCTTCGCTAACGGAATCAAGAATGCGATGTATGATGTCGGATGGATTCACATTTTTCAACATCGAGGGAACGGCCGTAATGCTCCAACTCTCCCCGCTCTCATATTCAAGGGCAAATCCCATCTTGCGAAGTTCCTCTTCCATCCCTGACAATACCGCCCGCTGGCTTTCATCGAGAGTGATGGTCTCCGGAAACATTATGCTCTGCGAAACCACATTCATCCCCTCCACACGTTTCAAATAGTCGTCGTAAAGAACACGCACATGGGCGCGATGCTGATCGATTATCAACAGACCGTCGCGAGATGGCGATATAATATATCGGTCGGCATATTGCATACAGAGAGGAGCCACTTCATTCTTCAGATCCTTTTCAAATTCCAGGGTGGTTCCGGAGGGAGCCACGGCCTCGGAGGGTGCTTCGGAAGAAACAGGAGCAAAAGACTCCGAAAAAGATTCGGCTAATGTCTTGCGTGGAGCAAAGGGAAATTCTGTTCCGGCTCTCCCCCCGAAAAAGCCTGAATTCTCCTTATGGCTCTCACGCCGGAAACCATCGTAGAGCGATTCCCAGTTGCGGTCCACACGTTCAGGACGATAGCTGTCAGTCTTGAAGGGATTATAGTCTCCTCTCACTTCAAGTTCCGGAGCCTCCGCCACCTCCCCTTCCTTAAGTGGGACGACAGGAAGGGCATCTGTCTCGAAATCTATCGATGGAACAGCAGAAAATTTTCCCAATGCAGCCTTTATCGTGGCTGTCAGTATAGGCCATATCTGCTGCTCATATTCAAATTTAATCTCGCTCTTCGTGGGATGGATATTGACGTCGATTGTCTGCGGGTCTACAGTAAACTTTATGAAATAGCAGGGCTGCGTATCGGGGGCAATCAGATTCTCAAAACAAGAGAGCACTCCCTTATGGAAATAGGGATGACGCATGTGTCTCCCGTTGACAAAAAAGAATTGCAACGGATTTCTTCTTCGTGCAAATTCAGGACGCGACACAAATCCCTCAATCTTTACCAATGATGTATCGACATTTACAGGAAGAAGCTGCATATTGATGCTGTTTTTCCAAATGTCTGCTATCCGCTGTTTCAAAGATCCGGCACGAAGGTCGATCTCGCGTGTGCCGGTGTCGATATGGATGCGAATCTTATTGTTTATAAGGGCCAGACGCTCAAACTCTCGCATTATGTTGGAGAGCTCCACATTGTCTGATTTCAGGAATTTTCGGCGTGCCGGGACATTGAAGAAGAGACGCTTCACGGTGAATACAGTCCCCTTTTCACACACGGCGGCCTCCTGCCTGATCACCTTCGACCCTTCGATAAGGAGTCGGGTTCCCATAGGCGCCTCCGACGTGCGCGTCTTTATCTCCACTTCGGAGATGGCACATATCGAAGGTAGTGCCTCTCCCCGGAAACCCATGGTGGTCAATGCGAAAAGATCATCGGCAGAACGGATTTTAGAAGTGGCATGGCGTTCGAAAGCCATACGCGCATCCGTATCCGACATGCCACAACCGTTGTCGATCACCTGTATCATCGTCTTGCCGGCATCGCGCACCACAATCCGGATATCGGTGGCGCCTGCATCGACGGCATTCTCCACCAATTCCTTAATCACCGAGGCCGGACGCTGTATCACCTCTCCGGCTGCTATCTGGTTTGCCACTGAATCGGGCAACAAACGAATTACATCACTCATTTTCCTCTAATCTTTCCTATTTCATTTCACCCTTCGCTTTCAGTCTGTGCCGAAGTATTCGATTAGTTCATCGGGCACATCCCCCAATTCATCATCCCATTTCACGCTCTCTCCATACCATACACGCCGGGGACGAAGAATCTCAAGCCACTTGAAACCCTGCAGAAACTTATCCTCATTTTTCTTTACAAGGAAAAGAGGTTTCACAGTCCCTTCCACCTCCGGCCACATCTTGAGACGCTTCATCTGCTGGCGATCCATATCGACAGTGAGGAAACTGCTCTCGGCATGGACAAGCTTATTATAGGTGGAATCATTCTCCATCGGGAGGAAGATAGTCTCCACGTTACCGCTCACCACAAGATGATCCAGCTGACTGTCGCTTAGATATGCCTTTATCTCCGATCCCGACAACTGGTTATAGAAATCATCATCGATATATTCAATCACCATTCCTCCGGCCGGGAGATGCGCCCAATCTGCCACAGAATCTATCAAATGGACTTTTATGGTGTCGCCGAATATCTGACGTTCTTCACTCCACACCACCGGCTTGCGCTGGAGATAAAGCATGGAATCATACTGATGGTAAAGGATGGTATCGGCGATTCCCTGCAAGTCGCTCTTGAAGAAGCGGGCCTTGCCGATAGCCTTTGCAGCATGATAATTCTGATCCACCATGAAAGCGGAGTCCCGACCGAGCTTGTCGATCTTAGGACGCATCCTCTCTATGGAATCTGCAATAGCCTTAAGGCGTTCCTCCCGCGCAAGAAGTTCCTCTTCGGTCGGAGGTATGGAATCGACCGGAGGAATGGAATCGACTGGAGGAATGGAATCGGGGACAGGCAAGGAATCAGGCAGTTCAGGCAGCCCCTCCCGGCCATCGCCATCAAATATCGAGTCGGGCCTGATGATCATACTTTCGTCGATCACCACTGCCTCAGGTTCAGGCAGAGGGGGTGTCTCCCCGACGGGAGGCTGCGGAGAGGAGTTGCCTGCAGGCGGGAACACCACGATATCATCCATCCCCAGGAGCTTGACTGCATTACCGGGGGCAAGCACGTAGGATGGTAGCAGCATGAGGGTTTCCGTCATTATATCCACCATCTCTTCAAGCGAATTATATGAATGCAAACGATCTCTGGTCTCCTTTGACCAGTTATGGGCCAACGAATCTGGCCAGACCTTCTCTGTGCGCTGGAACGTCAGGATGGTGTCTGCGCGAAGGAAGAGCGTGTCGGGGCGTGAATACTCTATCAGCAGGGGATAATCAGTGGCCATCGCCTCCTGCAGAAGATCGTTATACATTCCGAAACCTCCGACGAGCTGCATTTTACGCGCCGTATCGGTCAACACCATCGGCCGGGCTCGTTTGTTGACATTGCGGAACATATATGCCTCACTGAGATGAGCCAGCTTATCATATATAAGTGAATCCCCTTCGAGTGTGATGACATTTCCGGCCGAATCCCGATGAAGGATTGTCGACCTTGCAGTCAGGGTGGCGTTATCGGTCTTGGTGTCATACCATCCCTGCGTCGTGATGATGGTATCATTCTCTCCCTCGATCAGGGTCTCGGTGTTTATATCCGCGATATTGGTCTGAGTGTTGTATCTTAATTCCTCGGTGGTGAGCCGGTATCCATCTTTATTGTTGACAAGGAGGACATCAGTGCGGAAATCGGCAATCTTTGTCGTAGGGGAATATTGGCCATACTGAGATGTGAGGGTATTGACCCCGTCAACAAGTTTTCCGCCGACGCTGTACCATCCGAGATCCTGAATCACATCATAGTCGAGACTGTCTGTGGTGAGAGTGACAGATCGGTTTTTCATCACCACCTCTTTTTGCGTGGGGCCGCTAACAAGGATGGCATGGCGGTTCATACCGTCGTAATAGAGCTTGTCGGAATATACAAACAGCGTGTCGCCCTGCTTCATGAGGACATGACCGAACGCATCCATTGAATTGCGTTCAGGCCAATAATATGCAGAATCGCAGAACATATACATGCCACCCTGCCGGAATTGCACGGATCCTTTCACAATCTGTCGCTCCTCCATATCATGAGGCGGACGATATAATGAATCGGCATTTTCAAGAAAGACCTTGTCGTCCTGATATCGGTTCTCCTTAGGTATGGTCGGTTGCAGCGTTTTAGTAGGCTCCGGGCGTGTGAAAGTCTCTTTTTTCTGCGCGCTCTTCTGCTGTTGCTGCGCACTCACAATGGAATACATTCCTGACAATAATATTATTGCCAGGAATGTCAATATTATCTTCGGTGTTTTCCTAAACATGTCGTAAGATTACTATCCTATTTCACCCAACCGTCGTAGGTGAATTCACAGGCATCCCAGCCTTCCCCGATCTTCACGTAGGTGGATTTTATCTTATTCTCCACCCATTCCTTGAGAATCTCGTTCTTATGGTTGGCTTCATACATCTGCTTCATCATGTTGAAGTCGTCGGCAAGTGTGGCCTTGTGTCCCGGTATTCTTGATGTCAGCTTCACGAGCACCACCACATCCTTGTTCTTTGTGGCATCCTTCATCACGAATGCCTCCGAGAGTTCTCCCGGCTCCATTGTTTCCACACGACGTGCGATTTCAGGAGGAAGCTGCGACATCTCGAAACGCGAGCTGCCTGTCTGCGGATTCATCATCACTCCCTTATTGTTCTTGGTATCCTTGTCTTGAGAGACGTAAAGAGCAGCCTCTTCAAAAGAATACTTGTCTGCGAGAATCTCCTTGCGGAGGGAATCGAGGCGCACACGGGCCGTCTCAAGGTCTTTCTGGCTTACCTTCGGAGTGAGAAGGATATGACGGAAGTTAGCCTGGTCTCCACGCTTCTCGATGAGCTGTATGATATGATAGCCATATTCGGTCTCAACTATTCTCGACACCTTGTTGGGGTCGTTAAGGTTAAAGGCTACATTGGCAAACTCCGGCACATAACGTGAACGACCTGCAAAACCGAGTTCCCCACCCATGGGAGCGGAACCATCTTCAGAGTAAAGGATAGCGAGGGTGGAGAAAGGCACCTCCCCTTTATTCACACGGTCGGCGTAATCACGCAGACGTGCCTTCACATCGTCAATCTCCTGCTGAGGAATCACGGGGTTGATCTTGATGATCTGGGCCTCCACCTGCAGGGGAACGTAGGGGATGGAATCGGCCGGAAGGGAGGAATAGTATCTCCTGACCTCATTCGGAGTGGCCTTAACTCCCTTTGTCAGCTGATTCTGCACCATACTTATGACATATTGATTGCGTATCATGTCGACCATCTGTTCGCGGAGTGCGGTGTAGGGCTTATTGAAATATTGCTCCACCTTCTCCTTCGAACCAAGATTATTGACAAACATCTGCATACGTGCCTCCGCTTCATTCTGCACCTGACCTTCTCCCGCCTCGATAGTGTCGAGTTTAGCCTGATGCAGATAGAGCTTCTCAACAGCCAACTGCTCCGGGATGACGCAATAAGGGTCGCCCGTTATGGGAGTGCCCTCCTGACGCATCTGTACGTAATGCTCCTCGATCTCGGATCGGAAAATTGGTTCGTCGCCAACAATCCACGCCACTTCATCAACAACATTCTTTTTTATTGGCGCCGCCATTGCCACAATCGCTGCGAAAAGCGCCGGAATGGCCCATATCTTTTTCAAGTTCACTTCAGTCTTTATATTTGAATCGTTTATACTCTTAATCGTTCCATTCAGCAATCCATTCCGTTTAGGGTTGGAAAAGATCATAACTCCCTTTCCGGAGTTTTCCCTGCTTTATGGCGTTGTTATAGATGGATCTCTTCAGCTTTTTCAGATATTCCCCTTTTCTTCTGTCGGAAAGGATCTCTGAAATATGCCTCAAAGCATAATCTTCCGGCATAGGGTTGCCGGATGCCACGAAATCTGTGACATGGAGGAGATAGACCCAACCGGCATGGGTTGTCTCGATGTCAGGATTGTCTGTGAGGAAGGAATCAGGATTCTCCACACGCAAAGGAATCTGACGCCCGATTGCATCCCATTCCACCCAACGGTCGGAGAAATATTCATATCCTGTGGCCTCACGCAGACCTCTTTTCTCAAGGTTATCTATATCCTCAGCCGAACCGGAAGCTATCCATTTACGGATATTGTCAAGCTCAGGGTCGCGCTCGGAGGTGCGTATGAATATTCCTTTCACCAATGGTTGCTCCAGCATCATGCTGTCGCCAAACTGACGGTAATATGCGTGTATCTCATCCTGACTGACATCGGCCGGAGCTGAATCGCCCATCTTCCTTACATATTCCTCCACAATCAAGCGGTTGCGGTATTCCTCCACAAGCCTGTCGATTCTTTCGAGGTCAACTACATTTTCCTTGGCTACCTCCTGGAGTGTGCGCGACTCCACCCAATTATCGACAATGCTGCGGAACATCTCAATGCTATCTTCGGGTACAAGCCCGAAAGGTATCTGGCGCTCCACATCACGGAGATAAAGCGAGGAATCGCCGACACTTACGAGTATATCTTCCTCACTACCCGTTTCCTGACGTCCGGAAGAACAGGACACCGTCTGAAGCGCAGCGACAGCAAGGATAATCTGTGATACTCTTTTCATCTCTTCCTCTTACTTTATAATCTGCAAATTTAACTATTTTTTCCGATATTCTAAGACGACGGCCGAAAAAAAGCGGATTAAGGAAAAAGAAAAGGGGCATATCTATCGATATACCCCTTCTCATCTCTATTTTATATCGTGACTCCTTATTTCTTTTTCAAGGGTTTCACGCTCTTTAATACCTTCTCATTTACCTTGACAGGATATTTCTGACGAAGCTCGTTTTCCCACTCTTCCTGAAGGAGAGCCTGATAATCACTGGTCACGGCTCCTTTCACATCCTGCAATTCCTCCGGAGCAGAGATGACACGGGGATCAAGCATGAAGTAAACTGTGTATCGTGAGGAACTGGGCTTAACTTCCGGCCCTCCGAACATTATATTGTCGATCATCTCATTGGCGCCACGAGGCTCAAGCACTTTCATAATCGAGACCTCACGAGGAAATTCCTTCCTGATTGTATTCACTAACGAATCTCTTCCGATATGGGCAGCGCGTTTCTTAACAAGCTCTGCCACTGAATCAGTGGATGCCTGCAAAAGATAACCTTTCGCTCTGGGAGTGGTCCAATTGTATTTATCCCTGTGCTCCTCGAAATAGCGCTGAAGTCCTGCCTCATCCTTGGCAGCCTTGTCCCAGACTTTCTGAACGCTTACTTCATAAAGGAGTGAGCCATCTACATATTCACAATAAAGGTTCGCGTATTCAGGTTTGGTGAGAAGAAGGTTCTCCTCTTCGGCCTCCACAAGCTGTCCGTTGTAATATGCCTCTGCCAAATCCTCAACAGCCTCGGCTGCCATTGCAGCCGGTACCTTCACGCCTCCCATGTAGCTAATGAGGTTCTTTACAGGATATTTCCTCTTCCCGATTGAGGCTACTTCGCGGGTATCAGCAGCATATTTTGCATAGAATGCGGAGTCAAGTCCCTCCTTTGCCGCATCGGAAGCGAGAGCCGACACAATGGCTGTGTTGAATTTCCCTTTATTCTTTTTTTCAAGAGTCTCTGTCTGATGACGACGGATCTGCTTTGAACGAGGGTCCTGGGGAGAGCTGACCATAGCCAGAAATCGAGGCTTCAGGTCCGCAGGGGAATTGGCTGTGCGATGATCATGGCGATATATGATGTGGTAGCCGAACTGAGTCTTGAACGGTTGGCTGATGGCGCCGTCGGCAAGAGCGAAAGCTGTGGTCTCAAATTCCGGAACCATTCTTCCTGCTCCGAACCAGGGAAGTTTTCCACCTTCACGCCCCGAACCTTTGTCGTCGGAAAAACGGCGTGCAAGGTCGTCGAACTTCGATGGATCAGCTTTCACGATGTTGTAGAGACTATCGATGAGATGTTTGGCTGATTCCTCTTTGGATGCGTCCCCTTGCGTCATTATAAGGATATGGGAGGCAAGCACCTCTCCGCTGGCGGGGCGATGCTTTCCGCCTTTAAGGATATGATAACCCATAGGAGATTCAACCACATCCGATATTTCATCTTCGGAAAGGGAGTAGGCTGCGGTTTCGAAAGCGTAGGGATACTGAAGAGAGGTGATATAACCCATGCGTCCCCCTTTCGTGTTGCTTCCTCGGTCGCCGGAATATTCAGCTGCGAGTTTTTCAAAATCACCACCGGATTTCAACACCTTCAACAGGCTGTCAGCACGATTCTTCAACACAGCGTTCTGAGCTGCATCGCGAGTTTTGAAAAGCATGATATGGCGAGCCTCTACTTCCTCTTTAGCGCGCTCGGCCGCTTCATCGAGAAGCTGGTAGATATAGGTGGAGTCGGCAAGATAAGGGGCAGCGAGGTCATGTCTATACTGCTCCATCTCCTTGCGGAATGCTGCTGTAGTGTCGAGGCCCGCGGCTCGGGCGTCGGCCACCTTGAGTTTATAGAGCTTGAAGAGCTCCACATAGTCTTCAATAGGCTGAGGGGCCAGCTGTTGCTGGCTATTCTTGTTGTAGAGGTATTCGAACTCCGATTTCGGAACGTCCGACCCGTTGACTGTCATAATCACAGCCTCTTTAGCGGTGAGAGCCAGGGCGCAAGCCGAGAGTCCCATGCCGACGATCATCTTTGTTTTCATATTTCTTCTATTCGTTTCCTATCGGTAGAAACGGCTTATTTTCGTTTCACTATCTTAATAAACGAAAGGATTCCGTTAAAATTGCCTTTCAACGGAATCCTGTTGATTTTTCTTTATATTCTGGTTTTCCCAAATCACATCCGGATATGGTCAAAACTTACTTAAGAAATCAGTTACCCATTTCGGAAAGGAACTTTATTCTCACAAGGCGTATGATCTCTTCGTCGGCCTCTTCGCCAAGCTCCTGAAAAGCCTCTTCGATATCATCCTCTTCCTGCTCACGGAAGAATTCCATGAAATCTTCTATAAGCTCATCGTCGGCCACATCCTCCAGATAATAGTCGATATCGAGTTTTGTTCCCGATTCCACAATGGAGTCAAGCTCATCGATAAGCTCGGAGAATTCAAGCCCTTTCCCCTCGGCAAGCTCTTCAAGGTCGATTTTACGGTCGATTGCCTGGATTATGGCAATCTTCAGATTATTTTTCTTAGGAACGGCTCTGACTCGAATATCGGCCGGTCGGACTATATCGTTCTCCTCGACATGAATCTTTATAAGGTCGATGAATTCCTTTCCATATCTTTTTGCCTTACCCTGCCCCACTCCCGGAATCGAAAGAAGCTCCTCTTCATTTATGGGATAGGTGGTGGCCATCGCTTCAAGTGAGGGATCGGTGAAAATGACGTAAGGAGGGAGATTAAGCTTACGTGCACGCTGCTTTCTGAGATCCTTTAGCATGGCATATAGTTGCGGGTCGGTCACGGAAGCTGATCCTGTCCGCACCTGAGGCTCGGCATCTATTTCTGTATAGTCGCGGTCCTCGACAATCTTGAAGGAGGTCGGATTTTCGATGAATGCTCTGCCGGCATCGGTCAATTTAAGAATACCGTAGGTCTCAAGGTCTCGTTCAAGATAATCCGCTATGACTGCCTGCCGCAGAAGAGCAAGACAAAGCTTCTCCTCATAATGCTTAAGAGCCCCGAATAGCTCATATTGATCATCTCCGTTTGCCCGGATTTCATCAGTAGCGCGCCCGATAAGAAGATTTGCCATATATTCCTGACGGTAGCGTTCCCCTGAATCGCGTATAAGCTCAAGCGCCATAGCAAGCTCCTCGCCGGCCTCTATCTGCTTCTTGGGATGCAGGCAATTGTCGCAGCAACCGCAGTTCTCCTCCGTGTATTCCTCACCGAAATAATGGAGTAGAATCCGGCGACGGCATACCGATGACTCTGCGTATCCGGCCGTCTCTATCAGGAGTTGCCTACAGATTTCCTGCTCGGTGCTTGTCTTGCTCTGCATCAGCTTGTCGAGTTTCTGGAGATCTTTTGTGGAGTAGAAAGTGATGCATCGGCCTCCCTCTCCATCGCGGCCGGCGCGTCCCGTCTCCTGATAATATCCTTCAAGACTCTTGGGTATATCATAATGAATCACAAATCTGACATCCGGCTTGTCGATACCCATACCGAAGGCAATCGTGGCTACAATTATATCGACCTTCTCATGAAGGAAGGCATCCTGATTTTCGGATCGGGTGGCCGGATCCATCCCGGCATGGTAAGGAAGGGAGGAGATACCGTTGATTTTAAGGGTCTCAGCCAGCTCCTCAACCTTCTTTCGGCTCAGACAGTAGATTATTCCGGATTGTCCGGCATTTGATTTTATATAGCGGATCACATCGCGGTCGACATCCTTTGTCTTGGTGCGTACTTCGTAATAAAGGTTCGGACGGTTGAAGCTCGACTTGAACACCTTGGCATTCAGGATGCCAAGATTTTTCTGAATATCATGCTGCACCTTGGGCGTGGCAGTAGCAGTGAGAGCAATTACCGGATACTCCCCTATCTCTGCAATCATGGGACGTATGCGTCTGTATTCAGGACGGAAATCATGCCCCCATTCCGAAATGCAATGTGCCTCGTCGATAGCAAAAAAAGATATGTCGATTGATTTTAGAAAAGTCACATTCTCCCATTTGGAGAGCGATTCGGGAGCGACATAGAGGAGTTTGGTTATTCCATTCCTCACATCCTTTTTCACCGCCTCAGCCTCCTTTCGGGTGAGGGAGGAATTAAGAAAATGAGCGATACCGTCACGGTCGCTGTAATGGCGCAGGGCATCCACCTGATTCTTCATCAGGGCAATCAGTGGGGAAATCACTATTGCGGTCCCCTTCGACATCAATGCCGGGAGCTGATAGCATAGAGACTTTCCGCCTCCGGTGGGCATAAGAACAAACACATCGTTTCCTTCCATCAGTGTTCGGATGATCTTCTCCTGCTCCCCTTTGAATTGGTCAAAGCCGAAATGTATCTTTAATGCTTCATGGATATCTTTTGCGGTGTTCATATGGGATTAGATTATCTAAAAACTTTGGTCCGCCGCTGAGGAAGCCGTTTCCTTGAGGCCGGAAGTCGGTGTCCCCTGAGGAGAGACATATACAAAGTTAAGTTTTTTTCTTTAAATTATCAACAGACTATTGAAAAAATTTTTAACTATTTTCATAATGTTGCCGTATGATTGATAACTCTTTCAATATGAAAAAGGCGGAGGCAGGAGAGTCTCACTCCTGCTTCCGCCTCCTGAAATCAAAAATTCATATCCTAATGCATGGAGAAGTCTCCATGAGATGATGCATTTTGAGGAGAATCTATTTATTCCTCAATCTTAGTTTTCTCAAAATGAGCCTTCTCAAGCTGACGGCTCACATATTCTGCATCGACCACAAACTTCTTTTCCGGATTGGAGGGCATCTCATACATGGCATCGACCATAATGGTCTCCACAATGGAACGAAGTCCGCGGGCACCGAGTTTATACTCAATCGCCTTGTCTGCGATAAGATTAAGGGCAGACTCATCAAATTCGAGTTTCACACCATCGAGAGCAAAAAGTTTCTTGTACTGACGGGTGATTGCATTCTTAGGCTCGGTGAGAATCCTCAGCAGAGCCTCCTTGTCGAGAGGCTCAAGGCTTGTCAGAACCGGGAGACGACCGATGATTTCCGGAATAAGACCGAAGCTCTTCAGATCCTGCGGCATCACATATTTCATGAGATTCTCACGCTGCTTCTTCATCTCCTTTCCGTCGTGGCCGAAACCAACCACGTGGGTGTTGAGACGCGATGCAATCTTACGCTCTATTCCGTCGAAGGCACCTCCGCAGATAAAGAGGATATTCTTTGTATCCACGGGTATCAACTTCTGCTCCGGATGCTTGCGGCCGCCGTTGGGGGGCACAAGCACCGTGCTTCCCTCAAGGAGCTTGAGCAGACCTTGCTGCACTCCCTCTCCGCTGACATCGCGGGTGATGGAAGGATTGTCGCTCTTACGGGCAATCTTATCAATTTCATCGATGAAGACTATACCTTTCTGGGCGCGTTCCACATCATAGTCGCAAGCCTGGAGCAGACGGGTGAGAAGGGATTCGATATCCTCACCCACATAACCGGCTTCTGTCAGCACGGTTGCATCGACGATGGTGAAGGGCACATCCAAAAGCCGTGCGATTGTTTTGGCAAGAAGAGTCTTGCCGGTTCCTGTGGGACCGACGAGAATGATATTCGATTTCTCGATATCCACATCATCGTCGCTTTGCTGATCGTTGATGCGCTTATAATGGTTATAGACAGCCACCGAAAGATATTTCTTCGCCTCTTCCTGCCCTATGATATATTGATTCAGGAAATCATGGATTTCCTTCGGTTTCGGGATACTCGCCTGCTTTCCGGCCCCCTTCTTCTTGCCTGCCGCCTTCCGCATCTTTAGCTGCGTGTCGCGGGTCTCGTCAATGAAGCCGATGCAGTCTGTGCAGAGGTTCAATCCCTCGAACACCTTCACCACGGGGGTGGAGGCCGAGTCGACGTTTCCACACATCGAGCATACCAGCGTCTGCTTGCTTTGTGCCATTATCTTTAATTCTTCTTGTTTCTGTTCTCCAAAATGTTGTCGATCATGCCGTATTCCTTAGCCTCGGCGGCAATCATCCAGTAGTCGCGGTCGGAGTCGGCCTCCACCTTTTCAAACGGCTGACCGGAATGTGAGGAGATGATTTTATAAAGTTCCTCCTTCAGACGAAGAATCTCACGGGCTGTGATCTCGATATCGGAAGCCTGACCCTGGATTCCACCCATCGGCTGATGAATCATCACGCGGGAATGAGGAAGCGCGAAGCGTTTACCCTTCTCACCTGCCACGAGGAGCACGGCAGCCATCGAAGCAGCCATACCGGTACAGATAGTGGAGACGTCGCTGCTGATATACTGCATTGTATCATAGATACCGAGGCCGGCATAAACCGATCCGCCGGGAGAGTTGATGTAAAGCGAAATATCCTTCTCCGGATCCACGGAATCAAGATAGAGCATCTGGGCCTCGATGATATTTGAGCTCTGGTCGGTGACCTGAGTACCGAGGAAGATGATACGATCCATCATCAGACGTGAGAACACATCCATCTGAGTCACATTAAGCTGACGCTCCTCAAGAATATATGGGTTCATATAATCGGCATGGGGAGCAGTGACCATGGCTCCTGCCTTCTTATCTATATATCTGGCATAAGAGTCGAGAGTATTTGAGCTCATGCCGAGATGATTGACGGCAAAGTTTCTAAAATCGTTGTTCTGCATTTTTTAAGTGTCTATTTTAATACGTGTAAGTGAGCCTGTCATCCATTTCGGATAGACGGCCCACTTACATATAACAATTATCATGCCAAAAGTATTATGGCACAGATATTGAATTACGGTACTTACTCAGCCTCGTTTTCGTTGCGGAAGAGGTCGTTAAACTCCTCTACAGTCACTTCCTTGTCGTCAGTGGTGACATTGTCGCGGATAGCGTCGAAGAGCTTGAGGTCGCCTGTCTGGTTGTAGATCTGCTGAGCAGCTTTCTTGTCCTTGAGAATCTCGTGAGCGTAGCGGTCGAGGGATTCTTCGGGAACATTCATCATGCCATACTGAGCGAGCTGCTGACGAGCGATGAGGCGAGCTGTGTTGAGGGCATCCTCTTCAGTCACCTTCACTTCGAGCTGGCCGGCGATGGCCTCTTTCACAAGCTCCCAAACGATTTCGGGGCGAGCGCGATTATACTCCTCATCAATGTTCTCGGCGTTGAGGGTCTCGTTCTGCTCCATAAGGAAAGCCTTTAGCACCTCGTCGGGAAGTTCGATGTTTCCGATTGCATCCATGATAGCCTTTTTAGCATCCATAGAGAAACGGAAGTTGGAATCGTTGGCGAGTGCACCTTCGATAAGCTCCTTAACGGCGTTCTTGTATTCCTCCTCGGTCTTGATATCGTCGCGGCCAAAGACAGATTTGAAGAACTCCTCGTTATATTCAGCGGGCTTGAGAACGATAATCTCCTTTATATCGAACTGGAAGTCGCCCTTATGGTTCTCGGCATCCTCCTTGCTTACATTGAGCATAGAGCTGAGCTCTGCAGGGTTGGAGTCGCAAGTTGCAGCAGGATTGAAAGTGAATACATCGCCTACTTTCTTACCTTCGAATATCTTCTTCTGGTCGTCGTTCTTGAAATATTCAGGAGCAACGATGCCGTTCTCAACGACGATGCCACCCTCCTTCACGGAGCCATCCTCGTTAAGCTCGGTGATAACACCCTTTACAAGTGCAGTAGCGTCTACTGTGTCGCCCGGCTCCTGCTTGCCGAAACGACGACGGAACTGCTTGTCCTGAGCCTCTACCATCTCGTCAGTGACCTTGATGTTATAGTAGGGAACGTGAAGGTCCTTGTTTACATGAGTGTCGATTTCAGGAGCGATACCGACTTTGAACTTAAGCTCAAAATCCTTTGCATCGATATCGAACTCAGCACCCTGCTGCGGGATGGGGTTACCAAGCACGTGAAGTTTTTCATTTTTGATATATTCGTAGAGAGCGTTTCCGACCTCCTTGTTGATAACATCGTATTTAACCGACTTACCATATTTCTTGTTGATGATACCGGCAGGCACTTTACCGGCACGGAAACCCGGCTCGGCATGCTTCTTGCCAATCTCTTTGAGTTCTTTCTTAACCTTGTCAGCGTAGTCGTTCTCTTCGAGCGTGATGGTAACGATACCGTTCACGTCGTCGATCTTTGCATAATCTACTTTCATTGCTTAGTTATCTTGGATATTTGTTAGTTATTTTTCATAATTTAATGGAGCGGAGGAAGCCCTCCGTCCCATTCAAAATGCAAATTTACTAAAAATAGCTGAACAAACGGCAATAAGCGCCATTAATTTGCTTTTTTTAAGTATTTAGGATGTTAATTGTCTTATCTCCCCTCAAAAAACTTGCGGAAAACGGCAATCGCATCGAGTTGATCGGAGACGCCTGCCGTCTCCCTTGCCGAGTGCATGGCCCAGATAGCGTTGCCCATGTCGACCCCCTGCATATCGAATTGCGATGAGGAGATATTCCCCAATGTGGAGCCTCCGGCTACATCGGAATGGTTGACGAAGTATTGGCAATTCACACCTGCTTCCTGGCATAGGGTGCGGAACACTGCTGCCCCTACTCCATCGGTCATATATTTACAGTTGGCATTAATCTTGACCACGGGACCTCCTCCTATGACGGGATGATTTGTAGGGTCATATTTCTCGTTGTAATTGGGATGCCATGCATGTGCATCATCGGCGGAAATCATGAAGGAGGCGGCAATGGCACGATATATATCCTCCTTGTCTCCGGTCTGAAGCATACAGATTCGCTCCATTATATCGCGTAGCACGGGTGAAGCTGCCCCCTGTTTGGTGCCGCTTCCGGTCTCTTCATTGTCGAAGATTGCGAGCACTCGTGTCGCTTCGGCCTCACGGTCGCATTCGCAAAGCAGCGCTTCAAGTCCGGCGAATGCCATCGAGAGATCGTCGATACGCGCAGACTGGAAGTATTCTTCATTGACACCTACTTTTGATGCTTTTTCAAAGGGATATAGGTTAAGCTCATAATCTATGATATCGCATGATGATATGTTTAGGGCGCGTGCCACAATCATCTTCACAAATCCGCCGTTTTCCTTTGCCTCGGCAATCTCATCGGCAGAGAAATAGCCGATCACCGGTTTCATATCTTTCTGAACGGAGAGTTTATTGCCATCGTTTACCGTGCGGTTGAAGTGGATGGCGAGATGTGGGATTGTGCAAACAGGCTTTCGAAGGTCTACGAGTAATGTGCGGGGATGAAGAGCATCGTCGCCCTTCACCAACACACGTCCCGATATCGATAGAGGACGATCAAACCAGGTATATAGTATGCCGCCGCCATATTTCTCTACGTTCAGGCTCACGACACCACCATCGCCGTAAATTTCGGCATTGGGTTTGATTTTGAAGCAAGGGGAGTCGCTATGGGCGGAGATTATTCTGAAGCCGCTTTCGGCTGCAGGTGCAGAACCCACAACGAAAGGAAAGATAGCGCTTCCATTTTTGATCACATAGTATTTTCCACCGGGAATGATTTCCCACTTCTCCTGTTGTTTCAATTCCAGGAAACCTACCTCTTCGAGTTCCTTGCGGATAGTATCGACAGCCATGAAATTGCAAGTGGCTGAGTCGAGCCAATTCAATAATTTATCTATCTGTTTCATTATCGCTTTCTTTTTTTAATAATTAAATATTACCTCCTTATTTATATTTCATTGCCCTTTTGTACAACGAAACATAAACTTTTATCCGAGGCTGTGCTGAAATGATTTTCAGTTCGGGAACAAAGATAGTAAATTATTCTGAGAGGGAGGGCATGAGTTTTAATTTTCTACAAGCATTGCTAAAAACAGGATTATGATTAATGCTTACTTAATGTGACTCGCGATAGGCATAAGGAGGATTTTTCATGCACATCACGATTAATGGGAGAAGCGGAATGCTTTTATGCGTTGACGAAAATTACGTCGGAGGCATTCGGAATACAACCATGGTTCGACTCCATGATAGTCTCCGACGTTGAGGATGTCAAGGATGTTGGGAAGCGAACTTCCGTCGTAGCCTTCAACTACCAGGACTTTTGTAGCCGGATCAAGGGTGACGGTTATTGTATCGTTAAGAATGGCCGGGAGATTATCGGTGCGCCAATTCACCGGGTTCATACCCATTGCATTCGGGGCGGCGACAATAGGTTTTATATATTTCACATCTGACACAGAATTATAACATATCACCACTCCCGTATCTATAGAATCACGGGCAGCAAGGATATAAGGATGCTCGGCCACATCCTCCGGAGTGACTTTATATCCTAATACATATGCTGCCACCATTCGTTCCCTTACCGAAGCGTCCATTGTCTTCAATAACTCCACCACCGATTTGCCGCCCTGACTGAACCCGGCAAGAATGAATGGCCGATTATCGTTAAACTCTGAAATAAAATGGTCGAAGGCATTCTTGACATCGACAAATGCAACATCATTGTAACGACGGTTGATCGTGTCTTTATTAAGAGTGGCCCAAGAGTCGAGGGTTATGTGGCGATAGAAGGGTGAATAGAAATTGTTACCCTCCGCCATATAATCCGCTACTCCATCAATTTCTATCTTCATATCCGCCCGATGTGAGCTGAGAGAAGGATCAGCGTGATGGGACACTGCACCATCCGGAGTGTACCAGTCATATTCCCATGTCGATGGGATATAGAAAACATCTGCACCAAGCGAAGTGGAGTCATTGAGATAGCTCACCCACATCTCGCGATCTTGATAATCGGGAGCAGTCGGTACATATACCTGAGTCTCTCCATCCCCTATCTCTCTGATTGAGTCATGACATGAAGCAAATGGGATTAATGCAGAGAAGGCGAGAACAATGCATATTATGGTATATTTCTCTGTATATCCTTTAGTATACTTCTGCGTATATTTTTGAGTATATTTCTGTGTATACTTTTGAGTATATTTCTGCGTATACTTCTGTGTATATTTTCGCGCCATAGATTATTTTCGTTTAAAATTACACAAAAATATCACTTAAAATCGAATTGTCCAAATATGGATAATTCCCGTTTATTTGTTAATATATGTTAATAGTGTAAATATCACGCAATAACATTTGCAAATATAATGTTAAAGTTATAACTTTGCGTCAGAATAACACAAGAAGGATATGAAGAGAGATAATGCAACATATAACTCCGCCTACCATGACAAGCATTATGATGCAGAGAGGAAGGAGTACGTTTACAAATATCCCCATGCCGCTCTTACTGCCGACTGCGTGATATTCGGATTTGACGGAAAAGACCTTAAAATTCTTCTGATAGAACGTGGCCTTGAACCCTATAAAGGGATGTGGGCCCTTCCGGGAGGTTTTATGAAAGTGGCTGATCCGAATGGAAAACCCATAGATCTTACTATCGAGGATACTGCACGTCGAGAACTGAAGGAGGAAACAAATCTTTCGGGAGTCTATCTTCGCCAATTCAAGGTGTTCAGCCGTTATGACCGCGATCCAAGAGAACGTGTGGTCACCGTAGCTTTCATTGCCTTAGTTGGGCCGGACAAATATCGTAAACTCCAAGCTGAGACCAAAGCAGATGATGATGCATCCAACGCTTTATGGTGGAATGAAAATGCTCTCCCCCCGATGGCATTCGACCATGCCGAGATTGTGAAGGAGGCAAAGGAATTTCTTGCCGAGCAGATACGTATAAAACCGGTTGCGTTCAATCTTCTTGACGATACCTTCTCGATGACGGAGCTTCAGAATGTGTATGAAGCTATCACGGGACAAAGCTATGACCGACGTAATTTCCAACGGAAGGCGATGCAGACAGGAATGCTTGAGGAAAGACCCGCCGCTTCACTCCCCTCTTCTCCCCTTACTACTGATAATGTACTTTTCTCATCTATGCCTGTGGAAAAATCTAATATATCACCACGTAAAAGGAAAAAATTCTTTTCTTTCCGTTCGCAACCTCCAACAATAGATAGTGATGAAAGTGAAGAAGGATCCATCAAAGATATATTCAATTATTGATTTTGTCAGGCGACTTGCTGAAACAGGAGTAATTATATTAACCATTAACCATAAATTTTCAAAACACCATCTTTATGAAATCCACCATCTTTAATCTCATCATTCTTGATGAAAGCGGCTCAATGATGAAAATGATCAAACAGACTATCGGAGGTTGCAACGAAACCCTGAACACCATCAGAACTGCCGCAGAAAAACATGCGGATTCGATGCGCCACCTTGTCTCCATCTATGCCTTCCAGTCGAGGGGCCCTGTGGAGTCGCGTTATCTTGTAAAGAATGCTAATCCGCAAGATGTCAAGGATATCACCATCAATGATTACCAACCGAGCGGCCTGACACCCCTGCTTGATGCGGTGGGATCGACTCTGACCGAACTCAAGATGATAGCTTCCACCCATGAAGATGCCACGGGTATCGTGACCATTATGACCGACGGCTTCGAGAATGCCTCACGTCAGTATTCATGGAAGCAGGTGGCTCAACTCATCTCCCAGCTACGCGAAATGGGATGGACCATCAACCTCATCGGCGCCAATATTGATGTGGATAAAATGGCTTCACAACTAAACATTAACCACATGAACGCAATGTCGTATACCCAGTCGGATGCAGGCACCAGAGCCATGTGGAACCGCTTCGACAAAGCCATCTCAACTCATATAGACGAGGAAGCAGAAGTATTGAAGAGCATTGCTGACCCGCAGGAACGGTTAAAGTCGCGCATTAAAACCGCATGTAACTTCTTCAAGAGTGATAAGGAAGAAGAGGAGTACGACCCGACTAATCCCTTCGCCGATAATGACAGCGATTCTCTACCATTCTAACTGAAAATCCTTACTTGCCATCTAAAAAACAAGATGCCAAACGCTCCGGCTTTTGGCATCTTATTTTTATCAAGTTTTTTTGAATTTATCCCTATTAATCTTGTCTATTCCCATTAATCTTGGGGAATATTGATTAATCCTGATTATCGGACTCTATATTCAATCGTCTAAATTCACATTATATCTCAAATGATTCAGAGCCCTCATCACATTGCACAGAGTCTGCGACCAATATGCAGCGAAGTTCTCCCGGCATTCCATATAAGCTCCTTCGAGGCTATCCCCTTCTGTCTCCTTCACAATGGAAATGAAATTATACAATGTCTGGAAAATATCAGCAAGAGATTCCGATATCGAAGCAGCCACAGGAGTGTCGCTGTATTTCATATCCTCTTCGAAAGTCTCAAGGAATACATCATGTTCACCTAAAAGCATCTCAATTTTACGACGGATGCTTTCGTAATAATCCTCATCCACATAAGTGGAAAAATATTCCTCATTCTCTCCCAAATCGAGAGTAGGATCCGAGAAGTCGATATATAGGCGCGGTAGAAGCGCAAGAGCTTCATTTACGAACTCAAGTTTGGTGTAATCATTGGTCTGCTCCATCAAAGAGCAAAACCTTGCCGAATCAGAAGTGACCTCCATCAATCGGCTTTTAATCATATTTTCTTCCATCTTTCAATTCTTTATACACTACATCAGGCACCAGGAAGCGGAAATCGCGCCCGGCGGCCATCAGCTCCCTCACATAAGTAGATGAAATCATCATCATAGGCAAACCCTCCAGAAGAGTTACACCATTCGGAAAGGGAGGCTCGACCACGACATCGGGTCTCTGATATATAATAACACCGAATTCGGAGATAATCCTATCGGCATCACGCCAATGATTAAACACACGCCAATTGTCAGAACCGATCAGAATGGAAAAATCATGTTGCGGGAAACGTTCACGGAGACGACAGAGAGTGTTATAAGTGAATGAGGGTCGCGGTAGGGAGAATTCGAAATCGGAAGCCTTCACATGCTGACATTCACCGGCCACAAGCTGCACGAGTCGCAGCCGCTCCTCTTCCGGCATCAACTTCTTATCCACCTTCAAAGGATTCTGCGGCGATACCATCATCCAAACTTCATCTATCTCCGGCAAAGCTGCCACAGAGGATGCGATAATAGCATGACCTGTATGGACAGGATTGAAACTACCTCCGAAAACAGCTATTCTCATTCAGCCTTATCCTCTTCAATTCCGGAAAATCCACGAATCAATGAAGCAGTCTTATTCACGGCCGCTTCAAGATTATCATTCACCACGACATCATCAAATTTCGGGGCAAATCCCATTTCAAAATCCGCTTTTGCAAGACGTTTGAGAATAGAATCCTCTGAATCTGTGGAACGAGATCGAAGACGTTTTTCCAGTTCCTCTTTCGATGGAGGCATGATGAAAAGCGCAAGAGCTTTCTCACCGAAAAACTCCTTTATATTCAAGGCTCCCTTCACATCCACATCCATTATAAGGTTGCGGCCTGCATGAGTGACGCGAGTCACCTCCGAAAGCAGAGTACCATAGCAAGTTCCGGGATAAACCTCCTCCCATTCCACAAACTCTCCCCTCTCGGCGCGTTCCTTGAACTCTTTCTCAGAGAGAAAATAATATTCCACTCCATCGCGTTCATCGCCTCTTGGCTTGCGGCTTGTAGCGGATACAGAGAATCCGAGGCAGAGATCTGCAATCTCCATCAGCCGACGGATAATAGAAGACTTTCCACTCCCTGAAGGAGCTGAGAGGATGATGATTTTCCCTTCTTTCATAATACGTTTAGCACCTGTTCCTTAATCTGTTCGAGTTCATCTTTCATTCGGACCACAATCTTCTGCATCTCCGCCTGATTTGATTTAGAACCGAGTGTGTTGATCTCGCGTCCCATTTCCTGAGCGATGAAACCGAGCTTTTTACCCTGTCCTTGACCTTTACCCTTCTCCTCACCGTCGAGGGTCTGGATAAAATAATCCAGATGAGCATTCAGACGCAGTTTCTCCTCACTGACATCCAGTTTCTCGATATAGAAAATAAGTTCCTGCTCAAGACGTCCCTTATCATATTCAATCGAGGATAGACGGGCAAGCTGTTCCTCAAGACGTGCCTTAATCTTCGGGACACGTGATTCCTCGAAAGGCTCCACTTCCTTCAGCAACCGGCGAATATTCACTATTTTCTCAAGGAAGAATGCATACAGTTTTTCTCCCTCCTGCTTCCGGAAAGCGATAAGAGCGGCAACCGCCTCATCTCTGGCAGCCGCGAATGCCTCAGCATCATCACTATCCATCTTCCCAACCTCGACCTTCAAGGCATCAGGAAGACGCATCAGGACTTGATACCAATCAGCCGGCTCCGGAATACCCAATTCACGGCTCATCTTCTCCAACTCCCCCTTATAGGCCGCCAGCACCGGGATATTGATCGACGCCGAAGTTTCAGTGGCGATATTTTCCACACTCACCGTGACATCCACTTTTCCTCGCTCAATCTCGGCCGCAAGAAGATTGCGGGTCTCGACTTCAAGTTCCCTGAAAAATGAGGGAACACGCATGGAGAAATCAAATTGCTTGCTGTTGAGACTCTTGATCTCAACAGTAATCTTTTTAGAGAGAGAGGAAGCGCATCCGCGGCCAAAGCCGGTCATAGAAAGAATCATATCTCCTCGAAATTAGTTTTTCCTATTTATATGGTATATTCGATTTTATTTTTTTAGGGGAGTGAAGGAGAGAAACTGCACAATACTACTTCACGGAATCCGTGGCGACTGAATCAGTTTTCTCAACTACAGCAACTTCTGCCTGAACAGGAGGACGGGTAAGGTCATGGGTTACGTTTCTGTCGAGATCTATAAGATGTATTCTATCGGGTTCGAGCACACGAATCATGAAAGCATCCTTCGAAAGGTCGATATCGGCTAATTTATTCACGAAATCCTGATACACCTTGAACTGCTTCTCATCACGAATATTGGGATTCAACTCATTTTTGACAGATGCCTGATCAATCTTTCCGTAAAGGCGTTCATTGTCGGCAGTCCATGTTCCCTCATACTCGATTTCGGAGTATAGAATATTTACGGGGTAGATGATCTTCTGAACCTGTTCGATTCGATAAGTATGGCTGAGCGTGTCGAAAGTCATCTTCTCCGTCACCCTCATTCTCATATCTTCATTATCGACGAAATACTCGGCGTTCCAGTCTCCCTGAAATTTCCTTTCCATCTCCGGTTCCCCTACGTGTTTTTCCTTAGTGCAACCTCCGACAGCGAGCGCCGCCAATGAGATTCCCAATACAATCTTTTTCATTTCTTAGCTATCTATTATCGATACAGTAGTATTATATAAGCGGCACTCAAATATATGAGGTCTTTGACGCGCTACTTATGAGTATTTTTTTAATTTCGGAAGTCGTGGAGCCCTTTGATGAGGAGCAAATAACCGGGCGCCACACGACTGGAACCGCCTTTTACGACTTTATCAGCAAAATTAACAAAAAATTTACTTATAATCATTCTTTTTCCCAATGATTAACATTATTTTTCGATATTTTTTTGATAATGCACTTTTTTTTAGAACTTATAGGTACACATAAGGCGAAGATCCATCGTGGAGCTTTTCACATTCTGGAAGTCGCGGTAATGAGTGCTTCTGACCTGACTTTTAAAAATCAAGGTTCCATAAAGATGTTTCCACAACTGATAATCGAACCTGACTTCCGTGACATTGAAATAGGCCACCGATTTGTCGCCCATAACATTCAAGGTGTGGTAATCCTCATCCTCCAACACTGTTCCCTGTTTATAGCCCTTCCAAGTCCATAGTCGATAGTATTCATTCATCACCGAGACAGAAGCCTTTCGATGATCCCATGTAATGTTTGCCCCTGCCTTTATAGAAAAACCCTGTCCCCAGTTGTAGTTGCGCTCATCGGTCCAGTAATGATCGCTCAGGATTCCTCCAAGCAGAATGGCATTTGCATGGACATAACCATCGAAAATATAGCGTCGGCGCTGAACATCCCTGAATAGAAACCCGGCACCAAGAGAAGCGGGGATTCCCAATTTATAAGGCACTTTGTTCCCAAGCGTATTGATAGTGTCGGAATCATAGAAATCGAAATGCTGATACAGACCGATACTTCCACTTGAATTCTTATGGTCGAGCACCTCCCGTGAAAGCAGACGCCCCTTAATCTGGAGTTGATTGAGTATCGGCTGATATTTCAGCCCCTGAAGTTCGGCCTTGACGGTAAAATAATCGTAAGGTTTGGTGGATTTTGCCTCAAAACGATCACCATATTCAAGATCTATCTGCAAAGATCCTCCGAAAAATGGCTTTCGCATCCGACCTTGAAATTCCATCATCTTCAAACCCAAGGAGAGCTGCATCGCAAAACTTGGGCGTCCGAATATACGTCCCGGTGTGTCACGATGTCTCCATGCCTGTCCTGTCACGATTCGATTGATTCCCCTTAACGGAGATAATATGAACGCGGCTGCCTCACGGCCAAATCGGTTCCAACCTGTGGCACGGTCATCAAGCACGGCATCCGAAGCACGGAATAAGGGCTCCCCTATCGCTGCTCCTCCCACCGGAGTCGCAATAACATCGTTGGTGGATGGGTATTCGCATTCCATAAATAGTTCCCACATGGCGCTTCCTCCTATGGCGAAGAGCTCAGATTGCCAGAAGTTAAAACCATTGGCCCTCGCTGCATTAAAATAAAGATTACCATTATAAGGATGAAGGAAGGTATTGGTGCCGAGCTTGTCGTTATCCCAGATGAATCCATGTTTGAAATTCTCCTTTATACTATTCCAGGAAATGTATGACCAATCACCATGCTGAACATAGCGGTCAAAGGCCCAAAGACCGATATTGAACCCTACCACCTCGGCAGATGCACGCCAGAAGTGCTTCCTACCGTAATACTCTAAATCTGCTGAGTCGGGAGGAAGCTGATGCGACATATTATATTTTATCGGCATCTGGGCATAGCACTTTCCTTCACCTCCCATCGACAAGATGATAAAGATGGCTATAAGAATGAGGATATGTTGATGGAATTTCTGCATGAAGTCGGGGGGTCGAACCGCACAATAAAGGAGGCTAATTATAAAAAATAAGGAAAACGCAGAAACCTACGTTTTCCTTACTAACAAATTTCATCGTATCTCTGTTTTAAATCTCCTTGTTAAAATTGGAAATTTAAATACGGGGATATCGAAATATTACTTATTTCACGCCAAGGTCGGCAAGAATCTGATTGATGTGCTCCTCAGCCTTAGCCACAGTAGCCTCATAATCATCCTTGTTCTTAAGATCTTCACGCACCTCTACATAGAACTTAATCTTAGGCTCTGTTCCTGAAGGACGGATAGACACCTTGTCGCCGTTTTCTGTGAAGAACTGAAGCACGTTGCTTGTGGTGGGGAAATCCATCTTCACCACGCTTCCATCTTTCAAATCCTTGCAGTTGAGGTCGGCATAATCCTTGATGCAGGTAAGAGGCGATCCACCAAGAGACTTGGGAGGATTCTCGCGGAAGTTCTTCATCATTGCCACAATCTCCTCAGCACCGCTCTTTCCGGGACGAACCACGCTCACGCCACGCTCGCGGGAGAAGCCATACTTCATGTAGATGTCAACAAGCACTTCATAGAGGTTCAAGCCCTGATCGGCAGCCCAAGCCGCACACTCACAGATGAGGGAGTTTGCAGAGATTGAATCCTTATCGCGCACGAAAGTTTCAGCAAGGAATCCGTAGCTCTCTTCGCCACCTCCAAGATAGCGCATAGTGCCTTCAAGCTCGCGCATGACATTGGCGATCCACTTAAAGCCTGTGAAACAATCGTAGCACTTCACATTGTTGGCATCGGCGATGCGTTTGATAGTCTCAGTGGTAACAATCGTCTTCACACAATATTCATTGCCCTTAAGCAGGCCGGCCTCCACATTCTTAGTGATGATATAATAAAGAAGGAGCATGCAAATCTGATTACCATTCACAAGCTGGTATTCACCCTTCTTGTCGCGCACCACGAGACCAACACGGTCGGCATCGGGGTCGGAAGCGATAACAAGGCTTGCACCTGTCTCCTTGGCTTTTGCCACACCCATAGCCATAGCCTCGGAATTTTCCGGGTTAGGAGAAACAACAGTGGGGAAGTTTCCGCTCTGCACATCCTGCTCCTCCACATGAATCACATTCTCAAATCCCCAGAGTTTCAGAGAATCATACATAAGGCGAAGTCCTGTGCCATGAATCGGGGTGTAGACAATCTTCATATCCTTGTGGCGTTTGTCGGCCTCCGGATCAAGCGAAAGAGTATGGATATCGTTAAGATAATCCCGGTCGAGTTTTTCGCCCACAACTTCTATAAGATCCTTATTTCCGTCGAATTTAATCTGGTCAACAGAAGTGATTGCATTCACATATTCAATCGTCTTCACGTCGTGAGGGGCAATCATCTGGGCGCCGTCGCTCCAGTAAGCCTTGTAACCATTATATTCCTTGGGGTTATGGCTTGCAGTGATCATTACACCGCTTTGGCATCCGAGTTTACGGATAGCATAAGACACCTCCGGAGTGGGACACGGGCCATCGATGAGATAAACCTTTATACCGTTGGCAGAGAAGATATCAGCCGCAATCTTGGCAAACTTCACGGAATTGTTGCGCACGTCGTGACCGATTGCCACGCTTATCTGCGGCAACTCCTTGAAGCAATCCTTCAGATAGTTGGCGAGACCCTGTGTGGCTGCACCCACTGTATAAATGTTCATGCGGTTGGAGCCGGCACCCATGATACCGCGCAGACCGCCTGTACCAAACTCAAGATCCTTATAGAAAGACTCGATGAGGTCGGTCTTATCATCGGCATCCAGCATAGCCTTCACCTCTACACGTGTCTCCTCGTCGTATTGCGGACCAAGCCATTTCTCGGCTTTCTCCGTCACTGATTTCAATAACTCGTCGTTGCTCATAGTAATTTCCTATTATTATGTGTTTTGATGATTCTTTCAAAGCCTCTTTCGGATTTCATTTCAATCGGGTACGATTCTCGGAGAAGTAGATTCGCGACAGAGGCATCCCTGTTTTGATAACGCAAAGATAATGTTTTTTGATTAGTTTTTAAAAAGATTTTATTCCACTTTATGAATAATTGCTTACTTTTGCAACAAATTTTATAGAAATGTCTAAAATCTCATGGAAACCCGGGACAATGATTTATCCTCTCCCGGCGGCACTTGTGACCTGCGGGTCGAGTCCTGACGAATGGAATATGATCACGGTGGCGTGGCTCGGCACTATCTGCACCAATCCGGCGATGTGCTATATCTCCGTGCGCCCCGAACGTCACTCCTACCCTATTCTCATGCGATGCATGGAATTCACCATCAATCTCACCACAGAGGCTATGGCTCACGCCACTGACTGGTGTGGTGTCAGATCGGGAGCTGATTACGACAAATGGAAAGAAACCGGATTGACTCCCCTCCCCGGCGAGATGGTAGCATCCCCAACAATCGAACAGTCACCTCTCTCAATCGAATGCAGGGTTAAATCTGTGATGAAGCTGGGATCGCATGATATGTTCATTGCCGATGTGCTCAATGTCCGCGCCGATTCAAAATTTATCAATCCCGAAACAGGAGCCTTCTCTCTGGAGGATTCCGGATTGATTGCCTATAGTCATGGAAAGTATTTCACATTGGGAGAAATGATTGGAAAATTCGGTTTTTCGGTTAAGAAAACCAAGTGATTTCAGCCCATACATTGCCCTTATAACATCTTGTAGGTATAGAGCCGCTATGCAAGGTAGAGAAAGAGAGACTTTTTTACCTAAAATAGGTGATTGCGCATGACGCAAAAAGGTTGTAATTTTGCAAGCGTAATACCAGAGTTAATTTTAGTTATTTTAGTTTTGTACTTTCTCTCCCACATCCCTCCGGGTCTTTTCCTGCGGAGGAGATGTAAAGAGAAAATCCGGAATAGCGGAGAGGCCGGTGAGGCATCTCCGCATTTCGTTTTCCAATAACCTTAAAAAAAGAACGATGTCAAGATATTATTCTCCGGAAGACAAGATGATGACCCTCATCTCGGAAGATTACCGTCTCATTCAGGTGATGACACGATTTGGAATCCGCCTTGGCTTTGGTGACAAAACCATAGAGGAAGTATGCTCGGAGGCCGGTGTGGATTGCAACACCTTCCTTGCCGTAATCAATTTTGTTGTGGAGGGCTTCACAACTTTCGATTCCTCACGCCCCCTCTCCATCAGAAGTCTCATGCACTATCTAAAGCAGAGCCATATTTACTTCCTTGACTATTACCTGCCGATGATACGCCGCAAACTCATAGACGGCATACGTCTGAACACCGGGGATGTCTCATTTCTTATTCTAAAATTCTTCGATGAATACTATAGCGAAGTGAAAACGCATATGGAATATGAAGAGAAAACAGTGTTTCTACATATAGAACATCTGCTGGCCGGTACCATCCCTCCTGACTTCCATATTGCAACTTATAGCGACCATCATGAGCAGGTGTCGGATAAACTTGGCGAACTGAAGAATATCATAATACGTTACTGTCCACCCACAGCCGATGCCAATCTCCTCAATGATGCCCTTTTCAGTATCTGCCGATGTGAGCTCGAACTGGAGAATCACTGTAAGGTGGAAGACCATCTCCTTGTGCCTGAAATCGTGCGCCTTGAGAAAAAAGTGAGTCAGAATGCGGGAGAACCTAATGATTAAGAAACCATGAAAGAGAACATCCTTCATATTGCCATTGCTGAATCCTCTCCTATTGTATCCGCCGGATTGACTCATACTGTTGGACGTCTCCCCGGTATTCCGGCCCATGCCATAGAGCTTAATACCCTCGACCATCTATATGAGTGTCTGGCATCGGAACATGTGGAAATCCTAATCGTAAATCCCTATTTCGAGGAATCATTCGATATACGCAAGGTTCGCGAACTTCAGGAGGATATCAAGATAGTGGCAATTGCCACCGCACCGCTCGACAGGAAACGCAGTGAAAGCTATGATGAGGTGATATCCATTGCCGACGACATAGATACAATCACGGAAAAAATCAAACGTCTATCCATCTCACCCGATACATCCTCTGATAATAAAGAACCTCTCTCAAACAGAGAGAAAGAGATAATCATAAACGTGGTGAAAGGGATGACCAACAAGGAGATTGCCGACAAGCTCTTCCTGTCGGTGCATACAGTGATAACACATCGCCGCAACATAGCCCGTAAACTTGAGATACATTCGGCCACGGGTCTGACAATCTATGCTATTGTCAACAAACTTGTGGATATATCCGACCTTCATCTATAACATAGGGGGAAAGCGCATTGCGTAGAATTTCATGGGTGACGCCTCAACTTTATTCACAAAAGTAAGGCGGCATTCATTTTTTTTTGCTAATTTTGCAATTAAACGCTTTTCATAACCTTTTCTACTACATACATGAACAGCAATAACGGCAACAAAGATACTCTCTCCCGACTGGAAGAGAAAAAGGCAAAAAAGATGAAACGAAACAGGGTCATAGTGAAATGGCTCTGGCTATCCTTTTTAGGAATCGGGATGCTTCTCTTTTTCTTCCTGCTCCTTATATATAACGGAGTGATCGGATATATGCCTCCTATCGAGGAGCTTGAAGATCCCCACGATAAACTCGCCTCCCAGATCTATGCCTCCGATGGCAAGACAGAGCTGGGACGCTATTATTACGGCGCAGGAAACCGTGTCTATACGGATTACGATGCAGTTTCACCCTACGTAATCGATGCTCTCGTGGCCACAGAGGATGTAAGGTTTGAGGAACATTCCGGTATCGACTTCCGCGCATTGGGCCGCACCTTGGTGAAGACCCTGATTCTTGGAGACAAATCTTCGGGAGGTGCCTCGACAATCACACAGCAGCTCGCCAAGCAGCTCTATTCCACCCCATCGAGCAATATGTTCAAGCGTGCCATACAGAAACCTATCGAATGGATGATCGCCATAAAGCTGGAACGATTCTATACAAAAGATGAGATCATCAATATGTATCTCAACCGTTTCGACTTCCTCAACAACGCAGTCGGCATCAAGACGGCGGCTAATGTCTATTTCGGTAAAGAGCCCAAGGACCTAAAGGCAGAAGAGGCGGCCATGCTCGTCGGAATGCTGAAGAATCCGAGTTATTATAACCCACTCCGCCACGAGACCCGTACCCTTGAACGTCGCAACACCGTAATCGAACAGATGGAGAAGGCCGGTTATCTCACAAGTGAGGAAGCGGATTCCCTAAAAGACCTTCCACTCGGACTGGACTATCACCGCGTAGACCATAAAGAGGGGGATGCACCCTATCTACGTGAAGAGATACGCCGACTTATGACGGCAAAGAAACCTGTGCGCCCGAAACGCTCAGATTATTCCACCACCTATGCCTACAACCTTGCATGGGGTAACTATAACTCCGACTCCACAGCCTGGGAGGAGAATCCGCTTTACGGCTGGATTGAGAAGAATCCCAAGCCAGACGGCAGTCACTATGACCTTTATACCGACGGTCTGCGCATCTACACCTCCATCGACCTTGCGATGCAGCATTATGCTGAAGAGGCGATTGCCGACCATCTCGGAGGGTATCTCCAACCGGCGTTCAATGCAGAGAAACGAGGTTCAAGAAACGGCCCCTATTCGAGCGATACTCAGAATGCACAGAAACTTATCCGGAATGCCGTGAAACAAAGCTCCCATTATCGTCAGCTTAAAGAGGCAGGGCTTTCTGAAACTGAGATTGAAAAAATATTCCGCACTCCATACGAAATGGATGTATTCGCATGGGTGAAGGAAACAAAAAATGGCGTGACACGCACCGTAGCCGGTACGAAAACCGTGAATATGTCTCCCTACGACTCTGTGATCTACATGAAGTCAATCCTTCGTGCCGGATTAATGAGTATGGATCCTGTGACAGGATATGTGAAAGCCTACGTGGGAGGTCCCGACTTCACCCATTTCCAGTATGATATGGTGGCAAAAGGTAAACGTCAGGTCGGTTCTACTGTTAAGCCGTTCCTATACACCATAGCAATGGAGGAGGGAGACGATCCCTGCACCACCTACAGCACCGCCCAGTTCTCTCAAGGAGGATGGGCACCGCGAGGAGGAGTTGGACACGGCTACATAACCCTTCAACAGGGTCTGACCACATCAAACAACCAGATTTCCGCACGTCTTGTCGACAAATATGGTCCGCGTCAGCTTGCAAACAAACTTCGAATGTTTGGTATCACCGGCTATATCGACGCCACCTATCCCCTATGTCTTGGAGCGGTGGATGTATCGGTTGGTAATATGGTGAGTGCATATACCGCCTTCCCGGGAATGGGAGTCCGTGTTGATCCGATTTTTGTCACCCGTATAGAGGATAACCAGGGGAATGCCATCTATAATGCCGTCCCCCACCGTACGGAGGTAATGAGCGAAGGGGCCGCCATGAAGATGATCACCATAATGCAGAGTGTGGTAGACAATGGTACAGGCCGCGGACTCCGAGGAGCCTACGGACTCACCGTACCCATCGGAGGAAAGACAGGAACGACCAACTCCAACTCCGACTGCTGGTTCCTGGGTTATACTCCCGACCTCGTGACCGGAGTCTGGATTGGTGGCGAAGAACGCTCGATCCACTTCAACAATATGTCGTATGGTCAGGGTGCAAAAGCCGCACTCCCGATTTTCGGACAATATATGAAAAATGTGTATTCCAATCCTAAGCTCCCATATCGTCAGGACGCCAAGTTTGATTTCCCTGAAGGATATCAGCCATGTATAGGCGAAAATTATTATGGAAGTATCACCACAGAAGTCAGCGACGAAGAGGAGCCGGAAGTGGTGGAAGGAGCTTTTGAATAAATACAAGCTATGGCAAAAGCATTGAAAATCCGCGATCTCACGTTACGTGACGGACAGCAATCACTGTTCGCCACACGCCTTCGTAACGAGAGCATACGCCGGCTTCTCCCCCTTTACCGAAAGGCAGGTTTCTATATAATGGAGGTCTGGGGAGGTGCCGTTCCGGATGCTATGATGAGGTATCTTGATGAATCACCATGGGACAGGCTGCGTCTTTGTTCGGAAGAGCTGAAGGGGGTTTCTCTATTGGCAGGACTTTCCAGAGGACGCAATCTGTTGGGCTATCTGCCATATCCATCGTATGTGCTCGACACTTTCTATCAGGAAGCAATCAAAAACGGATTGGAAGTGGTCAGAATCTACGACTCCCTTAACGACCTTGATAATCTCCGAGACTCCGTGGATATGATCAACGCCTTAGGGGGGATACCTGATACAGCTATCTGCTACACCATTGATCCCAAGGAAGAGCCGGCTCCCGAACCTAAAAAGAAAGGGTTCTTCGCCCGTCTTTTCGGAGGAGACAATGATGATGAAGAATTGCCTCAGAAAGTTTTCACGGATGATTATTTTGTGAAGAAAGCAAAAGATATGGAGGCAATGGGGGCAGGGATTCTGACTCTAAAAGATATGACAGGCCTCATACGGCCATCACGTATCTATACTCTTATGCCAAAGCTAAAACATGCCGTAGATATACCGGTGGATTTCCATACGCATTCCACTCCCGGTTATGGTCTGGGCGCAGTGTTGACCGCTATCCTGAAGGGTGTGGATATTGTCGACACCAATATATGGTGGTTTGCAGGAGGTGCGGCAGCTCCTGCCATAGAGCTTGTATGGCTATTCTGCAAGAAACTCGATCTTAAAATCGATGTGGATATGGATGCTGTCGCAGAGATTCGCAGGGAACTGAAATCAATTCGCGAAGAGCTTGCCGATTTCGATATGAACAGAGACCGACTTCCTCACGATTTTGATGAATGGTATGCCAAGATGCCTCCGGAGATAGATGCGGAATTTGATCGCGCCATTCAAGCAGCCTCCGACAATGATGACCCTGCACTTATGAAAGCCTGCTGGAAAATTGAGGATTATTTCGGATTCCCGGCTCCCGACCGGAAAATGAGGAAAGCGGAAATTCCCGATTCCACATATTCAAACATAGTGACACATCTTCGTTCCCTAAAAGAGGAGGATCTTCTTGGAGAGACATTGGAACTCGTAGGGAAAGTGCGTAAGGATGCGGGGCTCCCTCCCTTAGTCACTCCCATAGGGCATATTATCGGTACACAAGCCGCCGCTATCGCCATTGATCGCAAGAAGGGATTACCCGATTACACTACCCTCAATAATCAGTTTGTGGCGCTTGTCAAAGGAGAATATGGACACACTCCTTCTGAAATCGATCCCTCCTTCAGAGAATATATTACAGGGAATCCGGAAGAAACCGCCTACGACACCACCTCTTTCCGTGAACCACCAAATCCCGAACTCCCGGAATATGGAGGAGTGAAGCTTGCCCGCAACGACGAAGAATATCTTCTGCTCGAAATGCTTCCCTCCGTTGCATCCGTTTTCTTGAAAAAGAGAAGGGCGAATGAGTATAAAGATGGTATGCAATCCCCTTTAGAGTAGCAAATTTCAAGCGGTTTATTGTGTATGTCGCAAAAAATTACTAACTTTGCAAGCCATTTAGCGGGATCGCGACCTGCTATACCATTTATTAATTTAAAGTTTAACTGCAGTAAAAAATGAAAAAAGACATTCATCCCAAGGAATACCGTGAGGTAGTATTTAAAGATATGTCGAACGATGAGATATTCATCACTCGTTCCACAGTTGCTTCGCGCGAGACTATCGAAATCGACGGCAAAGAGTATCCCCTCGTAAAGCTTGAGATCACTTCTGCCTCTCACCCCTTCTTCACCGGCAAACAGAAACTCGTTGACACTGCCGGTCGTGTGGATAAATTCCGCAGCCGCTACGGTAACCGCGTTAAGAAGTAAGAAGAGGATTAAGTCCTTGAAAATAAAAAACGTTTCGGAAATTTCCGAAACGTTTTTTATTTTCCCACAAAAACTCCAAAAGTTGGTCTGATTTGCTCAACAATTGGTCTGAATTGCGCGAAAACCACAAGAAAAAAGAAAAAAGCTAAGCGTTCGCAGTGCTCATTTACAAAAAAAGCTATCTTTGCCATTAGAATAATTGTCTCTTTTTTAGATATAGGCATCTATTGAGTGTTCGGAAAAGCGTAAGAAATATTTTTATCGACTCTTTTTTGAATTTTTTCATTGATGTTTCCATATTACTCGCATCGTAAAGAGAAAGCCGAATCGCTTGAAAGGACGTAGGCAAACTCTTAATCATAATTCAAAAGTAAGTATGAAAAAAATCATTGAGATCTCTGGATTGGAGTATTCTCTTCGAGCATACGATGAAAACGGCGCTCCCTGTAGAAGTCTATTCCAATTTGCGGAAAGGGATGGTATTTCACTTAAAGTAGATGAAAAGGAATTCACTGACAGTGACCTTGCTGATGTTTTTTTTAATTTACCCGGGAATTTAACCTCCATAGTAGAAGAGTTTCAGGAAGGAAAAGAATGTTACATAAAGCATTTTTGCGAAGAAAATCAAGCTCTTTCGGCTTCTATTTACACAGAGCCGGCTAAGACTACTATTGAGATAGAGATAGCGGAAGGTGAAGAGTTTGACCCACAAAAAGCAGCTTTGGTGACATCGCCGTGGGTATATCCCGATGAGGAAACGATCAAGCACATGATTGTAGGATTTCTTTATGGGGACAAGGTTTATCCGCTGTATCCGGAAGCAGTCAACCCTGAAGAAGAAAAATGTGTTTGGACAGTCAACTTCAAACAAACAGACGATCAGATCACATACACAGAAGATACTGCATCAGATAAGCAATTGGAGGATGCGTCCAAACTGCCTGTGCTGATATTTCGCTATCAGACCATCTCTTATTGCTATGGACCCGGTGAAGAATTTGATGTTGAGGAATATCCTGAATATTCCGAATTGGAGGGGCCCGGGGTCATCTCTGCCATCAATGATGCGGGAAACGGAATGACGTTTATATGTGCCGACTCTCTGGAATATATCAATATCGGTGAGATGGCTGAGGTGCTTCAGGCGGAACGAATCACAAGATACGAAATCGAGCTTTCTGTTACTGAGAAAGGCTATGCATTACTTAACTATGCCCACACAATCGATAGCGGTTCAGTCCTGAAAACCATATCAGCAATCTGGGAGAAGTCTTATGAATTTAGCCACGAAAAACCTGCTTTTGATAAGTTAATCTTCAGAACTATTTTCAGAGATTTAGAGAATTATGCTGAGAATCATGATTATCTTCTTGATAACGGCAAAATCTATGAGTTACCAACAGGTAAATTTGACGAAATCATTTTAGATTTGTCAGAAGAGGAACAGGCTCTCAACAAGGAGATAACTCCATTCGACGAGTATGAATAAATAACTATACTCAAAAGAGAAATTCAATCGCTTGAAAGGATATAGGCAAAAAAAGCTACATCCACTAAAATTTCTTAATGCCGGGGCGGCGGATTTTTCGAGTCTTTTCTTTCATCTTTGAAGGAGTAGCCTTTCGGGTGCTCCTTCAAAGATGAAAGAAAAGACCACAACGGCAAGCGAGGATTCATCGACCGCCAGGGACTTATTATCGTCAGGGCGGCCTACAGGGAGGTTTCTGAATTTAAAAACGGCGTCGCCCGAGTCAAATCGAGCGACGTCTGGCGCTATATCGATCTCCAATGCATTTTCATCAAGAAACCAAAACAATAATAATGAATTTTTATGGACGATTTTTTTGAATATTGGGACAAAATTCTCAAATATTGGCGCGAAGAAGAAGGAAGAATTCCAAAGTCTCAGAAGTTTTGGTTTGATGAGCAGAATCATCTGGGACTTCATCGATTGCTAATGCCTGAACCATATTGGGGAAATATTGACAACAATTCCGTAGTTTTCATCAATTTTAATCCAGCAGGTGCAGAAACAGCCACGCCGGATGATGACAGTCATATATCGCAAAAAGAAAATCCGGAAAAGGTCTGCGGTTGGCTAAGTCCTGAATATAGTAAAGTTGCAGTATCCTTTCCTCTTCTTGCGAATGATCCTGAAGATTATAAACACTATAAAGGAGCCGAATGGTGGCAAAAACGTGTGAAATGGATGAATCAGTTCGGTATAGAGGATAACGATGTTAAACCTTTCGCTATAGAGCTGTGCGCATGGCATTCCAAAAAATGGACGGGTGGAAAATATCAGTCTAAGCTAAATAGCGAGCCTGAAATTAAAACCTATATAAAGGAACAGTTTGGTCCTTGGCTTGAACGTGCACTAAAAGGTTCTGAATATCACCTTGCCCTTTGCGTGGGAAAAGAGTTTGCTGATAACGTTATTCCACTTATTTGGCCTGAGTCTCGGGATATCACAAAAGAGATAACGGGAAAAATTGATCACACCATTGTAAATGGAAATGCCCGGAAATTCTGGGTTTTTGCTATTGATGGATTGGGTCATATTATATGTACATCTGCACAAGGTTCAAATAATATTCCTTCGTCAGCGATCTTTGGACAACATGAAAAAAATATTTTTGAAAAAATAAAGTCTAAAAATTTTTGAATTTTTCCGAGAGAGTTACTATAGTAGGGACGTTATGATTATATCGGCAAAAACAAAAATAATGATTGTGCCTGACTTCGGCGTTTCAGCCGATGATAAGGCTATGGTGGCTCTCATGGAGGCGATTGAGAATCGGGGAGAATACGCAGTCAAGATCGTTGACCTCCCGGCGGTTGTCCGTGATGAGCATACGGGCGAGGAGCTAACAGAATCCAAAGTTATCGAACTTGCTGCCCGAAAACTCGAGCAACTGTCAACGTGTTCAGGATTGAAATGGGATGGCAGTGATTACGAATGGGGCGCACCTACTGCGATAATCGTTTTCGGAAAGTCGGCGATGCTTGCCGGAGGACTTGGCCAAAAAATATACTCTTCATCAATCCTGAGTATGACTCGGAGTGGCCGTGGAAGAAACTGTATTATGCCGACCAAAAACTTGCCGGGCAGTATCATAGCGATAAGCACGAATATGAGCGTCGGTTCATGGAGACTGTGCTTTGGGAAGGCACGGAGCGTACCCGTCCCTGGTGCTATTCACGGCGCTATGGCCTGATAGCTAATAAAGATTATATCTGGGAGTTTTGGAATCGCTACCCGCGTATGGCCGAGGTGAACCGCGATCTCGATGGCAACACCGAAGGNTTNGCAAAATTNATCTGCGAGTTTGCCGATGATGAGTTGACTTTTCCNCTGGAGGAAGTCTATGAGGCCATAAAAAATCTTCCGGGTAGAGATATTCATTCCCTCAATAAAATATGCGATTTCATTGAGCCGGTTAAGTTCAGCAACATTACTGTTTTGGGCATCCGCCTTGGACCACCAATGGCCAATGGACAGTCTTGCTACAAATTAAAAGTTGCCGAGTTGGACCATACTCTTCCACTTGAAAGCATTCACGTACGTAGCAATCTCAATGCCCTACGTGATGCGATAGTNCGTGCAGGNGAGAGTCTTAAAAAGGTTGAACCTGAGCATAAACGTATCCTGATTCTCCCCGACTATTTCACCCCCTACAATAGTCCCAATGTCAAGGAACTGTATGACGGCCTGAAGCACCGGGGGTATTATGTTGCGGTATATGTAGCAGGGAACACTCTTGAAAAATCGCGTCAGGGTCTTGAACGTCGCTGCAAGGTCAAGCCGTTCGACCTGATTGTCACTTTGGAAACCGGATGTTTACTTGCTACGCGCGTCACCAACTGTCTCCGCATCTTTGTAAATCCCGATTGGAGCGCGTGGGAGTGGATGAAGCTGCGTATCGGTGAGGGCAAGGGGCGTATGGAGTGTCGCGGAATCGACCATTCAGGTCCTTTCTTCAGCTATTATCTCAATCGTGAGGAAATAGCGATGGCACGACAGATGGCCGAACGCGCATATATCAGGCGTGGTGATAAACCGATTTATGGATGGTTCACAGTAGATGCCGTTGAGTCGCATCTACCCGAGGAGCATCTCAAACGCTCTAATACTTGCGCCTGTATCCCCGACCTCCGTCTCGACACCGAGGAGGGTATCGATATTCTTGCTACACAAATAAATAATATCCTGACGGTTGACGATGATGAATAAGTTTTATTACACCCGAACATATACCTTTAAGGTTCAGCAAGAGCATCCCAAGTACTATTTTTTCAATCTTATGGATCGTTTTGGCGAAGTGGCGTCGTTCAAACGAATCAACAAGGAAAATAATGATGTAGTTCCGGCGACTATTAAAATTAAAATGGATGACGGCACGGAGACAGCGACGTTTCTCTATCGCGGCTATGAATACTCGCTCAGGGCTGACCGATATATTCCGAAAGATTACACGTCTGATATAGATGGACAACTCGAGAAAAAAGATGATATGCTCAGGGATGCCCATCTCCACACTGCAGGCAATGCAACCGAATTTGAAGAGGCCAAAGAGTGCGGATGCATCTGCTGCCGGCGTATTTTCGCGGCATATGAAGTAGAATGCTTTGCCGAGCATGGCGAAACGGCAATCTGCCCATATTGCGGCTGCGACTCACTGATAGCCGACTCGACCGGTATTAAACTGACAAAAGAATTATTATCTACTCTTAACAAAAAATACTTTTGATTAATATGAGCGATATTACACTCGAAGACTTGGATAAAATCACTTTTCACAATAAAGAAGAATTCGACAACTGGCACGCTAACATAGCAGAAGACGATTGGATACTATCTTCTTGGGTTGAGACCACCCCTGCATCCTATCCATGTGTTGCTGTAGTCCAGCCGGTGATCTACAACAATGAAACAGGCACAGCCAAATTGGAAATAATTTTTGTCTATAAGTCCGATTTTGAATAATTATGATTGATCTTTGCTTGAAAATTGCTGCGGAGGCACATCAAGGTCAGAAAGATCTTGACGGGAATCCCGTAATCCTTCATCCGCTCACAGTCGGGCTGATGGGTAAAAACGAAGACGAAAAATGCGCCGGTTTCCTCCATGATGTTGTGGAAGATACGGATTACACATTCGATGACCTCCTCGGGATGGGGGTGTCACCACACATCGTCGATGCACTGCGTCTCCTGACACATGAGGAGGGCACTGATTATCTCGATTATGTCAGACGTATAGCCAGATCCGGCAATCAGCTTGCAATTGCCGTCAAACTAAACGATCTTCAGCATAATCTCAAGCGTGGACGCAAAAGAGGCTATACACGTCTTGTTGAGAAACATGAAGCTGCATTGAGGGAGTTTAATCTGCCATGATTGCTCACGAAATTAAAAGAGACAAAAATCCGGCGTGCGGATATTTTTTTATTCATTGTTAATGCAATGGATATTGAAATATTCCGTACGCCGGATTTTTATGCTTGCGCTCTACACGGAAGGAGAGCAGATGGGCGCAGATTATGCAACGGTTTATTATTTACCGCTTATAAGGCTGTCAAGCTTGTTGAAGAATGTCGGATCTTCCCCTACGGTGATGTTCGCTATCTTCCCTTCGGGAGATACTATCACTTTTGTGGGGAAACCATTGACAACGTAGGCTTGATAAAGACTCTCAGCAGTTGCCTCCGGATTATATACCTGCACCCAGGGGAGCTCATATCTCTTCACGGCTGCTTTCCATACATCCTCCTTGTCGCGGCAATCGATACCGATGATTTCAAGTTTTCCCTGATATTGAGCGTATGCCTCCTTCAAAGCAGGGAACCCTTTGATACACCACGGACACCAAGAACCCCAGAAATCAAGAATCACCCATTTCCCTCTAAAATCGGAAAGAGATACATCCTTTCCTTCCATATTCTTCAAAGTGAAGCCGGGAGCATCAACATTGCCACTCTGCAAAGCTTCCATTCTCTTTTCAGCCTCTAAGTTTTTTTCCACACGATTCTTTTTGTTCTCAGCCAAAGGATATAGGATAGAGTTAGCTGCACTTTCCGGCAGCGTCTTGAACATCTCAAGATATCCCTCACCATCAAGCTGGAGAAGTGCATAGAGAGCTGCCGGGTCATTTGAATGTCCTTTCACATAATCAGCAAATATGACATCATAACGGTTTTCAAGTTCGGCCAACTTTGACTGATCCGGATTTCCACTTCTTACAAGGGTGAAATACTCTTTCTTGATTTCATTTCCCTTTGCATCGAGGAGGGAAACGGTCTCCATGAGTGGCGTGCCCTTTACAGTATATTCCAAAGGTTCTACCGAGGAAACCTCCACTGTGAGATCATCACCAGGCTCTGTGAAGAGAGCAATACCTTCACGCTCGGAAGTGTAAAGCACTGACTGGCCAGGCCCCTCTGAAAGCACCGGGAACACCACTTTACCATCCTTTACTGAAACGCCTGTCACCTGAGGCGCCTTACGATCCTTACGAGGTTTCACGCTCTCGCTTATAAGCTGCGACTCCACCTCATACTCTCCGGAAGCACCCTCCGGAAAAATCACCGTGACATCAGCATAGGCTCCGATTGAAGCGGCAAGTGCCAACGATGAAAGAATGATTTTCTTCATTTTCTTTAAGTAAGTTTTCTAAATTAGTTTATTCTCTTTTCAAACGATTGAGAAGAAGATTAGTGAATTCATAATTCTTTATCCCCCATTTAGGAGCAATCACCTTCTCCGGCGGAGAAGAGGCAAGAAACCTCTCTATTGCGATGGTTCGCGGTATTCTCCCAATAATCTTCACGCAGAGGTCGAGATATTCCTCCTTAGCGAAGGGTTTCACCTTGATTTCATCCCTCTCCATTGCACGATGAAGAGGAGTGGCAGAAATCACCTGCAAATGATGGAGCTTAAGCGAATCTATGGGTAGTTCACAGGCACGCCCGATAGTGGAGAGCATCATCTCCTCAGTCTCTCCGGGCAAACCGCAAATCAGATGCAATCCTGTCCGGATACCCTCCTTACTTAGACGTTTCACCGCATCACAGGTCTGTTGCCATGTATGCCCGCGATTGATAAGCCGGAGAGTGGCATCATGCGAACTCTCTGCTCCTAATTCAACAAAGACAGGATATTCGCGGTTCAACCGCCCAAGCATCTCAACCACATCATCAGGAAAACAGTCGGGACGGGAACCAATCACCAATCCGATTACATCCTCCTCACCGAGCGCTTCACGATAAAGCGCCTCCAGAGAATCCACCCCGGAACCATTTCGTGAAAAAGTATTGGTATAGGATTGGAAATACGCCAGATATTTCATATCCGGATATTTTCGCGCAAAGAACCGCTTCCCGGCTTCAATCTGAAGTTTTACAGATTCCTCTCCAAAACAATAAGAGGGGGTGAAAGTGGTGTTGTCGCAATAGATACATCCACCTCTTCCTATTGTGCCGTCACGATTTGGACAAGAGAAACCGGCATTGACTGAAATCTTCTGCACCTTTATTCCCGGAAATATTTCCGCCAGATATTCACTATAATCCTTATAAAATGGGTTCATCACTCTATTATCAAAGATACCTCATCAAATCAGCCACTGTGAGAAGCGCCATCGCTTCCACTACTGCCACACCACGCATCGCCACGCAGGGATCATGACGTCCCTTTGGAGGGATGGTGACGGTGTTTCCCTCAGTATCAAAAGACTTCATCTCACGCATAAGGGTGGGCGTGGGTTTGAAATATACCTTGAAATTTATAGGCATTCCATTTGATATCCCTCCCTGTATACCTCCTGAATGATTGGAAGTAAAGGTGTATTCACCCGGATGCTCAGCATCGGGCATCATGATATCCTGGCATTCCGAACCCAAAGCAGAAGCAGCCGAGAAACCATCGCCATATTCAAACCCTTTCGCTGCGTTTATACCCATCATGGCAGCCGCAAGCCGACTATGAAGTTTTCCGAAGACAGGTTCCCCCACTCCAACAGGAAGTCCGGTTATAATCCCTTCAACTATTCCTCCCGTGGAATCCCCTGCTGCTGCGGCCTCTTCCACTGAATTTGTCTCAATGAAGTGTGCTTTCACCTCAATACCCTTGGCAGCGAGCCATTGACGGCACAACGCGCCTCCGACAACCCATGAAACAGTCTCCCTTGCACTTGCTCTTCCTCCTCCGGCAAATTCATTGATACCATATTTTTTATAATATGTATAATCCGCATGATTTGGACGGAAGCGCCCCTGATAACCGGCATAGTCTCCGGAACGCTGGTCACGATTTCGGATTATGAAACCAATTGGAGTGCCTAAAGTCACTCCATCGGCATTAAATCCTGAAAGGAATTCCACTTCATCAGGCTCCTTTCGCGGGGAAGTGAAAGCACGACGGCCGGGGGCACGACGTGCCAAATCCTCCTTTACTTTATCGAAATCTATCTTCACCAAGGAGGGAAAGCCATCGAGAACGCCACCCATAGCCGGTCCGTGACTTTCTCCAAATGTTGTTAGACGTATGTTTCTACCGAATGTGTTCATATCTTATTTAGGGAATTGATTTACGACACAGGCGACTCACCCCTGTGCGGGGAAGCCGCCTGCAACTCATATAATTCTTTTTTAAATTCTTATTTATCCATAGTGACAAGCAGCTCCTCATTGGTGCGAGTCATCTCCATTCTCTTCTTGATAAATTCCATAGCCTCCATCGAGGTCATATCTGCAAGATAGTTGCGAAGAACCCACATCCTATTAAGGACTTCCTTGCTGACAAGGAGATCATCGCGACGAGTGGAGGAAGCGATAATGTCGACAGCCGGGAATACACGCTTATTGGATAGCTTACGGTCGAGCTGAAGTTCCATGTTACCCGTACCCTTGAATTCCTCGAAAATAACCTCATCCATTTTAGATGAAGTCTCGGTGAGGGCTGTGGCGATAATCGTTAGCGAGCCTCCGTTTTCAATGTTACGAGCTGCACCAAAGAAACGTTTGGGACGCTGAAGCGCATTGGCATCGACACCTCCTGAAAGTATCTTACCTGAAGCCGGCGACACTGTATTGTAGGCGCGGGCAAGGCGAGTGATGGAATCGAGCATAATAACCACATCATGACCGCTCTCCACAAGACGTTTAGCTTTTTCAAGTACTATTCCGGCAATCTTCACATGGCGTTCCGCAGGCTCATCGAAAGTAGATGCAATCACTTCGGCATTCACACTCCGGGCCATGTCGGTCACCTCCTCCGGACGCTCGTCGATAAGGAGCATGATGATATATGTGTCGGGATGGTTTTCTGCTATGGCATTTGCTATATCCTTCAGAAGGATTGTCTTACCGGTCTTTGGAGGAGCCACAATGAGTGCACGCTGTCCTTTACCGATAGGAGCGAACATATCCACAACACGAGTGGAGAGATTGTTGGAGCGTCCGCGTGTCAGATCGAATTTCTCATCCGGGAAGAGAGGCACAAGATGCTCGAAAGGCACACGATCGCGTATCACTTCGGGAGAAAGACCGTTGATAGATACAATACTACAAAGAGGGAAGTATTTCTCTCCAGGCCGAGGAGGGCGGATACCACCTTCTACAACATCTCCGGTTTTTAGACCGAAATCCTTGATCTGCTGCTGAGAAACGTAGACATCATCGGGCGAACCAAGATAGTTGTAATCGCTTGAACGAAGGAATCCGTATCCGTCGGGCATAACCTCAAGCACTCCGTAAGTGGTAAGTATTCCATCGAAATCAAAACTTGTCTCCTGCTGTAGCGCCTGCTGTTGCTGCTGAAGTTGACGCTGCTGCTGACGCTGTTTCTTAGTGAGATGTTTCTGTTGTTTCGGAGTAAGCTGACGCGGAACATTAGGCTCGGCTATAATAATAGGAGCCACAGCTGCCGCAATAGCCGCCTCCTCTATCTGCTGTTTTGTGCGGCGTGTGAAAGTCTTTCCTTTGGCATTTCCAAAGAAAGCTCCAAGAGAGGGATTGGAATCGGGCTTATGAGTGAACATAAGTTTGCGTTCTCCACCCTTCTCCTCTGTGGCAGGCTCGGACTGCTCATTGACAGGCTCGGCGTTCACGGGTTCCACGACCTCAGGAGCTTCAGGTTGCTCCTGCTCGTGGTCAGCATTGTTTTCAGGCATATCTGCTTCGGGAGCAGGGAGTGCCATAGGAGCCTCTTCCGACTCCACGGTAGCGATATCAAAAAGGGTTCCTTCCTGAGCCGGAGCTTCGATTACCGGCTCTTCTACCGGTTCCTCGACCACAGGAGCGGGTTCGGCCTTTGCCTTGGGCTTGCGTCCCCTTTTCTTGGGAGCAGGAGCTTCAACGGGAGCCGCATCCGAGGCTTCCACTGATGGTTCCTCGGCAGGTGCCGGGGCTTCAGCAGAAGCCGCTTTCTTTGTGGTCCGTTTGGCGCGTGGAGTTTTTTCGGCTTTGGCTTTCGGCGCTTTTGCCACAGCCTTCTTGGCTGTCGCCACCGATTCGTTGTCTATGATATAATATGCTATCTCCTGTTTGTCGTCGATAGATTTTTTCATACCCATAGACTCCGCCAGGCTTTTCAACTGGTCGAACTCCATTGCCATTAAATCGTCAAGAGTGTACATATCTCAGCTTTCTTGTAAATTTTTTACAATCCCGTTTCCAACGATGAGGATAAAACACCTTTCTCACGCTTTAATTTTCCGGAAATATCAATAGGTTCCCAGAGTGGAATACAGAACAATTGAAAATTTCGGAAACGGGAACAATTGTTTTTTTGATAATAGATTGAAATTTAACTGTATTCACAACAGCAACAGCGAATCATCGCAATCCTATCGTAGAGAATCAACTCATCGAATGACGGGAGATTCATACAGTACGGCCGCTTGAGCAGCTCTAATTATGATGGTTTTATGGTGGAATATCAGAAAGACATCAAAAGAATTTCGGGTGCTTCTGAAGAGCAGATTATGCAAAGCATTTGACGCCTTCCTGCGAAATGCAATGCAAATTTAGCAATTTCTTTCAATATTTCCTAATAATTTTTTGATTTTTTATTTCCTTTGCAATCGCCATATCACTTTATCTGATTGGTTAACGAGAGCTTTTCTTGATCTTTTTATTCGCTCGACCCAAAGGATTTCGCCTGAGGATTTCTCCACTGCAAGAACCACCTTACGTCTTTCCACTGCAGAGAACTTCGCCTCCCCTATCACATCGCTCACAAGCCGACTGCCTTTCATTCCAAGCGGCTTTATGCGGTCGCCTTCTCGCCATAAGCGTATATCCACTTCGTCGGGAGAAAGTGGAGTCCAAAAAGATGAATTGCTTCTATCGGCCCGTATCTTATTTATAAGCTCAGGAGTGTTTTCGAATGATTCCCATGAAAACTTTCGGCCATTATCTTCCAAAGATTGCGATTCTTCAGTCGGAAGCCATTCCAAACCGGACTGACCGAAAATAAACTCCCCTCCCCGACTTTCCCATCGCGCTCCCTTCCTAATCTCCGCACTTTCAACCGAGCGGACAATCTCATTCACGATGTGATCCGTGCCACCTTTCTTTAGTACGAATTTCCGAAGAAGCCATCTTCCCGACAAAGGTCGGCAAAGCATTTCGTAGGAGAGGATATCAGCCTCCATTATTTCCTTAACAAAACTATCTATCCCCTCTTCCTCGGCTGCCATAATGCATGAGGTGCGATTAAGCGAGCGTTTCACATCCGGCCATTCGCGTTCAATCAAAGGAATGACATCGTTGCGAATAAAATTTCGTCTATAATCGGAAGTGAGATTTGTGGAATCCACTATATATGGCTGTCCGAGAGCATCAAGATATTCCTCGATCTCCTTACGGGATACCTCCAGCAAAGGGCGGATCACCTTTCCTGTATCCTTTTTCATAGCCCTAAGACCGGCAATTCCGGCTCCACGGAAGAGATTAAGCAGAAGGGTTTCGGCATTATCATCTGAATTATGCGCCACTGCTATGCGGTCGGCCTGAGTTTCCATCCTTTTATTTTCAAAATACTCATATCTTAAATCCCGGCAGGCCATTTCCACTGAACCACCATGCTGCCTACGGTAGGATTCGACATCGAAATCGACCACATCCAGCGGAACGTCAAATTGCGCACAAAGCTCTCTTACGAATTGCTCATCCCGATTGCTTTCCTCGCCACGCAGATGAAAATTGCAATGCACTGCTTCCACTTCCACCCCGGAATGCAGGAGCGCACGGAGCAATGCCACGCTGTCGGCGCCTCCACTGATACCGGCGATTATTTTTTTCACTCCCTTTAAGGAAAGTTCGGAGCCAACCCAATTATCGAGGCGGCATAGAATATGATTTTCAGTCGCTTCTTTTATTTCCACAGTTTTTATGCTGAAAGGATAATTAATATCAAGTTTAATGTTCCTAAGGAATTTACCAAACTTGAATGAATAAATTTACAATATCACCTAAACAATTCAACATTGCGTTTTGTTAAACATATATCTAAAACAAGGTAAAAAACAATTTCAAATTACATAAACCACAATAAGACTAAAGTTAACTCAAAAACTATGGCAAAAAAATGGATTTGCACCGTTTGCGGTTATATCGCAGAAGGTGAGACTGCTCCCGAAATCTGTCCCCAGTGTAAAGCTCCTCAGTCAAAATTCAAAGAGATGGATGAGGATTCCCTCCTGAAATTTGTTACAGAACATGAGATTGGTGTAGCAAAAGGTTGCGACGAGGAGATGATCAAGGATCTTAACGCCCACTTCATGGGTGAGTGCACAGAGGTAGGTATGTATCTTGCAATGTCTCGTCAGGCTGACCGCGAAGGGTATCCCGAAATTGCAGATGCTTTCAAACGTTACGCATGGGAAGAGGCAGAGCACGCAGCTAAGTTTGCAGAACTCCTTGGCGACCACGTTTGGGACACCAAGACCAACCTTGAGAAACGTATGCACGCAGAGGCCGGTGCGAACGAGGATAAGATGCGTATCGCCAAGAATGCAAAGGCAGCAAACCTCGATGCTATCCACGACACCGTGCATGAGATGGCTAAGGATGAGGCTCGTCATGGCCGTGGCTTCAAGGGTCTCTATGATCGTTATTTCAGCGGAAAATAAAAATTCGCATTTCATAATTATTAAAAAGCTGTGCATCCTGCGCAGCTTTTTTTATGCTTTCACGGCTCCTATATTTTATTCTGAAAATTATTTTGATTAATTTTGCAATATGGGACGCATTTTAGCTATCGATTATGGACGTCGCAGATGTGGCGTGGCAGTGACCGACACTCTCAAGATATCGGCCAATGGACTTCCTACCCTTCCGACTCCCCAACTTATGGATTGGATAAAGCAATATGTCGGGAAGGAACCTGTGGAGCGCATACTCATGGGTGAGCCGAAGCAGACCAACGGCGAGCCTTCGGAAAACATGAGGTATATCACTCCATTCGTAAATCGTCTTAAAAAGGAACTCCCCTCTATTCCTGTGGAGATGGTCGACGAGCGGTTCACTTCTGTGATTGCCCACAGGGAAATGCTTGCAGCCGGCTTCAAGAAATCCGACAGGCAGCGTAAAGGGCTGGCCGATGAGATGTCGGCGGTGATCATACTCACCACATGGCTCGACTCCCATTCCATATAAGATTATAATAGAGTGTTATAACCTTATAACCCTATAACTTTAAAAAAAATACATTTATATAAATGATTCAACCTATATATGTTTACGGGCAGCCTGTGCTCAGACAGGAGGCCGAAGATATCGAGCCCGATTATCCGGGGCTTCAGAAACTCATCTCCGATATGTGGGAGACAATGTATAATGCCGATGGTGTGGGTCTTGCAGCTCCTCAGATTGGCAAGGCAATCGCACTCATCGTGATCGATGGTTCGCCCCTTGCCGAGGATTTCCCTGAGTGTAAGGATTCAAAGATGGTGATCATCAATCCCGAACTGGAAATCATAGAGGATATGCCTGAAGTGTCGCGCGCAGAAGGCTGTCTCTCCCTTCCCGGACTTCAGGAGGATGTGAAGCGTGTGGAGCATATACGTCTTAATTGGCTTGATGAAAATTTCGTGGAGCATGAACAGGAATTCACAGGTTTCCTTGCTCGTATAATCCAGCATGAGGTGGACCATCTTATCGGCACTGTCTACACAGATCATGTCACCTCCATCAGAAAGCAGCTCATCCGCAACAAGCTCAATAATCTCGCGAAAGGGAAAGTGAAATGCGGATATCGCACTGTTCACAATTAAAGAATCTCCAACCCCATAACCCCTCAACCTCATAACCACCTATTATGGCAGACGACAAAAAAGTAATTTTTTCGATGGTCGGAGTGAGTAAAATCATTCCTCCACAGCGTACCATCCTTAAAAATATCTACCTCTCCTTCTTCTATGGCGCCAAGATCGGTATCATCGGTCTGAACGGCTCAGGTAAATCCACTCTTCTTAAAATCATCGCCGGAATTGATAAAAGTTATCAAGGGAATGTAGTGTTTTCCCCCGGCTATAGCGTAGGCTATCTTGAACAGGAACCGAAACTCGATCCTGATAAGACGGTCCTTGAAGTGGTCCGCGAAGGAGCACAGCACGTATTCGATCTTCTTAAGGAATATGATGAAGTGAATGAGGCTTTCGCCGATCCTGAAGTTTTGGAGAATCCGGATAAGATGGATGCCCTAATCGCTCGGCAGGCAGAGATTCAAGATAAACTTGATGCCTGCGATGCGTGGAACATTGATAACAAACTTGAACGAGCAATGGATGCACTCCGGTGTCCGCCCGACGACAAGAAGATTGCCGTGCTTTCCGGTGGTGAGAAACGCCGTGTGGCTCTATGCCGTCTCTTGCTCCAGCAACCTGACATCCTTCTCCTCGATGAGCCCACCAACCACCTTGATGCCGAATCAATCGACTGGCTTGAGCAGCATCTTCAGCAGTATCCCGGCACGGTGATTGCCGTAACCCACGACCGTTACTTCCTCGATCATGTGGCAGGATGGATTCTTGAGCTCGACCGCGGAGAAGGAATTCCCTGGAAGGGTAACTATTCCTCATGGCTCGACCAGAAGACACAGCGTATGGCGCAGGAGGAGAAGCAGGCAAGCAAACGCCGCAAGACTCTGGAGCGTGAGTTGGAATGGGTGCGCATGGCTCCCAAGGCACGTCAGGCAAAAGGTAAGGCACGTCTTTCAAGCTATGACCGCTTGATGAATGAAGACCAGAAGGAACGTGAAGAGAAACTTGAAATCTTTATTCCCAACGGTCCCCGTCTGGGTAATAAGGTTATTGAGGCAGAACATCTGGCTAAGGCATACGATGACAAGGTGCTATTCAATGATCTCAACTTCACTCTTCCTCCCAATGGTATTGTAGGCGTAATCGGTCCGAACGGTGCGGGTAAGACCACTCTTTTCCGTCTGATAATGGAGCAGGAGAAACAGGATGCCGGAGAGTTCCATGTAGGAGAGACAGTAAAGGTGGCTTACGTTGACCAGAACCATAAGGATCTTGACCCTAATAAGAGTGTGTATGAAGTCATTTCGCAGGGTGTGGAATCTTTCCGCATGGGTGGCCGCGATATGAATGCACGCGCCTACCTATCGAAATTCAATTTCACAGGTGCGGATCAGGAAAAGAAAATCGGTGTCCTTTCGGGTGGTGAGCGTAACCGTCTCCACCTTGCAATGGCTCTTAAGGAGGAGGGAAATGTGCTTCTTCTTGATGAGCCGACCAATGATATCGACGTCAACACTCTCCGTGCATTGGAGGAAGGTCTGGAGAATTTCGCAGGTTGTGCGGTGGTGGTAAGTCATGACCGTTGGTTCCTCGATCGCATCGCAACCCACATCCTTGCTTTTGAAGGCGACAGCAAGGTAACATTCTTCGAAGGCTCCTACTCCGAATATGAGGAATTCAAGAAAAAACGCGACGGCGGATTAGACACTCCCCATCGAATCAGATATAAGAAACTGATATGATGGCCAGTAATACAATTCATAATTGATTGTCGCAGGCTTTCATGCGAGAAAATTTTATGATTATATAGATCGACCGGTTACTCAGGGTTCCCGGAAATTTTAAAATCACCATGATATGGATATAGATCCAATCATGGTGATTTTTTATGAAGTTGCACAAAAATTTGTAACTCTTCTTATTTTTTATAAATTTGCAGTCGAACTCTTCGCAGAAGCCTCTTTTGAGGGCAATGTGGTGGGGGCTATTTTTGAATGCGTTTATCAACGCTCTTTCTTGACCATACAGAACTTCGCAACTTCTTTATCTCAGTCAAGAACAGGGCAATGGTGGATGTCTTGTCGGATATATTCGATAAGTTCTTCCTCTCCTCGTGTCATAATGACGCGAGGAGACAAGGGAATGTACATATTCTGCGTGAGGCTTCTGCGTTGCTCGTTCCTTTCTGAGATGGGCAGTGCGAAGGCCTTGTATGGTGAGGGACGAGCAAAAGTAAGGCTCTCACGCATTCTTTTTTCCACTGTTCCGCATAGTGAGCCGGCGGATAATAAAATGTTTTTCATATATGAGAAAACGATTTCTCTGGCTCTTTACAGCCTTATTGGGAGTGGGCGGAATAGTTGCCCAGAACCCGGTCATCCTACCTAATAATAGTAGGTTTGACATTATTCCGGCCAACGATAATAATTCCTCTGTGGCCTTTGCATTCTATAATTATGATGGTGGTTATAATAGAGATTATAACTTCACCATCTATGATGAGGATTTTAATCTTGTGAATGAACTTAACATTCCTGTTACTACTCTACCTTACAGTTCCTATAGATGGGAAGCAGAAGTGGTGGGGATAAAGAAAGCTAAGATAGATAAGTCCTATCCTATGGAAGTGTTTAACTCTTTCACTCCTGAACAGGTATGTGAGTATATTGAAGAAAATCTTGATGAGGAGACGACGCCCAAAATCTTTACCCTCGATGACGGTACTGTTCTTGTAGGTTTTGGTGGATTCACAGGTAGTCCTATAAGACCTCAAACGTTTTATTTTCTTGATAATGGGGTGTGGTATATGACTTATTATGTAGAGCTTGACTTAAATGATGTAGTGGTGGATTATCTTCCGGAGAATAAAACAGAATATGAATATGAATATAGTCTGACACAAGCAGATATTAACGTCTGTGCGACCACCGGTGGGGATGAATACTATCTTATATCGCGTGGCATATTCAGCAACGACTTCAACTATATTCTTCCAGAGGTAAAATCTGTTACTCTAAAAGAAACTATTTCTGAATACAACAGAGAAAAAACAGGTGGAACAAGATACGTTACTACCGGCTTTAAGATTTATGATGTAAAAGGTATGGAGGTCTTATCCATTTCTATTCCCGATGGGTATTATAGTTCCTCACGTCTTTATACCGTCACTACGTCAGGAAAAAGTTACTTGCTGATAGGGGTGGGAAATCTCTCGGATTACATTGAAACAGCCCAAACTAACGATTCTTCCTTTGTAATCTATCGACTTGACAATAAAAATCACGCAACTCAGATCGCTATCACTCCGGCCAATGCTATTTTTCCTCGCACTCCAAAGAAAGGAGAGATGGTGAATGTCGCTATAGATGAGAGATTCATAAACAATCCATGCACCGTGGATGTAATCTCCTCAGACGGTCGCAATATGCTGCGTAAGGAGATTGCTCCCGGACAAAGAGAAATCAATTTCTCCACCGACAATTTCCCTCAGGGGCTATATGTAGTGACTATCACTTCAAAAGGTGATAAGCTGGAAACTGCTAAAATCATCCTCAGATAATATCTATCCCGGCCACTATCTTACAGCAAACGCGAGCCCGTGATAAACGAGCTCGCGTCTTTTAGTGTTCAGATATTTTTGCTTGCAACTATTGATGTCGTGCTTATTCCATCATACTCTTGACAGCCTTGGAAGAACCATCGGAAAGATGATCTATGCGAATACTCATCCCCTTTGATGGTGCTGATAGTTTTCTACCCTGCAAATCAAACCATTCGGTGGATACCACATTGTTTTCGGAACCCACTATACCACGTATTGAAGAAAGTTCCACGTAACCCGACTTATTACAATTGACAAATTCTCCATCGGCAGTGAGAAGAATTGCGATACAACGAAGATGTCCGCTCTCCGGGATTACATTCCTTCCGGTCTGCATGAGCGAACCGACCTGAGAATAATCCAGTTCGTATTCCTGCTCATATACCTCATTAGCCTTCACCTCCTCCGGTAGAGAAGCCTGAGCCTCAGAGAGCGACATGGCGACATCATTGAATATTAAATCCGAAACTTCCGAATCTCCATCCACAAAGGGAAGCCAGAGAGGTGAATCATCGTATGGAGCAGATCCCGCGTAATAATTAGATTGGCGAAGAAGCACACTTTCACGGCTATTGATGCTGCCATCCTCACGATAGACATATTGAGATTTGAATCCATCTCCTACCAGCACATACTGCACACGATAGGCGTCACCATTCACATCCTCCACAAATCTGACATTAGAACGGCATACGAGTTTTGAAAAATTATCCCCGGCCCAAGCTAACTCAACATTTATATCGGCGGGACAATCCTGAGTTTTGAGATCAAGCCACAGATCTTTTATTCCGAAGCCGCTCTGACCTACACCGAAATAAGGGTCGGCCGCGACCGCACGATTCATAAAGGATGAAGGAAAACCGTCTGGCTCGTTAGGGAAGTTCGAAATATATTCCAAAACGTCGCCGCTATGATAGCTCACACAAACGAAATCGTCAGGATATTCCTCATTCATCAATTCCATCGCTACGAATCCTCTCGGGCACCATCCGCACCAAAGACCGGTGTATTCCTCCATCAACGGACGAAGAACCGGGACAAAGGTCATCACAACATATTTACCCGTCGCGAAAGAATCCGCTAATGTGTTGGGCTCTCCATTCACCTTAGTCACCGCAATTTTCAAAGGTGCCGACTCTGCATAGGATGGAACCGGCACAGAGAATTTCCTCTCCGTGCAGAATTTGGCGGAAACGGGATTGGTAAAAGTGTATGGAATCAGCAATGGCTCATCCTCACCGAAGGCACAGCTTATTTCCAGAGTATTGATTTCCGTCGCACCCATATTGCAGATTTTCAGGGGAACATCCACAGAGTTCGACTGTCCGTCCGTGCGCACCGTTCCGACTTCCAGTACACCTACTGAATAATCGTCAAACTCCCCTTCCACAACAACCTCCATACAGCTCGCTACATCATACTGCGACAGAGAGGTCCATTTAAGATTAGTCCGCGTGGAATGAATATAGGCTCCATCCTTATTCACACAGGTTGCCACCGGATTAGGATTCTGATCGCCGAAGGTTAAGGGCTTGGCTATAGTGATGGAATAACCCACATACACTCCCTCTTCCGGAATTTCATATGGCTCGGAGAAAGTTGCAGTAAGGACATTCCCGGAAGATACTTCCGCCTCAATCACAGCTATATCGGGAGCATTTTTCTTCTTGCTGTCGAGAAGAAGCTCGCTTGATAGCCATCCTTGCGGATTGCTTACCGTGGCATCCTCGAAAAGCGCTACACTTACACTCTTCACTTTCTTACCTACAAGATTCGGATTGTGAATTTTTATAGCCATGTCATAGGTTTCTGCCTTGCCATTTCCAAAATACATCACATCTGCATTCGTATCAGGATAGGAGAAAAAACGTTCAGACTCTGCAAGAGCGACCGGCGACGCTGCTGCAAGCAGCGCGCCCGTCAATATAAAGGATCTTGTATTCATCATACCTTTGCTTTTGTAATTTCTTACTTATTTTACAACTTTGGAGGTTCTGAATGTTCCATCGGCCTTTTTATCAACTCGTAGGAATATACCATTAGAAGGATTCTTCACTTCACGTCCTGCGATATCATACCATTTGGAAATTACTGTCTCAGATATCGGAAGTTTCTTCACAGCAGATGTATCCACGGTGACAATATTGCTCACAATCTCCTTGGGTTCTCCTCCCTCTACCGGCTGGAAATATACCGACTGAACGCCAATCTCATCTGCGCCCTCGAAAAATAGCCAGATAGTCTTATTGGTGTCATACACCCAGATATTCTCATAATTAGTGAATGTGCTATTCAGCATTGTTTCTCCTTCATCTGAAATACCGGGATATTCATCGTTATAGAAAGTGAAGAGATTGCCATCTACATACATTCTGTAGTAAAGATTGGCAGTATCGAGAAGATTTCCGTCAACATCAACATCCGGGATATAGAAATCCAGTGTGTTTGATCCATAATATTCCATCTCATCGTAGAAAGAAACGTCGAATGGATCCTTCGGAGCGGCATCGGGATTGCGGTGCTGAAGCTCGATAGTTAATTCTTCGATATATCCCGTGGGAGCAACTTCCTCAATATTGTCTGAATAGCTCCCTGCCACAATGATTGCATTTTCCGTAATTATCCTCTTAGCGTCAGCATCATATTTGAAGATGAGATCGCCTGTGATTGCCACATTTGCCTCGTACATCTCAAATTCCTCGTTCCATACCTGTTCCACTGTCCCTCCATAGACGTATGTCCAAGTCCAGTAATAATCCATCCCTACAAATGAACCAGCCTTGAATCTTACTTTGTCTCCATCGATTGTGCCTACCATCGCACCACCCTCGATGCCATAGATCAAGCCTTTTGTGTACATCTTGTCTCCTTCGACCATTACATCTACAAAGTAGCCGCCATTGTCAGTCAGAGCCGCCCATCTCTCGGATGATGTTTCAAAGTTGGAGGGAAGTTCTGCCATAGTTGATGTCAACGGTGAAATCACAATATCCTGATCTCCATACCCCGACCATAGATACTCGAAGTCAGTAGTGACATCGTTCTCGCATAGAGCCAGCATAATGTCAGGATTAGCCTCAACATACTCCCCATCGATATAATTAAACTCCACAGTATCATGATAGGTGTAAGTGAAATCACCAATCTCGTCGTCATAGTCGCCCATTGTCAACGGAGTAAGATAGAAATAGGTCATCTCGCCATCATACTCCTCCATATATACACACTGGCCGGACGCAATGGTAAAACCGTTATCGTTCTTCTCTGCCTCCACCCATATATCTCCCAGAGGGAATTGAGAGAAAAGCACATTCATGTATAATTTCCCATCTTCTCCATCAACAATCTGCTGCACCATTCCGGTAATCTGGTCAGCTCCGACCATTCCCCAGAATGACATCCATCCTATACATGATTTCGACCAGTAGCTCATAGCTCCTGCAGGCTGTACATCGCGGATCTCCGTGCTCAGGGATTCCGAGCCGGCACGTGTGGAAGCAGCTTTTACCACTTTCTTCCCTTCTTTTTTGGAAAGCTCCGCCATGGATTGTTTGGTTTTCTCGGCAGAATAGAGAGATGCCATTTCTCGGGCATCAACCTTCGCAAGTTGATCTCCTAAGCTTTTTGGAAAACGATTCAGGTTGTTGATAGGTTTCAACGGTGAGGCCGACACACCAGCCGCCATAATAAGAGATACGACACACAGAGTAAAATTTTTCATAAGCCTTATTCTTAAATTATTTTAAAATTTATGCAAACTTAATATATTTTTTGCAAAATTCCTAATATATTGCTTTATTTTCATCCTAATTAATAAAAAAATGTCAATAATACATTATTTAATGATACATTATTTAATCAGTTCTATGTTGATGTTAGGAATATTATAAATGAATAAAAAATGTGCAGACTTCTTTTTGAAAATCTGCACATTAAGAGTTCTTTCGGTATAATCTGATTACTTATTTGTCTCGATATATCCTCACCGGATTTATGGCTTACACAAGCTTTCCAATCCAGTTGTCGCGATCGCCGGGAAGGAGATCAATCACAGGGATCTCAATCATGGTGTAGCTGCCGGGAGCCAGACGCTCTGCCGCGCGCGCACATGCCACAAGAATCTGAGCGGTCAATGCCGGATTATTGATAGCCATATCGAAGGAGAAACGCTGGCTCTGGGTCTTGCCCGACACGCCCTTGCGCTCCATGTGGACACCATGTCCCATATCCTTTAAAGCATCCACACTCTCTACTTCAAACACGTGGGTCTCGTCGCTTGCAAAATAGGGATCCTCCTTGATTGCGGCAGCCACATCTTCGATCTTATAACCGGGCAGAAGCTCAACGTAAACCATACGGCGATGTATACCTGTTCCCAAGGGGATGGTCATGGAAAGGGCTTCCTTCACACCCTCCTTTGATTTTACAGCCACGGTGTGACCCATACTCATACCGGGTCCAAAGTTGGTATATGTGATACCCTTGGGTGCAATCGCCTCAAGAAGAGTGCGAACCACAGAGTCGCTGCCCGGATCCCACCCTGCTGCAATCACTGCCACTGCATTCCCCTCTTTGGCTGCCTCGCCAAGACTTTTGCGGAGTGCGGGAATCTTGGTGTGAATGTCGAATGAATCCACAGTGTTGATGCCGAGGGCGAGTATCTCCTTGGCATATTCCTCTACACTGCGGGTAGGAGTTGCAAGAATCGCTACATCTATCTCCCCTACCTGAGTGAGAAGCTCCTTCACTGATCCAACAACAGGGAGCTCTGACGGGATATCGTCACGTTTAGCGGGATCGCGGCGCACTACACCAACAACTTCAAAATCTTCTGCCGCCTCTGCCGCCTCAAGTGAGAAACGGCCGATGTTTCCATAGCCTACGATGGCTACCTTAATCTTTTTTGCCATTTTATAATTATTAAATTTTTCAAGAGTTTTCTTGAGGTCCAATAAGGAATCCTGATTAATCATATCGCGTCACGACATGGCAAGACTCCAAATTATTAAAACGTTTTGAAAGTTTCAATAGTTTTACAATGCAAATTTAGGATAATTTTTGTAATTTTGCAGTCTCAAAAGCAAACAAACAGGTAATATTTTCTTAAATTATTCATGGATTGGCTAATTGATCTTCTAAAACCATTCAACGAATCATTGGCGGCCACCATAATTCTTTACTCATTCGTGATTTTCGCCGGTATCTATCTGGGTAAAATCAAGATTTTCGGAGTATCGCTTGGTGTCACTTTCGTCCTCTTCGTTGGAATCTTTCTGGGTCATTTCGGCTATGTCGTCAATGGCGACGTGCTGCATTTCCTCCGGGAATTCGGACTCATTCTTTTTATTTTCTCTATCGGTATGCAGGTTGGCCCCGGTTTCTTCTCTTCCTTTAAGGAGGGTGGAATAAAGATGAACGCACTTGCTGTCACCGGAATCCTCATGAATGTGGCAATCATGCTTGCCATATATTTCATTCAGGGGGGTGCAAATGGAAATTCCTCTATTTCTCAGCTCGTCGGAGTGATGAGCGGTGCGGTGACCAATACTCCGGGACTCGGTGCAGCTCAGCAGACTGTGCTTCAAGTCAACGAGGCGGCACAGGATGTAAGCCAGCAGATGTCAATGGGATATGCTGCGGCCTATCCGCTTGGAGTTGTTGGAATCATAATCACAATGATTCTCTTAAAAAAGATTTTTAAGATTGACGTGGCTAAGGAAAGCGCCGAACTTGAAAATGATGAAAAGGCTTCTGCACTTGCTCCCCACATGGTGACCTGCAAGGTCACAAATGAGCTTATCAACGGCCTTAACATGCAGAAACTCCATACCCTTATTTCTTGTGATTATGTGATCTCACGTATCGAAAAGCCTGATGGCAATGTGATTATCCCCACATCTCAAGATGTCGTTGAAATCGGCGACCTTTGCCTTGTGGTTTGTTCGGCTCAGGACGAAGAGATCTTCACTCGTTTTCTCGGTCCTATTGTGCCCGACAAGACTTGGGAAATGGACAAGGGTCCTGTGGTGTCGCGCCGCATTGTAGTGACACAGACTAATTATAATGGTGTCAAGCTCGGTTCGCTCCGCCTCCATTCCGCTTATAAGCTCAACGTGACCAGAGTAAACCGTGCCGGTATCGATCTCCTCGCCACTCCCTCACTTCGCCTTCAGATCGGCGACCGAATCACAGTGGTTGGTAAACTTGACGACATTCATCATTTGGCTTCCAAACTTGGAAACTCTATGAAGCGTCTTAATGAGCCTAATCTTATCACAATGTTTATCGGAATTTTCCTCGGTATCATTGTCGGTAGTATACCGTTGCAATTCCCCGGTATGTCAGTGCCTATGAAATTAGGTCTGGCTGGTGGACCGCTTGTTGTGGCTATTCTTATCGGTGCCTACGGACATAAGATTCATCTTGTCACCTATACAAACTCATCGGCCAACCTTCTATTACGCGAGATCGGTATCTGTCTCTTCCTTGCATCTGTGGGCTTGGCGGCAGGTAAGGACTTCGTTGCTACGGTCTTCAATGTCCAGGGTGCCACTTGGGTGGGATATGGCTTCATCATCACCGTGATTCCATTGATAACCATCTCCTGTATCGCACGCGCGAAATATAAGTTGAATTACTTCCATATAATCGGTATGATGTCGGGTAGCTATACCGATCCCCCGGCATTGGCGTATGCAAACAAGGTGGCGAACAATGATGCTCCGGCCGTGGCCTACTCCACAGTGTACCCGCTAACAATGTTCTGCCGAGTCATAGCAGCACAGCTCGTGATCCTATTCTTCTTATGATACTCATCTGAGGGCCCTAAGAGTGTAAGATTAACAGACATGTAATAATCTCCCAATAAATAAACCGCTCCGCAATCAGCTCCTAATCCTAAAGACACGAAGCCAGCTGCGGAGCGGTTTTACTTTTGTAATTATTGGACCTTTGATTTGTCACTAAAATTAAAACCAACCCTGTCTAAATGTGAAATGATCCGAGATAAATATGATTCCCTTACTATTATTTCCATAATCCTTTTATTTGCAAATTTACCCATTTATACCTCACAAAACAAACATTTTTGTATATTTTATGAGATATAAATGGGTAAAATTACAATTTATGTAGATTTTTTGATGTATGGATAGGTACTATTTAATCAACTAAATCATTCAACGGTGAATTCAATCACCTTGGAGGTGTTATGCTCATATCCGAAGACATCCAAACCAACTTTCATCAGATAGTCACCGGTGAAAACCATCCCATTCTGAGGGAATGTCGAGGCATCACCAGGCATAAGATTAATCTCCTTTACCAGATATTTTTGCTTTCCATCTAATCCCTGAAGCTTGACTCTTGACAGTTTCTCGCGGAATCGAGGAGCAATGTCGTAGGCAAAAAGGACTCCCATCTTTTTTGATTTATCCAGATATTCCACGGCAGCATGATTTCCATCGTATGGAGAAACAAGACGGTATTGATCCCCATCCATTATAGCCGGCTCAAGACGCTTCCAATTGGCTACTGCCTGCTGTGCAAACTCCAGCTCCTCTGCAGAAAGTTCCTGCAAACCTATGTCAAAACCTAACTTGCACATAGCCGCAACATCGGTACGGAATTTCATTGTGGTATTCTTATTCCAGCTTGTCACATGCGCTGCCATAGCCTTTGCCGGGAAGAATTGAGAGAAGCCCCATTGTATAAAGATGCGCTCAATCGGGTCAGTGTTGTCAGAACACCAAAATTCTGTAAAATACTTTAATGCCTCATAGTCGCATCTTGCGCCGCCTCCGGAGCAAAGCATCATAGGAACATCGGGATATTTTTCCTTGATACGCTTTAGTACATTATATATCCCTTTCACATGATCCACATACAGCTGCCCCTGCTTATCCTTTGCGTACGGAGAGTAGATATTGGTAATTGGGCTGTTGCAGTCCCACTTGAAGTAAGCCACATCGGGATTCTCTTTCAAAATATCATCAACCACCCCGAAAACATGATCCTGAACCTTTGGGTTGCTCATATCAAGAACAAGCTGGTTACGGTAATAATAGGTATCGCGGTTGGGCTGCTCTATTACCCAATCGGGATGTTTCTCATAGAGCTCACTCTTAGGATTAACCATCTCAGGTTCAATCCAGATTCCGAATTTTACATCTGCCTCTTTTGCAGCGTCAACCAACGCAGGTATGCCCCCAGGCAATTTATCGTGAGTCACCTCCCAGTCGCCAAGGCCGGCGTGATCATCCTTTCTCGGATATTTATTTCCGAACCAACCATCGTCGAGAAGGAACATGTCAACACCAAGATGCTTCGCCTCCTTCATCAATTCTGCCAGTACTTCCTGATCAAAATCAAAGGCTGTGTTTTCCCAGTTGTTCAATAAGGTCAATCGTCCTTTCATTCCATCCTTCAGCTGGTAGCGACGAGCCCAATCATGAAGGTTACGGCTTCCTTGGTTTGTCCCATCATAGCTTAAGGTGAATATAAACTCCGGAGTGGTGAAAACATCATTGGCTTTTAGCTCATAATTTGATGCGTAAGGATTGATACCGGGGATTACCCTCAGATTCCCAACATTATCCACTTCAAAGGTAAAACGGAAATTCCCTGTCCATCCGAGCGTTCCCATAAGGACTTCTCCGCTGTGTTCCTTTGCAGGCCCGTTAAGGCCAATCTCAAAGAAGGGATGAGTCAGCATGGCTGCACGGCTTCCCAATTTTGTATCGATGACTTTTTTACCGAATTTCAGTTCCTGCACACTCATCTGAGCCTCTTTCGCCCAGTCGCTGCTGAATTCGGTGAGCCAGTAGGAGGGTTCATTGAAATAAAGCATGGCTGAAGCATACTGCGACATTGAGATGGGTTTCTTCTCCTGATGAGAAATTTCGCTCCATGTCTTTATTACATTTTCTTCAGGATAGGCTATATAATTAAGCGTCACATTCACCGGATATTTGTCATCACGAAGACGGATGCGGGTATGAGTTCCTCCGGGCACCTTCTCCTCGCTTGCATCCACGTAGTAGAGGTATGTTGTCATGTTGCCGTCGGCATGGGTGATACCCAAGGCCGGTTCAAAAAAATCCTCATTTCCAGAGGTGGAGTAAGCCTCCCATCCTCTCGTAGAGACCGAACCGTCGGAGCCTGCATACTGACTCCAAGAAAGATTTTTTAAATCTTCGGGGTTATTAAGTTTCTTTCCCAAGTATGTTTGATATAGTCGTTTATTGGGACCGACTTCAAAAACGAGGTCTGTATTATCCGTAGAAATACGGATAATCTTCCTTTCTCCACTTTCAGCCATTGCTGATGCTGTCACCGCAAGAGTGAGGACTGCTGCTAAAATTTTCTTCATGTTATTTGGTTTTATGCTATTTTAAAATTTAATTGTAGCGCTGAATTCGACTGTTAAAGGTCGAAGATAGCTGCCGCTCATATAATAGTTCTTATATTTTCCACTTTCTTCCTTGCTTAAAAGCTCCGCACCATTAATGGTTCCGCTTGCCCCTTTCTGATTAAGGAAATTCACTACCGTGCAACCTAACTCCAGATTACGGTTCACTGTCCAGTTAATACCACCAAAGGTCTCCCAGCGACCATTAAAGAACAATGCATTTGTCAGATTGGCATACGTCTTGCCGAAATAGCGGAACGATAACCAGAACCTGAGCTTATCATTAAGTTGATAACTCGGATCCAATTCCACCAAAACCTGGGGTATCTCTTTAACGATATTTCCGTTGGCATTCAGATCCGGCACTCCCTCAAAAGGAGACTTAATGTAATAATTATCATAGGTCGGTTTCTGAAGTGTAAGTAGGGCATGAAGGTTGAACCCTTTGAAGGGATGGATTTCTGCCGACGTGGTCCAGCCTAATGTCTTGATGCTATAAATAAGCAATGTGGTTTTCGATTGTGTTGTTCCAGGCTTCGTAACATTTTGCTGGTCAATATTATTTGATTTAGCGATAAATGTCACCATTGAAGTCAGATCAACCCAATTATTTTTATATGTGATCCCTCCGCGGATCAGAGGGATCGTCACCCTCTTGTATTGCTCTTCTGTCGGTCCCGTTCCTGCATATTCATTTATGCGTGGATAGCGAGTTGCGACCGTCGCATCCGCTGTTACTCCAAAATGACGGTTAAAATTATAAATTCCCTGTACTGTTGCTGCATAATTAAGCTTATTCTTTAAGACTTTGTGAGGAGCAATCACAACGGTATTTTCAGTCCCGTCGGCATTAGTATATGTATGTGTATCGCCGATGTGAAAACCGGAATAACGCCCGTATGGAATCTGGTCTGCACACATGCGGTAATATTCCAGTCGCCCACCGAAATAAAGATTAAACTTAGGGGTCACCTGCCAGTTATCTGTTATGTAGAGTGCAAGTTTGTTCTCATATCCTTTGGTATATTCAGGCGATAATTCATTAAAGCCATAAAACTGTTGGGTTGAACCATCCGGAAGATGCTTAATAAGGATATCAGTGTAGGGTGAGACAGTTCCGGTCCATTGAAAGGAAGAGGAATTATAGTCAAGATGATAATACCATTCGTTAAGTCCGAGCCGAAGCTTATGGTTGCCGAAGCTTTTACTCAATTCAGAGGTAAGAAGGGCATTGCTGACTTTCCCGAAATGAAGCCATGTGCGACGACCTTCAGCCAAACCTATATAAGGAGTTGTTTCCCCTTCTTTATATAGATTGTCTGCGGCTGTTGTCTCATATATAGAGCTTCCCCCGAAATCGCAATAGTCAGCCTTGGGAGCAATCATATATTTTGCATTGACATCGAGCTTGTAATCATTATCAAAGGTATAATCAAAATGAGCGGTTATGTCGTGTGCATAATTATCGGTGAAATCCCCCCATCTTCCTTTTTTCATCTTGCCGTCAAGAATATCCATATATTCAAATTCTCCACCAATAGGAGCATAAGAAGTTGTACCGAGCGCAAAACCGGGAATCTCTAAAACACTCCCATCGCCAACATAAATAAAGGGTGCACTGTTGACCATCGATCCGAGGGCATTGCTCTTGGAGAACTTATACAGAAGACTTACGCTTCCGCTATCTAAAAGCCTTGTCAATCCGGCATGATATATTTGGGTTCGGTCAGAGAAATCAGTAAATCGAATCTTGAAATATCCTGGGTCAAAATTCTGATATACACTGGCCGTGTAAAGCCATTTATCCCCTATTCCACCAGACACATTCATATCAAAATTCTGCCATCCGAAGGTATTAGTCCTATAGTTGATTATGGCCTTGAAATCCTTCTGCCCGAAATTGGAATAAGAATCCACGGAATATGCAATGTTGCCGGTCTTTATAGCCGATTCCATAGGATTCATAAGTCCTACCTTCCCAATGCTCGCATCGCTGCGCCAATGGCGCGCAAGTTGATGAATGGCCGAAGAATAAACAGCCGGGAGTCCGTTCTCATAGACATTCACATCCTCGCTGGGAAGGCCAATCTGGATCTCTCTCGGCTTGGTTGCATCCGAGGCATTGAGCATCACATTGCGTTCTTCCCCCTTTTCTACTCCCTTTATGGTATCAGGTTTTTCTTTAGCTATGGCAGAGAGTGGCATCATCATTATTGCTGCCATTGCCGTCATAAGGTTACGATTCATACTTTTATCGTTTGTGGGTTGTTTTTTTGCAAATTTAGCATCTTGAAAAAGCCTTGTCAATATAAAGTAGCCTTCAGGTAGTCTATAAGTAGAATAAGAAATAATAATACCTTGTAAAATAGATATTTAATAAAAATGGCATATTTCTTTGAGGTAGTATTGCAGGAATGGAAAATAATAGCTATTTTTGTCCATACATTCTTTTTTAGGAATTTATATTTCCCCCAACCATTATACTTTAACCATGAATTTAAAGCTCACTTTTTCCCTTATTTTAGCCTTGGTTTTCCTTATTCCGATTGAATCAAAATCGGAAGATAAATTGCTGGATAAGCTTGACCGAACCATTGAAAATCGAGATAATTTCATTAAAATAAAAGAAGCAAGGGTGGATAGTCTTCGCCGGCTCATCAACCCCGATAAAAGCAAGGCTGCCAATCTTGAGATTTACGACAAACTGTTCAGAGAATTTCTTGCATTCAGCTTTGATTCGGCTATGGCCTATGTCAACAGAGCATCAATGATTGTCGAGCCCGATGATCCTTATGATCTCCGCAAACAGATTGAAATTCATCGTGCCCTGTCACTTGCCACATCCGGTCATTTCAGCCACGCCATAAATATACTGAAAGGAATTGACTCCCGTAGATTATCCCAAAAGCTTCAGGAGGAATATTTTGCAGCCTGCGAATGGACTTATGGTGTCTGGGCAGCTTATTCTGATAAAAGCTCTGTTGCCCCCGAACTGACTAAGGAGAGCCTAACTTATCTTGACTCCCTTATCCGCGTGACCGAAACCTCAGCTCCGGAATATTCATACCGACTTGCTGAGAAAGCGCTTCGGTCGCATAATTACCCAGAGGCAGAGAAGAATTACCTGAAAGCGTTGAACATGATTCCCGTGGATAACCGCCTTTATGCTCAGGCGGCTTACGCTCTGGCTATGACATATAATGAAATGGGTAAAAAGGATAAATACAAGGAATGGCTTGTTAAGGCTGCCATATCCGACCAGACGGTACCATTGAAAGAGAATCTTGCCCTGCAGCAACTCGCTCTCTTTCTTAATAATGAAGAGGGAGATGTAGAACGGGCGAATACATATCTGAAGCTGGCTTTGGAGGATGCCATCTTCTATAATAATCGTTTGAGGATGCTTGAGATTGCAGAGAAAACTCCTGATATTACAAATGTGTATCAAGATACCATTGAACATCAGAATAAGCGACTGAAGCTATATATCCTTATTATCGGCATCCTATTGCTCCTGCTCGGTGGTTTTGCATTCTATACCTACCGCCAGCGTCAACAAGCTGCCAAATCAAAGAACGTTTTGGCGGAATTAAACAGTCAGCTAAGTCTTCTAAATGCCCGTTTAAGCAGCACTAACAGATCGAGAGAACAATACGTGAGCCTTTTTATGGATCTATGCGCTGCATATATCGAGAAGCTCAACCGTTTCCCGATGATACTTAAAATGAAGGTGAAACAATTGGGTGATCTAAATTCAGTGGCCGACAGATATGTTCGGCCGACCGAATTGGAGACACGAGAGATGTTCAGGAATTTTGATACGGCTTTCCTGCGCCTATACCCGGATTATATCGAGCAGTTTAATCTTTTGTTAAAGCCGGAAGAAAAGATTTATCCTAAAAAGGGGGAGATGCTAAACACTGATCTCAGGATTTATGCTCTTGTAAGGATGGGGATTTCAGAGAGCCATAAGATTGCCACTCTCCTTTTCCTCTCTCCTCAAACCATTTTTAACCATCGAACTCAAGTAAGAAACCGGGCTATTGACCGTAATAATTTTGAAAAGGATGTGATGCAGATATGCGACGTCAATGAAATTAATGCAACATGATTCCATTGCCGATACGTTCCAAAGAGATTAATCTACAATTAATATTCTTGGGAAACATTAACACTTCCTATCTGTCAAATTTTTTGATAAATTTGAAAATCGTATCGTATGCGGCATCCCGGACCTCTTTGCGGCTTAGGATAAGATCGTGGAGTCCACTGTCAATTGTGCATACCATACGACGGTCGGGCTGTCCCATCTTCATTCCTCGTTTCTGCAACATCGCAGGATCGAGCACTGCATCGCCGGTTTGAAAATCAGGTTCCCAATTACAACCATCTATCTTTCTGCTGCTGTGCATCACAAGCACCGGGACCGTAATCTTCCCGGCCTTCTTCATAAGCTGCGACTGTGCATGGTTAATGGCCCCAACCCAACTGTAGGTCACCGGAGGAGAATAGACCATCTTCCAATCCGTGTTATATTCCCATTCACCATGATACTGTTTCAAAAGACTATAAGCATACCCGTCACAATGACCCTGCTTTATCTTAGAATTCTTTGAAAATTTACTGAGGAATTCAATCACAGGCGCACCGACATTTCGCATGAAGGCCGAAAAATTCCATTCAAGAAACGGACTATCCGTTACAACCCTGTCCACACCGCAATCTTTCCCTTTCATCGCTGCAAGATAGAGCACTGTCAGACCTCCCGTGGAGTGGCCTCCAAGAGTAATGTCTGTGTTTCCATCCCGACGTATCTGATTAAGGGCGGAATCAATATCGTCGAAATATTCCGTCTGCTTCCTGATATTGAAAGGATATTGCCAAGGTTCCCAGCTGCGACCATACCGACGGAGATCCACGGCATAGAAGTTATAGCCTGAATCCACAAACCTCTCTCCCATCTCTTTCTGGAAAAAATAGTCATTGAAACCATGCACATAAAGGAATGCTTTCTTGGATCCTTTTCGGTTAAGTTTCCTTACGATAGTTGAACGGCATGGCCCGTCAAACGCTTCTCCCTGATTCACATATCGCGCTTCATATCCCTCAAGGATATCCTTATGCCATGTCGTGTCGGTGGTAAGTGTGACAGGTCCGGTATATTTTTCAGGGAAATGCCATTCGGCAGAGGCCATCACTCCGACAGCCATAAATATCAAAAGCAATAACGGTAGTTTTCTCATCTTAGCAGAATCTTAATTGTATAGTTATGTAAAGGAAAAATAAAAGCCGGAATCCCGACTTCTATTATAACATCGAGATTCCGGTATTTTGTTCAATTTAAAGATCTAATATCAGAAAGGGCGACCACCTCCCGGAAAACCACCTCCACCCGGCGGGCGGTCTCCACGTGGGCCCTGCGGTCTTTCTCCCTGCGGTGCCTCTCCGTGAGGAGGACCGGGAAAATCGCCATCTTCACCAGGCATATTGTTCTGAGTCCGCTTCTTGACGGTGTTGAATTTCCAGCTGACCCCAAACATGACATAACGGGTGAGATCATTGTAACGGTTATCGGTAATCATGTTCGCACTGATCGAACGACTGATATTCTTCTTCTCTCCCAATAAATCGTAGGCTCTGACAGAGAATGTCAGACTTTTATCCTTCAACACACTGTAGGAAATCTGAGCATTCCAAAGCCAAGAAGATGTGTTGAAGCCGCGAGAATAGCCGGTAGACTTATCAAAGGCAAGATCGGTCGAGATATTAAGACCGAAAGGCAGATAAAGCGAAGCATCCGTGGTGAATCCGTATGTATGGGTATATTGATTGCGCTGCTGCGGAAGAGAGTTAGTCGCCATATTGAATGAATATGTTGGATTGACCGACATTTGGAATATATCACAGGAAAAGGTCATTCCGACATTCGGTGCCAGCCGCAGATTGCCGGATCGGTTGAAATCTCCGTTGATATAACCCGCCATGTTGTTATAGCTTGCCATCATACGTGCGGAGTAACGCCATTTCTTGTTTGGAAGTGGCTGATTTATCATAAACATACCCATCACATTCATATTTCCATTGGCATTGGCATATTCTGTGGTACGGATACCGGTTTCAGCATCCGTTGTTGTGCGTGAAACGACAACATTGGTTGAGTATGATCCTCGGAGCATAGCCACCATCGATTGCTGTAAATCCTGATTATAGTTGTTATAATGAAATCCTACAGACTGTTGGAATGTCGGTTTCAAATCAGGATTACCTATAACGATATTCATCGGGTCGGACACATCCATCACAGGTTGAAGCTGCGAAAGAGATGGGGAACTTGTGTTGGCACGATAGTTGATACGCAGTGATCGGGTTTTAGAGAATTTATAGCGCATATTAAAATATGGCGCCAAGTTCCATACCCAATTAGCCGGCACATTCCGTTCCGACATAATCAGGTCGGTGCTTTTGCTCATGGAGGGAGCTAACACCATCCCTGCCTCAAGGTTATAATCTTTCGAGACCTTTTTATATCCTATTCTCAATTCCTGATTCATGAAACGATTTCGGAAACGATTGGAGAGCGATGCATCAGGTTCAAGACCGACAGGCACTCCGTCAAGATTTGCAACCCGGAAGTTTTCCGGATCATCCGGTGTTGGAAGATTATAGGTGTATTTATCCGCGTCGTTGAAACGATATTGGAGACGATAGGAGAACTGCAGGAAGTTTCCTCGTTTTACATCGCCGATAGGTTCTGTCCAAGTCAGACGTCCCATAATCGAGTTGTTCCACTGGTCATTGTCGGAGAAACGATATAGGAGCGAATCACTGTTCTGAAGATAGTATTCGATATCATTCCATGAAGTGGTCTTTTCCTTAGTATCTGAAAACTCATATTTCACCTGCGCACTGAAAGCTCTGCCTGGACGAGAAGCAAATTTATGGGTATATATCAGATCTCCTCCCACATTGTAACTCGTACCACGATTGAAACGGCTGTTTTCGTTAAGATTCACTTTTGAATGTGTGGCATCGCCTGCAAAAAGAGTATCGGTATCAAACAGCGACGAGTTTCTGGAATTGAATGAAAAATTAGGACGGAAATCAATTGTATTGTTATCGTCTATCTTCCACTCCATTCTCAGATCGGCCCTCAAGTTATGTCCCTTATCGCGCGTAATGCTGTGTTCACGCTGATTGCTTGTTGAGTCGGCGAAGAGATATTGCTTGTCGGTAAAGGATTCGGCTTCACGATCGGAATGAGTATAAAAAATATTACCACCGACACGGAATGTCTCTGACTTTCCGAGATTGAAATTCACACCGAAACGTTGCGAAGTGTTTATTCCGCCCGATGGCCCGAAATTACGGAATCTTCCTCTTCCACTGTCTGAGAAACCGAGGTCATTTATATTATTTGCCCCTCCCACAATAGAAACCTGATTTCCGGAAGTTGAAAAAGTGGATATATTGAAACTCCCTTCGTAACGTCCGTCAGTGCCATAGCCGGCTCCTATAGTGCCGAGCCATCCATTCTCCATTGTTTTCTTGACAGTGAGATTAATCACTGTCTCCTCTTCTCCATCGTCGACACCTGTCAAGCGTGAGAAATCACTTTTTCGGTCGATGACCTGCACCTTGTCGACTAATTCAGAAGGGAGGTTCTTAGTCGACATACTCGTGTCGTCACCAAAAAATTCCTTTCCATTGACAAGAACCTTGGTTATAGTCTTACCGTTCGACTGGAGTGTGCCATCGCTGCCGACCTCCACTCCGGGAAGTTTTTTGAGTAGATCTTCTACAGTGGCATTGGGATGAGTCTTATAAGAACCGGCATTAAATTCGAGGGTGTCCTGTTTTGCAACAACAGCAGCCTTCACTCCGGTCACAACAGTCTCTTTCAGCATCGTAGCCTCTTCAGACAGCACAATATTTCCCAAATTGGCTTCGGGTATGGAGTCTGAAATAGTGAAAACCTTTTCAGCGGTGTCCATCCCGATCATAGAGACGGCGAGAGAATACCGGCCATTGTTTATATCAGGAATTTTAAAAACACCATCGATATTGGAAACGACCAATTGCCGTTTTGTTGAATCTGTCACCTCAACCAGCTTGACTGTGGCGCCGGGAAGTGGATTGCCGTCGGAATCAAGTACCGTGCCGGTGATAACCGTTCCGTAAAGACCTGCAGCAATAGAGGATGAAATGAGTAATGTCAGAATAGTCTTCTTCATAATTGAATCATATAAGTTATAAAACTTACTGCTTTAAGACCATTCTAAGTCAGTAAGGTTTAATCCTCTTCATTCAATATATACACGATATGCCAACAGACTCTTCCCTTCAATATAATCGGGAAGATGTCGGCATCGTGTGGCAATCATCATCTTGTCGAATGGTATTGCTTCGCCAAAAGGTAAGATCTGGTAACCGGCTATCTCCGAATCATCCCTTTTCAAGGCTTGCCACACCATAACCTGCAGATCTTCCGTATCCTCTCCGGCATCTATTCGGTCAATATTATCCAATAGCAATCCATCATAACCAAACTCACCGGCTGCAATATGCTGATTAAGATGCTGCCCTATCTTATTGAAAGCACCATTCTTGCAATCCGCCAAATCAATTTTCAATAGATTCAACTGCGGATTGGCACCCTCAAGCTCACTCAATGACATTTGATTATCCGGATCAATGATAAGAACCGAAAAAAGTTTCTGATTGAATATTCTTATAATTTCCCGGCGTTTCTCCATCCATTTGTCCATCTTTCCATCAGGAGCCCAATCGCCATCCTCAAAACTATCAAGTATGCTCATAATATTCTTAATTTGTGTATTCTTAATTTAAACCTTGAATAAAACATTGGGGCGACCCAGTCTTTTGCGAGCCACCCCGATTGAAGTTAGTTGTTTTTAAGATTAATCAATCTTTTCTGCCACCCATTCGCCATCCTTCTCCAAGAGATGATAGAGATAGGTGTGAATGTTATCTACACCAAAGTTCATCATCATCCACCTCTCGCTCCGATTCGATATCGAGTTCAATGGGGAATGCCTTCCCATCATAAATTACACCAATAGTGTATGGCACTTCCTCTTCCGGAAGCGCTATCTCATCACACATCCACTGTGCTTTCTTGATATCGAAAGTCTCATCAGCCGGAATTTCGATTCTTACCTCTCCCTCTACCTTTGTCTGGATTCCATGTATAGACTCGATATCGGTTAAGTTTTCATCTCCATAATAGCAGATATCCAACCATTTAAATTTATTATCCTCATCATCGTAAGGAGATACGGAATCCTCTATCTCATCGGCATCAACTTCTGTTTCTCCATTCTCATCTATGATACAAATAGAATAGATTGTACCATCATAGAAGCCGGGATTCTGACAGTCTATTACATCTTCGTTCTCATCAAAGATGTCAAGACGCATACCGTCGCCTCTAAGACGAAGCGTCACTGTTTTCATGTTTTTTTCCATCTTATTTTCTATTTTATTCATTTCTTTCTTAGTTATATCAGAAATATTCTCTTCTTTAAGTTTTGGCATCTCCCCTGTCTGAGCGAACTTCACCAACACCGCACCATAACGCTGGGTATTCCATCCTTGCTGTTTGGGGTCGGGTAGGAAGTGGAGTTCTTTTGCCACTTCGCGCAGACCGTCCATTGTTTTCTTATATGTGCGGATCACATTGATGCGGTTATTTTCTTCCCGCTCTACGGAATATTCACCGATCACACCTTCTTTTGCTCCTCCACAAAATTCTTTGAGGACTTGACGCCCCCATTCCTGGGTGGTCCAATCCTTTTCGGGCATCTCCTTTCTGTTCGATGTCCAGATCTCCTTAAGGGCATCTTTGGTGACCTTATAGATACGGCTCACCTCCACGGATCCATTATCGTGGATAGTTACGATAAATTCTCCTATGATTTCTGATTTCTTTGCCATAGTTATGTTTGCTTTAATTTTTCTTTGGTATATATACTAAATTCCGGTCAGAAATTTAGCAGGGATATAAAAAAAGCAGTTCGGAATATCCGAACTGCTACAACTATAATGAATTATATATCTTTCATTAAATTCAGAATGCTGCAAAAAGATTAATCTTCATCCCGGGGAAGCCGGAACGAGTTCGGTAATCTTTTGCAACGGGAGGCAAAATATGTCGGTTTATCCTATGCCTTGCATAAGAAAGGGCGAACAGCCGTTCCACAACTTTCTTCCCTCACCTACTCTCTTGTATGATTGCGGGCCGAATTGCCAAGGTTGTGTACTCACCCTATCGAAAAAGAATTGTTAAGTCTGAATCCTTTATCCGAGTTGCATTGCAAAGTTAACTATTTCTCTATATATTTCCAAAATCTTTTTCGAAAAATGACTACATTAAGCATATATCCTGAGAAAAATCCTATTGATCCAACAAGTTTAAATAAACAGTTAAGTATCTCGTAAGTAGCAGCTAATAATTTTTTTAAAACATACTTATACCAATAGACTTTATTTTTCAAAATAATCCACAATCTTCTTAATTCCGGTAGCAAGTATTATTATTTGAATTAACTATCAAATATTACGCATTTCTTTTAAATTTATATTATTTTGCCACCAAAATTTCAAAAAATATGATATTATTTTAACAAAAGCTTGTTAATTAGATTTTTTTACTATAACTTTATACCTTCAACCACTAAATTCTATATCTGTGATAATAATGAGATTCCTTTTATTATTTTATCTATTCTTCATCCCTTACCTATCCTTCGGACAGAATTACTTCAAAGATGGAGTGAGGTGGATCATGCTGGAAAGTTTTTTAGATAATGGCGTACCTAAAAACGGATTTTCCTCAACATATCTATGCAAGGCTCCCAATGACTCACTCTTGTCGTTGTATAGCTACCATGACGAGCCTGAATCAAAACCCGTTTTTATTGCATATATAAAAACTGAGGGAGAAAAAGTGTTTTTCAATCAGTATGAGGATTCATCGCCTCAATGGTTTCTTTTATATGATTTCGGACTGAAACCCGGAGAGGGGTGCTATATCTATCGACCTCTAAATTACAATCTCAAGAGACCACGCAGATCTGTCCAGGAGTATATGATTTGTAAAGAAATACGTAAAGACCCGGCTAATCCTGAATGGGAGATAATGGAAATGGAAGTATTCGAGGAAGCGTCCAGTCTTGAACCATTCGACAAGGGGTGTTGGATAAAGGGTCTTTCTTCTGAGAATGATGTGTCTATGAGTAATGCCTTTCATCTTGAAGGCGGAAGGTCGGAATTAATCGCTGTGTTTGACAATGGCGAATTGATTTACTCAAAGATAACGGGAAGCGACCCATCTAAAACCGTTAAGAATTATTTTTAATAATTAATAAGGGAGGTGAGATATCAATTTTGAAATCTCACCTCCTCTATTATTAGATCTTATGCTTAAGTTCGTTTTTATGCCTCCTCTTTCAGCACACCGAGTTTCTTACCAACCTTGACGAAGGCGGCGATAGCCTTGTCAAGCTGCTCGCGTGTATGGGCTGCAGAAAGCTGAACGCGGATACGAGCCTGCCCCTTCGGCACTACAGGATAATAGAATCCCGTAACATAGATCCCCTCCTTCTGCATCTCAGCTGCGAAATCTTGAGAAAGCTTCGCATCATAAAGCATAACGGCACAGATCGCACTCTGAGTGGGCTTGATATCGAAACCTGCCTCAAGCATCTTGTCGCGGAAATATGACACATTCTTCATCAGACGATCATGCAGCTCGTCGCTCTCCTCAAGCATCTTGAACATCTCGATGCTCGCTCCCACAATTGAAGGAGCCACAGAATTAGAGAAGAGATAAGGACGCGAACGCTGGCGAAGCATCTCGATGATCTCCTTCGGTCCGGTGGTGAAGCCACCCATCGCGCCGCCGAAAGCCTTGCCGAGAGTGCCGGTGAAGATATCTATCTTGCCATAGCAATCGAATTTCTCCGCAACGCCGCGACCGCGATCGCCCACTACACCTGCCGAATGGCTCTCATCCACCATCACAAGAGCATCATATTTCTCGGCAAGCTCGCATATTTTATCCATCGGCGCAACATTGCCATCCATAGAGAACACACCGTCGGTGGCGATAATCTTATAACGACACCCTGCCTCGTCGGCCTCCTTAAGACAACGCTCAAGATCTTCCATATCCGCATTTGCATAACGGAATCTCTTAGCCTTGCAGAGACGAACGCCGTCGATAATAGAAGCATGATTCAATGAATCGGAGATGATTGCATCCTGCTCAGTGAATAAAGGTTCGAACAGACCGCCGTTGGCATCGAAACATGCCGCATAGAGGATTGTATCCTCTGTCTTGAAATAATTGCTGATAGCTTTTTCAAGCTCTTTGTGAAGATCCTGAGTGCCACAGATGAAACGCACTGACGACATTCCATATCCACGCTCATCCATAGCCTTCTTTGCAGCCTCGATCAAGCGGCTGTTGTCAGCTAAGCCGAGATAATTGTTGGCACAGAAGTTGAGCACTTCCCCCTCCTGGTTCTTCACCTCTATATCGCTGCTCTGGGGAGTAACGATAATTCTTTCCTCTTTGTAGAGACCTGCATCTTTGATCTCCTGAATCTCCTTCTGAAGATGTTTCTGAAAGTTTGTGTACATGATCTTAGACTTATTTTTAAAAATATTAGCCCAAAGATAGGAATAATTTCGGAATTATTGCTACTTTTGCATCAACAACCTTCAAAAAATTATCTAATACCTTTCGAAAACCTCTTCTATCTCTCCGGAAAAAGGTTAAAAAAGAGTTATTTACACGTCATGAAAAATATTCTTGTAATCGGAGCCACCGGCCAGATCGGTTCGGAGCTGACAATGAAACTGAGAGAGACATACCCTACGGGCAATGTCGTGGCTGGTTATATCCCCGGAGCTGAGCCCAAGGGGGCACTCCTTGAAAGCGGCCCGTCGGAAATCGTCGATATCACCAATGCGGCACAAATTGCGGAAGCTGTCGACAAATATAAGATCGACACTATCTACAACCTTGCCGCCATCCTTTCAGCGGTGGCCGAGGCAAAACCACAACTTGCCTGGAAAATCGGTGTAGGAGGTCTCTACAACTGCCTTGAGGTTTCTCGCGAAAAGGGATGTGCACTCTTTACTCCAAGTTCAATCGGATCTTTCGGAGCCACCACTCCTCATGAGAACACCCCCCAGGATACCATTCAGCGTCCCGACACAATGTATGGAGTGACCAAAGTCACCGGTGAGCTGCTTTCCGACTATTATTACCACCGTTTCGGTGTCGACACACGTTCCGTGCGTTTCCCCGGACTGATCTCTTACGTAACTCCTCCCGGAGGCGGCACCACCGACTATGCCGTAGACATCTATTATGCAGCTGTCAAGGGTGAGGAATTCGAGTGTCCGCTTTGCAATGGTACATACATGGATATGATGTATATGCCCGACGCTCTTCGCGCTGCCATCGAGCTTATGGAAGCCGACCCAAGCCGTCTGCTCCATCGTAACTCATTCAACATTGCATCAATGAGCTTCGACCCGGCGATGATTTATGCAAAAATCAAAGAATATGTCCCCGACTTCAAGATGACATATAAGCCGGATCCACTACGTCAACATATCGCCGACTCATGGCCCGACAGTCTCGACGATTCATGCGCACGCAATGAATGGGACTGGAAGCCGGAATTCGACCTTGACGCCATGACTAAGGATATGCTTGCCAAGCTGCGCGTGAAGTTTGGAAAGGCTTAATCCTCTTTTTTATAAATTTCAACCATTTTTAAAACTTTTTCGTAACTACAATTGTTATACTTTTACGATTATTGTATTTGCACTGTGTTTTATTCATGGTATTAGAAAGATATTTTTAATGCTGACTTCGGGGCTGTGGTTGGGAAACCGCAGCCCGAATGTTTTCTCCCACACTCCATCATATGTCACTCACATATTTTTTATTTGATTGAACCCTATTGTTTCATAGTTTTTTTGTAACTTCGCAGAATGAATCGATTTATAACTGCCATATACATAATTCTTACCTTTACACTCTCCTGCGTGGCTCAGATGCCCAATAAGAACGTGCCTGTGGTCTCGGCTGAAAAGGAACACTATAAGCCGGGCAATGCCTGGACACTATCCTGGCCTCTGGGAACCCATCAGGAATCATCTATCGACACTCTGCTCTATGGAATGTCGCGACAGTTCATCCCTGCCATTTCCAGCGATGCATGGGCTTCTACAGGCACCTTCGCCGGAGAGGGAATAGATATGATATATTTTCAACGTCCGACACGTTCACAATTCATATTTGAAGACCCTATCGAACATTGGATCCCAACATTCTCCAAGGAGAAGTTCTATAACGTCTACATACCGATGACTCTCCTATCCTACGATTTCGGTGGAAACCGCGACAATCACAACGACCGACTAAAGGCTGTGTTCGCAGGAAACGTAAACCGCAAGATCGGTGTGGGAGCCAACCTTGATTACCTCTATTCAAAGGGTGCATACTCTTATCAAGCGGCAAAAAACCTTATCTATGGAATGCAGGGATACTACAAAGGAGACCGCTATGAGATGCAGGCATTCCTTGAGCATTACAATTCGGTGAATCAGGAGAATGGCGGTATCACTGACGACCTTTATATCACGGATCCTGCCGAGCTTCAGGGTGGTGTAGATAAGATTGAACCAAAAAGTATTCCCACACGCCTCACACGTGCCAAGAACCGCGTCGTTGGTGCCGAATTTTATATGACCCATGCATATAAGCTTGGGTTCTGGCGCGACATATCGCAACCGAACGACACCATCCTAAGAGAGGAATTTGTTCCGGTCACCAAATTCGTCTATTCCTTCGATTACCGTTATGGACACCACACATTCACCAATACAAATTCCTCAGAAGCTGCCAATTTCTGGAGCAATACCTATTTCAATCCGTCGTCAACCAACGACCAGACACGTTGGAGAGCTTTCACAAACACATTTGGAATCGAAATGATCGAGGGATTCCAGACGTGGGCCAAATTCGGTCTCTCCGCTTATGCAGAATATGAAATCGACCGTTTCCGGATAGATACACAGACTCCCACGATTCCCGAAGGTTCTGAACCCTCCACCGATGGTCTTACATCTCTGCCGGAAGGAGTCACAAATTCATTGGTCCACAACCGCAACCGACTATGGGTCGGTGGTCGAATAGAAAAGACAAAGGGGTCTATCCTGCGCTATGCCGCAGATGCCCGCTTCGGACTCCTCGGAGATGCCGCCGGCGAACTTGACATCAAAGGTAACATACAGACCCGATTCAAACTTGCCAAGGATACGGTGGTGATCACAGCAGACGGATTCTTCCGTAACACCACCCCTTCTTATCTTCTGCAACATTATGTGAGCAACCATTTCGTGTGGAACAACGATTTCGGAAAGACCCGTTCTTTCCGTATCGGAGGACGCCTTCATATACCTTGGACTCAGACCGACATCACCGCCGGAGTGGAGAATATACAGAATTATATCTTCTTCAACTCCGAATCCCTCCCTGAACAATATGGTGGAAGCGTGCAGATTCTTTCGCTTGCACTTGAACAGAAGCTTAAGTTCGGAATATGGAATTGGAACAACACCCTGACTTATCAGGCCACATCCAACAGCGATGTAATCCCTCTCCCCGCATTTGCCCTTTACAGCAATATGTTCATAGATTTCGAGGCGTTCAAGGTGCTTCGTATGCAAATTGGAATCGATTGCGATTATTATACCCGCTACAAGGGATTGACTTATCAACCGGCCACTATGCAATTCCATGTGCAGGGTGCGGATGCAGTGGAAGTGGGTAATTTTGCAGTGGCCAATGCCTATATCCAGGCAAAAATATCGAAGACTCGATTCTTCATCGTCTGGAGCCATGTCAACCAGGGATTGTTTGGGAGCAACTATTTCTCGATGCCCCATTATCCGATTGACCCGCGTCAACTCCGATTCGGGCTCTCTATCGATTTTGCAAACTGATATAAAGGAATCGGGCATACGATGCCCTACAACATATCTTTGGAAAAAACTATTGCCCACAGCCAAATGTTTATCAATAATACGGCTGTGGCCTTAAGGATATGAAAACACAGCGAATTTATATATAACTACAAAAACCTTAGACAATGGAAGAGAAAGATCTTGAAATGCTTGCGGAAAAAGGCATTTCAGAAGAGAAATTTGAAGAACAGCTCACCATGCTTAAAGAGGGATTCCCCTTCCTTCGCCTCGATGCTCCGGCAACGGTGGGCCATGGCATATCTGCCGTAACACCCGAAATGGAAGCCACTGCCACAAAATGCTGGGAAGAGTTTCTTAATGCCGGTGGCACGGTGTTGAAGATGGTGCCTGCAAGCGGTGCTGCATCGCGTATGTTCAAGGATATATTCTCCTTCGTGGGAGGGAAGAAGGATAAGCCCGATAATGACTTCATGAAGAAATTCTTTGATGAAATTGAGAATTTCGCATTTTATCCCCAATTGAATTTCCTCTGCGTGTCGCTCTATGGAAAGAGCATCGATTCCCTGATTAAAGAAAAGAGATATAAGGAAATCGCAGAAGCCCTCATTGAGAAAATAGGCCTCAACTATGGTCATCTGCCCAAAGCACTCCTCAATTTCCATAAGGTGCAGGGCGGAGCGCGCACTGCCATTGAGGAACATCTTGCAGAAGGCGCACAATATGCGGCCGGAAAGAAGAGAAAGGTAAACGTTCATTTCACTGTCTCTCCCGAACATCTTCCTCTTGTGGAGCTTAAGGTGGAGGAGGCCAAGGGACATCTCGGTCATCTTTACGATGTGGAATATGATGTGACATATTCAATCCAAAAACCCTCCACCGATACAGTGGCTGCCAATCTTGACGGCACACCTTATCGTGAGGATGGTAAGCTCTTCTTCCGCCCCGGCGGCCATGGAGCCCTGATTGAAAACCTCAATGACCTCAATGCAGATGTAATCTTCATTAAGAATATCGATAATGTCGTGCCTGATTCCAATCGTGAATCCACTATCCGCTACAAGAAGATTCTTGGCGGCGTATTGGTTGCGACCAAACAGAAGATTGACGAGTATTGCACTCGTCTTTCAAAAGGGACTCCCTCGGAGGAAGAGCTCGACGAGATGTTGAAATTCCTCCGCAACGTGCTTTGCGTTACAAATGATAATGCCGATTCAATGAATGCAGAGGAGAAGGCAGCCTATATATTCTCTAAGCTCAACCGTCCGGTGCGCGTCTGCGGAATGGTGAAGAACGAGGGAGAGCCCGGGGGCGGCCCGTGGCTTGTGTATAATGCCGACGGAACTGTCAGCCCTCAGATTCTCGAAGGATCCCAGATTGACATAAATGATAAGCGCTCCAAGGAGATGCTAAAGGAATCCACACATTTCAATCCCGTGGATCTCGCTGTTGCGACAAAGAATTATAAGGGTGAGAAATTCAATCTTCCTGAATTTGTCGACAAGACCACCGGCTTCATTTCGGAAAAAAGTCGCGAAGGGGTGGAAATCAAGGCCCTTGAGCTCCCCGGCCTATGGAACGGCGCAATGAGCGATTGGAACTCAATTTTTGTTGAAGTTCCTGCCGACACATTTAATCCTGTAAAGACAGTCAACGACCTTCTCCGCGAGGCACATCAGTAATCAATAACATCAGCAATATAAAGAAAATAGCTCAGGCGTTAGCCCGGGCTATTTTTCTTTCTTTTAGTTAAAAAAGCCCGGATCATCACTGACCCGGACTCCCAAGATAGGAGCAACAATATTGATTACCCCGTAATATATCTTCCTCCAGGAATTTTTGTGATGATCCAGGTCAAGAGCCAACAGGTCAGGAATGTGGCTATGGCGGTAGTAAAGACTGTAAGCGGGGTGGAAAATGAGAGC
>JAAVDD010000007.1 GCA_014801985.1 Bacteroides sp.
TCATTTTCTTATTATTCCCCCTATATCCAGAAGCAGAATCGGCCCCCTTCACAGGAGACCGACACTGCATTGTTTATAAAACCATCACTATACATCATTTTATTATTACTCTTTTAGCTTCTGTGCCTTTTCGGATTAGATAAATTCCGGGATTGAGATTTTCCTTAGTCACTCTTTTTCCTGACAGATCAAACCATTCCTCTATTATATTATCTGATGTTGTTAACAGTGTCATCCCTGATTCAACAGCAGAAGGAATGAAACGCAGCATTTCAGACGGACGTGACATTTCTGAGGCATTGCGTCCTATCACAACCAAACCATAGTCTGCGTCATCATTCAATCCATCAATCTCCATTGTGGTCATTCCCGAAGTTGACATTGATACAAAGGGTTCGCATGGCACACCCTCAAGAGTACGTAAACCTACTCTCACATCATCAATCACTACATATCCTCCTGCTCTTTCAAAGGTGATGCGCACACGCTCAACAGTTTCCGGGATCACTTTACTTTCAACAACACCTTCCGATGATACCGAAATCGAACACTCCATAATCACTTCTCCATCACTATTGAAACCCTCAACTTTGAGATTGTTGGAATTTATCTGGGAGAACTGATAAAATTCCAATAAGTCTATCTCAGATCCTGGATAAGAAATCTCAACCCAATCGCCATCTTTTGCAAGCTGAAGAGCCGGAGATTTCTCACCAAACACGGGTTTTGAAGTCTTTGAAGAGTTGGTGGACCATCCTATGGGCATACCTCCTATCCCATCATCAAACCCGTAAGAATAAATTGTCGACTCCCCGTATTCCATATGATAAAGAGTTACTTCGTAATCAGTGGCACCTTCCAATACATCCCATGATGCAGCAAAACTTCCATCTCCAAGAAAACTTATCACTAAATTCTGAGGTTCTCTCTCGAAAAATTCGAGCGGTCCGGTTGTCACACTAACTATAGCAGGATCAGAACGATAAGACCCGGCACAGGCTACGACCTCCACTTTATATTCCGATGTGGGGGACAGTCCTGTAATTTCCATATCCTTAGCCTCGTCTAAAACCAACTCTGAGAAATCTTTAAGTTTTTCTCCCGTAGAGTCACATACGGATAGTGTATAGCCGAGGACATCATTGTCTGGAACCCATGCAATGTTAAAAGATGTGCCGTGAACATTAGTTATATGCAGATCCGGCGTAACAGGTATGAAGTTTGTCTCACCTAATATTATCAAAGTCTCCTCAGGCAATTGTTCCACATGATCAAAAGAGAACAATTTTTCTCCGCTCCATGTATGGAAATCAAATGAGGTGACTTTCCCGGAGCCAGGAAATACATCGCCATGAAAACTGCTTGCGTTTTCCGTTCGGTCAGCTTCCACAATGTCAATATGCTGGTGGACGGGGTCATTGTTTATGCTGTTGTTATACCATAATTCATCTACCATATCTATATGCCACACCAGTACACCTTCGGCGGGGAGGTATGAGTCCCACCCTGACTTATTACGACGCTCAATAATAAAATATTCGTTTATTTCTTTATCGGGCACTCTGACAACTAATGCCTGAGGATCTTCTCCGGTCAGCACGGGCACACTCAACACGCCTTCCTGCAGAGGGTCAATCTCAGTAAGTTGGATCCACCCTAACTCAGCACGTTCAAATGCGGAGAAAGATGGAGGCGTGTTTTGATTATTATTGTATGAAGCAGCTGCCATGGTGTCCCATTGCTCCACTCCGATTCTACCGGATGAATAACGTGTATCATAGTGATCTGCTATTCCAAGCACATGTCCGAACTCATGCACGAATGTGCCGATGCCCACCGGAAGCCATTGAGGAGCTGAGTTGAAACGTATCTCATTACTGCAGGCATAATTATTAATTATTTTGCCATCAAGTACCAACTCAACTCCCCAGTTATCTTTCAACAGACCGTTGTGAGGCCATATTGAGTCACCGTTATTACTGTCTGCTTCGCCAAACCCTGCGTAGAAGAAATATATGCTATCAACATATCCATCATTGTCAGCGTCAAATTCCGAGAAATCAACCTCTTCATCAATGGCATTACATGCGTCTACCACCATCTGCCAGGCATTTGGGTCAAGAGTATTATTAGTGTCGGCGCCATAAAATTCCAAAGTCCCCGGGAGTTGCACAGGTCCCACAACTACAAAATCGGGATCAAAGAGACCACCTGAACTATCGAGATAGAAATCGCGTGCTGAGCCATTGGCACCGTTCTTAAATGTAAAACCCGGTTCATTTAGCATACCGTTGTAATATTCCCATGGATCATCCATTGTCGTGAATTGCCTGTCGGCATACTCCACCAGCACGACAAGGGCTTTATGCCTGCCAATCGTGGGGTAGTTGGATATTTTGACCTTTGCAGGATTGTGAGGAGCCTTGCGGCTGACTGCATAACGATTGCTCACCACATGTGCGGGTGCTGAGAGGATACCGGAAGTGGAAATCCACTTTTTCTCGGCGGCTGTACGCATATCTATGTCAGAGACTCGCATACCGCTGCATTGGGAAGCGTCCCACGGATTGGCATACTCATATATTCCGTCTGTGTTTTTCAGTACAGGGAGATTGTCAGGGGTCGTTATCATAAACCCGGATTCATCACCATGCATGCAAAGGGTGATAACTGATCCGTCAGGTTGTGTAATTTTAATTGGTTCCGGAATAGCAGGAATGGCATTGGCACGTAGTCCGGCCCCAAGAAGAGAGAGTGTCAGAGCAACGCTGCATAAAGTTTTTTTGAAGATTTTCATGTCTGTTGTGATTAGTAATATTTTATGAGCGTAAAGTTACAGAATGCAGATGCAAATTAAAAAATAATTGTATTCCCGATTTTACAAATTTGTAAAATCGGGAATACAATTAACTGAAATATAAGCCAAATCAAGCCATGCTTGCCAAAGAACGGCGGTAGGCAGCAGGGGAAATGCCGGTTACCTGCTGGAAGAGTTTATAGAAAGTGGTAAGAGAATTGAATCCTGCTTCCACAGCAATGTCCTTTATGGGTACCTCAATGCGAGTTCTATCTGAAAGGGCTTTGAGAGCCTCCCGCATTCTGAAAGAGTTGATATATTGGGAATAGTTCATTCCAGAATTATCTTTGATTGCCTGGGCTAAATATGTTGAGTTAGTCTTAAGCATTTCCATCACGGTTTCGCGTGTGAGTTGAGGGTTGCGGTAAAGGTGCTCTTCCTCCATAAGAGTTTGGAGCACATCAAAAAGCCGCTTTGATTTTTCCTCAGCCATAGTATAGCCGGGAGTTTCCTTTTTTTCTTCCTCATCCGGAGTATCGGCAGGAATTACATTTTCCACCATTCGGGAAGACAAAGATTCCAAATCGCGTATGCGTGCCTTATACTTCTCCTCGTTATCAAGCATCTCCAAATTTTGCTGCACTATGTGACGGTAAAGTCGGTTACGTCTTCTGAGATTTGTTATAACTATTATAATTGTGGTAGTGGCAAGCAAAAGGNGNAAGCCAAGGAAAATGGATAGGCGGCTTGTATAGCGAGCCTTTTCCTCCGCCAACTGTCGTTTCTGCTCTTGATGAATCACATCAAGGGTAAGTTTACGCTCGTTAATCATTCGCTGACGGTCAGTCTGCCCGATCATCTCAGAAAAGTCAAATGCCTGCCTCATGTAAGGAATGGCCCGGTTGTCAAGCCCCATAGCAGAATAGTTATCGGCAATGAGCCGATAAATCTTCCCGAGTGAGGTAGTGGAAGAATTTGATTCAGCTGCCCGTACAGCTTCCGTCAAAATAGCATTAGATTCCGTATATTTCCCCTCCTTATTATAATTATCACCCATCAGATAAAGGAGATCAGGAAGGTATATCGGGAATTTAGATTCTATAGTAGGTCTGATTTCATTAATAATTGAGTTGGATTCCACTATTTCCCCGGAAAGGGCTAATACTTTTGCCTCCAGAAATTTTATATGAGCCGTATCTTCATAGCCATATTCTGCAGCAATCTTCTTTGACTGCTCAAGATAGGAGGAGGCAGCTTCTAAATCACCTTTCATGATTGCAAACTCAGCCAATGCGATTAAGGCGCTGTAGCTATAATGAATCTCATTGCTTTTTACGCCATATTCGTATGCGCGACGGGCATAGTGCATACCGGAGGTGTCGTTTTGAAGCAAAGCAATTTGCGCAAGATTGGTTGAGGCACTCCCTTCCATGTCATAACATTCAAGGCTTTGCAGAAGATAATGTTGGGCAAGGTAATAATTGGAGTTGACGTTTGCCTCGTATATGCCAAGACAATTAAGTGCTTTCCCAAGTAGAGTATCATTATTTGTTTTTTCAGCTATGTCACGGGCTTCATTTAGATGATATAGTCCTGCTTCAGAGTCTCCCAAAAACAATTCTGCTGATCCTAAATAGAAATCAGCATTGCCAAGCATTCGGTCATTTCTATCTCTGATAGAACGTTCCCTTAGAGAGGAGGCAAGTTCTCTCGTTTTGTGAAAATCTCGTTTCTTAAGGGAATCTGAACACATCTGTCGCAACTCACCGATGTTAAGTTCGGTGTTTTCGCACCAACCTCCCATACATATTGTAAGAATCATCAACAAAGTCAAACGGAACTTCATAATGCAATTTCTCCTTTCCACAAAGTTAGACATTTTATACCATATTTCAAAATTAATTTTCTTTATTAACTCATTTAAATTTAAACTTTTTTGATTTGTGATTTTTTTAATTTCACCACCTCTTGTACAGGGTGCAGGGCTTCCGTCCGTATGGATGACGGACAAGTCAACAGATGCTTTTTTCTCACTCAAAAGCGCGACGAACATGACCGTCCAATGGCCACTTTTGCACCATTTACGGTAATGATGGCAGACAGCCCCTACTTGTAGAGTGATGTCCCATGATACAGCGATTTTTTTATGATTACGTTGTATCTTAACATTTCACAAGTTTATTTATAGATTAGAAATTAGTTTAAATCACTTCAATATGACTATCACCGCTTGGATTTATTTTTTTCTCTCAGACAAATTAATTTTTACCGGCTCCCTATTGTGTGTTTCAATTATTTTATCTACCTTTGCAGTGTTGTAGAAAAGTACAACACAACAACAATGACAATTATCAACTATTATTAATATGAAAAAGATTATTTCATTGGCGATCTTTGCCGTCATGGCATTCGCCTCAACAGTGTCAGCTCAGATCCTTTGGAAAGTGGAGCGTCCGGGCAACGATCATGTAACGTATATCCTCGGAACTCATCATTTCGCACCGCTCACCGTGCTTGATTCACTCTCTATTCTCCCCGATGCCCTTAAGAACAGCGACAAACTCTATGGCGAACTCGACATGGCAGCAATGACCTCTCCCGAATCCATGATGGCTATGCAGCAATTCCTGATGGCTCCTGCCGACAGCACCCTCGATAAAGTACTCACTCCGGCACAGCTTGATGCAGTGAAGGCAGCCATCGACCCGATGACCGGCGGACAGCTCCCTTTGGAGATGCTCTATCCTATGAAGCCCGCTGCACTCTCCACCCAGATTGCCGCCATGATGTCAATGCAGCTCTTCCCCAATCTCAACCCGATGGAGGGACTTGACATGACAATGCAGGAGCGTGCAAAAGCACTTGGGAAACCCGTGGCCGGTTTNGAGACAATGGACTTCCAGATGCAGACCCTCTACGGCACACCCATCTCCAAGCAGGCCGAAGATTTGATGGAGACAGTGAGCGACATGGATAAGGAAGCCAANCGTGCCGTTGAGCTTGCCAATTCCTATATGGCCCATAACCTCGATGCCATTCTCAAGGCAATGATGGAGGAGGAGAATGATCCTGCCGACTACGAGCGTCTTATCTTCTCGCGCAACGATGCCTGGGTGGCACAGCTTCTTAAGGAGATGCCTGAATCAAATCTTATGGTAGTCGTAGGTGCAGGCCACCTTCCCGGAGAACGGGGAGTGCTCGAACAGCTTCGCAAAGCAGGATACACAGTGACAGCAGCCGAATAAAACGCCNGNATATGATCGAGCTTAAAAACCTCAGTTTCTCATACTCCAAGAAGAGGATCCCTGCGCTCCACGGTCTCGAAGGGCGTATCGAGCCGGGGATCCACCTTCTTGCNGGAGAGAACGGAGCGGGAAAGACCACCCTGCTCCATATAATGGCCGGACTCATGCGTCCGACGGGAGGCGAGGTATTGATCGACGGCCTAAATCCGGCCTCCGACCGTCCGGAAGAGAAGGGAAAGACCTTTCTATTGGAGGAAAACACTCTTTTCCCTCTTCAGAGCATCAGGAAATTCGCTGAAGTTCATTCGCGATTCTATCCCCGCTTCTCTCAGGGCCGTTTCCTTGACAATCTCCGTGCATTCGGATTGACAGGGGATGAATCCACAAAATCCCTGTCGTTAGGTACACGCAAGAAAGCACTCCTCTCCTATTCCCTTGCCTTAGGGACAGATGTTCTCCTTCTCGATGAGCCTACAAATGCCCTTGACATAGAGAGTAAGGAGACACTCAAGACCCTCATCGCCTCCAATCTCGATGAAGGACAGACGATGGTGGTCTCGACACATACCGTTTCGGAGCTGGAGAACCTCTTCGACGGTGCTCTGATGATGCGCACCGGTAATCTTCTATGGGCAGGCAGCGAGGATGAGCTGACCCGACGGATTGCATTCGAGAAGAGCCGCATGGCTGATCCGGAGGCACTCTATTCCGAACTGCGGCTTGGTCACTACCATTCAATCCTGCCGGCCATAGAAGGGGAACCCACCGGAGCCGACTGGCGTCTGCTATATTCGGCGTTGCATTCCCCTCAGGCAGAAAAATTGTTGAACCTATTACACCGACCCCAATCATGACATCAACCGTTTTATCCTCATCCGGCTTCTCATTCCGGAGGGTATGGGCCTACGCCTCCTATTATATGCCGCGTCTGAAATGGGAATTGCTGATCTATGCAGGTATTTCGCTTATCTGCGCCATTCTCTGCCTTATCCCGGCCATAGATGATGTGCAGATGATTTTCTTCGTTGGGGCATGGACCGTTCTCCCTATCCTTTTCTACTGCGGCCCGCTCATCTTCGCCACCGGTCCTGACACGAGGATAATAAATCGGCTCATACCCGTAAGTGCAGCTGAAAAGATGGTGTTCTATTACACCTAT
>JAAVDD010000008.1 GCA_014801985.1 Bacteroides sp.
GCATGAGGTGAAGAGTCCGATTGAGAGGAGGATTCCGAGGATTGCAAATAACTTCTTCATAGCTGTGCGATTTAAAATTGTGAATGTTTATTTTTGTTAATTTTGTCTTTAAAACATCGNNAAANNNTAAAAAGTTTTACAAATATTAACAAAAATTTAAGAAAAGATACGATTTAACACAACAGANGAAAAATTTGTTAAAAATAGTAAAATCCNNTGCACATCNAAAAAAGTTCTCGGATTTATGCTGATTNTGGATTGCATGGNGTTATATAATCTGTAGAGCTTTATGATNGTGCATATAAAGAAGAAGTATTATAAAGGAGANTNCNCTCCAATGAATGTGTCAATAAAGTTTAATTTTACAATTTAATTGTGGAATTTTAGGAATAAAGGGGGGAGAGAAACGTTATAATAATAAAGGATAATAAAAAGGAAATTACTAATTATATAAAAATAGAATAAGACAATGGATAAATTAAGTTATGCCTGGGGTCTTGCAATGGGCAAGCAATTACAGGCAATGGGTGTTAANGAAATCAATTCNGAGAGTTTCAAGGATGGTGTGAAGGTGGCNTTCGATGGCGGCACTCCCGAAATGCCTATTGAAGAGGCTCAGAAGCTGATAAANGATTATCTCGCCGATCTCGCAAAGAAGGCTGAAGCTGCCGCTCGCGAAGCAGGAGAGAAATTCCTTGAGGAAAACAAGAAGAATGCNGAGGTTAAGGNGACTGCCAGCGGTCTTCAGTATGTTGTTGANAAGGAGGGCGAGGGCGCTCAGCCTACAGCCGAGGATGAGGTGACTGTTCATTACACCGGTAAGCTTCTCGACGGCACTGTCTTCGATAGCTCCGTAAACCGTGGCGAACCCGCTACATTCCCCTTGAACCGCGTAATCCCCGGTTGGACCGAAGGCGTTCAGCTTATGAAAGAGGGTGCGAAGTACACATTCTTCATCCCCAGCGATCTCGCATACGGTGCACAGGGTGTGCCTCAGGTTATTCCCCCGCACTCCACTCTGATTTTCGAGGTTGAGCTTATCAAGGTCAACAAGAAATAAGAAATCCCGGATCCAAGGTTAAAAAGAGAAATTGAAAAATATGAAAATGAAATTTTGGGCACTCGGTGCTCTCATGGCAGGTGCTTTCGGGTTTGTCAGCTGCAACGGCTCAGCCAAGGATAAAGCTGATACCGCCACCACAGCTGATGCCGATGCCGAATATGTGGAAGCCCCCGTGCTCACTCCGCGTCAGCAGGCTACCTCCGACTCTGTCTTCGCCGCCCTTAAGGGGAAGCAGACTTTCGCCGACGACTCCATCTATACCACCGCCTCCGGTCTCCGATACATGGTGATCAAGAAAGGCGAGGGTAAGGCTCCGAAGGCTACCGACAATGTGAAAGTGCATTACACCGGNACNCTTCCNGANGGNCGTGTATTCGANAGCTCCGTGGAACGTGGCGAGCCGATCACCTTCCCTCTCAATGGGGTAATCCCCGGATGGACCGAAGGTCTTCAGCTGATGCAGGAGGGTGGCAAGACGGTATTCTATATTCCGAGTGCCATAGCCTATGGCCCGCGTGCCATGAACGATCTCATAGGCCCGAATCAGGATCTTGTGTTCGAAGTCGAACTTATCGAAGTGAATCCACAGTAACATAGTAATATGAAAAGCAATCTAAATAAGGCGACCGCCGCGACTTTTGTCGTAGCGGTCGCTGTGCTGTCCGGTCTGACATCCTGCAAGGGACGCACCATGGACAACATGGAACCCACCGGAGAGACAATAGAAGTGAATATAGAGAATCCGTCGACCGTCGAGGCTTCCGCCGACACGGCCCTGATCACGGATGAAGTATCGGCTCATCTCTGATAAAGAGTATCTTGATGCATACGAAATAAGCGTACCAACCTGATTAATTATATAAGATGAAAAAGGCATTCTTTGGACTATTCGGAATCCTTCTCCTCCTCGTTTCATGCGGAGAGAAGAGGCAGCCCGCCCCATTGGGGAATCTCGGACAGCCCTCGCTGTCGGATTCCCTGATATATTATTTCGGACTTCTGGAGGGACAGGAGTATCTTGATGCGGCAGCAAAAGATACCGTGCTGCTTACGCGCCGCGAAAGGGAACGCTATCTGAAGGGTCTGAAGGATGGCCTTAACGCTGTGGCGGAAATCAACGATACATATAACCGTGGCCTCCAGAATGGCGTCGAACTTGCATTGGCTCTCTACGACTATAACCGCAAATATGGCATCGACCTTAACCGTGCGCTCCTTTACCAGAGCATTGCCTACAAGCTTGAAGGGGAGGGGGCGCCGGGAGTGGCTGAAGCCATGGAGGAATTTCATAAGGTGGTGGAGAAGCTTGATTTCAAGAAGCGTGAGGAGATGGTGAAGAATATGCATCTTTCCCTTTCCGAAGAGGCCAAGCGATTGAAGATGAAGAAACTCTCCGATGACCTTTATGTCACTGATGTCAACATCGGTATAGGAGATTCCATCCGTCGCGGCGATCTTGTATTCGCCACATTGAATTATATCCTTGAAAGCGGGCGTAATCTTGAGATGCCCTCTGCCCAGCANCTCATAGTGGGAGGCCCCACNATGTCGAAGGTGATGATAGAGGTCTACACCCGAATGAGAAAGGATGGTTCGGCACAATACGCCACCACTGCCGGAGCCCTTTTCGGGTCTCATGCCTATCAATTAGGGCTTGAACCTCAGGAAGTGGTCCTTATGTCGGTAGAAATCAACAATGTCGTTGATCCTGACTCCACCGGCAAACGAGAGGTCATTGCNATGTAGAAGGAAATGTTTCCAAAGAATTTCTTGGTGGAAACCTACCAAGTTTCCACCAATTTGGAAAAAATTTTTATTTTTTGTATATTTATAAAAATAAAACTAATGATATTTAATGGAGAGAAAATGCAATAGATTATTATATGGCATAGGTATTTTCCTACTATTTGATAGCGTTCTGATGGGATGTGGAGGAAATCGAAGTTCCTCCGTGGACTCCAGCAGCCAAGAAGATGAACAAGTGACCATAGATAGTATAGCTGCTATAAATTATGAAGGCAATACCATCAAGACACGGTATAATGTACCTCCAAGATTTCACAGAGTTAATGGAGAGGCTGGGTCATTTGCGGAGTACTTGCAGAATCTTCCACTGCAGCCCTTAGACTATCCGGTGCATTTGTATAACGGGCAGGAAAAAGGAAAGAAGACTGTGGAATTATATGACGGTAAGGTGGTAAAAAACACTGTCAATACAGCGGTAATAGACCTTGAGCTTGATACAGTTGATAATCAAGATGCTGTAGGATCAATAATAAGACTAAGAGGGGAATACCTGTATCGGACTACCCAATACGACAGATTGAGGTTTCATTTGAGCAAAAGATTTATTGCAGACTTTGTTAAGTGGGCAAAGGGGTATCGGTTTGTGAAGATGGGGAATGAGATGAGCTGGAAAAAAGATGGGGAAGAGGATGATTATTCCTATGAAAATTTCCAGGCCTATCTTTCGGCGGTGATGAGAGCCGCCGATATGCAAACCTTGAAATTAGATATGGAAAAGGTTTCGGAGGAGGAATTTGGCGTTGGAACGGTTATACTTTCCGATGATTCGCCTCAACATGCAGCAATTGTCGTGGATATGATCCGCATGACTGGAGCTAAAGGATGGAGAACCTTGCCCGCTGTCTTGCTTGCACAAGGAGGATCCCCTTCGCAAGAGATTGAGATTATAAGAGGAAATGCAGATGAGTTCAGTTGGTTTGGAAATCCGAAACATTCTGAATTTCATAGATTCTGGAATACCACCAATTATGGCGAAAGATACATAAATAAGCAGGGTGGTCTTCTTATGACGGGAGATAAAGATTATAATAACAAACACTTATATCGATTTACTGATGATACATTTACTGCCAAGAAAAAATAACAAGATGTTCCCATAGAATGAACAGGTAGAATATCAGATTCTGGATAACGGCGACATTCAATATCTTACGCCATTACCCGAAGTATAGATCCAGGCTTATGCATCCGATGCACAACTTGGTCGGGATGCTTCGGAAGATGAATACAGAGAATGGTATTTAGATAAGCAGAGACAGTCGGCATGGGAAAGGGCGAAATATGCTCGCGCAGGTTTCGCACCACTCACCACCCCAGCTTCAGATACGGGATTTATCCAAGGCCTCGACTTGGAAAATCTTAGAAGAATTTACAGAGATACCATAGCCTCGCGACATAAATCGGGGTTTTATGGCTCCCATCCTGCGGTTTTAGATATGGATAGTTCTCTTTACCAACGTATGTTTAATCCCCTGAGCGGATACTCCTGTATAAATTCCAATACAGGGTATTACGGAAAACGGTTTATGAACATGAATAATACCTCTTTCTCCAATAATCCTCGTGGTTTCATTCCAGCGCCATTGGATTCATTGCTCCGAGGAGATATACTTTAGCTGCGCCGTCCTTGGATAGAAGGTGCGGAGGGAAGTCGCCCTTACCATGCGGTCATGTTCGACAGTTACGATGAGGACAGAGATGTTAATGTTTGGGATCAGCATGGAGATATCGATACGGTTACGCCTGATTTCTCAACCTTCCTTTTAGGTACGCCTTATGATCCAGATTCAGAGATTCCCAGAGTAAAAAGTGCATATAGATTCGTTGGAGATGAGCAAACGGATTAGGAAATTAAAAAAGCCTATCTTGACTATCTACGTCGGCATAAAAGATGGAATGAAGATTAAAGTATGGAATAAAATGGTGGAAACCTACCAAGTTTTCACCATTCATCAAAGAGTAGTTATTATTCTTTAAGTTCATTCCAAAGCTCAACAGGAAGGTCGGAAAGGTTCTCTTGATTTGCATAATCTTCACTTTCCCACCAATATCCTACCATTTCCTCTGGGAATGGTTTCTTATTGGAAATGCCAAGTTTGTAAAGTTTATACTCAAATATATTAAAAGCCATTGTTTCGTAATGAGCTTTGCAAAGTTCCCAAACAAAATCATATATCCATCTCTCTATCTCAGGGGGAGGAGTTTGAAATTGCTTGATGGCTTCTGACAAATATTTTGTAGCTTTTAATTTTGTATATACCGTGTATATTTTCGCATGATTATAGATGTTTATTCCACAATCCCTCATCTCTTTTAAAGAGTGTATCTCTTTTAAGGCCAATAATTCATCTACCATATTTACGGACGGAAGAGTTATACTTTCGAACTTATGATTTTCATAGACATATTTATTAAAAGCATTCTTTAGCCTATTAATAGTGTCTTGGGGTGATGGTTTATTATAGTCTTTACGAAGCATCTGCTCATCAGCATGACCGGTCATAAGCGCAATCTCCTCATCCTTCATACCCATATTTCGCATATTTTGGATAAATGTATGACGTGCATTATGACTGCTCATAAGATCACATATTTTATCACTATGTTGCTCTCCTTTACTGTTTTCCCATTTATATATTCTGTCCAATTGTGCCTTTCGGCTAATTTCTTTTAGATAACGGTTATAGGTATTGTGGCTAAACATTCCATTCTTTATGAATATAAAGCATTTTGTTTTTTCTAACAACTCAATCACTCGTTTTGTACGCCTAATATAGGCAGGCGTATCATTTTTGGTTGTGTTTAAGATCATATATTCATCTTCTTGATCATAGTCTCCGGCCAATAGTTTTTTCATATCGCTCACCCTTAAGCCGGTTTCTATCTCCAACAAAAATATGGTCTGAAACTCCTGTTCTTTCTGTGATAGATTTTGACAATTTGCAATAGCAGAAACCTCAGTGCTATTTAAGGGATAGTTGGATCCTTTCATACCCCTGGATCGCTTGTCTTGTAACTTAACATATCTAACCTTTTTAAATTCATATTTCAGAAAGTTGTTTTCGATGGATAGAATATCATTTATCAACCGAGTAATCAAGCCACATCGCTTATTTATCGTTTCTATTCCGATATTGCCCTTAGTCAGATAATCGAGATAATTATTTACCCCTTCTTGAGTCAATGAGGATCTGTCACAACGTAGATTAAACTTGTTAATATAATCTATAAAATAATTTAGATCCTTTTGGTATTGTTTTAATGAGCTGCCCTTAATTTTTTTTTTGGAAGTATAATAAATCTTAAATGCTTCATTGATCAACTTAACGACATCTGTTTTTGGCTTATCCATTATTAAGGTAAATTTATATAAAGATTAAAATTAAGCACCTACTTATGGTAGGATTTCACTCCTGAGGTAGTGACGCCAGAAATTACATGAATCCGTCTTTCACCTCTTCATTTGTATAATTGGGAGTATAGGTGTGGAAACGCGAACCGTAATTCTTGATGGTGATATATACATAAATTTTCTTCCCGAAATTTGGTAAAGCTCCGGATTCCTACCGGATATCTCATTCTCCCGGATTGTTTCATATCACAAAAATAATATAAAGTTTCCTATTCTGCAAGTTATTGCAACCCTTCAATTTGAAAGCCGTATATTTAAGTCATATAAGGCATAATAAAAAAGAGGCTGTGTCATAAAATGTGAAGTGCATCCCAAAAGTTTTGTGTCTAACCTTTTGGGGTGCACTTCAATTTTGACACACCAACATTCTTTTATCGGCAATGTAAGGGTAGGAGGTTATCGTCTGATCATAACCTTCTTTCCATTTATGATGTAGATTCCTGCCGGGAGCGACTCAACCGACCCGGCAATGCGGATTCCCTGCAGGTTGAAGATGATCGTTCCCCCTTCCGGAATTGCATATCCGCCTGCGGGGAGCACTATGCCGCTTTCAGGATCTTTCATCCCTTCCTCCACCTTCATCACTTCCGACCATGGGGAGAAACGGTTGCCTGAGAGTCCGCGAACCCTGAAGCCATATTTCTCGCCNGCCTCAAGATCTGTGATGCGGAANGAGCATACACCGTCTTTATCNAACTTATTGGAATATGACGGACCGACCTGGAATGTGCGTATGTCGGCAAACTCATCATGGATATAATAGAGTGTTACATCGTCGATAGATACATAGCCGCCTGTCACTCCCTCCTCGCGGGAGCCTCAAAATAGGTTGCGCCCGCGAAAGGAGCGGCAACCAATAATGCAATTAATGCCAATGAATGTTTTTTCATGTCGGTTAGATTTTCTTTTTGCAGACAAAGATAGCAATATTTTTTGAATATCCATGATTCAACGCTCGGTTAAAGAACCATTTGCGGCAGCGGCGTCCTCAAAGGGGCGGGAGCTNGCAGCTTCCGCAAACTATAGAATAGATGGAAAAGAATCCGTAAGCAAGATTTTTAAGCTTGCGCTTTGCGCAGGATGAGAGCAGATGGGACGCAGGATTTTTCAGTTCCATATATCATAGCAAACCTATTACATCCTCCGGGTAAAGGATATGNATGTTTGGGTCGGCGAATTCAGTTTCATCGAGCGGATGTTCGCGTAGAAACAGAATATATATTACCTTTCGGTTAGCGAATAATGGCACTTNGGAAACTTTTGCTTTCATTACGCGTAACAATCTTTCGGCATAATCAGGTGCAGTCCATTTGCATTCCCCGATAAGCAGGGTTTTATGGTCAAGACTTTCAGCCACCACATCCANTTCGATCTCTTCGTGGTTGACTGCTTTACCCTCTTTATCCCTTACAGGCACGCTACCCCACCAGCGAGAAGCCATTCCCCATTCATAGCCGAACAAGTCATTTAGGGAGACGGATTNGGCACAACTCTCTTCCCACAAGATTCCCACATGGCTGTTAAAATCAAATTTGATTCTTTTCATTATCTTTTCAGGTCGGCCAAGAGCAAGGAAAGATTTGTTAGGAGCAACATATTTATAGTAGAAAGACATGAATTGATCCGCGAACCGATATAGCGTTTTCCTGCTTTTATCCTCGCTCTCTCCAAATGGTACCTCTNTGGAAATATACGACATCTCTCTGAGATTCTTTAGGGGCTGGCTAAGATCATTTGTCTTTTTGCCTATAGCAAGCGCCAAAGAAGAAAATTTCCGGTGTCCGCTTCCTAATGCAGTCATTATTGAAGAATAAGGAGCAATCTCGTTGGTGTCATCAAGAAAGAGAGAGTTGGGTTCGTCAGCCAATATACCATGTTCATCGAGAATAAGATTTTCCACAGCCTCCCACATGTCGTCATAATCCTCTCTGAGTTTCCAATAGCGAGGTACACCTCCCCATATTGAAAACTCTTCAAACANTTCGGCTGCCGTCAAAGAAAATGCCTCTTTCCAATACTGAATACCGATTGGCCCGAGGCAGATTTTTTCATCTGCCCGGCCATATAAAGGTTCAGAGGAATCAAGAATAATCTTTTCCATCATTCTTTGAGAAGATCCGCAGATAATGAGGTTGAATCTCAGCTTCCCTGTATCAATCAACCGCTGGATCATTGAAGGGAGAGCCGGGTTCTTTTTAACAAGATAAGGAAACTCATCAAGGCAGAGGGTAGAGTTTTCATCACAAACAGAATTGAAATGATCAAGCAAAGCTTCCCACGACTCATATCTTGCATCTGCAAAGGCAGGATAGGTCATTCTGATGGTGTTTACTAAAAGCTGCATCTCCACAGGAGGTTCATTCAGAGCAGCTTCAAAATACACGTCATTTTCGCGCAATATTTTTTTTATCAATGTTGATTTGCCAAGCCTGCGCCGTCCGTAAATCACTATAAATCGCTGTCTATCCGATTTCAGTGCTTTTTCTAATCTTTTTATCTCCTTTTGTCGGTCTATAAATTCCATGACTCAAAAAAATTAACATTTATTATGATTTTTCAGAATATCATATTCTGAAAAATGTTATACAAAAGTAATAAAATACTTTGATTTGTCAAATGATTGGAGCGTTCAATCTGGTATGTCAGGAAAGAAACCGCGGGTTCGGGCTTAGCCTGTACCCACGGACCCATGCGACGATCTCAACTCAGCGCCGGAGGCGGTGAACCTTGTGATTATGGGAGATTCACCCCCTCCGGGGCTGTGAAGCTGATAGGAAGAGCTATCGAGGGTATGCTTCCTCTGGTCGCAAACCCTCGGATAATAGAAGATTCAACCAGCTCCGCTGGTTCTCGTATATATGTTTGTCAGATACGTTTTCGGAACATTAAACTGAACATTCGGCTTAATGAAAAATCGCAACCGGCGGCTGCCGATTGCGATTCATGAAAGAAGATGGTCTTTTCAATCATAGGTCAAAACCGGAATTTGAATGCAAGATTGCCGGCTCTTATAATATAGATTCCGGGGCTGAATATGTAGTCGCATAGATAGCTGTCGTCTGAATCGACAGTGAACCTGTGCAATATCGCTCCGTCAGGGGTGAGGANAGATCCTGCGGTTCCGGCTGGGATATTCCTCAAGATAACCATTCGCTCCGGGCTAAGCTCTATGGACGGCGCGGAAGCTCCCTCCACTGCATTTATTCCCGTCTTGTCAGCCTTTCTGAAGTGGTAAGCATCCCCGACGTATGTTCTTGTCCCGCTCCCTGTATAATCGTCAGAAAGATAGAACCNCATCACATAGTCGCCGAAATCAAGCTTGTCAATCCAGATTGTGAAGTGGGATGACTTGCTTTCTCCATGGTAGATATATATGTAGCTTCCATAAGAATCCGACTGACGGAAATCATCGGGGNCCGTGATTTCATAATTCAGNTAGCCTTGGTATTTATTTCCTGACAGGAGCGTAAGGGTTGTTTCCACCCCCATTGTCCAGTCATCTTCCGTAACCACCTTCTTATAGTCGGCCTCCAAGGAGAACTCACGGTCTTTGACCACAATCGGACGATCTGCTTTTACTACCTGATTGNCAAAAAAGAGCTCCACAGCATACTCTCCCTTCTCCGGCAGCCCGTCGAAATAGAAACACAGCTCCCGGCTCTCTCCCGGATCAAGGTAGCAGTAATTGTAGCCGATGCATTCCGCGCAAACCTTATTCTCCGCATTCAGGATTCTGCAATCTACAGATTCCGAGATAGGCGCTTTCTCAACAAAAAACTCTCCGGTCAAAGTGAATTNCTCGCCCGGCGCCACGCTTTCAGGCCATTCCTCACCGGGAACAAAACNTCCTTCGGTCTCAATCTTGCTGAATGGGAAGGGCGAGCCTATGTATAGGCCCGTTTCTTCATATGCATCATNGGAAAGATAGAATTGAATCTGATAGTCTCCCAAGTCAAGATCATCGGTGCGGATATAGAAATNCGTAGATGTTGGGCTGCCTTTGGAGAGGGAAACATAGTTGCCGCGACTATCTCTCAGGCTGAAATCATTCGGGCCGGAGATCTCATAATTCAGATACCCTTCATATTTGCTGCCTGAGAGGAGGGTAACGGTGGCATCCACCGACATNGACCAATCCATTTTTGTGATCACTTCCGGATATTCAGCCTCTATAGAAAATTCGCGAGGACAAACTGTAAGCGGCCTATCGACAATCAGGGATTGATCTCCAAAAGTGAGTTTGACGGTATAGGTGCCTTCCTCCGAAAGCCCATCGAAATTAAACGACATCTTCGCGCTCTCACCGGGCTGGAGGTTGAAATGATTGCTCCTTTCTGCCTGGGCACAAATCTCGCCGTCAGCATTCAAGATCGAGCAATCAACATCGCCCGACAGGGGAGCCGCATCTACATGGAAATCGCCGGTCAAAGTGAAATTNTCGCCCGGAACGACATTTTCAGGCCATTCATTGTTGGGGACAAAACTTACTTCTGCCGGAACATTCTCAACGATCATTTCCGGGCCGTCGCAGAAGGTGTTGTTTGAATATNTAAGACATACCTCAATCGAGTCGGAGGTCTGGCTGGAAAGGCGGCANGGTATTCTGACCCTCACAGTCTCCCCTGCCGGTATGTTGCGGAGTTCGGAGTGTCCGAGCGTAACGGTTGAGATTGAACCGTCGCTGCACGCCGCCGCCTCAATCTTCCCTGAGAAATCGGCATACTTGCAGGTTATGTCGGCTTCTACGAAGAATTCATCCGCATATCCGGCGGTCTCGGGACAGGATATGATTTTCGCTGTAAGGAGAGGGGAAGAGGTAGCGGCATTATGGGCAGCGACATAATGTTTGCCGACATATACATCCAGAGAGGAGATAGCCCCTGACGGAATCCTAACATATTCCCAAGACCCGACAGGAGATCCGGAATCATCGCAGCTCTTCACCACCGGCCGCCCTACATATTTCCCTTGAGGGATGCCGGNGGTGTCGCATTTAAAATTGATTGAATGCTTCCCGTATAGATATTTAAGTTCTATGGGTTCGGTGGAAGAGAAGTAATAGGTCGATCCGTTGCTTTTGTCCTTGAGCTCAAGACCGGTGATGAATTGGTAACTCTCCTCAGAGAGGACATAGCTATAGAAGCCGCTGTTTTCATCCGAACAGACTATCAGCGACATCACATTCCCGGCGCTTGCCATAGGATTGGAGCTGGTGATGCCATACTTGGTGCTGATAAGGGGATAATAGCAATCCCCCTCCTTAGGCGGTGCTATGCCGAACAATGCAGCTTGATTCTCAGTGTAATTATAATTTGATCCTCCTGTGCCGGAAACTACGGNAGGCTTCAAGGCCGTAAGCGCATAAAAGCCGTCGCCGCTGCCGCTCCATCCCCAATTGAAATGAAATTTATCCGATTTGCTGTCGTATCCGTCGCAGACGAAGGCATGTCCGCTGTCCTTGCCGCTGTTCCCTTCGTATAAGATAGGTCGTCCGGCAGAAAGCTCGGTATGGACCATCATGCGCCATTCCTCAGGCGAGAAATATTTACGCTGCTCATATCGGATGGCCTTTGAATATCCGAAATTTCGGATGAGGCCCTTACCCATGTTTGTAAGGCTTGCGCCGCTTTGGTTAATGCCTAAATAATCATAGTCCATTTTTGAAGCCACTCCGAGATGCTGCATGAGTGTGGCCACAGCTTCCTTTGCCGCTGCCTTGCTTTTTGAATTATAAGATTGGGTCATATCCCCCCAGCGGTACTGGGTGTTGCCGAAATTAATGGTCCATGTGTTGTTTTTACCTTGTATTTCATCGGAATGGGTGTAGGTGCCGGTTCCATAATCAGGATACTTATGGACATACATTATCTGGGCGGCAGCCGTGGCGGTACATCCGGTGAAACATCTCACTTTCCCTGAATAGATGGGACATTTGTCGCTATATGGAGGAATCTGGTCCCAAGTGGATTTGACTATTTTTGCAATGGAGGGGAGAGATGCACGAGAGGCGTATGCCCTGTTGTCTTCCTGTTCGTTGGCAGCCCCCGGGAGGGAGGCTGCGTATGCGATCTCCTGAGCATAGAAATCAAGCCATTCTTTCATGGCCGGCGGCATCTCCTCCGGATCGGGCAGGGGAGAATCCCCGTAAGCAAGCACAGGNATCGCTGACTCATCGGCAGAAGCGATCATGAAAGAANCCCCCGTATCGAAAAGGTATAGCCTTGTCTCGCCCTTAGTGTCGGCGAACGAACGGAACCTTAAATCTTTAGCTGTGGGCNGCAAACCTACGGCGACTTCGGATTGCAAACCCATAGCGGCCGACGGTGCATTCTGACGTGATTCATTCAATTCCTTGAGGCAGCGGTTATATGCCTCGTCGGGAGTGAGTTGACGTGGGAAAGCGCAAATGGTAACAAAAAGAGCTGTTATGAACAGTAAACGGCGCATGAATGAGTAGGTTTTATGGAAAAACTTAAAAGATTATATCTGGATAACGTNAAGATAATGAAAAAATTTGATTATTACCGTTTCCTTCTTCATCCCGTTCTCTTTGTCCATCCCTCCTCCTGTCCTGCGGGTTAAAAAAGGACAGGAGAACAGTAGAACAAAAAGGATNTCCTGTCAAAACTTAATTCNCGCCTTCGCGTGNNAGAAAAAGAGAATGAATAAAGGATGACCTCACGGCCATCCTTCACTCAACATAGCATCTCCAAAATGAGAGCTTTCACCAATCTTCTACTATCACACTTCCAATCATTTAACCAGCCTCTTCTTGCCATTTATGATGTAGATTCCTGCCGGGAGCGACTCAACCGGNCCGGCAATGCGGATTCCCTGCAGGTTGAAGATGATNGTTTCCCCTTCCGGAATTGNAGGNNCGNCCGACGGCAGCACTATGCCGCTTTCAGGATCTTTCATCCCTTCCTCCACCTTCATCACTTCCGACCATGGGGAGAAACGGTTGCCTGAGAGTCCNCGNACCCTGAANCCATATTTCTCGCCNGCCTCAAGATCTGTGATGCGGAANGAGCATACACCGTCTTTATCNAACTTATTGGAATATGACGGNCCGACCTGGAATGTGCGTATGTCGGCAAACTCNTCNTGGATATAATAGAGTGTTACATCGTCGATAGATACATAGCCGCCTGTCACTCCCTCCTCGCGGGAGATCACGAGACGCACNCTGTCGGCATCGCATACATTGACCGTCTGGGTCAGATCGCGTTTGCGGTCGGTGACATATTTCCATGCCTCGCTCCATTTCCCATCGACTGCCTTGTCAACTGTCAGGATGATTCCTGCCTTGTTGAGAGAGCACCAGAAGCTGATGCTGTCGATCTTTTCGCCCGGAACTGACACGAGCAGACGGGCATCGTTNTCGCGCAGACGGATGGCGGGGGCTGCCTTNCCATATTCGGTCTCNATACGCCCCTGTTTTGCCGTNATGTCCCAACCTTCCGGCATGCCGGGATTGGAGGTCGAGAAATTGTCGAATCCATGCTCAAGGACACCCTGTGCAGTATGTGATCTGCCGTAAAGCTGCACCTCNTAGTCGGTNGCNACNGGNACCTCNNTCCAGCGTGCAAGGAAGCTGTCATCCTTGATTTCACGGGCAGGATATGCTTCCGGCGCATACTCCTCTATCTGGCGTGAGATGGTGGAGAAACTGTATTTCCCTTCCTCAGATTTTAGGGTGTTGAGTCGGCTGGCGATAGTTACATCGTAATCAGTCTCCGGCTCAAGACCTTCCACCTTTATCTCGCCCGCAGTCTCGGCGGCGTGAAAGAAAACTTCCTTATCACCGTTGAGCACATGTATCTCATAATTGTTTGCCGGGTCATCGTTGCTCCATTCAAGGATTGCGGATGTTCCCATAATCTCTTTCACNTTCAGTGAAGGGGTTGCAATCTGATAGCCTGAGTTTGACAGAAGGAACCAGCAATTGCCGTCATTTTCCTCCTCAACCCAGTCGAAACCGAAAATCTTGTTTCCGCTCCANGANTCNAANCTGAANGAACGNACNTCCTTNNTNCCGGGGAANGCATCGCTCTCATGNCCGGTGGANGTNAGNATNCTTCCNGCCTCAANGATATCGACCATCTGATGTGTCTGGTCGGCATTGGGTGTGTTCTCGTCCCATTTGATCTGGTTCTCCTCTATGTGCCATACAAGGATACCGTGGCCCGGAAGATATGAATCCCAGTCGATGGGCTGGCGGTTCTCTATAAGATAGTATTCCTGATCATCCCGGCTTATGTTGACACGGTAAGCCTTCCCATCCTCCATATAGGGCGACACCATAATTTTCTTNGCNTCTTTCGGGTCGAGCACTTCAGGATCATACCATCCGAGAGAATAACGCTCGAAAGCCGAGAAGGGAGCCGGGCAGTTCTGGTCGTTATTGTAAGATCCGGACGACATCAGATCCCACGCGCCCACATTATTGGTGGGGTTTCCGAAAGGGGAGGAATTGTTGTAATGGTCGGCAAGCCCGAGCACATGTCCGAACTCATGGACGAAGGTCCCGATTCCTACCGGCACATTGCTCACGCCGTTGAGCTGTTGGGAAACCGTGTAGCGGTTGATGGTTACGCCATCAATCTCAAATTCCGCATGGACAGCCTCAAGGTTATAGCTATGGGGCCAGATGGAATTGGTGANAGGAGAATCTGCCTGACCNTATCCTGCATAGAGGCAATAGACGTTATCCACCAGGCCGTCACCATCGGTGTCGAAGATTGAGAAATCTATGTCGTACATCTTGTCGGCCAATGGNACAACCTCTTTGATCATGGTATAAGTAAGTGACGATCCTCCGTTGCCGGCATAGTCGGCATAACCTCCCGACACCTGGATAGGACCGAGCACATGAAAATTGGGACGGNATTTCCCCAGCGAACTTTTATAATAGAATTCATACGCAGATCCGTGGCAGCCATATTCTGAGAAACCCTCCTGATGGAAAAATCTGTCGTAATATGCAGNCGGGTCGGGNNTNNCTTCGAANTCGCTGAATTTCNNATCNTTGAAATCNACGAGGATTACGAGCACATCGCGGTCGCCCGTGGTAGGAACGTTGTAGTTGTTGCGCACGATCTTTGAAGCTCCCGCCTTTCCCTTGCGGGGCGCTTCCGCCTTTGATCTGGCAGCTGCCCAGTCGGCGCTGAATTTCTTCTCTATCGCCTCGCGGTCGATCCCTTTGAGAAATTCCGTTACTTTGAGGGTGCGCGCTTCTGNGTTTGCCGCCGCAATGCCGCTNGACACAAGTTTCGAATCCGATAGCTGTGCATACTCGTAATTGCGTGTCTCCTTATTGTAGAGGAGGGCATAGCCGTCTTCGCTCACAACTATATTGTGATATTCATCCCCGACCTTCCTTATGGTCAGCGTGGATCCGTCATCCTGTCTGACTGTCATCAAGCCCGGATATGCCGGCACTGAGAAAGCNGGCACTGAGCTGAAGAGAAGCAGTGACGCTCCCAAAAGTTTCTTGTTTATGGTCATTGTTATTAGGTTATTGGTTTTTGAGGTTATAAGGTTATNAGGTTATAAGTTGAGGGGCTTATTCCTTCACTAAGATTTTGCGTGTTGNTCCGTCGCTGCAGCGGACGATGTTCAGACCGGGCTGCAGGGAGTTGAGACGGTTGCCGGTTATGTCATAAATAGCNTCCGTGGAAGTTTCCGTGCTGATGACGGCTGCTATCCCGGAGTCTTCCGGCAGTGGAGCGGTNTCNGCGTTGTAAACCTCGCAGTTGTTGGGGTTGGNGCTGTTGTAATTGCTTACGAACGCCACTACCGCCATGTTCTTTTCATTAAAGTCGGGGCTGATTTTAGCTGTGTAGCTGTANGTGGTCGGTTGATCTGCCGAAAGAGTGATTTCATCCCCTAAAGGAGCCGTNACAAACTGGCGGACCACTTCGTCATGCTGATAATCATCATAGTTGGGCGACTGGAAAGCTATCACCCCNTTCTCGATNAGAGCGACNGTNAGNACGGGNGTGTTNCCGNNAAGNGGCATCCCTTTCACTTGCTGCAGGGCGACATCTATGGAGAGTTCGCGGTCGGCGGCATTGAATTTCTGGTCGATCCCTATCGTAACCTGCGCCCCGGTTTTCTGGCGTTCTGTGATTCGTTCCGATATGCTCTTTGATTCGGGTATGGTGGTTACAGGTCCGGGCTCTCCCGTGGTGGGAGTGCGGTCGAACATTATTGCGGGTGCGTAGGAAGTTCCGTCATTGCGTCCGTAGAAGAATAGAAGGTTCTGGCTTCCGCGTGCCGTCATCCGGTCTTCGCCGAATCCGATATGATGGCAGATAAGCACTACATTGTCAAGATTGCGCAGGCCCTCTTCAACCCGTTGTTTGCCTGAAGGACAGTTGGGGCAATTCTGGCCCGTGAACTCCTCTATCAGCACTTTGCGCGGAACTATGTTGCTGACAGCCGTGATTGAAACGGCCGTATTGTTGTTGAAAGCGTAGTCATCAGGATTGCCGGCCACGGAAACGACATTAAGTTTNCCTTCCAGACTCCCTGAAAGCCCCATTTCAGGCATCGGGAGATGGAAATAGCCTATCTCTCCCGGAAGCACCTCCTCCACTTCGGCATCTGCCTCCTGCAGTCCCTCTCCCCAGTCGCAGGAGAGACGCACGCGGGTTAAAGTTTCGGCGGTATTGTTGCGGAGCAGTCCGCTGACCTCAAATTCTTTCCCTGTCTCAGCCACCATTTCATCAGCGGCGAGAAGGGCTATATCGTTTTTCCCGTAGGATTCTCCGTCAATGAGGAGCTGGATGCAGAGAGGGATTCCTCCATCCTTAGTGAGGTCTTTCCATACCCCCTCATCAAGAGCCCAGAGGCTTTCCGGCACTATTCCGAGAGTGCCGACATGAGAGAGCCCGGCAGCCAGGTTGGCGGTGAGGTCATAGCCCGCGCAGAGGTCGCCCTCCGGCCAAACAAGGGGAGAGTCGAAATACACATCGCTCCAGCCTTTGTAGAGCACACCTGTGTGGAATCTCATCAGGTCTTCTCCGGTAAGGGTGTTGCGCAAGAAGAAATCCACTCCCTTGAGAGCATCGTTCATAAGTCCGATTCGCGCACCGATGATTCGGGTTCCCTGATACATCGGAAAATCTTTTGCCGGAAGACGGATGGCCACTGATGCAGCTCCGGAAACAGCAGTCTCTACGATCCCTCCGTCGCAATAACCTAAAGAGAGGTCGTCTGCTTGTGAGGAGACGGCAGTCAGCGATGCAGCTGCCAGCAGTATGGTAAATTTATTCATGATCGTCTTGAAGTTAAAAAATATCACCTGAAATTAAAAAAGAGGGGAGTGCCTTTGGAGGGCACCCCCCTTCCCGGATTAACTTNATATGCTTACTTTATCATCAGCTTCAAAGTGCGGACATTTCCGTTCATCGCGAGGCGGATCAGATAGATTCCGTCGGGAACGTTGATGTCGATGATGTTCTCGCCTCCTGCAATGTTTGCAGCAAGGATTGTGAGACCTGCGGCATCAACCATATTGATCTGTGCATCGGAAGGCACGTCAACAAGCAGCTTGTCGCGGGAGATGCGCTCGATGCGGATGCCATCTGAAACGAGATCCTCAACTGAGCTTACCTTTCCTGTCTCGTCAAGAGCGTCAAGGCTGAATTCAGGAGCGGAGTTGCCTGTTGCATAAACTGCTTTCACAGCCCAGAGGTAAGTGCCTTTCCCTACATTCTTCCAAGTAGCGTCGGAGAACTGAGTGGTCTTGATCGGTTCTGCTGTAAGCTCTGTCCAAGCGCTTTCATTGTCGCGGTCGGCGGCATTCAGACGGTAAACGCGGAATCCCTTGTAAGGATAGTTCACGCCGAATGCGAGCTGCGGGTGGTCTGCCTTCTTGGCATCGCGGGCGCTGATCTTCGATACCTTCACATCTGCCTTGGCATCCTTGAGGATGGGCTGGCGAGGTCCGATGGCCGGAGCTTTAGCGCGGTCGCTNCTGCCTAAGTTCTCCATGTAGATATGGATAAGGTTGTTATAGTTGAAGTCGGTTATTGAAGAAAGGGTTGTCCAGCCTTCGCCGAAGTTAGCCCAGTCTCCGCGACCCATCTTGCAGGGACCGTTGTCGATTCCTAAAGCGTTGCCGCTGCCGTGGAACTCATAACCGATGAGGAGGGTCTCGTCGCCTGTTACATGGTAAGGAGTATCGAATACGATTTCATTCCATTCGTTGAGCTTTACATCGGATGCATTGCCTGTGGCAACCTCTTCGGTCTCGCCGCTGGTCATATCCACTCTCCAGATCTTTGCAATCCAGTAGGCGTTAGGGCTTGTAGGATTGCTCTTGCTGTTGGCAGGATAGAATGAAATCTTGGTGATGTCGTATTCCTTCATGCGCATTGCTTCGAGATCTTCGGGCATGAATGCCTGTGCCACTGCACAGAATCCTGTTGAAGTTCCGAATCCGCCGTAAGGATTGCCGTTATCCCAGTGTACCCAACCCTCGGCGGGAGCGTACTGACCCGGCTCTCTCCAAGTGAGATCCACTTTGGAATTGTCGGCAGATGCCACAGCGTCGAGATAGATCGGGGCTTCCTTGATCTCGGAAAGCTCATACTTCATTGAAACCATATCCTGGCTGATAGGAGCCCTCTCAGAGATCTCCTCGTAGCCGGGGAGAGAGATGGTCAAATCATAGTTGCCATTCTTCTTAACCTCAGGAATCTCAATCTTGCCGTCGGCTTTCGCCTCAGCGCGATAGATGTCGCGGCCCTGAGAGAGAGCAACTTTGGCTCCTGCTGCTGTCAAGCCGTTGTTGACAGAAAGATCCATGTTGACAAGAGCAACCTTGCCCTTCGGAAGTTCCTTGGAGAATGTAGCTGCTGAAGCTGCATCGCCTTCGTAGATAGCCTTGACAGCATAACGGTAGTCGGCCTCAGGCTGATCTTTCCAGGAAGCGTCGTTGTAGGAGTCTGCCTNGATAGGAGCGGAGTTAACCTTCTTCCAGTTGTTCTCGTTCTCCATGTCGGCGCTTGCAANGCGGTAGAGATCGTATTTCACTGCCTCTTTCTCAAGGTTNTCCTTGTTCGGAGTGTCGGTGANATGNGCCTTCACCATCCAGCTTCCGTTCATTGNNGGGTGAATCCAGTCATAGCGGAAATTCTTCTGGTCGTAGCTGTAATACCAAGAGCCTTCATAATCCTTACCCATGTCATCGATGATGAGAGGGGTAACCTCGTTGGTNTTGGTTGCTGCGAAGCCTACNTANTANGTATCCTTGGANNTGATCTTNACAGGCTCGTCGAGCTTGACNGTAACCCATGTTCCAACCTCTTCGGGAGATACATCGTAGCGCTGACGGTAGATCTCATGCTCCTCTTCCATATCAACCTGTTCCCAGTAAGGTCTCTGAGGCTCAAGGTTGCGGCGCCATACCACAGGATAATAGGTGGTGGCTGCATTGGCATAGAAGCTTATCTCATCGAAATAGAAGTCGGTATAGTCGAATCCTGCGCGGGCTGCAGGAGTCAGACGGTAACCCACGATGATTTCATTGCCGGCATTAAATCCGGTAAGCTCAAGACCGGGCTTGGAAACTGCTGTGTGGATATCCATTCCGACAGCNGNAGNNGGTTCNGTCCATGNGAGNCGTGCCTCNTNGATNTANTCNNNNGCNTNCATNTCNGGAACANNNGGAGCTGAGAATNNGAGNNNNGCNTCGTGNGNTGTTTCCTTNGCNTCNACTGTCATNTNNNNGNTNTAGAGGTTGAAGTAAGGCTTAANGGCCTTGATTTCATAGTTCTCGAAACGTACATCNTCGAAAGTTACGGAAGATTTACCTTTCTCTACGTTCTTTATCACAGTCTTGCCATCGCCTACAAGATAAACTGTGGCGTCATCAGCGTTGCCCTTGTCTGCGGAAACATTAACGGTCAGAGATGAGTAGTGACCCTTGTCAACACCATCGGAGAATGTGGCATCGGAATTGACNCCGGTTCCCCATTCGTAAGGATTGCCATAGTAGGAAACCACTGCATAGCGGTAAGGCTTATCCTCTATGCCTCCCCAGCTTTCGTCGGTGAAGCTTGTTTCGGTCAGAGGTTCATCATTAACCTTTGTGCCTACCCACATGAAGCTTGCTTCCTGACCCGGCTCGATGCGGTAAACGTTGTAACCCTTGATTTCGTGAGAGAGGCCGCTCTTTGCGCTCGGAGCGTGGAGAGGAGCGTCAAGAAGCTCGATACCTACTTTTGAGAGGTCGGCGAGTTCAGCTTTCTCCTCTTTCTTGTCAATCGCGGTGCCGTTAAGGATAGCTAACTCCTCAAGGGTTGCGTTGCGGAGGCTGATAGCTTTTGCCCGAGCCTGCTCAGGTNTGTTTGAGCCAGGGCACTTCNANNGTGTTGGCATCATTGCCGAATACACCTTGGATAGCCCAGTTATATTCCATCTGGCCGGGGAGAATGTCGTGGGCTGTGGTCCATTGATTCTGGATTGCATCCAGGATCACGTCGCCGCCATCTGCAAGAGGACCGTAGTCGAATCCTATAGGATATGATCCGGCAGTGCTGTTGGCTTTCACGCCAATAAGAAGGCTCTGGTTGGGATCAATCTTGTAAGGCTCTGTGAGAACGAAATTGTTCCAGTCCTTATAAGTAGTCGGGGTAACATCCTGCAAGTAAACAGGAGCCTCATTTCCTTCCGGACCCTGCCAGATTGCTATTGTAAGCTTGGTGAAACACATCGGCACGAAGCGGATAGCCTTGAGAAGGAGATCTTCGCCTACGCCGAGAGCCTTCAGCTCTTCGGGAGAATAGCGGTGAGCTACGGAAACCATGCCCTGGCCGCCGAACATTCCGACGATTTCATCATTAGCTTTCGTTACGGTTACATCCTCTACCGGCTCTTCCCAGCTGATCTCAGCCTTGTCGCCGAGGTCGCGTGCAGTTACGGAGAACGGTGCTGCCGTGATGGGAGTGAGGTTCACATTCTGTTCGGCAATGCCTGTTCCGGGATCATAGAACTGAGTTCCGCCCCAATTGGCGGGCTGGTAGCCGTTTGCCTCGATTGTATAGACAGGATAGCCCTTGCCTGCATAAGCTCCTTCAAGCTCGAACTCGCCGTCAGCATTGGTTACTGCAGAAAGCTCGTTGTCGCCGATAGCTGTAATCTTGGCCCCGGCAATCGGAGTTGCGTTATCGACAGCGCTGCATACTTTTCCTTTGACAGTCACGAGCGTACATTTCTTCATCTGGTTGAAGTCGATCACAGAAGTTTCACCGCCCTTGAGCTGACCGTAAGGACGGCCTGTCTGATAACCGGTCTTGTTGACTTCAAGGCTTGCAGAGCCATAACCTACGGGGAAGTAAGGAATCTCATACTTGCCTTCGGCATCTGTCTCAGCCTTAAGGTTAGGATAAGAGTAGCCGCCGTCGACGATAGCTCCCGCTACGGGGTTGCCGTCGGTGTCGGTGATTGTGCCGGTTATGGTCGCTGCCACAGAATGATCTACATAGAAGGTAGCGTTCGGGCGGCAGGTATAATACTTACCGGTTGTCTGGTCGGGATTGGTCATATCCGGACGCGTAGAGCCATCCCATGAACGGGTTGCACCGAGACCTGCTTCAGTAACATATGCTGACATTCCGTAGCCGTTGCTGATCATGAGGGTCTGATCATGCTGACCCTCCACGAGCACGCAGATGTTGCCGCCGCCATAGCTGAACGGGGTATCGAAGGGGATTACAACTTCGGTCATGCCTCGCATGAAGTCGAGAGTGCCGTCGAATACCTTTGTCATCTGATAATTCGCAGGAATCCATCCTTTGAAAAGGTCATCCTCAGTTGTGTTGGCGAGATATACTCGGAATGGAACGCCGGGAAAGTCGCCTTCCATACCGAACTGAACCTTGAACGCCATAGAGTAGATGTTTCCGGCGAGATTTCCGAACTCTTCACCCGGATAAATCATTTCAGTTACATTATAGGAATAGTAGTCGAAAGGCACTGATTCCAGACCGGATTCAGTTCCGATAGTAACGGCACGTTTGCCGGTCTCCTGAATGTCGAGGTAGTAGGGGAGGGTGGTGTTGTCAGCCTCGCACTTATCACCATCCATCACAACACGGCCACGCACTGCGAACTTGCCTACTGCGTTGGGCACGGTCCATTCGATGTTGGCTGTGCCGTCTGCACCTGCCGAGAGAGGACGGCTTACGCTCTGCTCGCCGAGGACATTGTTGTCGTTGTCGATAAGCTGCACCTTGAAAGAAGATGAGCGGTCGGTTCCACGGTTGCTGTAAGATACGCCTGTAGTGATCTTATCGCCTACGGTCGGAGCGTCGTTCAGATTGCGGACCGCGCTTGCCTCAAGGTTTTTGTCAAGAACTTCCTCGATGCGGAAATCATCAAACCAAAGGCGATGGTGGGAACAGTCATGAACCCAGAGTGAGAAGTAGTAAGTTCCGGTTTCATCAACTGTGAACTCCTTAACATCCGAGGGTGCATAATCTCCACCGGTGCTCATCTCTGAATAGGATATGAGGGTGTTGTTCTGGGCTGCGCGTGTCTTGGCCTTTCCGTATGTGAAGTCGCACGAGAAAGAAGCATAAGGATTGCTCATGATCCAGAAAGATGCGCGGTACTTCTTCCCTTTCTCCAGACGTACGGGTGCGGAGTAAAGGGATTCGTCGATCGGCACCTCTGTCTGAAGGTAATCCCAACCGATTGCGGAATTGCTGTCATGTCCGAAAGCATGGCGCACATGAATGGTATGCCCGTCGTTGTTGTTGTCAACAATCTCCCATGTTGGGTATGTATCCGCATTTTCCCAGCCTTCTATGATTGGCAGAGAGGCTGTTGCTCCAACAAGCACACCGGTCGTGGTGGTAGTGCCGCCGATTCCGGCATTGGTGCGTGTGGTAACCTCATAGATATAATTGCCATATTCGCCGAGGTCGTCATCCTCGAAGTATGCGTCAGCGAGATTGTTGGCGAGCAGCTTGCTACCCGGCTGACGCACCACGCGGTAGCTGAGTCCTGTCTTGTCAAACCATCCGCCACGGCGACCGAATGCGGGTTCTTCCCAGTCGAGGGTGATGATCCCTGCGTCTGCATCATAATCCATGACAAGATTCTGAGGCGCACCCGGATCATCAATACCTATGTATGTGCTTATCTCAGCGGAGTCTCCTTCACCTGTGGAGTTGCAGACAACCACCTTATAAGTATGCACGCCCTTTGTGGGGTTAGGATCAGTCCAGCTCATCTTTGCGCCGGGAGCGATGCCGCTGCGAAGCGTTTCAACAAGCTGACCGTCCTTGGTGATCTGAACTTCGGTAAGCACGTCGAGTTCCTCGCCCTTCTTGCTGAGGGTAGGATTGGTCCATTCAAGGCTCATGGAGATCTCTCCGTTAGCGCCGGGAACCTGAGTAAGCGACCCGACAGTTTCAGGCACGGCGTTGTTGCTCAGCGCCATCAGGCTCAGGTTGTCGATATAGACCTGATAGCGGAGGGCAGTGCCGTTTTCAGTGTAAGGTGATTTGTCATAGAAAGCAATGTGGTAATCTCCCGTGGAGGGAACCTCGAAAGTTATCACTTTGTCTCCCCAGTCGGAATTCTCGTAATGATAGAGGAGGGTGCCGGGGTTTGAGATGTCAGTCCCGGTAGTGAGGCGTACCTCAAGATCTGCGGGGAACCAGTTGGTGATGTAGAATTTCAACTGGTAGGTGAACCCTGCCTCCAATTTGAATGCCGGAGTGAACACCCAGTTGTCGGAAGGAGTGTCGGTCCCTTCCACGGGCATCTGGGAGAAATAGAGGCATGAGGTGTACTCGTAGCCTTCATACTGGCTCCACTGCCAAGTGAATGCCTTGTTCGTGTTTACGAAAGTCCATCCGTCAAGCGATGACTCCCCTTCATCGAAGTCATTGTAATAAGGAAGAGTGGCGTCCGGAGCTTTTTGCGGAGATCCGTTTCTCACGCTGCCTGCCGACGGCGGGGCTGCCCATCCGACATTGCTCAACCCGGCAATGGCCGCGGCGCAGGCAATTAAAGTTAGTCCTTTTCTCATTCGCTTAAAAATTTAGGAATAAAAAAATATTAATGGAATTATTTGTCTCTGCTGCAAATTTAGGGTTAACTTCATCCCATTCCTAATTTTTACCGTCAGTTTTGCTTCATTTTCGCGGAAAATGGAATTAATAAAGGGTCAAAACAAGTTCGGAAGATGAAAAAGAGATATTATTTCCCTTTAAAATTTGTAATTTTGTAAAGAAATATTCCACGTATCCTAAAATTTGTCAGTTGTGTCAGGAAATCCATTTTTAAGGAAATTATTTGTAACTTTACTTGTTTTTCTTTGTTTCTCTACCTTATCCGGGAGCGCGGATGCTCAGGAACTATCCTCCCCGTTATGGCAGAAGATAGAGGATGCGAGAGTCTATATGAGCTCGAACAGCTATCATGAGGCACTGAAGAGGTTCGAGCAGGCACTTGATCTTGCCGTTAAGGAGAACGATCAAGCAGCTCAGGCTATCTGCATCGGCAATCTTGGCACCCTCTGTGCCATGACCGACAAGGCGGAAGAAGCTATGAAATATTACAAGCAGGGATATGAGCTGGCGAAACGGCAAAACAATAAGATACTTCTGGCTAAGTTCGCAGGATGTCTGGTGCGCCAGTATGCGCAGAAGGGGGATGCCAGACAAGCACGTAAATGGCTCGACATACAGGAATCCCTGGATGCAAATACAGATGAAGATCCTCCGGCAAGGTTCTATGCAATGTATGACAAGGCAAGTGTGCTTTATCTTGAGAATGATGCGGCCTCGGCTCTTCATTATCTATATAAGGCTGAAAGGTACGCAGAAGAACATGACCTGGGACCGAATATGGCCGGGGGAGCTCTTATGGCTGCGGGAGATATACTTTATAAGATCAAGAGATATGACGAGGCGATAGAGACCTATCATAAAGGGCTTGAGTCTATAAGGAAAATGGGAAGCCGAGCCCAGGAAATTTTCGCATTGCGCTCTCTATACGTGGCCTATAAGCAGGTAGGCGACAGCATAAATGCTGCCAAATACAGGGAACGTTATAAGATGGTGAACGACTCTATGTATGACGGCATGGCTACCGAGCCGGCCGAGCAGCGTTTGAGTGCATTCGAAAAACGGCAGAATTCAATATTAGGTGAGACCCGGTTTAACGAGTCGTTCTTCCTTATATGCATTGTGATAGTTCTGTTGGGCATTCTGGCATTCGGGGCAGTGGCCATCCATAAGCTTGCCCGGAGACAGAAGAACCTGCTTGATTCAAGAGAAATAATAATGCCTCTCAGCGCGGGCATTTCTGATGAGAGTCTGTCAGGACTCCCTCCCTTGCCCTCTTCTACGGAATCAAAGGAGAACCCTGCGGCGAATGAGGCTGCGAGTTCCGACAAGCAGTCTTCCTCCTCAGATAATGAGGAGACGATGACAGACCGNGAGTATGAAAAAGAATCTGTCAGCCCGATTCTGACTTATGAACAGCAGAAGACGCTTCTTGAAAAGATCAATCTCGTGATGGAGAANGTNAGCCTGATANGNCGCGANGATTTCAATCTGGCNATGCTNGCNAAGNCGGTCGGCTCCAACACGAAATATGTGTCGAAGGTGATAAACGACCTGTGCGGCAAAACATTCAAGACCTACCTTAACGAATACAGGATACGTGAGGCCTGCCGTCGGCTCATAGACAAGGATAATTTCGGCCATCTCACCATCAAGGCAATCCATCAGGAGCTTGGTTTCCGCACCACCACAAGCTTCGTGGCAGCTTTCCGCAAAGTCATGGGGATGACACCTTCCGAATATAAAAAACTGCATGGTGATTCTTCCGAGCCTGATAAGGAATCCGGACTGGAGAGGGGAAGACCCCGCCGCCCGGAGGAACCTTCCGGCGGGGAATTATGAAAAATAAAGAGGAGGATTCCCATGGCGGGATAGTCCTCCTCTTTCAATAAAGGGTCTTGATAATCTTACTTCTCACGCATGAAGATCTGGATCGGGGTTCCGTTGAAATCCCAGTGTTCGCGGATCTTGTTCTCAAGGAAGCGTCGGTAGGGCTCTTTCACCCATTGCGGAAGATTACAGAAGAATACAAATGTAGGGATCACTGCATCCTTGAGCATGGTGATATATTTTATCTTTACGAATTTTCCCTTGTTGCTTGGCGGNGGTGTGATGGCGATCTGCTCAAGCATATAGGTGTTGAGCTGGGAGGTCGGGATCACGCGCTTGCGGTTCTCATAGACATGGACAGCTGTCTCCAGTACTTTGTGGATACGTTGCTTTGTCAGAGCGGAAGTGAAGATGATGGGGAAGTCGGTGAAGGGGGCGAACTTGTTTCGGATAGCCTCCTCGAAACGCTTCTGGGCGTTAAGGCTCTTATCTTCCACGATATCCCACTTGTTGACACAGACCACAAGCCCCTTCTTGTTTTTCTGGATGAGGGAGAAGATGTTGGCGTCCTGACCTTCGATTCCTCGTGTGGCGTCGATCATGAGTATGCAGACATCGGAGGCTTCGATGGCGCGGATGGAACGTATCACGGAGTAATATTCGATATCCTCGTTCACCTTCTGCTTCTTGCGTATGCCGGCCGTATCGACAAGATAGAAATCGAATCCGAACTTATTGTAGCGGTGATAGATAGAGTCGCGTGTAGTGCCGGCTATGTCGGTCACGATGTGTCGGTCTTCTCCGATGAAGGCATTGATGAGGGATGATTTTCCGGCGTTAGGACGGCCGACGATGGCAAACTTTGCCACATTCTCCTCCGTCTCCTCCTCTTCATCCTTCTGAGGCATATCCTTCACTATTTCATCAAGAAGCTCACCCGTGCCCGAACCGTTGGCAGAAGAGACTCCGATGGGGTCGCCCAGCCCGAACTGATAGAATTCAGGTATATTGAAACGTGCATCGCCACGATCCTCCTTGTTGGCTACTACGATCACCGGTTTCTTGGAACGGCGAAGGATGGCTGCCACCTTGTCGTCGAGGTCGGTTATTCCGGTCGAGGCATCCACCACGAACAGGATCACGTCGGCCTCCTGGATGGCGATCTCCACCTGCTTGTTGATCTCCTCCTCGAAAATATCATCAGAATTGACCACCCAACCGCCTGTATCGACGATAGAGAATTCCTGTCCGCACCAATCCACCTTGCCATACTGGCGGTCGCGTGTGGTGCCTGCCGTGTCATCGACGATTGCCGAGCGGCTTTGTGTCAGACGGTTGAAGAGTGTGGATTTTCCCACATTGGGTCGTCCGACGATTGCAATTAATTTGCTCATAACAATTATTTTTAGGTACCCTTCTTTCAGGCCGCAGCCGCCGTTATGGCATTTGGAGCAAACCTGAGAGAAAGCCTCGGTTTATATAATAGTCTGCCGGAACTCGGTCCCGGCAGATTTTTGCGTTTCAAATGATCATTCCATATATCCGAACTGGCGGAGCTTGTTCTCGCGGTTACGCCAGTCTTTCTCCACTTTGACGAAGATTTCGAGATGCACCTTCTTGCCGAAGAATTTCTCTATATCAAGACGCGACTCGATGCCGACCTTCTTGATCTTCTCGCCGCCCTTGCCGATGATGATCCCCTTCTGGGAATCACGCTCCACATAGATTACGGTCATGATATGGATTGAATTCTCCTTCTCCTCGAATTTCTCCACGATCACCTCAGTGCTGTAAGGTATCTCCTTGTCATAGTTAAGGAGCAGTTTCTCGCGGATGATTTCTGTGACGAAGAATCGTGCCGGCTTATCGGTCAGGGCATCCTTCCCGAAGAAGGGAGGCGACGGGGGAAGAAGCTCCACGATACGGTTTTTAAGATTCTGCACATTGAAATCTTCGAGAGCGCTTGTCGGGAAAATCTCNGCGTTCGGGAGACGTTTGTGCCAAGCATCGACAAGCTCATTAAGCTGGGCATTATCCTTGAGGAGGTCCACCTTGTTGATTACGAGAAGCACCGGGATGGTCTCCTTTGCCACGCGGTCGAGGAATTCCTTGTTCTTCTCCGGCTCCTCCACCACGTCGGTGACATAAAGAAGGATATCGGCATCAGTGAGTGCGCCCTCCGAAAACTCCAGCATTGATTCCTGAAGTTTATATTTCGGTTTTAGCACACCGGGAGTATCAGAATATACGATCTGATATTCGGGAGTATTTACGATACCCATGATACGATGTCTTGTGGTCTGCGCTTTTGAAGTGATGATTGATATGCGTTCTCCCACGAGATCGTTCATAAGGGTTGATTTACCTACATTCGGGTTACCTACAATATTTACGAAACCGGCGCGATGGCCGTTTTCGGTTTTTTCTACATCAGTAATTTTATTTTCTTCCATAATTTTGTTCAAAGGCAAAATAAGTAGCCTCCATTAATTAGAACGCCCCAAGCGTATCAATGTTCAAATTCGCGGTATGGGTCCGGATATTATTCCGGTCGAATTAAACGCATTGAGCCGGTCTAACTTTACATGCCTTTGGTAAGTAGCTACCTATTAATTAGTGCAAAGATAGCTTTTTATTGTAATTTAACCTATACCAATATAGAAATTATCTCATAGAATTGTAATTTTTTGTGTACATATATTCCCTCAAATTTGGTGGAAAGCTATGAATTTGGCGATTTGAATTTGGTGGAAAGCTATGAATTTGGCAATTTAAATTTGGTGGGTATAGGATAATTTATTAATTTTGAGAGAATAAAATAAATTTGTAGAAAATATGGAGAATCGGATATTCAAAAGGAAGATTTACGATCGAATTCTTAAATGGAAAGAGGAAAGAAATGGTTCTACCGCTTTGCTTATTAAGGGAGCGCGACGAGTCGGGAAATCCACTATAGCGAGGGAATTTGCAAAGCGAGAGTATAAATCCTTCATCTCAATTGATTTTGCAAAAGCGTCAAAAGCAGTAAAGGGATTGTTTGATGATCTTGACGACCTTGATTTTATCTTTCTTCAGCTTCAAACTCTTTACCATACCAGCCTCCATAATCGGGAATCAGTGATAATCTTTGATGAAATACAATTGTGTCCAAAGGCACGCCAAGCCATCAAATATCTTGTAGAGGATGGTCGCTATGATTATATTGAAACCGGGTCTTTATTGACAATCAAAAAGAATATNGAAGGTATTCTGATTCCCAGTGAAGAGACACGTATCACAATGTTTCCGATGGATTATGAGGAATTCCTTTGGGCTCTTGANGATGAGACAACCTTCCCTTTACTCAGGTATGCCTTCGACCGACGAAAGTCGTTGGGAGATGATGTTCACCGTCAGTTGATGCGTAAATTCCGACTATATATGCTGGTAGGTGGTATGCCTCAGGCAGTGAATACTTATCTTGACACTAACAATCTTGCTGCCACCGATGAGAAGAAAAGGGAGATAATAGAATTATATATAGATGATCTCCGCAAGATAGATTCTACGGGGAAAGCCTCTCTTTTATTTGAATCCATACCCGGACAACTCGCTTCAAGCAAAATGAAGTTTGAACCATGGTCTGTAGTAAGTAATGTNAATTCCGATACATTGGCAGATATATGGAAAGATTTGGAGGATTCGCTTACTGTTAATTTTGCTTATCGNACCACAGATCCNAACGTAGGATTGGGNATGCATAAGGATGCTGACACCTTCCGAATATATTTATCCGATACCGGNCTCTTTGTTACGTTGGCTTTCTGGGATAAGGATGTGGCACAAAATCCGATTTATGAAAAGTTGCTTTCCGATACNCTNTCTGCCGACTTAGGATATATCTATGAGAATATAACAGCTCAGATGCTGCGATCCGGCGGTCACACACTCTACTATTATACTTTCCCTGCNGACAAGGAAAAAAAGAAATATTATGAGATTGATTTCCTTATAAGCAAAGGGAGNAAGATNAACCCCATAGAGGTGAAGTCNTCCGGNTATCGCACACACAAATCATTGGATGTGTTCAGAGAGCGTTACTCCTCTCGCATAGGNTGTCCGATAATGCTTTATACAAAAGATCTCCGATGGGAAAAAGGTATTCTTTACTTGCCGGTTTATATGACTCCGATGTTGGGAGATTGAGGATTTGACAAATGTAATTTTGAAGATGACTTTTTCACCATATTAAGACACTCTTTTGAGGACAGTATCATGAAATTTATTGACAGGGCTAGCGCATGAAATTTAAATAAGATTTGGTTAATTCAAGGGTCAAAATCACTACTGTTGTAAAACATCAAAAAAAACGAAACCCCCGACCTTGTGAGCCGGGGAAGAATATTAACTGAAAAGTTATTATACCAGAGGAAGGGGGTGTTGTTAGTGATATTGAGCTATTTCTGTTTATTAATCACAACTTCGCACGCTTTAAACAAAGGAATATAAGCATCCTTTTTACTTTCCAATGCTGGGTAAAGTTCTTTGGAATTGAAGAATTTCCATATTATTTTTATCTTCTCTCTGTCATTTGAAAGACCTCCTATCTTAGCATTAATATCACGTAAAGCTTCGTTTAGCTGTTGGTTGGTCTCATTTACCTTATCTAACCCAGACACATCAAGATAGTTTTCCAAAGAAGGCTCAAGCAACCTCAGTTTCAGGATATACTGGTTTATCTTTTGAGTTATATCTTCAAGTTCAATGAGAATCTTTAGATTCTGAATACAAACGATTTCTTTTGTTTCTTCTGTCAACTCCTTTTCAGAAGGAAAGCTTAGTCTGTCACAAACTCGAAAATATTGTTCTATTTCAGATTGAAGTTCACTTGTTTNCTTGAGTATCGGATTTGTATTCATGACTGAATCCGGAATCTCAGTTCTATGGGAGAACACAGTCAATTCTTTCTGTTCTTCAAGCAATTCACGAATCTTTTCGATGTTTTTATCAGGTCTTGGAAAGATGTATGCTATAATTGCTACAATAGCTGCCACCACAGTGAAAAATCCAACAATTGTTCCACTATATTTTTCCATTCCCTTTTCTTTGGATGATGATTTATTCATAAGCTTGTTTTATTTACCATTGTCGGTTCCTCCACAATGTCCACTTTGAACATGAAAGTGGTTGAAAGAGTAATGTAATATACCTTAAAAACTTAGATATTATTTCAACGATGAGAAAGGCATAATCAGGGATTTTTATAACGATGTGAGTTCGGAATAAGAAATACCTCAAAAGCTAAATCGGCAACCTTAAAAAGTTACCGATTCATTTTTTATGCGTCCTGAATTTTAACTCAAGTTATTCTTTTTCAAAAATATCTTTACCTAACTTGATGACAGATTTAGGAATTTTAACATCGGTCAATTTGGGGCAGTAAGCAAAGGCCAGATCTTCTATTGAAGTGACGGAGTTAGGAATTGTCACTGAAGTAAGACCGCTGCACCCGTAAAAAGCCGCCCTTCCTATTGATGTGACGGAGTTAGGAATTGTCACAGAAGTAAGGTGGCTACAGTCTGAAAAAGCCATTTCTCCAATTGATGTGACGGAGTTAGGAATTGTCACNGAAGTAAGGTGGCTACAGTCTTTAAAAGCCATTTCTCCAATTGATGTGACGGAGTTAGGAATTGTCACTGAAGTAAGACCGCTGCACCCGGAAAAAGCCGACATTCCTATTGAAGTGACGGAGTTAGGGATTATCACTGAAGCAAGGTGGCTACAGTCTTTAAAAGCCGCCGTTCCTATTGAAGTGACGGAGTTAGGGATTGTCACCGAAGTAAGGAGGAGACACTTTTCAAAAACAAAATTTCCTATTGAAGTGACAGAGTTAGGGATTGTCACAGAAGCAAGGAGACTACAGTCTTTAAAAGCTGCCGTTCCTATTGAGGTGACAGAATTAGGGATTGTCACCGAAGCAAGACCTCTGCACTCGAAAAAAGCCAATTCTCCTATTGAAGTGACTGAGTTAGGAATTGTCACAGAAGAAAGACCGCTGCACCTGTAAAAAGCTGATTCTCCTATTGAAGTGACTGAGTTAGGAATTGTCACAGAAGTAAGGCCTCTGCACTCGAAAAAACCGTTTTCTCCAATTGAAATGACAGTATATTTATTATTGCCATCGAAGGCTACTGAAGGGATGGTAATATCACCAGAAACGGAGTTACCAGGATAATAACCGAGAAAACCATCTACGCCAGGTTTAGTCTTACAGGTTTTTGCGTTTTCATCAATGACGGTGTACGATAGCGTCTTGCCCGCGTATGTGTAGTCAAAGTCGTGAGCTGCGACTGGTAGTGCGAGCAGAAAGCACATTAAAAGAAGCAGAAAATGTTTCATAGAAACAAGGTATTGGTGCCGCGGTCATCTCCTCGTTGGCATTATGTTATAAAAAAAAGAGCGTGAGAGTCTGTATCTGTTACTCGTCCCGCTTCTTGAGGCTGTGGCATGTGCCCTTCTAACTAGAACGAGCAACGCGGAGCCTCACGCTGTATGATATATGACAATAAGAGAATGTATCACTACACAACTCTAACATAGGTATATCATACCCGAAAGGCGTCTATCGTTGCTTCATCCCTGAGTTAGAATTTGAAACTGCCACATTTCAAGAAACCAGAGACAAGAGTAGATAAACGCTCTTGTATTATGTCTGCATTCCCGCCACGTTACCCCTATCGGGACTCCGCAGGCGATAGCAATTGTAAAGTTACAATATTTTTCTAAATCCGTCAAGAATTTATAGTTATTTTTTTGAGTTGGAGCATGAGGTTTATAGGTCCCTACTCTCAACTGGCAACTGCAAAATTAGTGATTCTTCGGAAGAATACGGTCTTAGGAGATTCAAAATTGAACTTCTTAGCGCCTCTAAAATAATTTTCCTGAAAAGAATTTATAATTGAAAATTTGTTTCTCAGATATAGAAGTCGTAAATAAGTTTAAACAATCTCTATACTAACTTAAATTGAATTCAATTGAAAAACGGGTATATTCATACTTCTCATATTTGGATGAGAAAGGATAAATTATTAATTTTATGGGATAATAAATCGATTGATTAAATAATATGGAAGTGCAGGACAAACCGAAAATCACGACTCCCTATATAAACCTACAGTCTGATTACGGCTTTAAGCGTCTGTTCGGTACGGAGGAATTTCGTGGCGCGTTGCTTCAGTTTTCTTTTCCTTGCGTCAGGTGCCTGATGAATGGGAGGATTGTAAAAATGAAATTCAACGCCTTTTATACCTTATAAAGAATATGGATAAACTTGATAAAACCTCAAAGCCTTATTTAGAAGGCGGATATGAAAAAATTTTCGAAGCAGCTGAGAGTAATCGCCTTGTTGCGGAGGATGTGGTTCTTTATAGCCAGTCGCTTGACCGTATCCGTGCTTACCAGGCCGGGATTGACTATGCTGCTGAACAGTCAATGGAGAAGGGGATGGAAAAGGGGATAGAAATTGGTCGCGAGCAGGAAAAAGTGAACACTGCTAAAATACTTATCATGATGAACCAAGAGGATGAGTTCATCTCTCAAGCAACCGGGTTGACCATAGAAAAAATCCGTTCGATAAGAAACACATTAGACTGAGTCTGTCTAAAAGAAAAGATTAAGCCGCTTCCAATGCCCGAAAACGTTGGAAGCGGCTTAAACTTTTATTAAAGACTCTGAAAATCACTTCGGGTCNATNGCCCAGATGAGNTACATCGCGCCCCATGTGAANCCNGCNCCGAANGCGGTCATCACAATCTTGTCGCCNTTNTTNAGCTNNTNCTTNTATTCGTCAAGACAGAGAGGGATTGAAGCGGCGGAAGTATTGCCGTAATGCTGTATGTTCACCAGCACCTTCTCATCCGGAATCTTTATTCTACCACCTACAGCCTCGATTATGCGGAGGTTTGCCTGATGAGGCACGAACCAGTCGATGGAATCCGCATCAAGGCCATTCTTCTTCATGATCGACTGCGAGGAGGAGAGCATATCGAAGACAGCGTTCTTATATACCACGCGGCCCTCCTGATATATGTAATGTTCACGGGCATCCACAGTCTCATGTGAAGCCGGGAGCACTGAGCCGCCCGCTTTCATCAAGAGGTTGCTGAGTCCGGATCCATCGACATGGAACTCACCGTCGATCACCCCAAGCTCCTCATCGGAAGGTTCCACGAGCACGGCAGCCGCAGCATCACCGAAGAGGGGACAAGTAGCGCGATCCTGATAATCGGTCATACTCGACATCTTCTCGGCGGCCACCACGATAATCTTCTTGTAGAGACCNGCTTCGATGTAGGCTCTGGCCGCCTGCATCGTGACGATAAATCCGGCGCAAGCAGCCTGGATATCGTATGCGTATGCGTTTTTCAAATCGCAGTTGTGTGCNATCACGGATGCTGTGGAGGGGAAGCGGTAGTCGGGATTGGAAGTGGCGCAGATCACCAAATCTATATCCTCCTTCTTCACGCCATATTCGTCGAGCAGACGGTTCACGGCCTGAATNCCGAGATAGCTGGAGCCTTTCTCCGGATCCTTGAGGATGCGTCGTTCCTTTATACCGACACGCGTGGTGATCCATTCATCGTTGGTATCGACCATCTTCGAGAGCATATCGTTGTCGAGGATGTCNTCGGGCACGAATGAAGCGATACCGCTAATTATTGCGTTTGGCATTTTGTAAAAGGGTTTTCAAATTAAACCGATAGCAAGCCCCGGAATCCCGATGCTTGCCTGGTGTTAAAAAAGGATTCACCGGAACAAGGGCTTGTACCGTTGTTCCGGAGAACCGCAAGGTATCTTACAGACTGAGTCTATTAAGCTTCGAGTTTCTCGATCACGAGTTTGCCGCGGTAGTAGCCGCACTCAGGGCAAACCTTGTGGTACACATGCCATGCTCCGCAGTTGGGGCAGATAGCGAGTGTCGGGATGAGTGCTTTGTCATGCGTACGGCGTTTGGCGGTACGGGTGTGAGATTGTCTGCGTTTAGGATGTGCCATTTCTCTGAATATTTAATTTGTTTTTGTTTGAATTATCAATCTTGGGAGTCGTCGGCGATTTCAGCGTCAACGTCGTCGAGAGCCATCTCGATTTCGTCGTCGCCGCCGGGCGAGCGGTGCTTGTTGAGGGCGGCTGCCATTGCGCGGTTGCATTTACCCAGCGGATGCACGTGCCTCATCGGGATAGTCAGGAGGATCGTGTCGTTGAGGATATAAGCCACATTGAGGAAGCTGTTGCTGTAAGGGATGGTCAGCAGATTGTCGGCTCCGTCGTCGTAGTTGTCGCCATATTTCACTGTCACGTGATACTCCGTGTCGACCTCATGGTCGAGGGGGTCGAGGCAACGGTCGCAGGGNACCTGCAGCGAACCTTTGACCGTGAAGGTGCAGTCGTAGAGCTCATCCTTCTTATCCAGATCAAGGTGCACATGNATATCTGCGGAGATGATGTCGCGGTTCTCCATATTCTTGAAGAACTCCGTGTCAATCTCAAAGTCTTGCTCATGGTGCCCGTCGGGCAGGGAGGCAAGCTGAACTTTATATGCCGTGAACTTTCCCACTGTTAAAAAATTTTTTCTACTCGTAAAAACTCATAATTCGGGAANAAACTTGAAGTTTTTCCCCCAGGAATAGTAAAAAATTCCATTAAATCTGTACCTCCGAGGGGAATCGAACCCCTATCTAAAGTTTAGGAAACTTCTATTCTATCCGTTGAACTACAGAGGCCTGTCAATTGAAACTTATTATAGTTCAATTGATTAGCGTTACGCAATAGGCAAAGATCCGCGAATCTCCGCCTCCGTGCGCATGGTTGCAAATGCAAAGTTAGCTATTTTCAGGGAAATAGCAAAATATTATTCTCCTAAGTTTTGCATTCTTACTGGAGCTTTAGGCGTGTGCCCGGACGGTCTTTGGCCTTGGGATTGAGGTCGAGGATCGCCTTGACGCGCATTCCGTAACGTTGCGCCACTGAATGTATCGACTCGTCGTCGCCGATTGTGGCGGTCTTCACTCCTTCCGGGGGAACATCCAGCTTCTCCACCAGGTAGACCTCCTGCCAGGGCTTGATCTCCTCATCTTTCTTCACGTCNTTGAGTTCAAGCAGCCTCTTGGTCTTGAGTCCGAATTCCTTTGCTATGGTGGCATAAGTGTCGCCGGGGAAAGCCACCACATAATGCAGCCCCCTCGATTTCCTCACCTTGTGTGAGGCGCATAGCACCTGATGTATCATGTCGGCCATCTCCTCTGCATGATGTCGGCCCGAAGGGGAGTCGTAGATGAANAGGCTGTAGCGCTCGATTATGGCTATCAGCCGGCTGGCATAGTTGGGGTCGGTGGCATATCCGCAGCGTTTCAGACCGTTGGCCCAGGCGGTGTAGTCGCAGATATCGTAATCGAAAAGCTGGCGGTATCGCTTCCCAAGCAGGAANCGGGAATGGTCGGCGAAACTTTCGGCTGCCGAGGAGTAGACGCGGAAACATTCGTTGGCGGCGTCGTCATTGCGCAGCAGCGTGTCGCCGCGCCATGTCGAATGGCATTTGATGCCGAAATGGTTATTCCCTTTTGTGGCGAGAGAGGAGCGACCTGCGCCGCTTTCAAGCAGACCCTGTGCAAGGGTGATGGAGGCCGGGATGCCGTGGGCTTTCTGTTCGGCCACCGCTATCTCTGCATAGCGGTCGATGTAGGCCTGGTAATGGTCGGGGGCCGCTACCAANTGCANCGATCCTACGATGAATAGCAGCAGTGGCAGTCCAAGTCGGGTAAAGTATGGAATTTTCATAGAGAGGTTAAGATTTTACAGCAAAATTAATACTTTTCTTTCTCATCGCAAAAATTAAATCGCTGTGACGTTGAACAAAAGATGAGAAAAACGGATTATGAGGTTATATGGGTTATATGGGTTATATGGGTTATGGGGTTATGGGGTTATGGGGTTATGGGGTTATGGGGTTATATGGGTTATGTTATTATATATCGGTTTTGCAAGCGAAACATAAATGTATTAAACTTATGAAGGAATTGAGCGTCACAACTATTGTGANGGAATGCAGCTACGATGAGCTTTCCGAAGTGGACCGCGCCCTTGTNGATACGGCCAAGGAGATGACCCGCAACTCTTATGCCCCTTATTCCAGGTTTCATGTCGGAGCTGCCATCCTGCTTGCCGACGGTCGGATAGTNGCGGGAGCAAATCAGGAGAATGCTGCTTCCCCCTCCGGAANGTGTGCCGAGAGGAGTGCCTGTTTTCAGGCCGGGGCGATTGCTCCGGGAGTGGCCTTCGAGAAGATTGCTGTCGCGGCATGGACCATGCTCCGAAAGCCGGAGGGATTGGCTTATTCCCATTATTTCCAGTCTTCACCCATCAGTCCGTGCGGGGCCTGCCGCCAGGCGCTGCTCGAATATGAAGTGAGGGGCGGCAAGCCGGTGGAAGTGATCCTGTATGGCCGCGAGCGTTGCTATATATTCCCCTCAATCGCCTCCCTCCTGCCATATAGCTTCACGGAATTTTGAATCGGCAGTGCTGATTTTATGGATATAAAAAAGAATGCTTATGAAAATAAAAGGATTACTCAAAGGGATTGTGTTGTTGGTCGTGGCTGTGGGTTTATCGGCCTCCCTCACCTCATGTGATACCGACGATTATTGGTATGACGGCCCGGGTTGGAACGACGGGACATTCAACGACCCTGATTTGGGAGGATATTGGGCGTTGGTGCAGATCAATAGTGAGAATGTCAGCGGCTACGACATGAACTATTTATATTTCAATGGACGCGGCCGAGGGGAATACTATTATTGGGACAATGGGCGCCGCTATGTGATGCCGACCTACTATAATTCCCAATATTCAGGCTACGGAGGCGACACCTATCAGATCAACCTCCAATATGGCAACGACCGTCCCACCACGATGAACTATTGGTTCACCCACGGCGGAAACACCCTCTGGTTCCAGTGGAATGAATACGGTCGAACCACCACCTACGTCTACGACCGCATAAATTCTGCGCCTTGGTAACAAAATTAAAAAAATAAATATAAATAGTGGTCGGGGTTCTTTAAAGGATTCCGGCCACTATTTTTTCTTATATATAAGCTTAGTCATAAAAAAACGTTATATTTGCAGCCTTAAAATGTTTTAAAGCGATAAGGAATATTTAATATATGGCAGAAAGAAAAGATTTTCTGAAAGGGAAAGAAGCGATTACATTTCTTGATTTATTTGCTGGTGCCGGAGGTATCAGCGAAGGTTTTTTAATGGCGTTTACCCCCGATAAGTATTTTAAATTTGTATTGGCAAGTGATATAAATGAAAACTGCGAACTGACACACACGGTTCGCTATAACTATCAGTTTGGTCTTGATACAAAATTCCTTACTCAAGATATAATGTCTCCTTCTTTCTTATCTAACTTGATAAAAGAGCTAGATGGTACAGAAATAGATGTTGTCACAGGTGGCCCGAGTTGCCAATCCTTCAGTCTCTCCGGAAGGCGTCGAAGATTTGACAAAAGAGATAATTTATTCCTTCATTATCTTAATGTCATTCGTAAGTTAAGACCGAAGTACTTTGTGATGGAGAATGTTAAGGGATTGCTTACAAAAGACAAAGGGCACTTTAAAGAGGCTATAATGCGGGAGATCCGCAGTATCATTGATGATAAAGAGTTGCCGGCGTTTATGAAATACTGTGTTAGAATGCTTGAATTCACCGCCTCTCCATTTGTTAAGAACTGTCTTTTGAACAAAATAAAGCTTGAAGTGTCGGAGGAATCGGAGGCTTTGAAGTCGAAGGATGCTTTCTTCCTTGCACTGGAACAACAATTTAAGGCTATTACCCGGAAATTGGAATATCGTCTCAGCAAATCAAATCCTAATATTGCAACTATTCGTCATGGTCTTAATTTCTTGAAAAGGAGTGAAGAAAGAAATTCTATCAGCAGCGCGATAATTAATTTGAAAACAAATTCGGATATAGATAATGATTTTTTTGTGGATGGAATAAATGGTTTTTTATCGATGCTCGATGATTCCACCATAATAAATACAATCTTTTCTGCAATTGATTCTTTTGATGAGTTCAATAGAATGGAGGGTTCGGAGGTCACAGAGTTCAGGAAAATGCTATTGGTGTATTCCTATACTCTTGATGAAACATTTGCTCTATTAAAAGAATATGCTGATGTTTGTGGAGAAGTAGAAGAATTGAATGAGCATCTGGAAAGTTTGCGTCTCTACAGGGTGGCAAAACCAATCGTTGCACATTCAGCCGATTATGGAGTACCGCAGAATAGGGAGCGCGTACTTTTCATAGGATGCAGAAAGGATCAGGAACTCATAGATGAAATTCCTCCCACGGTACGAGAGGATGAAAAAGTGACTGTTTATGAGGCTCTCCATGACCTTGACTTCATTGGCAATGGAAGTATAGAGACACATTATGGCGATAGACGTATCCTTCCGGAATTTGAGTCCTTGATTAGGAAAAGATCAGTAGATGGCAGATTGACATACTCGGCAGATGCCCGTACTTTTGCTGATTGGTCGAAAGAAGGGAGATTTAATCATAGATTTATTTTTAAATCTGATCCATTTTATGTTAAATCATTTGAGGACCTTAATAGTAATCTTTTCTGTGAGGAGCCAACATTGTATAATCATCAGACAAGTTCACAAAGTGAGGATGTTAAAAAGCGTTTGAGTGTCATTGCCCGGCACGGAGTGTATGATGAAAACTGTCGTGAGGAGCTTATATCACTTGGATTGGATTCAAATAAAAGAAATTATACAGTTTTGAATCCCGAAGGACAGAGTCCCACAGTTGTTACTATGCCGGATGATTTTATCCATTATTCCGCACATCGGGCTATGACAGTAAGGGAGATGGCACGGTTGCAATCTTTTGATGATTCGTTTGTTTTCCAAGGTAAGCGCCAGACAGGAGGAAATAAACGCAAATCAGAGATTCCTCAGTACACCCTTGTCGGCAATGCAGTGCCTCCTTTGATGGCGCGTGCAATAGCAAATATTATTCTACAAAAGATAAAATGATATCCTATGATACACATGCGCCAATACAATAAGGAAGAAGCTATGAATGTGCAATTTCTGGTGAAAATGCAGGTTGAATTTGCTACTATCCAGATTACCTCGACGGGCTTGAAGAAGAGTATTCTTGATGCCACAGCTCCTGTAAGAGCATATCTAAAAGAGAAGAATCTTCATGACTATGGGTCCCAACTACAAGGTCCTGAGCATAAAAGAATGGTGGATACTGTCATACTAACAGAAGCAGAGAAATATTATACCAAAACCTCTTTGTATCGCCCCCTGACAAAAAGTGGAGATCCGCGATTATGGGTAAATAAAGTTCGTAATGTTGAATTTCTGAGAGCGGACGATATTTTTATTCTTATAGTTCATCGTCAGCTGCTATATGTCGTGAATATCTCCACTATAAATATAAGAGAAGTCTGCGAATCTCCATTGCATACGCCCATTAAAGATTTGATAAATGAAATACACGACTCTAAAATATCAGCAAGTGAGGAGCTATTGACATTGATAAAGGAGAATATGACAGTATGGACTGAGACTGAGGTATTTGCAGATACTGGAATAGGTCGGACTGTTGAATCTATTCTTGGTCTGAGCATGAATTCTTCTAAGACCCCGGATTTTAAGGGGATCGAACTTAAGAGTCATCGTGAGATTTCAAGAGTGAGGAATACACTTTTTACTCAGTCTCCAGATTGGTCTATAAGCAGATTGAAAAGTGGTAGGGAAATTGTAGCGGAATATGGTTATGTTCCGGAAGGCTATGATCATAAGTCATTGCACGTTACATTGAGTGCTAATCGGCCTAACAATCAAGGATTAGGATTGCTTATTGTCCCTCAAAAAGGAATATTGGAAGCCGATGAGTTTGCAGAGTCATTGGATGAATATGGGGTGTATCATAAGGTAAGAGATGTCGCAGCCTGGCAGTTGACGCAGCTGCATTCTCGTTTGCTGACAAAACACCATGAAACGTTTTGGATTGAAGCGCAAACCCGTAGGGATTATGGGAAAGAATACTTTAGGGTGANAGAGATTCTTCATACCAAGAATCCGATTGCATCGCAATTTGATATTCTGTTGGATCAAGGAGAGATTACAGTTGATTTTCTGCTATGTAGAAATTCCGGTGGCGACACATATAGTTTTAAAATTAAAAGTAAAGCGAGGAAATTTTTATTCCCTCAAAGCGACACTTACAAATTATTAAGTTGAGTGTATAAATAATGAATAAATATTGAGAGAAGATNGGAATCTTCTCTTTATTTATATATATAGGCAAAACTCTTTGGAATTTATAGAATTTATACTTAATTTTGCAGACCCTGCGGTTCCTGTCAATGCCCTCCGACGGGCAGCGGTGAACGTGGGGAAGGTAAAAAAGCAAAATAGAATATGTCATTAAAATGTGGTATAGTGGGCTTGCCTAATGTCGGGAAGTCCACACTCTTCAATTGTCTGAGCAACGCCAAGGCGCAGAGCGCCAATTTCCCCTTCTGCACGATAGAGCCGAATGTGGGTGTCATTTCCGTACCCGATGATCGTCTTACAAAACTCGTGGAGATGTGTAACCCTAAATCCACCGTCCCGGCCACTGTCGAGATTGTCGACATCGCCGGACTCGTGAAGGGGGCTTCGAAAGGGGAGGGGCTTGGCAACAAGTTCCTTGCCAATATCCGTGAGACCGATGCTATCCTCCATGTGCTACGTTGTTTCGACGATGACAACATCACTCACGTCGACACCACCGTGGATCCGGTCCGTGATATGGAGGTGATAAACTATGAGCTCCAGCTCAAAGACCTTGAGACTGTGGAGGCTCGCCTTGCCAAGACAGAGAAGGCGGCCAAAGCCGGTGGCGACAAGAACGCCAAGATGCAGCTTGAGGTGCTGAAAGCCTATAAGGAGGCTCTGGAGAAGGGTGAGCCGGCACGCTCGGTGAAAATCGAAGGGAAAGAGGAGGAGAAATTCGCCCGCGAACTCTTCCTGCTCACCAACAAGCCTGTCCTCTATGTCTGCAACGTGGATGATGCCTCGGCTGTGGAGGGTAACAATTATGTAGAGGCCGTGCGCGAGGCCATCGCCAAGGAGGGTGCCGACCTGCTGATAGTGGCTGCCAAGACGGAGAGCGAGATTGCCGAGCTCGACACTTACGAAGAGCGTCAGGAATTCCTGGAGGAGATAGGGCTGAAGGAATCGGGCGTGAATCGCCTGATACGCGCGGCATATAATCTCCTCGACCTCCAGACATATTTCACTGCCGGTGCGGATGAGGTGCGCGCTTGGACATTCCTTCGCGGCACTAAGGCACCCCAGGCAGCCGGAATCATACACACCGACTTTGAGAAGGGATTCATCCGTGCCGAGGTGATAAAATACGACGATTATGTATCCCTGGGATCCGAAGCTGCTGTGAAGGAAGCCGGAAAGATGGGTGTCGAAGGGAAGGAATATGTAGTGCAAGATGGGGATATTATGCATTTCAGATTCAATGTCTGACAAGGCTGACAAGTCTGACCAAGTCCGACAATCCGATAAAAAATTGAAAAAGATGAGTCAATTACCTTTGCGGGTCGTGATACAGGGGATCCGCGGCTGCTTTCATGACGCAGCCGCTGCCTCCTATTTCAAGAAACTTGGAAGAGAGGTCGAGAGCGTCGAATGCGACACCTTCCATGAGCTTTTCGAGCGCATGGAGGCCGACGCCTCTCTGCTGGGCATCGTGGCAATAGAGAATACCATCGCCGGATCACTGCTGCAGAATCATGAATTGCTCCGCCAGAGCAATCTGCAGGTGGTCGGGGAGGAGAAGGTGCGCATTTCCCATGTGCTTTGTGCGCTTCCGGGCGAGAAGATGGAGGAGCTGACTGAAGTCAATTCCCATCCCATGGCCTTGATGCAATGTGAACAGTTTCTGCGTCGTCATCCCAATCTGAGGATGGTGGAGAAATTCGACACAGCCGGAGCCGCACGCGACATAGCGCGCGACGGACTGCGCGGCCATGCCGCCGTCTGCGCAGAATATGCCGCCGGTCTCTACGGAATGGATATCCTTGAGAAGGGAATCGAGACCAACAAGCGAAACTTCACCCGCTTCCTCATTCTTGCAGACGCGCTCACTGCCTCCGAACTGAAGCCACGCGACGAGGAGCTTGACAAGGCTTCCCTCGTATTCACCCTTCCGCATACGCAGGGGGCGCTTTCGAAGGTGCTGACGATATTCTCTTTCTATGATATAAACCTTTCAAAAATACAGTCGTTGCCCATCGTGGGACGCGAGTGGGAATACCGCTTCTATGTGGATCTAACCTTCGATTCCTACGTGCGCTACCGTCAGGCTATAGATGCCGTGCGCCCGCTGCTCAACGACCTTAAAATACTTGGCGAATATGTCGAATGCAAAGATTTCAAACATTAAGGGACGCGCCGTGACACCGGCCGAGAGAGTGGGGAATGTGAAGGAATACTATTTCTCACGCAAGCTGCGAGAAGTGGCGGAGATGAATGCCCGTGGACTCGACGTGATTTCGCTGGGAATCGGTGGCCCCGACCTCCCTCCCTCGCAGGAGGTGATTGCGACCCTCTGCGATGCCGCAAACGATCCGCGCAACCACAGCTATCAGAGCTATACCGGAATCCCGGAACTTCGCGAGGCATTCGCCCGATGGTATGCCCGATGGTATGGTGTCGAGCTGAATCCATCCACAGAGATTCTGCCGCTGATTGGATCGAAGGAGGGGATAATGCATATCACGATGGCTCTCGTCAATCCCGGCGACTGTGTGCTTGTCCCTGATCCGGGATATCCTACATATACCTCCGTAAGCCGTCTGGCCGGAGCGGAGATAATAAAATATAATCTCCTTCCCGAAAGAGGCTGGATGCCCGACTTCGACCTTCTCGACACACTCCCTGAAGTGAAGGAGGGCAGGGTGAAGGTGATGTGGCTCAACTATCCGAATATGCCCACCGGCACTCCTGCCACTCGTGAGCTATTCGAGCGGGCCGTCAGATTTGGCCGAGAACACGGTGTCCTGATTGTCAACGACAACCCCTATTCATTCATCCTCAAGCCTTCCGGAGTGAGGCCCCTGAGCATCCTTGAGGTGGAGGGGGCGAAGGAGACGGCTATGGAGATGAATTCCCTTTCGAAGAGCCATAACATGGCCGGATGGCGTGTGGCCATGCTTGCCGGTAATCCCGAATTCATCAGCTGGGTGCTCCGTGTGAAGTCGAATATCGATTCAGGGCAATTCCGCCCCGTGATGCTTGCTGCCGCTCGTGCCCTCGACTTAGGTGAGGAATGGTATGAGGAGCTGAATGCCGTTTACACTGATCGCCGTAAGGTGGCGGAGGAGATAATGCAGGCTTTGGGATGTGAGTTTGATCCTGCGCAACGCGGTCTGTTCCTATGGGGACGTATCCCCGAAGCGGAGGAATCTTCCGAAGCGATGGCCGACAGGATTCTTTATGATAAGCGTGTGTTCGTCACCCCCGGATTTATCTTCGGCCGCAACGGAGAGCGTTATATCAGGATATCACTTTGTGCCACAGAGGAGAACCTTCGCCGTGCACTCGATAGAATTAAAGAAGTAAAAAACGATTAAGATTGAAATAATATGTACAGAACCGAACTATTACCGGGTCTTGACCCGAAGAAGCCGCTGATCATCTGTGGCCCTTGCAGCGCGGAGACAGAGGATCAGGTGCTTGAGACCGCGCGTCAGCTTGCATCATACGGAGCGAAGGTGTTTCGCGCCGGTATCTGGAAACCTCGTACAAAACCCGGTGGTTTTGAAGGTGTCGGGGTTGAGGGGTTGCCCTGGCTCCGTAAGGTGAAGGAGGAGACCGGAATGTATGTCTCCACCGAGGTTGCCACCAAAGCCCATGTCGAGGCTGCCCTTGAAGCCGGCGTCGATCTCCTTTGGATCGGTGCGCGCACTGCCGCCAATCCTTTCGCCATGCAGGAGATAGCCGATACATTGGCAGCCTTAGGGAAGGATGTGCCGGTGCTTGTGAAGAATCCCGTCAATCCCGACCTTGAGCTTTGGATCGGTGCGATTCAGCGAATCCAGAATGCCGGAGTGAAGCGTGTCGGAGCAATACACCGTGGTTTCTCGGCATACGGGAAGCATCTCTACCGCAATATGCCGCAATGGCATATCCCCATAGAGCTTGGTCGCCGAATGCCCGATATTCCCATCATCTGCGATCCCAGCCATATCGGAGGAAAGCGCGAGTTGATCGCCCCGCTCTCGCAGCAAGCATTCGACATGGGTTTCGACGGGCTCATCATCGAAAGCCATTGTAACCCCGACGAGGCGTGGAGCGATGCCGCACAGCAGATCACTCCCGATGTGCTTAATATTATCGTCAATTCTCTTGTGCCCCTTAACGGCGCCAAACCCGACAGCACTGAGTCGCTGACCCTTCTTCGTCAGGAGATCGACCGCATCGACAATGATCTTGTGGATATGCTTGGCAAGCGTATGCGCATATGCCGCGAGATTGGCCAATACAAGAAGGAGCACGGCATGAAGGTGGTGCAGGGGGCGCGTTACAGCGACATGATGAGGAGTCGCGAGGTGCTGGCCAAGGAGATGCAGATGAGCGAAGAATTCATCCGCCGTGTCTATGCTGCAATCCATGAGGAGTCGGTGCGCCAGCAGATAGAGATGTTCAAGGCAAAATAAGATTATGAGGATATTGATTCTTGGAGCGGGTAAGATGGGATCGTTTTTTTGCGACCTGCTGTCGTTCGACCATGATGTGGCGATCTACGACTACGACCCCAAACGCCTGCGCTTCACATACAATGCACGCCGTTTCTCGGAGTTGGGAGAGGAGGTCAGAGAATTCGCCCCGGAGTTGGTGATTAATGCTGCGACGGTGAAATACACCCTTCAGGCATTCGAGGCGGTGCTTCCATGGTTGCCGCCTACCACGATACTCAGCGACATTGCCTCAGTAAAGACAGGGCTCCCGGAGTTCTATGAGCGCGCGGGTCATCCCTTTGTGTCTACTCATCCCATGTTCGGCCCCACCTTCGCATCCCTCTCCAATCTGAGCGAAGAGAATGCCATAATCATCAAGGAGGGGGATTACATGGGGAAGATATTCTTCCGCGACCTTTATAACCGGTTGCATCTTCATATAGAGGAATATACTTTCGAGGAGCACGACACCACAATTGCATATTCCCTTTCAATCCCCTTTGCATCGACGTTGGTCTTTGCGGGGGTGATGAAACATCAGGATGCACCCGGCACGACTTTCAAACGCCACATGGCGATTGCCCGCGGGCTGATGGGGGAGGACGATTATCTGCTTTCCGAGATTCTCTTCAATCCCAACACCTCCGAGCAGCTTGAGAAGATACGCACTCAGCTTGCCGAGCTCCGCGACATCGTGGATCATCATGATTCCGACCGTATGAAGGCTTATCTTGAGAGGGTAAGGGAGAATCTTAAATAAGACAAGTGATTAAAGAAACAGAAAGGACAGCACCCACCGGATGTTGTCCTTCCTGTTTCTAATGCAATTAGTAGTGTCGATAGGATTATATGACTTCCTATATCGATGAATGTTCTATCTTCCATTCCTCGATGCAGCGTGTCTTTGAGGAGAATGCCGCACCGATTAGAAATACCTCCCTTTCCCCGTTCTGCCAGGGGCGTGAATACCTCTTCTCCTCTATCTGCCGCAGAGCCTCCTCCGCCGAGTGGTCGTATTTCAGCTCGATGATATAGAAGAATTCGTCGGTGTCGATGGTTAGGTCTATGCTTCCGTCGGAGGTATGAACCTCCGTCTCAACGTCAAGACCGAGAATGTGAGTCAGGAGATAGAAGGCGTTGTGGAAATTATTCTCATTATCCATCTTCATCTTATAGTCTATCCCGGCGAAGAAGGCCTGTAGGGAACGCATTGCCCTTTCCGGCTCTCCGGATACGAAGGCATCAACAATATCCAGCATGACGCCATTGGTGGTGCCGCGTCTGATCTGCACGTAATATGGGAGCAGCACACTGAAGAGACCGCGTTCCACCTCCTTATTCGGTATACCCAAGCGGTAATATTCCAATCTTCTGTTATAGCGTTTGATTGTCAGATAACCGGTCTGATATAGCAATGCCGTGGGATTGGGATTCAATAGATCAAGACCTTTCAGGTCATCTTCCTGAACATTGGAATTGAACATCGATTCCAGGTCGGCATCGACTCTTTTCAAGGCTTCAGCCAAGATAGTCGGCATACCGGTTTCATTCCAATAATTCTTTACCGCAGACTTCTCCATGGCGTTAAGTACCGACCAGGGATTATATATCTCGCTACCTTCCTCTGCGAAACGATAGCCGTCATAATTTCGCTTTAACAGTCGTAAGGCTCCGTCGAAACTCAGACGCCTCTTGTCTGCCAACATCGCTATCCCTTCCTGAAAATATGCTTTCAACTCCTTTTCAGTTATACCACAGATGTCGGCATAGGCGTTATCGAATGTTATGTCGTTGATATTGTTGAGATCCGAGAATACGCTGAGCTTGCTGAATCGGCTCACGCCTGTGAGAAATACAAGACGTATATGTGCAGCCGAGCTCTTGAAGTTGGAGTATATTGAAGCCAGCTGAGCACGGTAATACTCGAACATCTCCTGCTTGTTAAGATTTCCGACCAGCGGCTTGTCATACTCATCTACAAGCACAACAACCTGGCGCCCCGTCTTTTCGTGGGCGGTCTGAATGATGTTGCTGAATCTCTGGCTATAGTCCTCGGCAATCTCACTGATGCCATATCGTTTTTCCCATTCCCTGAACAGATTGTCGAGCACTGCCTCCAGTTTTCCTTTCTCCATATACCGGTTGGTGTTCAGATCCAGATGCAGCACGGGATACTCCTCCCACTTCCAGTCGGTGGAGTCAATATAGAGGCCCTTGAACAGCTCTCGTTCACCCTGAAAGAAATATTTCATGGTGGAGAGGAACAAGCTCTTTCCGAATCGGCGCGGGCGTGCAAGGAAATAATATTGTGATGTGGATTTTATGATCTTATCCACAAATTCTGTCTTGTCAACATATATAGCTCCACCTTCACGCAGCGTCTTGAAATCCTGCTGTCCGATAGGATAGCCTCTCATTTCGGTTGGTATCTCTTTCATAAGCTTATCTTTTCGGCAAATATAATATTTTTCAAACGATTTCGCAAACCGTAGAGTTCTGTATGATTATCTCGGCATTGCGCTTCATCTTATATCTTCTATCAGTCTTTTCTTTCTTCTTTTTTACACGGTGCAAAGCGTAGAATACGGAACAGAAATTTACAAGTAAATCATGTAAGTTAAAAATGATTCATGGTTACTATAAAAACCGCCGCCTGCATTCATTGAATCAAGAATGCAGGCGGCGTTAACGTATAGTGAGAGGTATCGTTATTTCTTATTCTTATTTTTCTTGGCAAACTCCTTCTTGGCCTTCTCAAGCTGCTTGCGGAACCCCTTGTCGGTGTGGAGCATGGAGACTATTCCCGCCCCCACCACGCGACCTGCATCCACATCGCTCTGATAATGGGCGCCCACAATCACACGCGACTGCCCAAACTCAAATCCTCGCTTCAATATCTCAGTGGCACGCTCAGGATTGATCTCTGCCAACACCAATGCCGTGGCCCAGCCGATGGAGGTATGACCTGAAGGATAGGAACCATTCTTGCGCAATCCCTCCTCATCATTGGGAGTGGCCGTCGGCTCGTTCCAGAACACGAAGGGACGTGTGCGCATATAATGCTGCTTAGCCTCGCGCGTGGCAAGGTCGCCGGCATCCTCCTGCATATTATAGATCAGCTTATAAAGCTCAGGATTATCTTTCTTGGTGNNGGGAGTCCCGAAGGCTTCCCCGAAAGCATCGTTAGCCCAGTCGGAATACCAGTCAAGGTTGGCATCCGTCACGGCCTGACGACCGCGCGGAGTGTTGCGCTGGCTCTTCCCCCATTCATATTGCTCGCGGTCGTAGGCGAAACGCGCCGACGTAGTGTCGGGAGGAGTCATCAGTATGGTCAGCGAACTGGGCACCTTATCTTCATTCAGGAAGTAATGCTCTGGATTGGATTTATGATTCTGTGCTGAAACCCCTGCTGCCACAACTGAGAGGATTCCGGCCAATATGAATTTCTTCATAGTGTTTATTATTAATTTAGCAAAATATAGTAGCGGTTTAATTTGAACAGCTACTTATGAGTTTCGAGATATAAGATAGAGGTTTTTGAATTAAAGATCCATAATCTAATATGAGTTCATCCACCCGGCCACAACGTGACGGGATCATTCATAGAAGATCGCCTCTTTCAGATAGCGCGCCATCAGCACGTCAGACTTCCAGTCGTCGCAAGCCTCAAGCTCCTTTCCCTGCGCCTCGGCAAGGATATAGTCGGTGATCGGGGCTCCGGCGAAGATAGAGCATATCACGCCGCCTCCCAGACGCGGATTGAGCTCCATGAGCAGATAGCGGTCTTTCTTGGGATCGTGTAGAAACTGCAACGTGACGCATCCCGTCAGCTTCAGTTTAGATATCACCTCCCGGCTCATCTCGATTATTCTCTCGATGCGGCAGGTCTTGGTGCGGTTCACCTCTCCGCCCATCACCTCGATGCGTTCACGTGCCACAGTGGTAAGGATGCGGCCCTTGCTGTCGATATAGCAATCCACGGTATATTCACGCGCATTTTCTATATATTCCTGGATGATATATGAATCGAGGTTTTCGAGATGCATAAGGTCCTCCACATCATAGAAGATGCTTATCCCTCTCGACGAGCCTCCCTTACGCGGTTTCACAATCGCCGGCATCTCGTTGTTGATGATGGAATATGTTATTGGGATAGGGAATCCATTGTCCTTGAACACTTTCGCCGCCTCCACCTTGTCGAAGATGCGCGATGTGATGGAGAAATCAGATACAGGCACGAACACCCCCGGAATCTCATCCTTGCAGCGCGAGGCGATTTCCACGGCTCCGTTCACGAAGGGAAGGATTATATCCACGTTGTATTCCTTCACAACGCGTGCTATGTCTTCCACCACATCGGGATCCGACCATTTTCGTCCTTCCAACACCTTGCCGGCAAGCGCGATGGGCACATGTTTTGTAAGTTCGTAAGCGATGATCTCCACTTCGACCCCGGAGCGTCGGCCGCTCTCTTTGAACAGATCGGCGAGAGATACGCGGCGTGAGCCGCCTAACATAAGGATGGTTGTCTTCATATTTATTGGGGGGCTGTATAAGTTCCGATGTGTCGGTGTTTCTTCTCCTCGAAAATCTCGGATATCTTGAAGAAGATACCGGTCTCCTCGACATCGCCGAATTCATGATTCACGGCTGTGCCGAAAAGCTTCATGGTAGGGGAGAGGGCCATGTAGGCATTCACCAGCGGAGGTATATTCCTCCCTTCCTCCCGTATCTTATGGTTGAGGATACGAAGATCCTCCTTGAAAGAATTCCCGGTGAACATCTCCTGTATCGCGGGGTCGTCGGCTCCGGTGGGGAGAGGGTCGATCGGTTCCACGAGCCTGTCGGGATCGGGAAAATACTTGTGGAGGAATCCGAGGAGCATATCGCGGCATTCAGTGCCATAGCTCGGATACATGGTGAATTTGCCGAAGAGATATTTTATCTGTGGATATTTCACGGTCAATGCGCCCAGACCGTCCCAGAGGTTATCCAGAGCATAGATTGCCTTGGGTCCGGCCTTGGTGGTCTGATATTCCAGTGTCACGAAGGATCTGCCGAGCTCTATGGTCTGGGGAAGATACTCCTTTATGAAGCGTTCCGAGAAGCGGAACATGTGCGACACCGCTATATTGGGAACGCCGTCGCGGATCTCCATATCCTCGCCTAAAAGGAAACGGTAGCCTCCTATTATCTCATTAGCCTGAGGGTTCCACACAATCATCTGCTGGCAGGGACGCTCCATCGTGTCGAATTCATCGATGTCACATTCCTTGCCGGTTCCGCCTCCGCCGTCGCGGAAAGCTATCTCGCGCAGACGACCGATCTCGCGCATGGTGTTGGGTGCCGTGAAAGCGTCGACCACATATATCTCGTTGTCACCTTTATTGGTAGTGCGCAGGAGGCGGTCCGGGGTCAATTCCCGAAGAATCAGCTGGGGGTCTACTTTTTCAATTATGGGCTGCATGATATTCTTTATCTCTTGAGCGGAGCCCTCGCTCCGCGGCAATCGTTTGCAAATTTAATAAAATGTCTGAATATAGGCAAACTATTCCTCCTTTTCTCCCTCCCGTAGCCCCTCCGAGAGGGAGAATCAATGCCATAAATCTTTTCCTGTGTGAGTATCTCGGCCCGGAATTTGTTAAACTATCAACGGGGCTTTTTGTCAAAAACAGCGACTGAAAGCCATCTGAGTTATGAAACAAATGACACGATTTAGAAAAATATTGAAAAAGAGTATGCTCGCGTTTCTCCTGCCGGGTATGCTTCTTTATGGAGTGTCGTGTCGGCGCGACGCTCCGAAGGTGGAGGAGCCGGAGCCGACGGATTATTATGCCATAGTCCGCTCTGCCGACAAGCTGATACTCGCCGAAATGACAATCAATAAGATTGCCACCATCGACGACCTCAAGCTCTCCGATGCCAAAGGAGGGAAGCAGACCTGGGAGGCATTGCTTAACAAGGTGAAGATCGGCAACCGCAAGGCCGCCTATTCCTATAACACATATCTTCGTGCCTATATGGATATGGCGGAGTTCACTCCATCCGATATCGAGGTCGACACTGCCACCAAGGTGATGAAGATAAGGCTTCCGGAGATTCGCACCGAATTTGCCGGGCGCGATGTGGAGGTCTCCGAAGCTCACTACCGTGTCACCGGACTGCGCAGCGACATCCGGCCTGAAGAGCGTGCGCGCGTGAAAGAGGCGGTCAATGAATCCTTGCGCAGGGAGGTTGAGGAGAGGTCGGGATTCCGCGAGAAAGTTAAGGCCACGGCCCGTGGGAAGGCCATCTCATATTTCACAGCCCTGGCTCAGGACTGCGGATTCACTGCCGAAATAGAAATCAAGCAATGAAAGGAGGCGGAAGATGAAGAATTTTGCAAAGATATTGAAATGGCTTGTCGTGCTCCTGCTGCTGGCTGCGGCAGTATGGGTGGTGATATGGTTCCGTAAGGATGGGGAGGAGGTGGCTCCGGCTCGGATAGAGAAAGCGAAAGTGATTGATGTCCGCCCGATGCTGCGTCTCTGTTCGGTGGAGGTATTTGAGGATGTCCCCATAAAAGCCTCCATAGGCACACGTCATCTTTTCGCACGCGCACGTCTGAACGGCGACATACTCTTCGACCTTGAGCGCGCACACAGCGAATGGGTGGGGGACACCTTGATGGTGGTGCTCCCGCCGGAGATCCTTCAGATCCGTGAATCTACCGAACCGGATTCCTATCAGGTGATCGACACATGGAATGATCGTCTGCTTCGCAGCTCCAACTTTACGACAGCGGAGGAGAATGAGATCAAGCGCAAGGCCGTGGATCAATGGCGCCGTCATCTCTATAAACGCGGCTATGTACGCCGGGCACGTGCCGAAGCCATCACGAATCTCGGCAATATGCTCGCTCCCTTTGCGGCAGGGAAGGAAGTAAGGATCCTCGATCCCTCTCCAGAAGGGTATCCCGATGGTGCGCCGGAGCAATCCTCTCCCGGCTCCACACATCAAGATGTGGCCTCAATCAACCGCCCGGCTGCTCCCTGATTCTCATTCTGATGGCTTGTCCATCATGATGCGCTCGAAATAAGCACATCCACCCGGACAAAAAATAAAAAGAATAAAAAAATGAAATAAATTTGGCAGATTCAAAAAAAAGACTTAACTTTGCAACGCAAAAGAGCCGGAGACGGTCTCATAGCAAAGGAGAGATGGCAGAGTGGTCGATCGCGGCGGTCTTGAAAACCGTTGAGGGTAACACCTCCGGGGGTTCGAATCCCTCTCTCTCCGCCAATAAACAAAGTAAAGCCGCTGTAACTCAAAAAGTTATGGCGGATTTGCTTTTTATTACATACAAAATTCCATACATTTTGTAGGCGAAACCTCGCCTCATACAAATGGGTCGGTTTCATAGAAAATCAGGCTTGCGAAAGTCGGTATTAAAAACAATCTTTGGGTTACATACAATTTCTTGATTGCCCCCAAATCATCCGATCGCTCTCATCGCTGTCTACCACAACCCATTTGTTATCGTGGTAGATTAGGAAACGTATAGATGTAACCTTTTTGGTTGAATGGGACGTTTTATCGTCACTTTTTGGTCATATGAAATCTTTTCACTTCGCCAAAATTGGTTGCATAGGAAGTGCTACATTTAATTATTACTTTAATTTGAAGGATGTTACATATTTGTTTGCTCATTCTATAAAAATAATATCATTAAGTTTTATATAGAAAAGTGTTCGGATTTTCTCCGAGAATAAGAAGTCTATTGTAACTTTGCAGAGTCTTATGAGGACAAACCGAGTATGGCCATACTCACCTGTTGCCTTTATCGCCCTTTGTTGCTTTAACGCCCTTCCGGTTCTCTGGAGACAAACGTTACTTCTGCGACATCTATTCCTTTTGTGACATCTGTTTCTTCTGCGAACTTTTCCCACAATTTAATCACACACCTTTATGAATATAGAAACTCTATTATCTAAACCGGTGTGGCAGATGACTGGGGAAGAGCTTTTGTTCCTCTCACGACAGACCGCCAGCACCGAAACACAAGATCCATCTCCCAAGGAGACTCAGACCGAAAAGCGTTATGTTTACGGCATTGCCGGAATATGCGAAATTTTCGGTTGCAGCAAACCTACTGCCATACGAATAAAGAATAGCGGGCGAATAAGCAAGGCTATCACTCAGATAGGTCGTAAGATTGTAATCGACGTAGACCTTGCGCTGCAACTCGCTTCATCCAAAACTCAACCCAATAAGAGACGGTAACCAAATTACCCAACGGTTATAAGAGTTACGCCATTATACAATGTAGTGGCGTAGCCCTTAACAGCAATCCATTCTCACATATATCGTTATGTATAGAAATACAAATCAAAATGTACGCCGCAGGACACCTATTAAACCTGCTTGTAGGTTGATTGAGGATGACAATGTGGAGATTGGCGAAGATATGATTCGCCTTAATGCTCCTTCTTTCCCTCTTGANATCTTCCCTGANTCTATTCGNAATATNATCGTTGCGTTGGAAAAATATGAGAATTATAATATTGATTTCACAGCCGCTTCGTTTCTCACTGTATTTGCGTCAGCAATGGGTAATACCTGGTCTGTACGATTCCGTGCAAGCTGGATCAGCCGACCAATAATCTACATCGTGCTAATCGGATCACCAAGCTGCGGAAAGACACCACCACTTCAACAAGCCATAGCACCGCTACTAAAAATCGATAGCGAATATGACCGCACCTATTGTAAAGAGATGGATGCTTATCGAAGATGGGAACGCATGACTCCTAAACAGCGTGAGAAAAATTCCCTTCCTGAAGATATGCCATTCCCCCAGCGAAAGTGCCATGTCGTTGTGGATTCAACAGTTGAAGCTCTTATTGGAGCTTTGCGTGACAATGTTCGCGGAGTCCTGATGTATAAGGATGAAATCGAAAGTCTTCTTGCCAATTTCAATCGTTATAGTGGTTCGGATGAAAGCTACTTCCTGAGCCTATTTAGCGGAACACCTTTCAAGTATAGCCGCAAGTCTAATAATGAGCATATCTTTCTATCGAATCCCTACTGTTCCATCATTGGAACAACTCAGCCGGGGCGAATCAATGAACAATTCGGAGGAAAACGTCTGATGAATGGGTTCTCATCACGTTTCTTGAAGGTATTCCCCGAAATAAACGAAATGCCGGGATGGAACGACACGGATATGCAGGATGATGTGTTAGCTAAATGGGAAACTATAATCAGAAAGGTTATTGGCATCACTACCCAAAACGACAAGGAGGGAAATGTAATCTCTAAGGAGCTTTCATTCTCCCTTGAAGCCAAGCAGCGCATTATCCGTTGGAAAGAAGAGGTCAGTAACTTAGCTTATTCATCGACTGAATCTGATGCTGTCAGAGCGTTATGCGGTAAACTTGAAACCTATATTATACGCTTTTGTCTCGTAATTCAGATTATGCGAGGCATTTGCGATGATGCGTCTATGACCGAAATAGACCTTGAAAGTGCTGAAAGGGCAATTTCCCTGACCGAATACTTCCGGGCTATGGAAACAAGAATTTCTCCCGAACTTGAAACAGGTATTCTTGAACCACGATATACAGAATTACTTGGTAATCTTGGTGACTCGTTCTCAACAAACGACATTCTGCGAGAAGCCAAGAAGCTCGGTATCTCACGCTCTTCGATATTCAGATTCCTGAAAGATGGAAGCCAAGGATTCTTAGAGCACATAGAACATGGTCAATATCGTAAAATTTGAGATTTATCATGAGACTATGAAATTTTGAGATTTTGAGACTTTGGCGAATAACTGAGTAACTCAATATCCAAATGCTTCAATGACTCAATGCTCTAATGATACTTTAACCGAATATCCAAGACACCTATTGACCCAATGCTCTAATTATCCAATGACCGAAATACCTAATAATCTCGGTTATTCGGACTGATGTATTGGGATGCCTCGGTTAGTGTCAGGAGTTCGATGATAAACGGGGTAACAAGAGTAAGGTGAAGTTGGTTGCGTAAGCTTTGAGATGGAGATAAACCTTGCTTTGCAAGATATGCCGATTGTATATACAACGGCAATCTCGACTCACCAATGGTGAGGGTTAATTCAGCTCGAAACTCGCAGACCTTTATTCTATGGTTACTATAACCGAGTGCTCTCGGTTGGTCAGTTTAGACAACTAAGAACATCTGGTATGAGTAACTGAGAATATTAGGATTAAGAAACTGAATTATCAAATTACCCAGTGCTCTAATTATTTAAGTTCTCATTGACCGAACAACCCAATGTATCAATGATCCATTTACCTAATGTTCAAATTACCAAACGACCCTTTTATTAAATGACTAAAAAATCAATCACCATAAATATACGGCTTGATGAAGACATCGAAAGACAGATGCGTAAAAAGGCTGAAACCTTTTTCGGTGGAAATATCAGTGCGCTTATCCGATGTGCTTCGATTACATATTCAGAGGAAGTGACAACACCCAAGTCCTCAGAAGCTAATTCCCATCTCACAGCCCTTATGACAACCGCTATAAAGAAGATTGACAAAATCGAAGTTAATCTCAATCAGGTTGTCAAGGCTATTAATGAGAAGAAGAAACTCTCACCGCTCGCTTTTACCTCCAGTGATATGCAACCGTTCAACCAATTCAGCATAGAGATGACTACGGTTCAAGAAATGCTGCGCTATCTCTATGAAATAATCACTAATCCCAACCAAGACTATGATTGTAAAGAAGCTCAGTGATGCGAAAGGCGGAGGATTCCCCGGTGCAAGATACAATGAGGATAAGGTTGCGGCCGGTGTCGCCGAACTGATGTTAATGGCAAATGTCAGCGAAAGACTACGCCATACAGTCCTGATGATGCACCGTTTCGGATTGGATGCTGCTACCGAAGTGGAACGTTATCTCAAAGAGCACTCAAAAACTTACGGCAATACAAATACCGACCGTTTTCAGTTTCATGTTTCGGCTTCTGTAAAGGGGCATACCATGACCAAGGATGAACTGACTGACTTTGCTAAAAAACTCATGAAAGAAATGGGATATGAGAAGCAGCCATACTTTGTCTACGCCCACCATGACACAAACAATAATCACGTTCATATCCTATCAACGAGGATAAAGCCGAACGGATTTCCAATATCAGACCATCAGGATGTACGCAGACTAAATGCTTGCGCTAATCACATTCTTGCATCAGACATCTCGCAGGATATTGAACGCGTTTTAAGCTATGATTATGAGACCGAAGGGCAATTTGCAAACATCGTCAGATCTTTCGGCTTTAAGATGGAAAAGTCGCTTGACGGATACCGTCTTTTGAAGAATGGTGGCAATGCAGGGAATATCTCTGTCGGAGACATATTCAAGCATATTACCAAGGGAAGCCAAAAACGTAAGGATCGGGCTACCCAACTCCGTGCCATTATCAAGAAATATAAGGCTGAGATTGCAGAGGGAAAGTATCAAAGTCTCAATAGTCCCGAAGTCTCAAAGTCTAAGAAGAAAAAGCCGACTCGCCCACAATCCAATCCAGATATAAAGAAAATCCTCGACAAAAACGGCAAACCGTTGAGCAAAGAGCGACAGGAGCAGTTTCAACAGCTTATCTTCACCCTCAAAAAGAATTTCGGCATAGACATATATTTCCAGAAAGACAAGAACGGTCAGGTTCGTGGATATGGAATAGTCGACCATGCCGGAAAGATAGCTTTTGACGGGAGCAAGATAATGAAATTATCGGAGCTGATAGACTTCGTACCAAAGCAGGAACGCAAGCCTTCGCCACTTGATGTTTACCGGGATATGTTCAATGTTGAGATCGGCAACGATGGGCGTAAAGACTATATGCGTATCAGGATGAAGGACAGCAGCACATATAAGAAGCCGATTACTTTGCGTCAGACAGCGTGGTACAATGGCGTGAAACCAGATGACAAGGAAGATGTAGCCCTAACGATAGCTGCTACTATGTTCACGGAAGAGATACTTATGGCATACCTCGCCCGACAGCCAATCCATGACTTCAGTAGCAGAATACAGTCTGCCACTGCCGTCAAGAATAGGGATGGAAGATATGCGCTGAGGATTACAATGATGGACGGTATGCCAATTCCAATGATACCAATGGACAGTCAGGACGAAAGTGATTATCGCCGACTTTCTCCAGATGACAGACAAGACTACCTCCTTAATCTTGCCGTCCATTACTTAACGAGAGAGGACGCAAGAGCAATAATTCAGCGCATACGTCAGACAACTAAGGACCAGACAGGAGTACGTGTCCTATCGCATCCGCAGGACTTCACCCAGAAGACCGCCAACGTCTTTGCACTCAATTTTGTAAAAGTCCTTTCATGTTTCAACGTCAATACCGAACGCGGAGAGAACCGCGAATGGGAAGTAGGCAACCGCTCCCGAGATGATGACCTCGACAACCGACTTTCAGGCACTAAAATGTCTATGTAAGACTAATATGATTTATATGCGAGCTTCGAATCCACTAACAAGGTGGTATCGAAGCCCGCTGTACAAGTTAGGACTGTGGAGCCGGAACTTCTTAAGTAATAATCATTGTAGATATATTTTTGATTCTGTTGAGTACCCTGAGTATCCGTCTTTCCCAAGATTTAATTTATCTGCAACTTGTTTTAATAATAACTTCAATTCCGGTGAAGCTGAGTCACCAACGATTATTCTCCTTGCAAATGGGAATGGGATTTTAAAACCTACAGGTGCAACGATAGACTCATCAACAATCAGTCGCCATTCTTGTTCATATTTCCATATTAAATCCTTTGTAAGTAACGACTTGAGAAATGCTAATTGCACATTATTTACATATCTTGCACTGCATTTATCCTGTGCTATGTAATAACTCGTTGGTGATGGGATTGATATTTGCTTTGACTTATATACGACCGGGAAAATGCCATTAGTGAATATTTCATTAAGCACACTTCCATAAATTCGTCCACTGGTAATATCATTTGGGCTACAATTATAGTATGTATAATAGGAAAAAATAGTAGACAGCATCTTTTTAACATCATATTCAACGCAGAAGCCCTTGTAACTTTGAGCGTAATGTGCCCACATTAGAGTTTCAGAAGAAAGGTAGTCGCCCTTTAGATCGCTAAAACAAGCAATTCTATAATTAGTTGTTTTGAGTGTTTTAATGTATTCTTCAACTATATGTTTTAATCGTGATACTTCATCTAATATAGGCTTAGAAATAGCTTCACTCTTCTGCGATAAGATATAGTGATAGAGTTGACAGTATTTTGAGTCTTTACCAATTCTTTCTGCATCTCTATTTATCCTTACTCTTTCTTCTTGAGAAAACTCAGGTGAGTTTTGAATAAGCTTAGAGATGACATAAGCTTCAAAATTTTCGGCTATTGTCATTTGACAATCCTTTGGGTCATTAAAACTTGACGGAGATGCAAGCCAAAGGCGTTCATTAGCAACATCAGAGAGATTTTCTAATGTTGGTGCGTAGAACTTATATAAAGAATCTGGCAAATAGGGTTTCTTATATGCCAAAATTTCTTCTGACGGCAAAGTTGAGATAGATTTTGCCTTACCTCCGAATTTTTGGAAAATTTCTTTTAGGAGGTTATATTGCCATTCCATACAATTTAGATCTTACTTGAATTATTATATTTTTCTTCGGTTATAGTTGTATCCGGGTCTATTATAAGTACATCTTCGTAGGATAAGCCGTAGATTAAATAAATCTGCCTATTAAGCTTATCAATAAGAGCAGAATCGATTTCCCCTTTTTGAGCGCATTGTAAAATATCGTCTACAATGGACGAAATTACAAAATCTTGTTCTTTCGTCGGTATAGGAATGGGAAGCTGCTTTGCTTGACCTATTCGTATCTTGGGGAACAATTCAGTCGGAGCTTTAAACTTTTCAATGTAGAAATATTGCAAAAGTTTAGAGTTAAGACATCCAACAAGAAATTTCACAGATGGAGCCTCAGGTTTGCGTTTAAACGTGTAAAGACTTCGGTTTACATAAATTGGATAATCTAAATATGTAACAGTTAGTTCAGAACCGGTTTCTCGTATAACCAAACGTTCTCCCTCGTAATAATATGCGTCCTTTGCAAAATCTTCAAGTGTATCAAATGATATATACGAAACTGATTTTGCAACATATTTCTTTACATTGGTACCTGTGAGGATCTTAACATCTCCGTTCGTAAGTATAGCTTTTTTCCCTATCTCTAAACCTCGTTGTACATCACAAAGCTTCCCCAAAGTAGTATGACTTGATGTGAGTTTAAGTATAAGAGGAGTACCATCAAAAGGCCATAGGCAATCTTTTTTCTGTTTGGATAAAAGAATTGTAGATGTAGGCATTCCAACTTCTTCAAATACGTTATCCCCTTCATTTCTAAAGGCAAGAAGGAACGTATTTTTCCGTAAGAAATCTCTTAGAGGTTGAAATTTCATACCTTTGATATAAAGAGACCCAGTTATAAATGCTAAAATACCTCCATTTTTGAGCATATGGACCGCTCTTTCAAAGAAATGAGCGTATAACTCATAACAAGTGTAAGTTTCGTATTCTATATAGGCATCTGAGTTTAGAACCTCTACATATGGTGGGTTCCCAATTATTATATCAAAACCATCTGTTATATCAAACATCCATTCCAAATCAAGAAATTCAGCCGCAGAGTTTTGATCAAATTGATTCCAGTTAGCAAGCATAGAGGCTCCATCGGTTTTAACAATACCCAATGACGTCAATTCTTCAGCATAATCAGAGCGGATGCTTTTGATTACTTGTTTTAAGATACGTTTTTGTTTGTTACTTTTAGCGAGGAATATTCTATGATTTGCGTCAGCTAGTTTACGTTTAAGTTTTAGTATGCCCTCAGAATTTGAAAAAAGATCATTCGATTTTTTCAATTCTTGAAGGGAGTTGGCAGATACAAACTTGGCTTCAAGGTTAGGAAGTGGACGTATGCCGAAGTTTTTTGAAGCATCATTAGTCGGTTTCTGCTCGGCAACAAGTGAAATGAAGAAACGGAGTTTGCTTATCTGCGTGGCGATGGGCTGAATGTCGACACCATAAATGCAATTCTCTATGAGGTAGAGTTTGCGAGCATAGTCGGGGTCGTTTACCTGTCGGTTGAAAGATTGTTCGATGTCTGCACGAAGACGCTTACGCTCATTCTCGTCTTCAATTTGATATGCTTCCTTATCTTTTTGAAGGGAAATATCAAGAATAAATTCACGCCACATTTCATTTGTAGGATCAAGTTTGCGGAGGGCATGAACCATTTGTTGCAGAATACCCATAGGAAATGCGCCGGAACCACAAGCAGGGTCTAAGACTTTACAATTATAGAGGGCGGACATGATTTGCTTACGCTCATTATCGGTAACTTTAAAGTTGTCATCAGTATAACTGAAAAGATCCCGTAATTTGTCTTTGTGAATATCAGGACAGTTATGGATAAGATGAGATATCAGTGACTCTTCCACCATATAATTTACAATATGGCGCGGTGTATAAAATGAACCTGTCTGTTTACGGGCAGATTTATTGGTTTCCGGATTGTATGAAGCCAATAAATTTTCAAAAACCTTACCGAGAAGTTCTGGGTCAAGCGAGACTTCTTGATCTAACGGAGTATTTTCCTCAATAGTGAAATTGTAATTATGTAATATGCTAACAATTCCTCTAACTAAAACTTTATCTTTTGAATCATCATCGTACCAATCAGACAAATCAGCGACGAAATCCCCTCGGTTTGCAAAGAAGAAATAGTCAGGGAAAGAAAGTTGCTCCAAAGAATGTATATTTTCGGAGAAGCCATCATAATATTTCCCATATTCGGGGTCTTCCTTATCCTTATGATCAAGGCACTCGAATAAACCGCCATTGAGAAAAGGCACACAGGAATTTGCAAATTTAAGTAATCTATCTGCACCTCCGGGACGAAACTCAGCTTGATATCTCATCAGATTGTTGATGTTGAAATCTTGACTAACGCCGCGGAAGCGTTTCGCAGTCGCGAAACGGCGATTTTCTTCGATACCAGATTCCTCATCGGTAATAGGACGATTGAGCATTGCAAAGAAAAGATTTTGCAAAATCAATCGGTAATATTTACTTTCTTCAGGATTATAAAAAAGAGTATTTGAAGAATGAGGGTCGAAATTCTCGATGAAATTTCCTCGAATGGCTTTTTCGTTGAAAAAGTCCTCGGGAATAAGCTTCTTTTGCCTCAAGAACCATACAAAAATAAGTCGTGTTATAAGACGTATTACTGCCTCATGGTTGAATTTAGTGTCATCTTCAGTGGTAGAAATGTCGTTGGGGAATTTTACTTTACCACTCCCAATAACCCAAGCAAACCATTCTGAAAGCTCGGTATAGAATTTCTTGGTCAGAAGTTCAGACGAGAATACTTCAAGCCAGTGTTTATAGAGTTCGTCGAAAGTCGGATATACTTTATCACCGAGGGATTCAAGAATATCAATGTGTCCACGGTGAGGATCGGCGCAGTTGATGTCGCGGAGAATAGATACCTTACCAAGTTTTTCACCCTCCATGCCAGCGCGACAATATTCTGAGCGTTCACAGGTAGCAAGCGAAAGGGAATCCCCGTTTTTGATAAATACAATCACAGGCAGCTGCGGAGCCATACGATTAAAGCCACGTGTAAGAGTAGCAAGCTCTCCACGAGTTAGTGAGTATCCCTGTTTGATGTCAACCGCAAATATAATCATCGTGTTATATTTGCCGTCAAGTGGTTTGTCAATGTCAAAATCAGATTGGCGACCTTCAAGAGTATCTTCATCTATAGCACCGATAAGATAGGTGTTATTGACTTTTGCGACAACCTCTTTCAATGCTTGTGGCATTGACGATGAAGTGGTATCGGTATAAAGTTCATGAAACGACAAAGGCGTTTTGCTCTGAGAAGTATAATGTATTTGAAGATGGGTAAGAATTGCCTCAGTCGCATCAAACAAGGGTTCAGTGATGAATTTATGAAGAACGGTTTTCATTGCCTTATTCATTTACAGTAATATACTCCCACACAATCAGGTCAAAGTTTTCGATCTTGAATTTTTCTTCAAGCAACGAGCCATCGGTAGCAGCAGATTTCTTGGTTAATTTATTAGATTTAAGGAGAGCGATAGCCGACGATTTAGCTTTCTGCGGGATTTGGGTTTTCATCCAATCCTTCATGATTTCAGACAATCGAGCCAAGCGATCGGAGTCGCCGGATTCAATCCATTGCGGAACGAATCGCTCGGCAGACTTATTCTGTCGCAAAAATTCAAGAATTTCTGCGCGATTCAGTTCGCGGTAAATGACGGACTTTGACTTATCGACAGGCTGACACATAAGATAGATTTCGCGGTAAGGTTTGTTAGAGCCTTCCTCGCGGTGTGGATAGCCAACTACACCAATGAGCGATTCGCCCATTGTGTCGAAAATATTATTATCGAAAGAAAAGCCGGAGAAGATGCCGTTAGGCATACGGCGGAAGATGTCTTTATTATTCTCAAAGTAATCTATCAGGTCTTGACGGTAGACTTCAAACGAGAAGTCTTTAAGCGACAGCGTTCGCGGAGTTTCAATGTCGCTTATTGAGTTATTCTGCAATTCTTGAAGCAAGCGATCCGCATTACGATCCTGAAGGGGATTATCCTCGACCATCTTCATAAACTCATCGTTGAGTTCTTGAGTTTCCGAACCGACGAGAGTCATAGCCGCCATACGGTTCTGCACTCTCGATTCAAGATGCAGATAATCCTCAAATGTTTTGGCTGGCCAGAAGTTGACGCATCTGATTAACTTATTCGGAGAACCGATACGGTCGATACGCCCGAATCGCTGGATGAGACGCACCGGGTTCCAGTGTATGTCATAATTGATCTGCATATCTGCGTCCTGGAGGTTCTGACCCTCGGAAAGACAGTCTGTAGCAATAAGTATGTCTATCGGATCATTAAGAAGTTTGGCATATTTTGGCTCATACTTCAAGACAAGCGAGTGCCAAATATCGTAAGGAACATCCCACTGTTGCTTGTCATCGTTATAATAATCGCTGCGGTTTAGTCCGGCGGTTTCGTAGAGATCACGCCAGTCAAGTTCTTTATAAAGTTTGCTGTAAGGAGCGAAGCGTTGCAAAAGCGAGAAATATCCGTCGGTGGATTGCGCTCCGGTAGAATAAGATGCAGAGCCACTTGCCGAAGCAATATTGCTGAATCCACGCTTAACAAGTTCGTCGAAGATGAATTTAGCGGTGTCAGCATATACAGTAAAGATAACTACTTTCTTATTCGGTTGCAGCTGTTTCTCGCGGAGTATGCGTTCAAGTTCATCAAGCTTGACATCGCGCTCAATGTTAGATTCATATTTACGCTGAAAGTCTACAAGACCGAGATAAATGGCATTAAGTTTCTTAATATCTGATTCAAGGGCACGTTGGAAGCCTCCTATATTTTTCATATCGGACAGCTTGATGGTTCCCTTACGGAGAGCGAAGAACTCGTCATCGTCAATTTCACCATCTTCTTCCTCGCCATCAAAGAGCGATGGAGCTAATGAATCAACATTAAGTCCAGCACGGAATTTCTTAACTTTATCAAGAGTAGCTTCGTGTACTTCGAGAACTTTCTTCACAGTGCTCATAAGAGAGAACCACGAAGACTCAAGACGCTTCATAAAGAGAATACCCATCATCTTGACAAGAAAACGCTCACGATTAACCTCATCATTCCAACCCTCTGCTGCCGCCGCTTTTTCCGATTTCTTGCGTGTTTCCTTCATGAAAAGGCTAGGTTGATATGCCGCAAGGAAAAGGTCTTCGAATGCCTTGTAGATTTCTTCGGTAGACTTGAAGTTACCGAAGTGGTCTACGCCCTGATATACATTGAGAGGCTTTTCCTTATCTGGGAAGCCGAGATTTTCTCCGAGAGTTTTTTCAATCAGATTACGTGTACGGGCTACTATGAGTTTGTCTGTAAGATTGAAAAATTTCGGAGGAAGGGTTTTAATGAATCCACCAATAGTACGCTCGGGATCGTCACACCATTGAGTGTATTTGCGCTGTGCATCGGTAAAAAGATAGCGAAGTGATTCCACTCCAAAATCGTCGGTGTTAAACGCAGAGTCAACACCTCGCCCGATAAGATTAAACTGCCCCTTGACATCGTTTAGCCCTGTATTAATTGGCGTAGCAGACAGCATTAGGACTTTAACATCGCGGTATTCCTGTCCGGGCTGGTTCTGCACCAGAGATGTGAGCAGGTCCTGATAGCGTGATGATTTTTCATTGCGTAAATTATGGCTTTCATCTATGACAATGAGCACTTTCTTTTGGCGTTGCAGCCAAGAGAGTCGTGCATCATCGTATCGATTTTCAAGACGATCGTTTTGGAAATCAGTATGAAAGCGCACAATGTAGTCGAATTCATCGGTCTCGAAGCGAGAGCCATTTCGACGTTTATATTGTTTCCAGTTGTGCTCGAGTTTTTTAGGACACAATAAAACGGTAGTAAATCCCTGTGTTTGAAAATATTTAATCACGGCAAGAGCCGAGAATGTCTTACCAAGGCCTACGGCATCGGCAAGAATTGCACCGTTATACTTACGGAGCATTTTGATCAGCGAAATAACTCCTTTCTGCTGATAGTTAAATAGCGTCTTCCAAATAGTACTCGTTTGGAGAAGCGACATATCCTGACGATGTTCAATGGAAGCATCAAGGTCAAGGTCGGCATTGAAAAGTTCAAAGAGGATCTTATAATATATTTCTTCCGGAGTATATTTTCGAAAAAAATCATCAATCTGGCGAATAAAATACTCTTTAACCGAAATGCGCTCACTTTTCGGTTTCTTACGATCAATAGGTAAAGTATCAGAGGCTTTATCCCAAACCTCATTGAACCAATCAGAAAGTTCTCGAAAATCAGCATCAGACCTATCTGCGGTCTTCCCCATCGTAAGTTCAATATTAGAAGATGGACGAAGACCAAGTCCGGAATCTGTTAAATTGCTGCTTCCGGATAGATAAAACCCTTTTAAACGAGAATTGTCAGGACGATAAATGTAAACCTTAGCGTGACAAAATGCGTTGGTAATCGCTTTGCATTTAACGGTATCTCTTAGTAAAAACTTCTTTGCGTCTTCTACATATTGCTCCAGATTAAAAGAGGATATGATACCTTCGTCACCACGAAGAAGTTCGATAATCTGGTTTTCGTCACTATTATCCTTAAGAAGTTCCGATGAAAGTAATCGATATTCTACATCTTCAGGAATCTCATGATATAACTTGCTTAATGCACGAAGAGTAAAGTATCCGGTAACTATGTCAAACTTCCCTAACTGTAATGGTACAGCAGCATATTCCTTAATAAAGTCCCATACGGTAATTATATTAAGTTCATCGCCATATCTATTCTTTTTATTATCTATGAGCATTCGAAGTCTATAAATTTACCATTGACTCCAAATGGCGATTTCTTTAGTATAATAAAAAGAAAAGCGGGGAGTCTTATCGTTACTCGTCCCGCTACCTGAGGCATCTGGCATAGCCCATCGAAGTAGGATGAGCAACAGACTCCACGCTGTATATGCAGATACCCCAAACCCATCTCAAGCTGATGCTTGAAATGAGCCCGGATAGGTATATACATACCCGTGGCGTCTATTGTTACTCTATCCCTGACTTCGATTTGAAAACTGCCAGATTTTCAGGTAGCCAAGAACAAAGCGTCAATATACGCTTTTCTTAAATATGTCGTTAGACTCCCACTTACCGTAGTGAACACTCAGTTGAGCCTCACACCCACAGCGTGGAAATCCTTTGCAAAATTACTAAAAAAATCTGATATATAGGTTCTCTCTTTCAGGATTTTACCTATGTTATCGGAAAACCGTATGCTATTTTGCCGAAATCTCGATCATAAACTCTCTTTCATGATGATTTCCAGGACCTCGTTGAGTTTGTCTGCTGGTAGTCGTTTGATGTAGTTGGCACGAGCTTCGAGGTTGCCTCGAATATGTGCGAGGACTGCAAGATGGGCGTTTACCGATGCTGTATCTCCCTCGAAGATTTCGAGGTAGGCTTCGCGCTTAGGAATGCCGAGACGTATACGCTCTTCGTCGGTAATCGCATGATTGAAGACCGTTTCGACTCCATGACTTTGGCCGTTGTTAAGCAAGTTCATCTTTTCCCTCTTGCTTTCATCATCAAACTTGACATATTTCATCATCATTCCGGCAGTAGTATGTCCGGTTACCGCACGAATATCCTCCGGCGACATTCCCTTGCGCAGACATAAGGTTGTAAATGTACGACGACCACAATGGGAGGCCAAGACTTCATACTTCTTTACAGTTTTCCGTGTCCGGGTTCTGCCGTTCTGTGTCTCGATGATCCAATCCCCTGTCAACCCTGCCAACTTACCCACTTCCTTCATGTGGGCATTGAATTTCTGATTAGAGATTTTAGAGAACAGGCACGGATCCTGTTCATCCGGGGCCGGAGGATATTTGGATAATATGCGCAACGCATCTTCGGCAAGTGGTATGCGCTTTCGCTGACCTGTCTTTTGTGCCGTAGTGTCAAGAATATCACCGTCAAGATTAGACCATTTAAGAGCTATAACCTCGGAAAATCTCAAACCAGTAAAGCAACAGAATACGAATATATCTCTTGCTCTGTCAATCGCCTCTCTATGGGTTGGGAAAGTCATAATCGATTGTAGCTCGTCCGGTGTCAGTGCAAAATGATTTACAGCGGTGTCTGAGGTAGTTTCATCATGGAAACGCTGCTGATAGCTTTGGTATTTGAGATTGCGGTTATAACCTTTCTTTGTAGCCCAATTTAGAAAGGTTTTTATGTCTTTCATTGATTTGAATACATAGCCGTTGGAGAGCCCCTTTCCAATCAAGAACAATTCAAATTTGGCAAGCAATTCATCGTTGATGTCCTCAAAATACAATGTTGATCTGAACTCTGACAGATGTTTCTGCATGGTCTTGTGCTTTGTAAGCGTACCTTTCGACCACTGAGCAGTTGCAGGAGTTTCTTTCAACTCCTTTTCCCTTTCGTCAATAAGAAGCTGATAAGTTTGTCCGACCGTCAATCGAGTGCTTTTTTCTTCGTCAAGTATTCTTTTGAGTTCTTCACGTACTGTAGTAGGCGTTACCTCTTCCTCTCTCAACTCCAATTGGGCGAATGCTTCATCAACGGCAGAGGTTATCTTGACAAGTCGCTGATTGATGTCGGAAGCCGAAATATCGTCTGAATTGAAATTGTTTCGCTTTACCCTTTGAGTCTTTTCATCCCACTTACCGGGAGCAATACGGTAGCCGGAATAATACCATATGCGTTTGCCGCCAAAAGTGATGTCGGCATTGATAGGCATCTCTTCAGGAAAGTTGCCATCCTTATCTTTTCGCTTCTCCAACCGGAAGCTGACACGGTGCTTATATTTATCCATAACCAAGAATTTTTGTATGAGGAAGTAGGTTGTCTCAATTTTACACATACAAAATTACATACAAAAATTCGATTAATCAAGGAAAATCCAATTTATTTTTCTTTACCGATTATTTAATGTAAATAACTGATATTATGGTTATAATAGTAAAATTGAGATTCACAGTAATAGTGTGTTTTACAATGGTTTCATATCCCTCTCTCTCCGCTAAGAAGCCTGCTTAGCAGGCTTTTGTTATATTAACACCCAATTTTACACCCAGTCTTGGGAGTGAGATTGGGTGTTTTGCTTGGGGTGTTCGGAGGGCATGCGGCACTGCGGTCGATTATGTTGCAGAAGTAGTCGAAGACGTTGACACCGCCCGTCAATATGCAATCGTGGATGGTTGTACGAGCATAGCGGGCTATGCGACCGATGAACGGAAGCAAAAGCACCAAGGAGAACAAGCAGATTGTATGGGGCAGCTTATTAATGTGGCTAAATATAGTAGCGGTTTAATTTGAACAGCTACTTAATATTTCAATAAGGCTCGCCGCTATCCCTACATTGGGATAACGGGCTAATTCCTTGCGTGGCGTCACTCCATGGAGCACGCCGAGGAAATCCACTCCCGCATTCCGGGCCGTGGCTCCATCCACGGTGCTGTCGCCGCAATATAGAGTCTCTTCAGCTGCGATTCCCAGGCGTTCCAATGCTGCATTTATCCCTTCCGGAGATGGCTTTGCCGAAGATACATCCTCTCCGCCGATTATCAGATCCACAGGCAGCGACTCAAAATGCCGCAGTAGGAAATCCTCGATGCGGTAACGGTATTTTGTGGATATGATACCGATTTTAGCCCCCTGCATTCTCAATGCCTCCAACATAGCTGGCACCTCATCAAATAATCGGGTGGCATCGTTCATCACCCTATCCGCCGTTGCCACATATTCCTTTCTCCATCGTGAGAGCACGTCGGGATCCTTCTTTCCGGTCATGGAAGAGAAAGCCTCTTCAAGCGTCAGTCCGATAGTCTTTTTGATGGTCTCATCGCTGATATCCGGGTATCCATTCCGTTTGAGCACATTCTGAAAGCACATCACTATTCCCCTCGACGAATCCGCCAGCGTGTAATCAAAATCAAATAGATAAAGCTTATATCTTTTCATAAGATTATGCTTATGTCATAGGAAATTTCTTAATTTG
>JAAVDD010000009.1 GCA_014801985.1 Bacteroides sp.
CAGATGGACAACTCCGTACTCCCCGACAACGTACAGTACGTGTTCACCGTAGTCCCCACCGTCGACGACCTCCCCGCAGGCGCAGAGCTCGGTACATACACCCAGAAGTTCCGCGTTACCCCGGACTGATCCGGAGCCCGGCAGACAAAAAACTGATGAACAGAAATGCAAGGATATACAAATACTTAGCTTAACCGCCTAAAACACAGCGATAATCGGTTTACATTAAGGTACATTGGTTTTCATAGTTATACATTGGTTTCATAGTATCTAATTGGTTTTCATAATTATACATTGGTTTCATAGTATCTAAATTGGTTTTCACAGCAACGACAATCACAATGATATGTTTTCCGCTTTTGATACTTTCAATTGATTCTGGAAGAGTCGCGNNGCCGGAGGGCGTCGGAGAATAAAAAAGACTCTCGAAAAAGAANTTCTCATAGCTAACGATATACAAGAGGTCTTGAAAAAAGATCGTACGATAAAGGGTGACCGGGAGGCCACCCTTTATTAATGTATAGATGTAGAATACTTGTTGAGTCGGATATTTGGAGTTTCGATGTTTAATGGCTAACTTTGTGGAAAAGCAGAAGAATATGGATAGAAACAGCAAGGAGAGGCAGCAATATCCCGTAGGCCAGCAGGATTTCAGGATTCTGAGGGAAGAGGGCTTCGTGTATGTCGACAAGACGATGTTTATAGACACCCTCATCAGCCATAAGATGCAATATCTCTTTCTGGCACGCCCACGTCGCTTCGGGAAGAGCCTCTTCCTATCCACACTCCGCTATTTTTTCGAAGGGAGACGTGAATTATTCAAAGGGCTCCACATTGACTCCACCGACTGGAAGTGGGAGGAATTCCCTGTGCTCTATCTGGACTTGAACACAAATCGTTTCACTGAAAAGGAGAGTCTGGNACATCTGCTCGACAATAGGTTCAGGGAATGGGAAGAGATATATGATGTTGCGGAGNCCTCCCACGACTATGGACANCGCTTCCGCACCATAATAAAGGCAGCACATGAAAAGACCGGGCGCAAGGTGGTGATTCTCGTTGACGAATACGACAAGCCCCTTGTCTCCTATAATGAAGCCGCCCTCATGCTAAAGCANAACTATGACGGATACCGATTCACGGCNGAGGGTAGCGACATCTATAATCCATGGTCGATTCTCAACGCAATGGCTTTCTCCAAGATAGGAATGTATTGGAACCAGACAGGCAAACCGACCATTGTGGTCGAGGCGCTTCACAATGCCCAAGTGGATCTTGACCATATTCTCAACATGGAATGCGATGCAGATATGCTTGCCGGGCTCGACCTGAAGAATGCCAATCCTCTTGCCCTCCTTTACCAGACAGGGTATCTCACCATCAAGGATTATGACCCTGAAACTGATTCATACAGGTTAGGAATGCCCAATAGAGAGGTGACCCGCGGATTGCTAAATGAGCTCCTTCCATATTATGTAAATACCGAAAGGAGGAATCCGGATCTCCTGGTTGCCGACATTATACGCGANATGCGGCGCGGTGAGCCGGTAAAGATGATGGAAAGCATCGATATATTTCTGGCCGGCATACCATATGATATGAAAATGGAGGATGAGAATAATTTTCACAACGCACTCTATATCCTTCTAAGNCTAATCGGCGCACAAGTAGAAACAGAGGTGCACACATCTGATGGCCGCATTGACATTGTNGTGAAGACTTCGAAGTTCATATACATAATGGANCTTAAATTCGGTAAAACTCCAGAGACAGCCCTGACACAGATAGAGGAGAAAGAGTATCATCTACCCTACCGTCGCGATCCGCGTCGTCTTTTCTGTATCGGNGCCAATTTCAATACAGATACCCGACACCTCGACAAGCCCGACATTCGNGAAGTGGAAAAATAATTTTTTCATTAACTNCATGTTATGAAATTGCATAGAATCACCGTGGATAATGATTAATGCTATCTTATAATTCCAATGAATTACTAATCAGCAGNTGNTAGAAAGTATGAAAGAGACAATTCGGGCCGTGGACCTTACCACAGGTTACCGCGCAGGAAAGAAAGAAAGGCGTGTCGGCGAGCATATCAATGCATCGCTTTATGCCGGCGAACTGACAGCCCTTCTGGGNCGTAACGGAGCCGGCAAATCAACACTCATGCGTACACTCGCCGGTTTCCAACCTCCTATATCCGGAAGCGTGGAAATTGACGGACGCCCTCTGCATGAGTTCAAAGGTCGCGAACTTGCACGGACCATCAGCGTCGTGCTCACCGAAAAGCCCATTCTCGACAATATGGATGCCGAAGCTCTGATCGGCCTCGGCCGCGCTCCATACACCGGATTCTGGGGTGGANTGGGAGAGGAAGACCGCCGCGCAGTGGACCGCGCCATCTCTCTCGTCGGAATTGAGGAGCTGCGCCATCGGGAAGTCCAGGGACTCAGCGACGGGGAACGACANAAAGTGATGATCGCCAAGGCACTCGCACAAGACACCCCCGTGATCTTTCTCGACGAGCCTACCGCCTTCCTCGACTATCCCAGCAAAGTGGANCTTATGACACTTCTCGGACAGCTTGCCAGAGAGGAAGAGAAAACCATCTTTGTCTCCACCCATGATCTTGAAGTGGCGCTCCGACTCTCCGACCGTTTCTGGATGCTCGACAAGAAGACCGGACTACATGTGACCTCCGATCCCCGGCAAATTTCATTCGGCACCGAAATACCGATTCCGATTTTATAGGTTTAACAACAAAACTCAAAATCTCAAAAATTATTCTTATCTTTGCGACAGAAATTAAAATCTGACAGACATGAAAAAAAACGTATTGGCATTTGCCGCCCTCTTGGCCGCCGCCCCATTTGCCGGAGCAACTCATTTCGAGGCCCCGGCCTTCGATGAACCCAAGATCGAGAATCCCGATTCCACCGGCTTCACTTTCACCGACGTTATAAAGATCCCGACCACTCCGGTGAAGGATCAGAATAAATCGGGTACATGCTGGGCATTCTCCGGAATCTCGACGCTCGAAGACAATGTGCTTAAAAAGACCGGCAAGGAACTCGACCTCTCGGAGATGTTCATAGTAAGAAACGCATATATCGACAAGGCAAAGAAATATATGCGCATGAACGGCAAAATCAACTTCGCTCAGGGAGGATCATTCGCGGATGTGCTTGAAATGACAAGACTCTACGGCGCCATGCCCGAAGAGGCATACAACGGCCTGAACTATGGCGAAGCCAAGCATTCACACTATGAAATGGCCGAGGCACTGGAGGCATACCTCAACGCAGTGCTCGCACGCGGCATGAAAAACAGCAAGCTTTCATCGGCCTGGCTCCCCGGATTCATCGGAATCCTCGACGCATATTTGGGAGAAGTNCCNGAATCATTCACATATCAGGGTAAAACCTACACTCCGAAATCTTTTGCAAAGGAGATGGGAATAGTGCCTGAGGANTTTGAGGTCTACACCAGCTACAANCACCATCCTTTCTATGAAAGCTTCGTGCTCGAAATNCCCGACAACTGGCTATGGAGCTCATGCCGCAATGTGCCGATGGAGGAGATGCAGGCCATCTGCGACAATGCGCTGCAGAATGGATACACCGTGATGTGGGCCGCCGACGTATCGGAAGGTGGTTTCAAATGGAGAAAGGGTTACGCTCTGCTCCCCGACGACAAAGATCAGAAGGATATGACCGACACCGAGCTTTCACGNTGGGTGAAACTTGACGACAAAGACCGCGATAATGCGAAGTACGACATCAAGGGGCCGGTGAAGGAGAAAACGGTGACACAGGAATCACGTCAGCAGACCTTCGACAACTATGAGACCACCGACGACCACGGCATGGTCATCGTNGGCNNNGCNACCGACCAGGNNGGNAANNNNTNNTATAAAGTTAAGAATTCCTGGGATACAAACCAGATCTACGACGGTTATTTCTACGTCTCTGTCCCCTACTTCCTGGAGAAGACACTCAACATCGGAGTGCACAAGGATGCCGTGCCCAAGGATATAGCGAAAAAATTCAACTAAATATAAAAATTAGGGCTATAACTTAACTTCCGCTCCCTCTTCTGCGTTTAAACAGAAGGGAGCGGAGTTTTTTTATCTCCATACAAACGGGAAACCCACTTTATATTATCAAGACATGCAAGTAAAAGCAAAGAAACAACTCGGTCAGCATTTCCTCAAGGATGAGGATATCGCCCGCCGCATAGCAGAGACAATCTCCGGGCCCGAATTGCCTGAGGATGCAAAGAAATGGGCCGACCTCCCGATTCTTGAGATCGGGCCGGGCATGGGTGTGCTCACAAAATACCTCATGGATTCAGGGCGCGAGTTGAAGGCCGTAGAGCTGGATTCGGAATCAGTGGCATTCCTTTCCAAGGTCTATCCCAAGCTCGACGTGATAGAGGGAGATTTCCTGAAGATGAACCTCGACGAGATATATCCCGGCCAATTCGCCCTGATCGGCAACTATCCCTATAACATATCGTCGCAGATATTCTTCAAGGTCCTTGACTACAAAGAGAAGGTGCCCGTGGTGGCAGGAATGCTCCAGAAGGAGGTGGCCGAGAGGATATGCAGCGGCCCCGGCTCGAAGGTCTACGGCATTCTGTCGGTGCTGCTCCAGGCATGGTACGACTGCCGCTATCTTTTCGATGTGGAACCCTTCGTGTTCGCGCCGCCACCAAAGGTGAAAAGCGGTGTTCTTATCCTCACCCGCAATTCTCGCACCGAACTTGGCTGTGACCCGGTGCTGTTCAAAACCGTGGTGAAGACATCCTTCGGAATGCGCCGCAAGACCCTCCGCAATTCGCTGGCGTCGCTTATCCGCCCTGATTCCGAGGCCGCGAAATTAGAGATGCTATCCCTTCGACCGGAGCGTCTGTCGGTGGAGCAATTCATAGAACTGACCAATGCCATATCCGCATCAAGATAAAAATAATATCCGCAAAAAATTTGCGGATATTATTTTTTATGACTAACTTGCACGAAATTTCATTAACAACGCATAAATAATTCACTATTATGACAGAACTTGCCTCAAATTCCACCGAAGACCTTTCCACTGTGAAAGCCCGCCTCCTTCATCTTCTGAAGGTGAAACGCATGAGTCAGACGGAATTTTCCAAACTGATGGGTGTCTCCCCCACCTATATCGGTGCGATGCGCCGTTCCCTTTCGGAGGAACGCCTGCGCCGTCTACTTGAGATATTCCCCGACCTGCGCCGCGACTGGGTGCTTTTCGGAGAAGGTGATATGCTTGAGGAGCCGGAAGAGGTGATCGACCTCAACGACGGCTACCTTGTTCCTCTAATTCCGGTGAAAGCTTTTGCCGGGAATCTGCAGCATTGGTCGCGCGGAGTGGAACTGAATGAATGCGAGAAGGTGGTTTCTCCGGTAAAAGGGGTGGATTTCGCCATCCGCATTTCTGGCGACAGCATGGAGCCGGAATTTCAGAACGGATCCATACTCTTCATCAAACGTATCAACGACCGCGCTTTCATCCCTTGGGGCAACCCCATGGTGATCGACACCGAGAACGGAGTGCTGGTAAAGGCCGTATATCCCGATTGCCGTCAGGAGAAGAAGGGGGATTATATCGAAGCACGCAGCTACAACCCGAATTATCCACCTTTCCAGATACCTGTGGAATGCATCTACAGCCTCTACCGAATCATTACGTCAGTAAAACAATACACAACAATGTAACGAGCCGAACCGACGCATGAGCGTCGTTGTTGTGTTTGGTAAGGATAACTAATGCGGAGGCTCCGGAGAATGGAGAGGACTCCGCCTACACAACAATTCTTATGAAAAAGAAACTGAATCCTGCGATAAAAGAGAAAATCAGAAAGGCTGTGGACACAGCCCGCAGCGAGGGTCGTCCCTTGGGAGTATTATTTGTATGTCTGGGTAACATCTGCCGTTCACCGGCGGCGGATGGGATATTCCGTCAGATGGCCCACGAAGCCAGAATAGAGGAGAGTTTCCTCATTGACTCCTGCGGATTCTACGGCGGACACACCGGAGACCTCCCGGATCATAGGATGCGCACCGCAGCCATGCATCGCGGTTATCATCTCGACCACCGCAGCCGCACCATCCGTCCCTCCGATTTCGATAATTTCGACCTCATATTCGGCATGGATGCCTCCAATCTCGAAGACCTCCATGAGGCTGCCCCGACAGTAGAAGCCGAGGAGAAGATCATACCAATGGCTGCCCTTGCCCTTGATCATCCGGAGGTGGATGCCGTGCCCGACCCTTACTGGGATCCCGTGGAGGGATTCTATAATGTGCTGGATATACTTGAGGATGCCTGCTCCGTGCTTCTCGACGAAGTGAAGGAGGATTCCAAATAAACAATCACCATTAAACACCATCCACATGAAGACTTCTCCCCTATGCAAGCGCTTACATTCGCGCCTCCTCCCATTACTTTTTCTCCTTATATCCCTTCCGGGACTGGCAGGAGAGAGAGAATCCTTCCCTGCAAACCTCGACGGCTCGATGATGCCATATGATTTCTCGGCCGTGGATTCCTTGCCGGTGATACCGGCCGGATATGAGCCTGTGCATATAAGCTATGTCGCCCGACATGGAGCCCGCTTCCTTTCTTCACGCAAGAAAGTGGAGAAGATAGAGAAGGAGTTGCTTAAGGGGGAACAAGATGGTATTCTTTCAGCCGATGGNCGCAGAATGCTCAATACTATCGCTCAGATAGAGGATTCCACCGCCGGACGCTGGGGACTTCTCTCTTCTGTGGGTATCGNGGAGGAACAGAAACTTGGCTGTCAGATGGCAGAGATGTTTCCCGCTCTACTTGAAAAAGGGAGAATGAATACGGTTTCCACCTTCGTGCCCAGGGTNGTGATGACGATGTATGAATTCAACCATGCCGTGGAGCGACGTCACACAGATCTTGAGATATACACCTCCTCCGGACATCAGAACGACTCTCTNCTTTATTTTTTTGATGTATTCACCGGCTATCGTAATTTCCGAAACGAAGGGGTATGGAAGAAGATATATGATGATTTCGTGGCACGTCACGTCTCCGCTGCCCCGGCACGCCGCCTCTTCACCGAGACAGANCTCTCGGAGAAGAAACTGCGCGANCTGACGATGGAGATGTATGGAGCATTACAGGGCGACCGTGCGGCCGGTTTCGCTCCGACGGCCGGGGAGTTTTTCACCGAAGAGGAATATCGCGAATGCTGGCGTGCATCCAATCTGAAACATTACCTCCGCAATACTCCCAATGCGCTCGACCCTTCATGCACCACTGCGACGGCGGTGCTTATCCGACGTATCATATNGGATGCNGACTCAGCACTTGAAGCCAACGCTTCCGGTGANAATAAGATACCCTTCTNCGGTTATTTCGGTCATGCTGAAACGCTCCTTCCACTCCTGTCGGTGATGAANATACCTGGATGTTTTTATCCCTTCACTAATTATGAGAATATAGATTCAAAATGGAAATTAGAGGAGATAACTCCTTTAGGAGCCAANCTTGCCCTTATTTTCATGCGTGATGCCGAGGGAGTGGTGTATGTCTCAGTGCGACATAACGGGCGCAATGTCCCGGCATATCCGGGAGCACCGGATGTGATAAAATGGAGNGATCTGAAAGCCTACTGGCTTATGAGGATTGATGCCCCGACGAGGCCGAAGCTGAAAGATTTATCCTCACGAGNTTTGAAATAAACCCTGCATAATGAAAAAACANTCTGTATGACAATAACCGGCTTCACATTCCGAATGGCTCAGTGACGTTGCAGCCGATATAAGCATTGACGGGGGTGTGACTTGCAGATAAGACACACTCCCGTCAACAGCATCAATTATGCCTTGCGTNTGTGAGGCTTCTCATTCATCACTACTGCACCGGCATATATCAGGAGAAGAAGGGTCTTAACCACGTAAGCGAGCCAGAGGGTGAAGAAACTGTCGGCAAGAAGCCCCGCTCCGTATAGAACNGNGGCAAAGAGGAAATATAGTCCCATGCGCTTGAGATGATAGTCGATGGGATAATATTTGCGGCCCAGGAAATAGGAAACCACCATGACGGTGAAATAGCTTATCAGGGCCGCCCATGCAGAACCCATGTAACCTCCNGGAATACCTATGGCTTTCACCAACCATACATTGAACACAAGCATGAGCACAAAGCANAGCAGNGAAAGATACATCCCCCACTGTGTGCGGTCGGTGAGCTTATACCATAGCGAAAGATTGAAGAATACTCCGAAGCACAGCTCGGCAAGCATCAACACCGGCACCACCTGAAGCCCTTCCCAATATCCTGGAGAGATGAAATGTTTCAGAAGTGGGAGATAATACATCACTCCGAGATAGATGAAGAAACCGAATATGACAAAGAATTTCATCGCATCGCTGTAAGCCTGCTTCTTGCTCTCCCCCTCCCCTTTTGCCTGAGAGAAAATGAAAGGTTCGTATGCGTAGCGGAAGGCCTGAGTGAACATCACCATCACGATGGCGATTTTCATGTTGGCGGCATATATGCCCACCATTGTATCGGCCGCCGTCTTGTCGGAGGGGAAGAGATAGGGAATCACCATCTGACCCATGTTCTGACTCAATACGCCGGCTATTCCGAGGATAAGAAGGGGCCAGCTATAATGGAGCATCTGCTTCAGCAACGCTCCGTCGAATCTGTATTGACGCCCCACCAGCTCCGGCAGGAGCGCAAGAAGCACGCAGAGTGTGGAGAGGATGTTGGCCACGAAAATCCAGCCGATTCCGAATGCGCTGCCNCCCAATGGCTCGTAAAACCAGCTTATCGCCCCCGGACAATGCTTCATTATGGATGGGCACGCAAGAAGGAAGAAGAGATTTAGGCCGATGTTGAGACCCACATTCATAAGTTTTATTCCGGCAAACCGGAATGCCTTTTTCTTATATCTGAGATATGCGAAAGGGAGATTGCTGAAAGCGTCGATGGCGACGGTGGTTCCGAGAATCCAAACATAGGAAGGATGACCGGGAACATGAAGCCACTCCGACACGGGGCCGAGAAAGAGAGTGAGCAACAATATGAAAAGCAATGATGTGGCCCCGACNGAGATAAGGGAGGTGGTGTAGACCTTCTCAGGGTCTTTCTCTTTGTTGGCATAGCGGAAGAAGCCCGTCTCCATNCCATAGTTTAGAATCACGAGCATCACGGCCGTGAAGCTATATAGGAAGCTGACCACGCCATACTCCTCGGCCACGAAGAGATAGGTGTAAAGGGGCACAAGACACCAGTTTAGGAAACGCCCCACAATGCTGCTCAATCCATAGACAGCAGTCTCCTTTGCCAATGATTTAATTCCTGCCATTTTTTATTGNAATTATTGGAATTTTTGGAATTATTAGAATTATCGGAATTATTGGAGCTATTGGAATTATTGGAGCGGAGTTATCTGATAATTCNGATNATTCCGATTATTCCGATTTCTCCGATATCACTCATCAAAGAGCGATCCCTGTTGGGGCGCTTGTATCCTGCCGAGATGCCGATATGCGAGTTCCGTCACCTCGCGTCCGCGTGGAGTCCGCTTCAGGAAACCCTCTTTTATCAGGAATGGTTCGTAGACTTCCTCAATTGTTCCGGCATCCTCACCGATAGCCGTGGCGATTGTGGAGAGACCCACGGGGCCACCCTTGAATTTGTCGATTATGGTCACGAGAATACGATTGTCGATTTCATCCAGTCCGTATCGGTCAATGTTGAGGGCTTCGAGTGCATGGCGTGCTATCTGAAGGTCTATGCTTCCACTACCTCGGACCATCGCAAAGTCGCGCACACGACGCAGAAGTGCATTGGCGACACGAGGCGTGCCACGGCTGCGCAATGCAATCTCAAGGGCTGCCTTCTCTTCGATTCCAATCTTGAGCAGACGGGCCGAGCGCTTCACGATCCCTTTGAGGGTGTCGTGGTCATAATATTCGAGGTGGCAGTTGATTCCGAAACGAGCGCGTAGNGGCGCCGTGAGCGCACCGCTGCGGGTTGTGGCCCCAATCAGAGTGAATGGAGCGAGGGTGAGCTGCACGCTCTTGGCTCCCGGTCCTTTGTCGAGAAGGATATCGATTCGGTAATCCTCCATGGCGGAATATAGATACTCCTCCACCACAGGGTGAAGGCGGTGGATCTCATCGATGAAGAGCACGTCGTGCTCTTCGAGGCTCATGAGGATTCCGGCAAGGTCTCCCGGTTTATCAAGCACGGGGCCGGAAGTGACTTTAAATCCGACGCCAAGTTCGTTGGCAACAATGTTGGAGAGTGTGGTCTTCCCAAGTCCCGGAGGGCCATGAAGAAGGGTATGGTCGAGGGCCTCGCCGCGCAGACGGGCTGCCGCCACAAAGACACGTAGATTGTCGATTATTTTCTCCTGTCCGCTGAAATCGTCGAAGGCAAGTGGGCGGAGGGCTTTCTCCACATCTTTTTCAAAACCTTCAGGGCGTTGTTGCCCTTCTCTTATATCGTAATCTTCATCCATCGTTATGGGTCTATCCTATTCTATTGTTAAGCAGATCATCCGTCAGGGGGAATCTCTGCGGATTAAGGATACAAAGATAGCGATTTCAATTCAAAGGAGCTATACGGATATGGCATTTTATTTACGCGACTCATAGAAGTGCATTGAAAGCAGGTGGTAGCGACACAGGTATATACAATGCAAACGGGGACGCGATCAAGACTGACCGGCCCCCGCAACATCAAGGTTACGAAAAGGTGATTGTCAATAATTCATGTCCGCTATCACCCGGACATCTCCCCCCCTTTTACTCTCCTTAATAGTTTAATTACCTAAGTAAGTTTTCTAAATCAGTTAATATTATCAAATAAGCGAGAGAATTTATCCGGCCAATGTTATTTTTGCTTTTGAGCGGTCTCTTTGCCGCTCACTCTCAGTCGCATGGCCCGCCGGCTACTTCATCCGCGAGCCAAATAGCCTCGCTCAAGATTCAAAAATAACTATTGGCTAATTTCTCAGACTTACTTGACTTTCACTAATTATAACCATCATTCCCCTCAATCTGTTCAATCCTTCTACATCGCGCCGACAAATTTTTATTGCTTCCGGGCTAAAGAGATAAAACACCTTCCCTGTCAGATAACAAAACGGCCTACGGAAACATCCGCGGGCCGTTTTTACGGATACGCGACATCACGCCGCTCATTCCGTACATAATAAACAAAATACCAAACATTACCCATTTTCACTTTCCTCACAGTATGTGGGAAAGTATACTCACTATTGCTTTATTCAAATCAGTGCGCGTCCTTTCTCGATCGCCTGCTGATTGAGGGGGATGAGCTTATGGTGACGTTCGGGAAGCGATTTCTTCAATCCCTTTATCACGTTCTCCATCGGAAGCTTATATTCCATAGCCTCCAGGAGAGCCCCCATCACCACCATGTTGTAGGCCTTCGAATTTCCTAATTCGAGAGTGGCTTCCATGGCATCGATCGGATAGACCTTAATGTCGGTGCGCTCGGGATGCTTGTGGATACCGTTGGTGTCGTAGATCAGCATTCCTCCTTCTTTCACCTTGGGGGCGAATTTGTCGAGACTCTGCTGGTTGAGGGCGATCACCACGTCGTAGCGGTCGAGCACGGGGCTTGAGATTTTATCGTCGGAGAGAATCACGGTCACGTTAGCCGTTCCTCCGCGCTGTTCAGGACCGTAGGAAGGCATCCATGTCACCTCCTTATCATCCATCAAACCGGAATAAGCAAGTATCTTGCCCATCGACAACACTCCCTGTCCGCCGAATCCGGCTATGATAATTTCTTCTTTCATTTCTATTCCTATTTGATGAGATTATACATTCTTTAAATCGCCGAGAGGATATTTGGGGAACATATTCTCCTCCATCCATTTGTTGGATTTCTCAGGGGATAGTTTCCAGCCGGAGTTGCAGGTTGCAACCACTTCCACCACGGAAGTGCCTTTCTTGGCGAGTGCATTCTCGAAAGCCTTCTTCAGACAGGCCTTTGTCTTGCGCACGGCAGCCGGAGTGTGAACCGACTGACGGGTCACATAGCAGGTTCCGTCGAGTATAGCCATGAGATTTGTTATCTCAAGAGGATGACCGTTGAGGTCGACACGTCGTCCGTAAGGAGTTGTGGCGGTCTTCTGACCCACGAGAGTGGTCGGTGCCATCTGTCCGCCGGTCATACCATATATTGCATTGTTCACAAATATCATCACGATGTTCTCGCCTCGGTTGGCGGCGTGGATGGTCTCGGCAGTACCGATAGCCGACATATCGCCATCACCCTGATAAGTGAACACCACATTCTCAGGCCAGAGGCGCGACAGAGCGGTTGCCACGGCCGGTGCGCGTCCATGGGCGGCCTCCACCCAATCGACATCTATATAGTTGTAGGCAAACACGGCGCAACCTACGGGCGACACGCCCACGGTCTTCTCCGTGAGACCCATTTCGGCAATCACTTCAGCCACGAGCTTATGAACCACACCATGGCTGCAGCCCGGACAATAATGCATGTGAACCTCGTCGAGAAGTTCAGGCTTGGAATATACCTTATTTTCTTCGCGTATGATTTCGTTGATTTCCATCTCTTGAGGCTTTTTATCGGTTAATGATTTTCTGTTCGAGAGCTACGAGCACCTCATCGGGGCTTGGGATGATACCACCCATTCTTCCGAAATGCTCCACGGGGAGGGAATCATGCACCGCGAGGCGCACATCCTCGATCATCTGACCGGCGTTAAGCTCAACCACCAAGATACCTTTCTTGCCCTCGGCAGCCTTGCGGATAGCCTCAGTCGGGAAGGGCCAGAGAGTGATGGGGCGCACAATGCCCACTTTCACACCCTTCTCGGCGGCCATCTCCTGCGCCTTTGCGCAGATACGGGCTATTGATCCGAAAGCTATGAGCAGGTAATCGGCGTCTTCCACACCGATCTCTTCCCAACGGGTCTCATTTTTCTCAATTTCACGATAGCGAGCCTGAAGCTCATGGTTGATCACCTCCATGCGAGAGGATTCAAGTTCGAGAGAAGTGATCACATTGCGCTTGCGGCCACCTTTACGGCCATCGGCGGCCCAGGGACACTGCTGACGCACCTCTTCATCAGTGCGGCGCGGGCGCTGCTCGGGGAGCACCACCTTCTCCATCATCTGGCCCACGATACCATCGGCAAGAATCATGGAAGGATTGCGATATTTGAACGCGAGATCGAAACCGAGTCCGACGAAATCAACCATTTCCTGCACTGTGGATGGAGCGAGCACTATCAGATGATAGTCGCCATGTCCGCCGCCCTTTACAGCTTGGAAATAATCGGCCTGCGACGGCTGGATGGTTCCCAGACCGGGACCTCCGCGCATTACGTTAAGAATCAACGCCGGCAGAGAAGCTGCCGCGATATAGGAGATACCCTCCTGTTTTAGGCTCACGCCGGGGGAAGATGAAGAAGTCATCACGGCCTTACCGCTGGCCGCCCCTCCGTAAACCATATTAATAGCCGCAACCTCCGACTCGGCCTGAAGCACTACCATGCCTGTGGTCTCCCACGGCATAAGTTCTTCAAGAGTCTCCAGCACTTCCGACTGCGGAGTGATGGGATAGCCGAAATATCCATCGCATCCATAGCGGACTGCAGCGTGGGCTATCGCCTCATTCCCCTTCATTAATCTCACTTCCTCTTTCATACCTTTTTTTTGTGTTTTCTTGGTGGTGACAGGTCAGATGATTAGCTCGTCAGTCTACCTTGACGCGATAGACCTCAATGCACGCGTCGGGACATACCCACGCGCAGGAACAGCAGCCAGTGCAGTTTTCCGGATTCGCCATGTAGGCGTAATGATAACCTCGGTCGTTCACTTCGTTAGGCTGCAGCGACAAAGTGTCGGTCGGACAAGCCACTACGCATAAGTCGCAGCCCTTGCACCGCTCTACATTGACGGTGATCGCTCCTTTTACTTTTGCCATCGTTTCTTAGATTTTCAGTTCGTACAATCTCTTCCCTTCCATACGTTGCCGCCGGTCTGATTCGCTTCATGATGACCGCTTTTTTCACGACTTCATATCTCCGGTAGAAGTTATAGCGCAAATATAATACAAATTTTACGCAGGTATTATAACTTTTTGAATGTTTAAAAACATAAAAATGGGTAAAATTACCCTTTGGGAATAACTTTTTGCAATTTATCCCCGTCATTTCCCCTTTTCGAGGATGTCTTTAAGCTCCCGGAGGCCTTGTGAAGCTGTCTTGCGAATCACCGTCACATCGCTCACTCCTGCTGTGGATGCCGGGTTGGGATCGATATAATATATCGGCACTCCGGGTCTTACACATTGGAGCAGACCGGCAGCGGGATAGACCACGAGGGAGGTTCCGATGACCACGAATATGTCGGCCATAGAGACTATGCGGGCGGCCTCCTCTATCATGGGGACCGGCTCCTGAAAGAATACGATGTGGGGGCGCATGAGGTCACCACGGCGTCCGCGAGTCTCAGGGCTGGTCTCAAGATGTTCTATGTCGAGGCTCTCTATATAGTCGGGGTCGCTGACCGAGCGGATCTTCATCAACTCTCCATGAAGATGGAGCACCTTGCTCGAGCCGGCGCGCTCATGGAGATCGTCGACGTTCTGAGTGATGACATAGACGTCATAGTCTTTCTCCAGCTCCACGAGGATGCGGTGGGCATCGTTGGGTTGGGCATGAATAAGCTGCTTGCGGCGCTCGTTGTAGAACTGATGCACGAGTGCGGGGTTTGCACGGAACCCGTCGGCTGAAGCCACCTGCATCACGGGATAATTCTCCCAGAGTCCGTCGGCATCGCGGAAGGTCTTTATGCCGCTTTCCGCGCTTATTCCGGCGCCACTTGAAATCACCAATATAGGTTTCTCTTTTGTCATGTCTTTCATATTTTTGATTTGCTTCTACAAAATTAGCAAAATATTTCACTACAGCAATATTCCGAGGTCTAAAAAATGAAAAAAGACCCTGAAGATTTCTCTTCAGAGTCTTTTGTAAGAATCTTTTTGCGGGCTATTAGCCGTTCACTTTCTTCATGTGAGCGATGAGGTCGAGCACCTTGTTAGAATAGCCGATCTCATTGTCATACCAAGAGATAACCTTCACGAACTTGTCGGTCAAATAAACGCCGGCAGTAGCGTCGAAGATAGAAGTGAGGGGGCAGCCGAGGAAGTCGGAAGAAACGACAGCATCCTCAGTGTAGCCGAGCACGCCCTTGAGTTCGCCCTCAGAAGCCTCTTTCATTGCAGCGCAGATCTCCTCCTTAGTAGCAGGATTAGCGAGGTTTACAGTAAGGTCAACTACAGAAACGTCGAGAGTCGGCACACGCATAGAGATACCGGTGAGCTTACCGTTGAGCTCAGGGATAACTTTACCTACAGCCTTAGCAGCACCTGTAGAAGAGGGGATGATGTTGCCGGAAGCGGCACGACCACCACGCCAATCTTTCATAGAAGGACCGTCAACAGTCTTCTGAGTAGCAGTAGTAGAGTGAACAGTAGTCATAAGACCTTCTACGATACCGAATTTGTCGTTGAGGACCTTAGCGATAGGAGCAAGACAGTTAGTGGTGCAAGATGCGTTAGAAACGAACTGAGTGCCCTTAACGTAAGTGTTCTCGTTAACACCGCAAACGAACATAGGAGTAGCATCCTTTGAAGGAGCAGACATCACTACATATTTTGCGCCTGCCTCGATGTGAGCCTGAGCTTTCTCCTGAGTGAGGAAAAGACCGGTTGACTCAACAACATACTCAGCACCTGCTTCGCCCCAGCCGATCTCTTTCGGGTCGCGGCATGCAGTAACGCGGATCTCTTTGCCGTTTACGATAAGAAGGCTCTTCTCGAGATCATAATCTACGGTGCCGTCGAAACGACCGTGCATTGTGTCATACTTAAGCATGTATGCCATGTAATCTACGGGAAGAAGGTCGTTGATTGCAACTACCTCGATGTCATCTCTCTTTGTAGAGGCACGGAACACGAAACGTCCGATACGGCCAAAGCCGTTGATACCAATCTTTGTCATTGTTTTTTTATTAATATATTGTTTATATATTGGGTTATGATTTTTGTGCTTCTCTTTACTTTCTTTGTGAAGTTTTTTCCTTTAGATTCGATAAATGAACCCTTACCTTTTTCTTCATCTGCAAATTTACAAATTTTTTCTGACATTTCCCCCATATATCCTAAAAATTCATCTCGTTTTTAATTTTGTTTTAACTTATTTTGAACATTTTGCCCTGATTCGGTTTATATTTGTAGAGATTTCACATAACTTAGTTTTTTTCCATTTCCTTTCAGGAGAGGAAGATTCCGAGTGTGACGGATTTGAGGGAATTCCTCTTTCTGTTTTCTCTTTGAATTATTTAAAACTTCATATTTGCTTTTTTACTATGGGAAAATTTATCCAGGATTTTAAGGAATTCGCCCTCAAGGGTAATGTAATCGACATGGCTATCGGTGTCATCATCGGCGGGGCGTTCGGAAAGATTGTCACTTCACTTGTCAACGATATCATTATGCCGGTTGTGTCGCTTGCAACAGGGAGCATGAAATTCAGCGACCTCTCCACCGTGCTTCGTCCGGAGGTGAAGGATGCCGCCGGAGTGGTGGTTCAAGAGGCTGTTACGTTCAATTATGGTATGTTCATCCAGAATATCGTTGATTTCCTCATCATAGCCCTCTGCATCTTCATGGCCCTTCGCTACACCATGAAGTTTATGAAGAAGGAGGAGAAGGTGGAAGAGGCTCCCGCTCCCGCACCGGAACCTACAAAGGAGGAAGTGCTTCTCACCGAGATCCGCGATTTGCTCGCAAAGAAGAATCAATAACCCTGAATAAAATATAAACGAACCTGGCCGGCTCTGCAATGAGCCGGCCAGGTTTGCGTTTCAAGGTAATATTTTAATTCCAAGATTGGATTATATGCAGTTGGTTTCTATACAAATATCATAAGTAAGTATTCAGATATACACATTACAAAGCCTCCGTTGCTTCTATCCCTGTCAGGACTTCGAGGGCATCGCTGACGCTGCCGACTTTCTCCACAAGGATGAGTCGACGCCCGTTGACCTCCTTGAGATTACAGCGCAGCATATTCTTCTGCATCCACCCCAACACGCGACCGAATGCCTTGCTGCCGTAATAGGCTTTGTTGTCGTCGCCCACGAAATAGGCACGCATCTTGCCGCCTTTCAATACCAGACGCTCTATACCCAACCGCTTGGCTGAAAGACGGAGCGGAACCACCTTTATCAACTCCTCCGTGGTGGAAGGGATTGCTCCGAAACGGTCGCGGAGCTGACGGCTGAATTCCTCGGTCTGCTCCGCACGCTCCATATTGTCGAGCTGACGGTAAAGGGAGATACGTTCATGCTCCTGGGGAACATATTCGGCAGGGAGACGCAGTTCAAGGTCGCTCTCGATGGTGCAATCGGCTGAAAACTCGTCATCCTTCCCTGCACTGAGATCTGTGAATGTATCGCCAAATTCCTCCGTCTTCAATTCTATTACGGATTCCTTTAGAATCTTCTGATATGCCTCATAACCCAAATCGGCAATGAAACCGCTCTGTTCGGCCCCCAGCAGATTTCCGGCACCACGGATGTCGAGGTCCTGCATCGCAATGTGTATTCCCGATCCGAGATCGCTGAAATTCTCTATGGCCTGCAGACGGCGCCGGGCCACAGGAGTGAGCGCCGCTCCCGGAGGCACAAGAAGATAGCAGAAAGCCTTGCGATTGCTGCGCCCAACACGCCCGCGCAACTGATGGAGCTCGCTGAGACCGAAGTTCTGGGCGTTGTTGACGAGGATGGTGTTGACGTTAGGCATATCGATGCCGTTCTCCACGATGGTCGTGGAGAGCAACACATCGTAATCATGGTTGGAGAAATCTATGATGGCCTGCTCCACCTTCTCAGGGGGCATCTGTCCGTGGGCGGTCACGATGCGGATATTCGGTATGAGTCGCCTCAGAGTAGCTTCGATATGGGTAAGATTCTCGATACGGTTTGATATGAAGAAGACCTGCCCGTTGCGGCTAAGCTCGAAGTTGACTGCCTCGGATATCACATCATCATCGAAAGTGCTGACGTTGGTGACAATCGGATGACGATTGGAGGGAGGGGTGTTGAGCGAACTAAGATCGCGTGCACCCATCAGTGAGAACTGAAGGGTGCGGGGAATCGGGGTGGCACTCATTGTCAGCGTGTCGACATTCACCTTCATCTGCTTCAGCTTCTCCTTTACGGCCACACCGAATTTCTGCTCCTCATCCACGATGAGAAGGCCGAGGTCTTTGAATTTCACACCCTTTCCGATGATTTTATGTGTGCCTATGAGGATGTCGATCTTCCCCTCCTCCAGATCGGCGAGAATCTGCTTCACCTCCTTAGGCTTCCTTGCGCGAGAGATGAATTCAACGCGCACGGGGAGATCCTTGAGCCGGTCGGCAAATGTGTGGTAATGCTGCATGGCGAGCACTGTTGTGGGCACAAGCACTGCCGTCTGCTTGGAATCGCAGGCAGCCTTGAAAGCGGCTCGCACTGCCAGCTCAGTCTTTCCGAATCCCACATCGCCGCATACAAGGCGATCCATCGGCTTAGCCGATTCCATGTCGGCCTTTATAGCCTGTGTAGCCTTCATCTGGTCGGGGGTGTCCTCATATATGAAGCTGGCTTCCAGTTCCTGTTGCAGATAGCTGTCGGGGCTGAATGCAAAGCCCTTCTCCTCGCGGCGCGCGGCGTAAAGTTTTATCAGGTCGCGGGCAATATCCTTGAGCTTGGTCTTCGTCTTCTCCTTTAGTCGGTTCCATGCGCCGGTGCCGAGTTTGTTGATTTTCGGAGGCACCCCTTCCTTCCCCCTGTATTTGGAGAGCTTATGGAGAGCGTGGATGCTGACAAGGATAAGGTCGTCGTTCTGATATAGGAGCTTTATCATCTCCTGCGGGTGGCCGTTGACATCCGTGCGCACAAGACCTCCGAAACGACCGATTCCATGATCGATATGAACTATATAATCCCCCACCTCTATCTGATTCAACTCACGCAGCGAAAGGGCGAGTTTGCCGCTCCGCGCACGATCGCTCTTGAGATTATATTTATGGAAGCGGTCGAAAATCTGATGGTCGGTGAAGAAGCAGCGTTTCCTCTCATTATCGACAAACCCTTCATGGATAGTGCGTTTCACGGGAGTGAAACGTATGTCATCGCCGCGATCCTCGAATATGGCCTTCAGACGGTCGGTCTGATAGGCGGAGTCGCTGAGGATATATATTTCAAAACCCTTTGAGAGAAAATCCCGGAAACTATCGGCTATAAGGTTGAAATTCTTATGGTAGAGGGCCTGAGGGGTGCAGCCGAAATTGATCGAGAGGTCGGGATGCAAATCGGCGGGAGGATTGCCGGGGCCAAACTCCACGCCCTTCATCCCTGCAAATCGGCGGGCGAAGAGGTCGTAATCCACCACTTTCTTCATCGCCTCCTGATCCCCTTCATCAGCAATAAGGGCTGAGGAAGAGAATGTCTCCTCCCCTATGGCCTTTACGCGCGAGAGCATATAGGAGATGGATCGGCAGAACACCACCGTATCCTGATGCATATATTCGAGCAGGGATATCCCCTTCTCCCCACTTTCGGAGGCTCCGGGCGCAACGATGCTAACCGTGTCGTGACGCTTCTCGCTCAGCTGGGTCTCCACCTCGAAACTACGCATCGAATCGACCTCGTCATCGAAAAAATCGATTCGATAGGGAAGTTCGTGGGAATAGGAATAGACATCCACAATGGATCCTCGGCGTGCGAACTGCCCCGGTTCGTAGACGTATTCAGTCTCGTGGAAGCCGAGCAGACGCAGTCTCTCCACCAATTCGGAGAGGAGCAGTTTCTGGCCTTTCTTTATGTTGACACTCGCCACCTCAAACTCCTCGCGGTCGGCCACTTTCTCTGCCAATGCCTCCGGATATGTGACGACATATCGCAGCATCTCCTCACCTGCCCCCTTCTTCCCTTTCTTGGTTTCAGAAAGACGAATGGCATCGAGAGTCTCGGTGCGCAGGATCTGCTGAGGAGGGTCGGGCTGTCCATACTTTATGTCGCGCTTATATCCACTTGGGAAAATCGCCACGCTCTCCTCCCCTAATATCTGGCAGAGATCATGATATATGTATCCGGCGGCATCCATGTCATCGGCCACAACGAGAGCGGGTCGCCCTCCGGTGGAGAGAGTGCCAAAAAGCATTGCCGGAGAACTCCCCGGCAATCCGCCGAGGAAGATCCTTCGGCAATCCTTATCTTTCAATCCTTTCTCCACGGCAGCGGTTCTTGTCTTGCCGGCGAAAAGGAGATCGGCTTCTTTCAGTGTCATTTGGTGTTATCTTGGGAGGAATTGGAATTATTAGAGCTATTGGAACTATTGGAACTATTGGAACTATTGGAACTATTGGAGCTATAACCCTATAACCTTATAACCCGACAACCCTACAACCCCAATATCTTATTGTAAAGGGCACGGTCGTTAAGAATCTCCACCGCTTTGTCAAAACCCTTGTCACGGTTGAGCTCATATCCTATCTTTCCGCGGTCGTAATAATATCGGCTGGCAATTTCCGCACCCAGATATTCCTCAATTTCTCGACGATGGGTGTCAAGGTCGTGGTCAAGATTATGGGTGAGAAGCTTGACAAGGGCATCGATCTGAGCCTTTGTCTCATCATTCATATATCCCTCTACCTCGACGGTCTCCCGGAGAGCCTTCATCATCTCCTCGCACACCTTGTCGTATTTGAATTTCTCAGGGTCGATGCTTTTCTTGAAATCGGAATATAATGAATCACTGATCTCAAACTCCTCTGCGGCCACGAGCGTGGGATGCTCGGCAGCATAACGATTGGCGAAATCGAAAATCCAGTTGTCGGCCACGGCATTATAGACAAGTCGGTTGGCTGTGCCCCAATTCACGGTTGAATCCGGACGAAGTCCACCGCCGTCGCGCACCTCGCGTCCGCGGGATGTGTGATATACATTGGTGAGGCTGTCGGGCACACGTGCAGCCGAGCCATCGGGATTGCGATGAGACCAGTCGAGGGCCTGCACCAGACGGCCTGAAGGGATGTAATATTTACCTACGGTGATTTTCAGCACTCCGGAATAAGGGAGCGGGCGCGTGGATTGCACCAATCCCTTACCATAGCTACGGCTTCCGACGAGCACCGCGCGGTCGAGATCCTGAAGCGCACCGGCCGTGATCTCGGAGGCCGATGCTGTGCCTCCGTCAATCAGGACTGCCAGAGGTATGTCGGGGAAGATGGGATTGCGGGTGGTCTTGTAGATCTTCTCCTGGGAAGGATCCTTGTATCTCATCCGGAACACCTCAGTCCCTTTCGGAACGAAATTGCTCACCACCTCCACAGCACTCTCCACGAGACCTCCGCCATTCCCGCGAAGGTCGAGCACGATATTCTCCACCGCCGGATTAGCCTTGAACTCCTCCAGCGCAGTCTTCACCTCCTGCGGGGTCTTGTCGATGAAACTGGTGATACGTATATATCCGGTGTTTCCCTTCACTGCGGTGTAGGGCACGCTCTGCTCCTGAATCTTCGCACGCTCGATAGCCACCGAGATGATGCTGTCGGCAACGTATGGGCGGTTTACGGTGACATTGACCGTGGTTCCAGGCTGCCCCCGAAGGAGCTTGGTCACTGCGTCGCTCCCCATTGCGGAGACATCCGTGGTGTCGACACGTATGATATGGTCGCCGGCCTTCAGGCCGGCACGTGCCGCCGGAGCGCCCTCCATAGGTCCGGATATGTAGCTCTTTCCGTCGCGCTGCATTATGTAGCTGCCAATGCCGCCGAATTCGCCGGTGGTCATTCGCTGCAACTGCTCCTGATCGTCGGTGTCGTAATATTCGGTATATGGATCGATGGTGGTCAAAAGGGCGTTGATCGCTTTTTTCAAGCTCTCATCGGGTTTTAGGGAATCGACATAATTCATGTCGAGTTCCTTTACGATGGAGTTGAAGGTGTTGAGGTTGCGGCTGAGCGCAGCCTCATGGCTCTGACGCGCCGAGACGCCAAAGCTCATTCCCGCCATTGCGACCACGAGTGCCGCTCCTGTGAGGCTTTTTATTTTTTTAGTCATTTTTCAATCTTTGGATGAGGATAATCGACAGTGAAGTGCAGCCCACGGCTCTCCTTACGCTCCATGGCCTGACGCATCACAAGATATCCAACATTTATGATGTTGCGGAGTTCGCAAAGCTGGCGCGATGGTTTGCTTCTCTTGAAGAGATCTTCAGTCTCCTGATATAGTATGTCGAGACGGTTCCATGCGCGTTTCAATCTCAGGTCGCTCCTAACGATACCAACGTAATAGGACATAATCTGGTTCACCTCCTTCTCCGATTGAGTGATCAGCACCATCTCCTCCGGATGTGCAGTGCCTTCATCGTTCCATTCGGGCACATCCGTGCGCAGGTCTATCCCCTTCACTCTCTTCAGGGCATCCTTTGCAGCGGCATCGGCATATACCACTGCCTCGATGAGTGAATTGCTGGCAAGGCGGTTTCCACCGTGCAGACCGGTGCGGCTGCATTCCCCGATGGCATAGAGGCGGTCGATGTTGGTGCTTCTTCCGTCAAGATCCACATCGATGCCTCCGCAGAGATAGTGGGCTGCCGGGGCCACGGGAATCATATCCTTCGTTATGTCTATTCCTAACGAAAGGCATTTCTCATATATTGTGGGGAAGTGTTTCTTAGTCTCCTCCGGATCCTTATGTGTCACATCGAGATATACATGATCGTGTCCATGTAGTTTCATCTCGGAGTCTATTGCGCGTGCCACTATATCGCGCGGTGCAAGCGAGAGGCGCGGATCATATTTTTGCATGAACTCCTCGCCATCGAGGTTTTTCAACACGGCTCCGTATCCTCGCATGGCCTCGGTTATCAGGAATGAGGGTCGGTCGCCCGGATGGTATAGGGCTGTGGGATGGAACTGTATGAACTCCATGTCCCTGACGTTTCCCTTGGCACGGTAGACCATTGCTATTCCGTCGCCGGTCGAGATGAGGGGGTTGGTGGTGGTGGTGTAGACGGCGCCGGTTCCACCCGTGGCCATGACCGTCACTTTTGCGAGGAATGTGTCGACGCGCCCTTTCTCTTCATCAAGAACGTATGCTCCGTAGCAAGTGATATCGGGGGTGCGTCGCGTCACGATCTTTCCGAGATGATGTTGCGTGATGATCTCCACTGCGAAATGATGCTCGAACACATCGATGTTCGGATTGCGCTTCACGGCCTCCACGAGGCTCTGCTGTATCTCGGCGCCGGTGTTGTCGGCATGATGGAGTATTCGGAATTCGCAGTGTCCTCCTTCGCGGTGCAGGTCGAATTCGCCATTCTCTTTCTTGTCGAAATCGACACCCCATCCTATCAGTTCGCGGATCTGTTCGGGGGCATTCTTCACCACTTTCTCCACTGCCTTTGGATCGCTCAGCCAGTCTCCGGCGATCATGGTGTCGCTGATATGTTTGTCAAAATCGTCTACTTCGAGGTTAGTGACTGAAGCCACTCCACCTTGTGCAAAATAAGTGTTAGCCTCGTCGAGAGTGGTTTTGCATATCATAGCCACTTTTCCACCTTCGCGGGCCACTTTTAGAGCGAAGCTCATGCCGGCGATGCCTGAGCCTATCACCAGATAATCGTATTTGTAATACATCGTTCCTTGACTTTTACGGTTGCGCCATAGGGTCTCTTTACGCTTACAATAAGAATAAAGAGGTTCATCACGCAATATTTCTGTCAAAATTACAAATTCTTTTCCTGTTTTATTTCAAAATCCCCGATTTTTTTCTTAGAAAATTTGAGATTTATCTCCTCTTCCAGTCGTCGATGCGTCGCTTCTCGGAGGAATAGTTTATTCCTATCTCTATCACCTCGCGACGGTCGATGGCCCAGGGGAGGGCGTATTCCTTGCGTTCTATCTGTGCAAGCGCCTCTTCGGCTGTGGAGTCATATTTAAGCTCCATGACATAGACATATTTGTCGGTGCGCACAAGGATGTCGATGCGGCCGTCGGAAGTGCGCACCTCCGTGTCAACGTTCATCCCTATCAGCGAGAAGAGGATCAGGATTGCATTCTGCACATTCCGCTCCTCGTCAAACTTCATCTCATAACTGATCCCTGCAAACATCGACTGCAGACGCTTCATGAAATCGTCAACGCGACCCTCCTCCATCTCTTTGCGGAAATCAACCACAAACACCCTCGATTCCGTTTCCCTGACAGAAGAATAATATGGGAGCAGAAACTGGAAAAATCCCTGTTTCACCTCCTCATTGGGAAGACCCAGGGTGTAGATGTCGTCATCGAAATCATAGTCCTTGATGGTGAGATAGCCTGTCTGATAGAATAGGGATACGGGCGAGATGCTGTCAATGTCGAGTCCGGCAAGGGCAGTCTGGTCACAGCGTATATGAAGGAGCTTCTCAAGTTCGGTATCGGTACGTTTCAGCTGTTCGGCAAGGAGGCGCGGCTTGCCGGAGTCAATCCAATAGTTGCTGTACCTACGGTTAGCCATCACTTGAAGGAGTGAGAAAGGATTATACATATCCGGTGATTCCTCCGAGAAGTGATAGCCGTCGTAATGACGTTTCAGTTTCAAAAGCTCTTCATCATAGCTTCTCTTAAATTTTTGTGCAAGCGAACTGATCCCTTCTTGAAAGTTAACCTTAAGTTCCTCCTCAGTTATCCCGCAGATTGCATCATATTCCGGGAAGAAGGATATATCTCTGATATTGTTCAGACCCGAGAAGACACTCAGTTTTCCGAATCTGCTTACACCTGTAAGGAAAACCAATCGTATGTAATCAGCCGAACTCTTGAAATTGGAATAGAGGGCAGCCAATTTGTCGCGGTACATCTCGAAGCGACCGCGGTTGTGGATATTGTTGACAAGGGGCTTGTCATATTCATCCACGAGGATCACAACCCCCTTGCCGGTCTTATTTGACATTGTCTCTATAAGATCGGCAAAACGAGCCGAATGATTCGGAACATCAGGGATGATATTACATTTATCCTCCTCCTTCTTTAGAAATCTTTCAATATGAAGATCCAATGTTTCATCATCTTCATATTGCTGAGGATTGAGATCAAGGTATAGCACAGGATACGGCTCCCAATCCCAGTCGGTGGAATCAATGTAGAGATTCTTGAATAGATGGCGTTTCCCCTCGAAGAAACATTTCATTGTGGATAGGAAAAGGCTTTTCCCGAATCGGCGGGGTCGACCGAGGAAATAGTATTTCGACCCATTGATTATTTTCTCAATGAACGGGGTCTTATCTACATAGAGGAACCCTCCTTCGCGAAGATTCTCGAAGGATTGCTCGCCGATCGGATATCTCACTGCTTTCTCCATATCACATAATCATCTATTTTGCAAAGATAACGCATTTAATCTGAGATTCCAACTTTAAATTTCCCAAAGAGGATAGCCGATGGTAGAAATGCAGATGCACCGGATTCTAAAGTATTATAATCAAAGTGTTTTCCCTTACGGAAGAATCCCTTGATTATCCATTAATATATTCCACATTCCTCCATTTTCTGTTATTTTTTATTATCGGAAGCCACCGGAGTAATTTTCACCTCTTCTCTTCCGTCAAAGGAGAAGGCAGGGGAACAGGATGCAAAGTCTCCCGTCTCGTAAAGGCGATTGGCGATATCCATCACCGATTCCTCATTCTCGAAATTGATGACCAGCTCATACCACAGAGGCATATACTTGTTCTGCTCCGTGATATCCAGTCCGAATTCGGCAGCTCTTCTTTTGAGCAAATCGATATCCTCCTCTTTCTTTAGTTTCAAGTTGATATATCCGGTCGGCGTCAGCTCCAGACCTTGGGAATCAATATAGCATTTCTCTGTCCGTACCGGCACCGACATACTCTTCATGGTCTTCAGCGACGGGCTGCCATCCGACACTACATTTATTACCAGCCGTTCATCCTGTATTTTTCGGGATTCCGCAAGTGCTGACATCCTTGCTATCTGGCTGGTGACTGTCGGTATAATCACCACCTCCTTTCCCTTTACCTCTTTCAGCTTTATTTTTTTATCGCCTGAATAATAGAATCTATCTTTCGCGAATACTATCAAGGTTGGTGACAGGAACAGCGCAACAATATATAATCTTCTCATCACTCTCAATTATTAAATATATGGATGGATTAACTATCCCGTTTTAACGATACAGGGAATCATCGATATATGTATCAACCTTGGCTTAAGTTTCAGAAAAGAAATTAAGTTTGTTCTATTGAGAACAGGCAATTATCATATATTTGCTAAATTAAGTATCTATACAAACTTTTGCAATATATTTACAATAATTATTTTCAAAATAAGTAGCTACTAACAATTAATCGATATATGATTCACTAAGTAGATGAAAGAATCTTGAACGCTAAAACTCGTTCTTTTTGACTCGTCATTATTCTTTTTAAAGGAAACT
>JAAVDD010000010.1 GCA_014801985.1 Bacteroides sp.
AGGTGGCGGAATTGGTAGACGCGCTACTTTGAGGGGGTAGTGATCGTTAGATCGTGTGAGTTCGAGTCTCATCCTGGACACTAATTGCGAAAATAGCTCAGTTGGTAGAGCACGACCTTGCCAAGGTCGGGGTCGCGGGTTCGAGTCCCGTTTTTCGCTCAAAATATATTCACTTTGTCTAGGTGGCGGAATTGGTAGACGCGCTACTTTGAGGGGGTAGTGATCGTTAGATCGTGTGAGTTCGAGTCTCATCCTGGACACTTAATTAGAAGATTCATTTATAAATGAATCTTCTTTTTTTCTAATATATCAAATTTAGCGCCAATAGATAATCTTTTCCCCATCCTCTTTGTTCTTAATTTAGTTATATATAAAAATGGACAATAGATATGGATATTGAAATTGAATCACACCCTTGGGCACCTTTTATTCCAACTGGTGCAAAAATATTAATCATGGGAACTTTTCCTCCTCAGGCGAAAAGATGGAATATGGACTTCTATTATCCCAATAGAACAAATGACTTTTGGAAAATAATGGGGCTCATCTTCCTTGGAGATAAAGATGCCCTGCTTATTCCCGGTGAGAAGGATTATGATTTGGAAGCAATAATCGATTTAATGACGGAGAAAAAAATTGCTTTGAATGATACGGTGAGAAAAGCTCGAAGACTAAAAGGTAACGCTTCCGATAAATTCCTTGAGATTGTTGAACCGGTGCCGCTGTTCGATCTCCTAAACAAAATGCCCGACTGCCATGCTGTGGCCACTACAGGAGAAAAGGCAGCTTCAGTGATTGCCGATCTGACTTCCACACCTCTACCCAAAATGGGAGAGAAGATTGTGGCTGAAATCGAGCCTAACAATCCCCTCTTAATATTCAGGATGCCTTCGACTTCAAGGGCCTATCCTATGAAGCTTGAATTCAAAGCGGAATTTTATAGAAAAATGTTTGAGGAGATTGGAATATTGTGATTTTTATGAGAAATCAAATTCCTCACAATCCTGAAGCGATATTCCGCCACCCTTATAGAATCCCCATTCTTTAGCTCTTCCACGCAAATTCTCGGCTTTATAGAGCTCGTCAGGAAGATTATTAAGGAAATAAAGTTTAGAGGCCTCAAACTCGTCTATATCGCTCGGATCTATTACTTGCACGGCCCTATGTGTACGATAAACTATAAGACGGTCTTTGGCGCGTGTCAAGGCCACATACAGACATCTGCGATCCTCCTCAATCGCTTCCTCTCCATTGGCTACTGCTTTAGGAGAAGGATACTGATTGAAATTGACATTGATTAAGTAACAGTTTTTCGCCTCTAATCCTTTTGCCGAATGAATTGTGGTTAGGGTCACACAATCCTCCGGGTCACCCTCCCCTTTCAATCCGGTTCCCAATGAGGGATCGAGGACATAATCTGATAGGAAAGCGGTCAGACTCTCAGATCCCCTTCCAATTCTTTCAAGAAGCGTAATATCCTTTTTTCTACGTTCCCAATCATCCTTATATTTATGAGCCAACACCCTTTGAAGTCCTCTCATTGCAGCTTCAATAGCTCTGTTGACTTCAATTTCAAGCATCTTGATATTTAAAAGAGTTGTAGAGATATCGGGATCCAGCCCCTTCTCGTTTCCCAACACCTCAACGCATTCCTCCAATGTATCTTTATCGATCAGCTTGTCTATTATTTTCGCAGCTGTGATTTCTCCGATTCTTGGGAAAAGACATAGATAACGTTCCCAGGCCAATTCGTCTCGCGGATTAGCCACAACCCTGAGAGACGAAACAATGTCCCTTATATGAGCTGACGCCATCAAAGAAGTACCACCATAAACCACATACGGAATCTGGGCCTCCACTAAGCAGGCCTCCACCGATTTTAATCCCCAGTTGGAACGCGACAATACCATATTTTCCTTATACGCGCATCCCTCCTCTCCTTGAGAATTCTTTATCCTCATCACAATATCACGCGCCATATCCCATTCCTGATGGAAATGACATATTACCGGCAACTCTCCCTTTCCACGATGAGCAACCAACTTCTTATCATAATTAAGTGGAGATTGAGCAAGGACCCAATTGGAAAGATCAAGGATCTCTTGAGTAGACCGATAGTTTATTGTCAATTTCTTCACTTTTGAGTCTGGTACAATCAAAGGGAAATAATGTATGGAATTGAAATCCGCTCCACGGAATCCATAAATTGATTGAGCGTCATCTCCCACACAGAAAAGATTACAGCGTGACCAAAACGCTTCCAGAAGAAGATACTGTAGAGGATTGGTGTCCTGCATCTCGTCGATCAAGATATGATCATATCCACTGGCGATGAAATCGGCCGCCTCGGGATTCTTTTTTAGTCCTATTGCCACTTTTTGCAGAATATCATCATAATCCAGATATCTTCTTTCTGCTTTAAAAGCCATATATTTCTTTATCACCTCCTGATAGACGGGCAATTTTTTTAAAATCTTTTCCTTTGTCTCATCATCCATCCTCCCATTGAAAAGACGATTAGCGAGTGCAGTCGAGAGGTTACATCTTGCATTGACCACATAAGAATAAACCTCGGCAAGTTGTTTCGGTTCAATGAAATTACTCTTTTTAAAGTGGCGTCCACATACAAGCCGAAAAGCACTTTCCCTATCTTCTTCATCTATTACAGAAAACTTCCCGAAATTGAATATTCCCGGATTCTGCTCAATTATCTCCATACACCATGAATGAAATGTCTGACCCTTTAAAGATCGGGTATCAGCCTGAGTGCCCGATTGAAGACGAGACACAATCTCTCTTGCAGATTTTCTGGTAAACGATAGTATAAGCATACGTGAGGGCCGCGCACCTTTATCAAGCAGATATTTCGCTCTTGCTATGATTGTTCTGGTTTTTCCTGTTCCGGCTCCGGCAAGTACAAGCAGGTTACGCCCCTCAAAAGTAGCAGCCTCCTTTTGCTGCAAGTTCAAATCTTCCAAGTTCATTCTCTTTATCTCCTTTTCTGTAGAGCTAACAATAATTTCTCAAGTTCGTTTCTTGTCTCCGTAAGGCTTTCAATTATATCAACTCTCTTTGAAATATTCTTCCTGTTAGATCTCATCTGTTCTTTTGCAGCTTCTATTTTAAGCCCCTTAATCTTTAACAGGTAATTTATCATCCTAAGGGTCTCTATATCCTTGGGTGTGTAATATCGAATATTCGTCGAACTCCTGCGGGGAGCACATTCCGGGAACTCCTTTTCCCAGTATCGTAATGCAGAAGTCGGAACTCCCAATAATTCGGAGACATCCTTAATTTTATAATAACTTTTATCAAATTCTTCCATCTCGACTTTCTTTTAATTTTCTTAAAGGAAATATATACTGTCCTTTACCTTTTGTGATTCTTCCATATTCCACCGCATGGTAAGGACAAATATGGTAACACGCAAGACATGAAAGACAGTTTGGACCCCACTCAGGCCCATCCGTTCCCATACAGATATTCTTAACCGCACAAGACCTCACACATTTCCCGCATTTCACACATGCCGAAGTATAATGCCAGTGTTTAGAATTTATGCCCCATTTTTTAAACAATGGGAAAAAAAGAGAAGTCCGTAGTCCGGGTAACGATCCATAATGAATATCCCAATCCCACTTCGCATTATTAATCCTCTCTCCTATCTCGGCAATCCTAATATCTGCATTTCTGAGCTTCTCTTTCTCCACCTCTTTTGAATCTATATCAAATCCAGGTAAAAGAACATAGGTATTCGGCATAATCACACTCCAGGCACCTTTAAGTTCTAATCCCCGGTGTAAGAGTGCCTTGTTAAGCATTTCAGGTGCTCTCCCTGTCTCATCCCCACATGTACAGACCATCCATACTGGAATTTTATTTTCTCGTACTGTTCTTATGAACTCCTCTGGAAGAGCAGCTATAAAATCAAGTACAATAGTAGGTACACCCCAAGAATAAATTGGGAAAAGGAAACCTAATGATTCACCGGAAAAAACCAATGACTCGGTTTTAATTTCAGGTATAAAGCAAAGTTCTTCCTTGATTATTCCGCTTATATTCTCTGCGGCGTAACGTGTATTGCCGATTCCAGAAAAATAACAAATCATGTTATCAGTTAGTAAAAATTTTAAAAATCAATTCTCTGAAAAGATCATATTCATTCTGATATGATCCTACTCCCTTACTCTTCACATCAAATTCACGGCAATAATGGATTGCATTGACCGCCTGCATTGCATTATAATTCCGCAAACCATCATTTATATCCCGCAGCTGCCAGGAGCTTTTCAATCCAAGTCCCTCCAATAGAGTTTTTTCAGTCTTGTCAGGAAGATAATGACAAATGGATATCTTCTGAAAGAATGAAAAAAGCATACTGTTTGTCACGATTGTGGGATTTGTCTTTGGATTTTTTTCAAAATAGCGTATAATCTTCATAGTCTGCGGATAGTTCTTTATGGCCACAGATTTCACTAATTCGAAATTATTGTAGTCCTTAGAAATCCCTATATTTTTCTCTACATCGGTAGCTGTCAATTTCTTTTCACTTCCTTTGATCATAATCAGCTTGTTGATCTCACCGAATATTTTACTCAAAGGGGTACCTATGTAATCGCATAACATTGAAACGGCCTTTTCTTCAATAGAATATCCTAGACCAGCACAATAATCCTTCACATGAGTAGGTAGTTGATATTCCTTTACCGGCTCACTTTTGAACACTACGGCATGAGTTCCGGAGGCAGCCTTAAGTAGTTTGGAGGTAGCATTAAGTTTATCCCCCTTAAATGCAATTACAAAAACTGTCGTCTTATTGGGATGAGAAACGTAAGGAGCGAGTTTCTCCAATTGGGTCTTTGCCTGATAAAGACTTTGAGCTTCCTTAAGTATGACAAGCTTACGATTAGACATCACAGGATATTGCTGTGCAGTCGACACCACAAGTTCAAGGTCCGCGTCGTTTCCATAAAACACCGACTGGTTAAAATCTCGATCATCTTCCGGTATAAGATAATTTTCAAAAGCTTCTGTCAATTTATCAATATAAAAAGCCTCCTCCCCCATCAAAACATAGACAGGTGAAAGTGAATCTCCTTTCTTTATACTTGTAAGAATCTCTCTGAATCCAGGAGTAGCCATTATCTAAGATTTCTTTTTAAAGGTTTAATTTTCGACAGCGATGGATAAAAAAGCAATCTACGGCCATATATGGCCAATAATAGAAAAAGCACAATACTCGCCAAAGCTATCCAAGGGAAACCGCCGGTCGAGATTCCCCATTGCTCAACATCTGTTGAGATAATATCCTTTCTTGTAAGCCAGGCAGTAACCACTACCACACTATTGTTAAGCGCGTGCGCAAATGCCGATACCCATAAAGATCGCGACCAAAAGAGCAGGTAACCAAAAAAAGCGCCCAGCAACAAACGAGGAATGAAGCCATAAAACTGAAAATGCAATGTAGAGAAAATAAATGCCGCGCACCATATTGCCACGTATGGATTTATTCCGCTGGCCTCCATACTTTTCTGAATTGCTCCACGAAAAAAAAGCTCTTCTGCTATCCCGGTCAATACTCCAATCACAAGCACGCCACAAAGCATTCCTCCGAAAGAGGATGTATCCAAAAGCATCTCACTTGCTTTTTGTGCTTGGTTCTCCCATTCACGAAGGGTCTCTTCCATTCCTCGCATAATACCGGGGAGAGTCATCCCTTCATTCCAGGATATAATCTGATTTAGGGCAGGTAGTCCTATAAAAAATAACAATGCGACACCAAGAATCTGCCGCAATTCCAATCCCCTTATCAAATCAAGTTCTTTCCAAGGCGAATGAGAAAATACTCTTGCATAGACCACTGCAGGAACAATGAAAAGAAAGATACTCTGCACCGCAGCAACCATTAATCCGGATGTTCTTGGGTTGATGTTGAAGTGCCCTATTACTCCGGCAAGCAAAGAAACTGCAATCAACATTATAAAGAACACACCGAACAACACCCCCCAGCGCGCAAATAATGAAACCGATGCCCTATTGTCTGTCATTTTTATTCAATCGAATTTCTTTCTGGTGAAAATAAAATCTTGTCCAAGATATTTCTCTCTGACGATTGGATTTGCTGCCAATTCCTCGCTTGTACCCTGAAATAAAACCTTCCCTTCAAAAAGAAGATAGGCTCTATCGGTTATGCCAAGGATTGAATCGGCCTTATGGTCAGTGATGAGGATGCCTATATTTCTCTCCTTTAAGTGATAGACCACTGATTGAATATCCTCCACGGCAATTGGGTCGACTGCGGCAAAAGGTTCGTCAAGCATTATAAATTTAGGATTGATGGCAAGACACCGTGCAATTTCCGTGCGTCGGCGCTCACCTCCGGAAAGGTTATTACCCAAATTGTGTCTAACCTTCTCCAACGAAAACTCCTTTATAAGCATTTCCAATTTCTCTTTCTGATATTCCTTAGAGGTATTGGTCATCTCCAGTATCGCGCGGATATTGTTCTCTACGCTCATCGTGCGGAAAACGGATGCTTCCTGTGGAAGATAGCCAATACCGAACTGGGCACGCTTATACACAGGATAATCGGTTATATCATGATCATCCAGAAACACCTTCCCTTCATTCGGTCGAATCAATCCAACTGTCATATAGAAAGTGGTTGTTTTCCCTGCACCATTAGGACCAAGCAGACCTACAATTTCACCTTGAGTAACATCTATGGTCACTTTGTTGGCAACGGTACGCTTGCCATATTTCTTAACAAGATTATGGGTTCGAAGCACACCCTTTTCCGGAATCTTCACCACCTCCTCTTTTTCCACTACCGACTCGCCTTCACCTATCTCGACGAGATTATCATGCTGTTCGCTGACAATTTCAAGAGTCTGCATATCCGGTTGGTATCCTTCCAGTTCGCGTTCCTCCTCTGCTGTGAGTTTCTCAGGTTGCTCTTGATTGGATTTTTTCAGACGGTCTTTGGAAAATATTGCTTTGAAATTCATTAACGTAGACTTAATCAGTTGTTCTTATCACTGTTGAGGAGAGAGCGAATATAATCAGTAAGGAGTTTAATAGCCACTAAATTATGTCCACCCTGTGGAACTATTAAATCGGCATATCTCTTCGAAGGAGCGATATAGAGTTCATGCATAGGCTTCAATGTTTCCTGATAACGGTCGATCACCATCTGAGGTGTTCGACCGCGTTCGATGCAATCGCGTTGAATCACCCGTATAAGACGTTCATCGTCATCAGCATCCACAAACACCTTCACATCCATCATATCTCGAAGTTCTTTCTCACATAATACAAGAATCCCTTCCACCACAACAACCTTGCGGGGCTCAATATGAATAGTCTCTTTTAGACGGGAACAGGTAACAAATTCGTAAGTCGGCATTTCAATCGCCCTCCCCTCTTTAAGTTCTTTAAGTTGATGGGTCAGTAGTGTCCATTCAATAGATGCCGGCTCATCATAATTCATAGTCAGCCTCTCTTCCAAAGGTATGTGGGCATTGTCATTATAATAACAATCCTGTGGAATTACCGCTACCTCATCCTTAGGCAGACTCTCGATAATTTTTCTTACTACCGTTGATTTTCCGGAGCCGGTTCCTCCCGCAATACCTATGATAAGCATATCTGTTATATTTGACTTGTTTTTGACAAAATTAATAAAATCAGATTATCACACCAAATTTTTTATTAACTTTGCGAACTGAATGAGTGTTTATAAAAGAAAATAATATTATTGAGAATATAATGATAATAGGTTCTATTAGATCTTTCGGTAAATATTGCGTGTTTATGAACCACGTTTTCCGTATTCCGGAAAAATGGAAAGAGTTTTTCAAACAGCTAATTTTTGAAATCAGCAAGCTCGGAGTGGATTCCATACCTTTGGTGATAATCATTTCGATTTTTATTGGGGCGGTGATATGTATTCAGATGCAAATCAACATTGTCTCTCCTCTGATACCTTCATATTCAACCGGTCTTGCCACAAGAGAGATTCTTCTTCTTGAATTTTCATCCACGATGATGTCGCTGATTCTTGCAGGAAAGGTCGGCAGTAACATTGCCTCTGAAATTGGTACAATGCGCGTGACCGAACAAATAGATGCAATGGAGATTATGGGTATCAATTCAGCTTCGTTCATTGTATTGCCTAAAATAATCGGTTTCGTTCTATTTGTACCTGTGCTTTGTGTATTATCAATGTTCATGGGTCTTATTGGAGGAGCCTTGATTGCAGAATTCACATCTATGCTTACTATTGGTAATTATGTTTATGGCATACAATCGTTCTTTAATGAATGGTATGTATGGTATGGCATTATTAAGACAGTGGTATTCGCCTTTATCATCACATCTGTGGCTGCCTACTATGGTTATTATGTTAAAGGTGGATCTCTTGAAGTAGGACAGGCAAGTACCAAAGCTGTGGTATCGAGTTCTATTCTTATCCTCCTTACAGACGTTATCTTAACTAAACTCTTACTGCAATGATCGAGGCAAAAAACGTATCTAAATGGTTCGACGGAGTGCAGATTCTCCATGATATAAGTGCTGTTTTTGAGACAGGTAAGACCAACCTGATTATCGGACAAAGCGGATCCGGAAAGACAGTATTCATGAAATGCCTAATCGGGCTTATGACTCCCGAAGAGGGAGAGATTCTTTACGACGGTAGAAAATTTCGTTCCCTGAATGCCGAACAAAAGCGTCAGCTGCGTTCGGAGATAGGTATGCTTTTCCAAGGTTCAGCCCTCTTTGATAATGAAACTGTATTGGGAAACGTTATGTTTCCATTGAAAATGCTAAGCAATCTATCTCATGAGGAACAATTGGAAAGAGCACATTTCTGTATCAAACGAGTTGGACTTGAAAATGCCGACGCTAAATACCCGTCAGAAATTTCAGGAGGTATGCAAAAGCGAGTGGCAATAGCACGTGCAATAGCACTTAATCCCAAATATCTTTTCTGTGACGAGCCGAACTCCGGACTTGATCCGCGGACTTCAATCCTGATTGATAATCTTTTAAGTGATATTACACATGAGTATGGCATAACAACCATTATCAACACTCATGATATGAATTCTGTGCTTGGAATAGGAGAACATATTGTTTTCATCAACAAAGGTCACTGCGACTGGAGCGGCGATGACCGCACAATCTTCCGAAGCCACAGCGAATCGCTTAATGATTTCGTTTTTGCATCAAAGCTTTTCCGTGAGGTTAAACTCTTTCTCGAAAGAGAATATGAAGCTGAGGAAAAAACAAAATAAAATCCATAAACAAGAACACCACTGCGGAATTTTTTCTGCAGTGGTGTTCTGTTTATATTTCTTTTTCAAGAAGAGTAAGAAATATTTCTGAAAGATTAAGTTTAACCTCCTCCATTTCCAGATTCCTGCCGAGTTCCTTCTGCATAGAGGTAACCCCTTTATCGGCAAACCCACAAGGATTAATAGCAGAAAAAGCGGAAAGCTCAGTATTAACATTCAGCGCCAATCCATGCATTGAGATTCCTCTGGAAATCTTGACTCCTATCGCACAGATTTTTCTTTCCTCTCTTGTTCCTTTTCCGATCCATATACCAGTGGCACCCTCAACACGTTCACCCTTTATTCCGTATCCCCTCAATAGATTCAATACGCTTTCTTCAAGAAGAGAGACGTATGCTTTCACTCCCAAGTTATGTTTTTCAAGGTCAATAATCGGATAAAGAATTATCTGACCGGGACCATGAAAAGTGATATCTCCTCCACGTTCTATTCTTATGCATTCACAACCCTGCGCTTTCAATGCCTCTTCATTAATCAGCAAATTCTCGGCATTGCCATGAAAACCGAGGGTATACACGGGAAAATGCTCGCCGACAAGAAGATACTCATTCTTTATCAACTTTTTTTCCTTTTTCTTGGCAATCAACTCGTTCTGGAGTTTACGTTGCATCTCCCAAATCTCACGGTAGGGAGCCAAACCAAAGTCTATAGTATTCATGAAACTTAGTTGATATGTCTTTCAGCATGGTAGCTTGACCTCACCATTGGGCCGCTCTCAATATGTCTGAATCCCATATTCTTTCCTATCTCTCCATATTCTGCAAATAAATCAGGATGAATATAATCTTGAACAGGATAATTTTCCTTGCTTGGTTGCAAGTACTGTCCAATTGTCATTATGCTACAACCTGCTTTCAGAGCATCCTGCATTGTCTCAAGAATCTCTTCACGAGTCTCCCCAAGTCCAAGCATTATACCAGTTTTCACCTTCATTCCATTATCAGCAAGATAACCAAGCACATAAAGTGAATTGTCATAAGTGGCAAAAGTCCGAACATCGGGGGTGAGCCTACGCACTGTCTCAAGATTATGAGAAATTATGTCAGGTTTCTCCGCTATCACAATATCAAGAAGTTCTTTTCTACCTTTGAAATCCGGAATCAGAACCTCCATTGTGACTCCGGGACATTTTTCATGTATTGCTCTAATCATTGCTGCCCAATGTGATGCACCACAATCGGGAAGATCATCTCGATCCACAGAGGTAATGACTACATGCTTTAGTTTAAGTTGGTTTACTGATTCACATATATCATCAATCTCTTGGGGATCCAAAGGCAATGGGCGCCCAGAAGTGACATTACAGAATCTGCAATTACGTGTACATATATTTCCTCCTATCATAAAGGTTGCCGTACCCGCTCCCCAGCATTCTGCTCTGTTAGGACACATACCACTTGAACAAATGGTATGAATCCCCTTTTCATTGAGGAGTCCAACTACCTGTTGAGTTTTAAATCCCTTAGGAAGCTTTATTTTCAGCCATTCCGGTTTCCTCCGGAAATCAACTCGTGTTTCTTTTATATTTTCCATGGTCATGTTAAGTCGTTAAACAAAATTACATAATCAATTTGAATTATGCAATTTTTGAATAGTCTTATCTCTTCTTTATCCTTTAAAACCGGTTGATTATACATACCTATAATTAGGTATTTTGTCATTATAGACCGGAGTTTTTCTTATTTTAGTTCTTATTTTCCAATAATAAGACTTAATTTTGTATAAATTTGAGAGTGTGCTTGAATTTAAAAGATTTTAGCACAAAGAATGAATTCAGAAGGATATTTATCCATAATAGCAAAACTAATCACAAATGAGATTATCCGAACTAAAACCGGGGCAAACAGGAGTTATCACCAAGATTCTCGGCCATGGAGCCTTTAGAAAAAGAGTCATGGAGATGGGATTTGTGAAAGGCCGCGAGGTCAGCATGATTCTTAACGCTCCTTTGCAGGATCCCGTGAAATATGCCTTGATGGATTATGAGGTTTCGCTTCGCAAAGCTGAAGCAGACCTTGTGGAAGTACAACTACTTGAGGAATGGGTGAATGCTCGTATCATCACAGATGCTCACACAGAAGCTCATGATGATATTGAAATGAAAAATTTACGCCACGATAAAATCATAAATGTTGCGCTTATCGGCAATCCCAACTGTGGTAAGACATCTTTATTTAACAAGGTGTCTGGTGCCAGAGAACATGTGGGAAACTATGCCGGAGTAACAGTCGATGCAAAGGAGGGTGTGATTCATTATAAAGGATATCTTTTGAAGATTGTCGATCTTCCGGGAACATATAGCCTCTCCGCCTACTCTCCGGAGGAGTTATATGTAATGCGTTATCTTCGGGCAGAGACTCCTGATGTCATTATTAATGTTGTAGTGGGATCCAACCTTGAACGCAATCTCTACCTTACCACTGAACTCATCGACATGAACAGGAGCATGGTGATAGACCTAAATATGTATGATGAGCTTGAAAAAAGCGGTGCCAAACTCGATTATAAATTATTAGGCAAAATGCTTGGCGTTCCTATCGTGCCAACGGTAGCGTCTACGGGAAAGGGAGTAAATGATCTTCTTGACACGGTCATTGACGTATATGAAATGAGAAGCCAGGATACTCGTCATATTCATGTGCTTATGCGACCTGAAATAGAGTCGGCCGTAAAACTCCTTAAGGATGAATTTAAGAAAGATCGGTCTATTGCCCATCATTTCTCTCCTCGTTTCCTCGCTATTAAATTCCTTGAAAAAGATCCGGAAGTTGAAGAGATACTCCGTCCATATCCAGATTATGAGAAATGGGTGGAGATAAGAAAAACTCAGAATGAAAAGATAACCAAGAGTCTTAATGAGGACATAACTTCGGCAATAGCCGCAGAGAAATATGGATTTATCCAGGGCGCCCTTAAGGAAACCATGACCGATGGAATGGCTAAAGAGGAAAAATCCACTAAGATAATCGACACTTTTGTCACAAATAAGCTATTCGGATTCCCTATTTTCTTTGCCATTATGTGGCTTATGTTCTGGGCCACCTTTGAAATTGGATCATATCCGATGGAATGGATTGAGTCTTTGGTGAGCTGGATATCCGGAATTATCGGTGAAAAAATGAACGACGGCCCACTGAAAGACCTTATACTTGACGGAATAATCGGTGGTGTTGGAGGCGTTATTGTCTTTCTCCCGAATATTCTGATTTTATACACATTCATATCTTTTATGGAGGATTCCGGGTATATGGCTCGTGTGGCCTTCATAATGGACAAGCTTATGCATCGGATGGGACTTCACGGGAAATCGTTCATACCATTAGTAATGGGATTTGGATGCAATGTGCCCGCAATCATGTCAACCAGAATTATAGAGAGCAAATCAAGTCGATTGATTACGATTCTTATCAACCCATTCATGAGCTGTTCGGCAAGAATACCTATCTATGTGCTTCTTGTCGGTGCCTTTTTCCCCCATTACGGGGCATGGGTATTTGTCGGGCTATATATGCTCGGAGTGCTTGTAGCTATACTCACCGCCAAACTCATGCGTAAATTCTGGCTAAAGGTTGATGAAACGCCATTTGTAATGGAACTCCCCCCCTATCGCATGCCAACTTTCAAGGCTACAATGAGAAATATGTGGTCGAAAGCAGAGCAATATCTTAAAAAAATGGGAGGACTTATTCTTTTCGCATCAATAGTTATATGGGCTCTTTCATATTTTCCCAGATATGAAGAGAATGATATTCCAGAATCTTTCAAGACCGAAACTCTTTCTGAAATGCCTTCAGACCGTCTCGCTGAACTTGGAGAAGAGAAGACAAATGAACTTATCCTCAATGAGTATCAACAAAGCCATTCGATTCTTGGGCACATAGGGAAATGGGTTGAACCGGTAATGAGACCTATGGAGCTTGGCTGGAAAACATGCGTGTCACTCCTTGCAGGAGCAGCCGCTAAGGAGGTTGTTGTCTCTACTTTAGGAGTGCTTTATGTCGGCGAAGATGATGCGGATATGCTATCCGATCGTCTAAGCACACCTTCATTAATTACGGAAAAAGCTCCGTTCACTCCTGCTTCAGCACTCGCCTTTATGGTTTTTGTATTGCTGTATTTCCCTTGTATTGCCACACTTGCAGCCATTTCAAAAGAGACCGGATCATGGAAATACCCTCTATTCTCAGTATGCTATAATACAGGATTGGCATGGATATTCGCATTCATCACATTCCGAATAGCTCTTATGTTCTAATCAAGCATATATAATACATATATAATAATGGCCCCAGCCGAATTTGTCGGCTGGGGCCATTATTATATATGTGGGAAGTTATTCCGCAATGAGGGGCTTATAATCAATTGTTAATTTTTCATCCCCTTCCTTGTAACTTACGCTGATTTCTCCGCCAATTGTCCCTTCAGCATTAAGACGAAGCATGAGTTCTGCAAGCTCATCCTCAAGATATTTCTGAATGGAACGCTTCAACGGGCGGGCGCCGAAATTCTTGTCGTAACCCTTCTCTGCGATAAAGTTTTTAGCTTCCTCTGAAAGACTCATCTTAAATCCAAGCGATTCTATTCGGGAATAGAAATCCTTCAATTCTATATCAATGATAGAGAAGATAGCATCCTTATCAAGTTGATCAAACATGATGATATCGTCAACTCGATTGAGGAACTCCGGACTGAAAGCTTTGTTAAGAGCTTTCGAAATCACACCATGAGCCTGTTCCTTGGAAACATTGGCAGTATTGAATCCGACACCGCCACCGAAGTCTTTAAGCTGACGCGATCCAATATTGCTGGTCATAATCAGAATAGTATTCTTAAAGTCAATCTTACGGCCTAAGGAATCGGTGAGACGACCTTCATCCATAACCTGAAGCAGAAGATTGAACACGTCCGGATGAGCTTTCTCAATCTCATCAAGAAGAACTACGGAATAAGGATGGCGACGTACTTTCTCAGTAAGCTGACCACCCTCCTCATAACCAACATATCCCGGAGGAGCACCGACAAGACGAGAAACAGTGAATTTTTCCATGAATTCACTCATATCCATTCTTATCAGCGAATCGGAGGAATCAAAAAGATACTCTGCGAGCTTCTTGGCAAGTAGAGTCTTTCCTACTCCTGTAGGCCCAAGGAACATGAAAACGCCGATAGGCTTATTGGGATCCTTTAAACCGATACGGTTACGCTGAATGGCCTTTACAGTCTTACGGATAGCCTCATCCTGCCCAACTACAGAACCTTTTAAGGAATCCCCCATCTTAATAAGACGAGAACCCTCTGCCTGAGCGATACGCTGAGTAGGCACACCGGTCATCATTGCCACAACCTCGGCAACCTTATCTTCATCCACCTCCTGACGCTCGGCGTCAAGAGTTTTCTCCCATTCGGCCTTAGTGTTATCAAGACGCTTTTTAGTCTCGCTCACTTTGTCACGTAACGAAGCCGCAAGCTCATAATCCTGGGCTTTGGCAGCGGAAAGCTTCTGGGCGGTCAAATCCTCAACCTCTTTTTCCAGAACCTCAATCTCTTCCGGAACCACGATATTGGTAATATGCACACGGCTACCGGCTTCATCAAGGGCATCAAGGGCCTTATCCGGGAAATTACGATCACTGATATATCTTTCAGTCAAAGATACACATGCCTCCAAGGCTCCAACCGTATAATTGACATTATGATGGTTCTCGTATTTCTCCTTGACCTGCTTTAGAATTTCAAGAGTTTCTTCAGGAGAAGTCGGTTCGACCATCACCTTCTGGAAACGACGCTCAAGCGCACCATCCTTCTCAATATTCTGGCGATATTCATCAAGAGTAGTGGCACCGATGCATTGAATTTCTCCACGTGCCAACGCAGGTTTAAGAATATTGGCGGCATCCATATTGCCAGGAGCACCACCGGCCCCGACAATTGTATGAATCTCATCTATAAAAAGGATGATGTCAGGATTCTTTGTGAGCTCATCAAGTACAGTCTTTATACGTTCTTCAAATTGACCTCTATATTTAGTGCCGGCCACCATACCCGGAAGATCCAGACTAACAACTCGCTTGTCGAAAAGAATACGTGATACCTTTCTCTGAACAATACGAAGAGCAAGCCCTTCCACAATAGCCGATTTACCGACACCGGGTTCACCGATGAGAACAGGATTGTTTTTCTTCCTGCGTGAAAGAATCTGGGCAAGACGCTCTATCTCGTTCTCACGTCCAACCACCGGATCAAGCTTACCCTCCATAGCCGCCTTTGTCATATCAAAGCCGAACTTGTCGAGTGCCGGAGTATCGCTTTTAGTCTTGCTCTTGCTTTCTTTTGAAGAAGAAGGATTCGATTTAGGGAATTCCGGCTCTTCATCCTGATCGGAGAAAAGAGCATCAGTCGGACCCTGTGAACCACCCCGCTGCATTCCTGCACCCGGGAAATCACCAGGACCTATGCTCTGAATCGAAATATCGAAATTCAGATACTCATCTTTAATATGTTTCAAAACTTCACTATCCATACCTCGTTTATCATGAATAAGAGCGAGAAGGATGTGCTCCCCCCCTATCACCTGTGAATTCATTTTCCTTGCTTCAGCCATGGCAAGCTGAAGCTGACGAACAGCACTGACACTAATCTTATATTGCTGTTCGAAGAGAGTGGTCGTCTCCTCTCCCTGGTGAGGTTCCTTCAGATACTCGTCAAGCTCATTCTCTATCTGATCAATAGGAATGTGCAGCTGTTCGAGAATTCTAAACGCATATCCGTCTCTCTTATGAATGGCAGCAAGCACAAAATGCTCGCACATAATGAAAGGCGAGTTATATTTTTTCGCCTCCTCATAAGCCCCTTCAATAATAGGTCGGAATTGCTTTGAAAAATCGTTTTTCATCCAATAAGAGTTTGAATTGTATATTATATGTTTATTCTATAACAATTGTCGTGCCAAAAAAGTATATCCTTCTTTAAATATATCTTTTTATTTTAACTTGCCTAATATAAAAAATTTGATTAATTTTGTAGCTAAGAATCGCGTGTGCTAAGCAACTGCTTTCCTCTAACCGGCTTAGGGCTTTCCTGCGATTTAACAAATTAATAAAGATGCAAGGAGACGATAAGATTATCCCGATTAATATTGAATCGGAAATGAAAAGCGCCTACATCGATTATTCGATGTCGGTAATAGTGTCGCGTGCGCTCCCTGATGTCAGAGACGGCTTCAAGCCCGTACATCGCAGAGTGCTTTTTGGAATGAACGAACTCGGCAACACCTTCTCGGGCGATACAAAGAAATCTGCTCGTATTGTGGGTGAGGTCATGGGTAAGTATCACCCTCACGGCGACTCCTCCATTTATCTAACCATGGTAAGGCTTGCCCAAGAATGGTCGCTCAGATATCCGCTCGTATTCGGTCAAGGAAACTTCGGCTCAATCGACGGCGACTCCCCTGCAGCAATGCGTTACACGGAGGTAAAGCTTGCCCGCATGGGTGAAGAGATGCTGGAGGATCTGGATAAGGACACTGTGGATTTTGTGCCGAATTTCGATAACACTCTTTCTGAGCCGGCTGTGCTTCCAACACGAATACCCAACCTTCTTGTAAACGGTGCTTCAGGAATTGCAGTCGGAATGGCTACCAATATGCCTCCTCATAATCTTACTGAAGCCCTTAATGCATCCTTGGCACTCATCGATAATCCTGAAATTGACATCGAGGGACTAATGGAGCATATCAAGGCTCCGGACTTCCCTACAGGTGGCGAGATTTACGGAATCCAGGGAGTAAAAGATGCCTTCGAGACCGGCCGAGGAAGAATCATCCTTCGTGCAAAAGCAGAGATTGAAAGCGATGGCAATGCAGACCAGATCGTGATTTCCGAGATCCCTTACGGCGTGCTGAAGGCAGACTTGGTGAAGAGTATCGTTGCTCTCGGTGAGGAGAAGAAAATAGAAGGTATAGCTGATGTGACCGATACTTCCGCTCGCGGAAAAATCAATATCATCATTGAGATAAAGAAAGATGCCAATGCTAAAGTAGTGTTGAACAAGCTCTTCAAAATGTCGCAGCTCCAGACCTCTTTCAGCGTTAACAACGTCGCATTGGTCAACGGTCGACCCAAGACTCTTAATTTGAAGGAGCTTCTCGAAGCATTCGTGGAACATCGTCACGAGGTTGTGATTCGTCGCACTCGATACGAACTTAAGAAGGCTGAAGAGCGTGCTCATATATTAAAGGGATTGATGATCGCCTGCGATAACATTGATGAGGTTATTCATATTATCCGTCATTCTGCCAATACAGAGGAAGCACGTCAGAAACTTGCAGCACGTTTCGAACTTGACGAAATTCAGACACGAGCGATCGTCGAAATGCGACTCCGCCAGCTCACCGGTTTGGAAATCGACAAATTACGTGCCGAGTTTGAGGATCTTATGAAACTGATAGCTCATCTTAATGACATCCTAAACAACGACCATGTCTGCCGGGAGGTTATGAAGGCCGAGCTGGTTGAAGTACGCGACAAATATGGTGATGAGCGCCGCACGAAGATCAAATATGAATCTGGCAGCTTTAATGACGAGGATATGTATCCCGACGATCCAATGATCATCACTATCTCTCATCTCGGATACATCAAACGAACAGCCCTATCCGAATTCCGTGCGCAGCATCGTGGTGGAGTTGGTGCAAAGGGAGGCAACACCCGTGACCAGGATTTTATAGAATATATTTATCCGGCTACCAACCATAATTATATGCTCTTCTTTACGGAGAAAGGCCGTTGCTATTGGCTTAAGGTCTACGAGATTCCTGAAATGGCAAAGAATTCCAAAGGTCGTGCCATTCAGAACCTCCTCAATATTGATGCCGATGACAGAGTCAACGCCTTTATTCGAGTCAAGGGCCTTGATGATGAGGAATACATCAATTCTCACAATCTCATCTTCTGCACAAAGAAGGGTATAATTAAAAAGACCGTTCTTGAACAATACTCCCGACCGAGAGCCAATGGTGTGAATGCAATCATAATTCGTGAAGACGATGAAGTGATACAGGTCCGACTCACTGATGGTGATTCAGAAATCATACTTGCCAACCGTGAAGGCAATGCTATTCGCTTCCATGAGAGCAAGGTGCGCCCAATGGGTAGGATGTCGACAGGTGTCAAAGGTATGACCCTTGAAGGTGATGATGAAATTATCGGCATGATTACCATGAACGGAAGCGATGATGAGACAGTCATGGTGGTTTCTGAGAAAGGCTATGGCAAACGATCTCCCCTTGAGGATTACCGTATCACCAACCGAGGCGGAAAGGGTGTACGAACTCTCAACGTGACAGATAAAACCGGCAAACTTGTTGCCATAAAGAATGTCAACGACCAGAACGACCTCATGATAATCAATCAGAGCGGTATTACACTCCGTCTTGCCGTTGCAGATGTAAGAGTGATGGGGCGTGCCACTCAGGGAGTCAAACTTATTGACCTTTCCAAACGCGGAGACACCATTGCTTCTGTCTGCAAGGTTGATTCGGATCCTGAAGAGGAGGTTGAAGAGGAAATTCAAGCTGAAGAAAGTTCCGACAATACTTCTGAAATGAAGGTTTCTTCAACTGATGCAACCTTAGATCTTGAATTTGAAGAAGATGTAGAGGAAGATAGCAATTCGGAAAACTAAAAAGGCATTCAAGCAATAATAATTCAAAAAAATATACACATGAAAAAAATTCTGACATTAGCGCTTTGCTCGATGACTGTATGCTCGATTAGCGCACAGAAGGTCAATGTAGATGCCGCCAAGAAACTGGCTGGTAAGATTGATAAGGTCGCAGAGGCACGCACATTGATCAATGAGGCAATGGAAAACCCCGAAACTGCCAATGACCCCAACACCTACTTCATAGCTGGTAAAGTCGAGTTTGATGCTCTCGACAAAGCAAAGGCAAAACAGAAAATCAATCCTAATGACAAGGATGTGAATCTCCTCAATATGGCTGAGCAGGCTGTGAACGGATATATGAACATGGTGAAAGTGATTCCTCTTGACAACGCTGATCCGAAGCAGAAACTTGCCACAGACGCAAAAAAGAAAATCAACGCTCACTACGAGGATTATTATACCGCCGCTGGAACATTCTACAATGAAAAGAAATTCTACCCGGAGGCGTATAATGCCTTCTATATCCATGGTTCGCTTCCGACAAGCGAATATGCTGATAAAGCTGTGGCTGCAGTGGCAGATTCTATCTCCAACCAGTCATTCTTCAACGCAGGTGTATGTGCTTATTCAGGAAATGCACTTGAAGATGCTGCAAAAGCGTTCAAGGCAGCTCGTCTGAACAACACCAATAGCGATCAGAATTATATTTATGAGATCGCCTGCTGGCAGTATATTGCTTCAAACGATTCAACAAAAGAGGCTCTCGCAAAGAAAGAAATTGATGATATTGCAAATGCCGGTTATGCTAAATTCGGTATGAAGCAGCCTGTATTCATCAATAATCTTGTGAACTCTTATGTAATGGATGATAAGATGGATGACGCAATCGCCTTGGTTACTAATCAGATTCAGCAGACACCTGATATTGCCAGCCTTTACGGCCTCCTCGGCTTCATTAATGACCGTAAGGGGGATGATGATGCTTCTGTTGCAGCTTACCGCACTGCCGCAACAATGGATGGCGTTGATGTAGAGACTCTTAAAAATGTCTGCAAAAAACTCTTTAGAGTTGGAGCAGCCAAAAATAATGCTCTTGATCCGAAGGATGTAGCCGGCAAAGCTGCTATCAAGGCTGATTATTTCGAAGCTGCCAAGAACGTAGCTCTCAAAGCTAAGGAACTTAACCCGGAGACTACAGGCGATCTTGATACCCTCCTTGAGAATATTGATTATGCTCTTGAAACATATTTCAAATAATCCATTCAAAGAGGTCGGAGATAGTATAAAAATTCGAAAAAGATAATATAAAAAGGAGAAGTCTGAAAAGATTTTCTCCTTTTTTTTCATTATTTTTTCTAATTTCTTCTGTTAATGAAAAAAATTTTTTAACTTTGCAAAGTATTTGAATATTATGTTGTAAAACATATATTTTTGATGGGTTAGTAATAGATAATCTCAAAATATGGGACTTTTTTCGTTTACGCAGGAAATTGCAATGGACCTTGGCACTGCCAATTCCATTATCATTCATAACGACAAAATAGTGGTAGACCAACCCAGCGTGGTGGCTATCGAAAATAAGACGGACAAACTCCTCGCCGTTGGAGAAGTGGCTCACCAGATGGAAGGGAAAGAACCTCCCGGCATACGTACTGTTCGTCCTCTTAGAGATGGTGTTATCGCCGACTTCAACGCTGCAGAGCAGATGATTCGCGGTATGGTTAAAATGGTCAACCGTAAACGTCGTTGGTTCTCCCCCTCCCTCCGCATGGTGGTATGTATCCCCTCCGGTTCAACTGAGGTTGAGGTTCGTGCTGTCAGGGATTCAAGTGAACATGCAGGAGGACGTGACGTATATATGATCTACGAGCCTATGGCTGCCGCTCTAGGTATCGGACTTGATGTAGAGGCTCCTAACGGAAACATGATTGTCGACATAGGTGGCGGTTCCACTGAGATTGCCGTTATATCCCTTGGTGGAATTGTCAGCAACAAGAGTATCCGTATGGCCGGTAATGACATTACGGCGGATATCCGCGAACACATGGGACGTGTTCACAACCTTAAAGTCGGCGTGACTACCGCAGAACAGATTAAGATTCATGTCGGATCTGCTCTCGCTGAACTTGAAAACCCACCGGAACCCTTTATTGTGCGCGGTCCCAATAAGATGACTTCCTTACCCATGGAAGTTCCCGTCACTCATGAAGAGATTGCCCGATGCATTGATAAATCCATCTGCAAGATGGAGGATGCAATTCTTGCTGCCCTTGAGCATACTCCCCCGGAACTTTACGCTGATATCGTGGAGAATGGTATCTATCTTGCCGGTGGAGGCGCACTGCTCCGTGGCTTGGCAAAACGCTTCACTGATAAGATTCGAATTGAGTTCAAGGTTGCCGATGATCCATTGCACGCGGTTGCAAAGGGAACCGGAGTGGCACTTAAGAATATTAACCGTTTCTCATTCCTTATCAGATAATAGAATACGATTTCATTATATTTTCCATCCTCTGAATTAGAGGGTGGAAAATATATTTTACGCTCTATAATGAAGAATCTCATCGCCTTCATAATGCGTTACTCGGCATGGTTTGTTTTTGCAATCTATGCCATAATCAGTTTGTTGCTTCTCGTGACGGGAAACAATTACCAACGTTCTGTCTATCTCACCTCTGCCAATATTGTCACAGGAACAATTTATGAGGGAGCATCGCAGGTGACAGGATATTTCCATCTCAAGAGTATCAATAAAGATCTGCAAGCAAACAATGCTTTGCTACAGAACGAGGTCCTGAATCTTAAGAATCAGCTTGCCCAATATCGTGTATTGGCCTCTGATTCTATTCTTCCTATCACGTACCCCGATCGTTTCGGATATGTTGCGGCGGCCGTTATTAACAACAATACCAGTCATCCTAAAAACTTTTTCACAATTGATAAGGGATCTAAGGATGGTATTAAATCCGGTATGGGTGTAGTAGACCATAATGGTATTGCGGGTATTGTAAATGTCACCGGTCCTCATATGTCAAGAGTGATTTCGCTCCTCAATGAAGCTCAGCACTTCTCTGTTAAACTGAAAGATACTGAATTCGTAGGATCGATGTGTTGGAAAGGAGGAGACCCCACAATTGGATACGTAGAAGAAATTCCACGTCATGCCGTATTCAATTTAGGTGACACCATAGTTACAAGTGGATATTCCACCACTTTCCCTGAAGGAATTCCTGTCGGAAAGGTACTGGCTCGTGTAAAAAGTGGTGACGACAGTTTCTTCACATTAAAAGTGAAATTGGCCACCGACTTCAGGTCTCTTAGCACAGTGAGAGTTATCAAAGATATATATAAGACAGAAATCGATTCACTCGCCGATTTCGATGCTCTCAAGATGGATTAATTTGTTATTTCAATTTTTCATTTTATCTGCAAAATGGATAGAGGCACAATCTTCAACCTGATATTGCTCATAATTCTTATCTTAGTTCAGGTGCTAATATGCAACCACATCCATATCTTTAATGTGGCAATGCCTTTTATCTTCATATACGTTATCATCCGAATGCCTATGACAGTGCCGACCAATTGGCTTCTTACATGGGCATTCCTTGGCGGATTTATAGTCGATCTCTTCTCTGATACTCCGGGATTGAATTCGCTTGCCTGCATCTCAATTGCCGGACTCAAACGCCCGATTTTGTATCTATATATTCCAAAGGATGATCGTACACGCGATATACTCCCTTCAATTGCCAATCTTGGATTTGCTGATTACGCAAAATATCTCCTTACATTGGTATTCATCTATTGCACTATAGTTTTTTTTATAGAATATTTGAGCTTTGCCAACGTTAAAGAATTAGGGTTGATGATAGTTTCAAGCACATTGCTTTCATTTGCCCTCTTACTTGGCATCGATAGCCTTATGGTCACAAAAAATGACTGACCATACCACCACATGGAAGAAGGCTCGCCTCGCCAATACGTTTGCTTACTTAACATAGACTGATGTGAGGAAAGATTATAGCTTAGAAAAAAGGAAATATGTGATTGGAGGTTTTATAGCCGTTATAGTAATTATTTACATAATAAGGCTTTTCAATCTTCAGGTCACTAATGATAAATATAAAGAGAGCGCCGAGAGTAATGCCTTTCTAAAAAGGGTGATTTATCCCTCCCGTGGTCTTATCTACGACCGTAACGGTAAGCTGGTGGTCTTTAATAAACCGGCATATGATGTCATGCTTATTCCTAAGGATGTAGGGGAATTTGATACCTTAGCTCTTTGTTCCGCACTAAGTCTGACAAAGGAACAACTTGACGAAAAATGGAAGGACATGAAGAATCCAAGAAAGAATCCTGGATATTCTGCATATACTCCTCAGAAATTAATATCACAGCTCTCTATTGAAGACTACGGGAAGTTTCAAGAAAAATTGAATCTTTTCCCCGGTTTTTTCGTGCAGAAACGGACCGTCAGAAACTACGCCTATCCTGCCGCTGCAAATATTCTTGGTAATATCCGCGAAGTATCTGCCAAGGATATTGATAATGATCGTTATTACCGTCGCGGTGATTTCACAGGAGACCTTGGAATTGAAAAAAGTTACGAAGTTGCTCTCCGTGGACAGAAAGGTGTAGAGATTCTGATGAAGGATGCATACGGTCGAATAAAGGGAAAATATGAAAATGGGATTTATGATGTGTCTCCCGAATCAGGTAAAAATCTGACTCTCTCCATTGATATTGACCTTCAGGCTTACGGCGAACAACTAATGCAGGGGAAAATTGGTGCAATTGTTGCAATCGAACCTAAAACAGGAGAAATCCTTGCTCTTGTCACTTCACCAAATTATGATCCATCCCTTCTTGTAGGTAAAGACAGAGGTAAGAATTACGCCGACCTGGTTAGAAACCCCTATAAACCCCTCTACGACCGTGCTTTACAAGGGGCCTATCCTCCAGGTTCTACATTCAAACCCACACAAGGACTTATTCTCCTTCAGGAAGGAATCGTGAACCTTAATACAATGTATCCATGTTATCATGGCTATGTTAACGGTCTTAGAGTTGGTTGTCACGGTCATGCCTCCCCTATCTCTCTTAAACCTGCCCTTCAGACCTCCTGCAACGCATACTTCTGCTGGGGATTAAAAAACATGATTGATAAGTCAGGGACAAAGGCTGCCGACCAGCTTACCAAATGGAAAGACTACATGGTGGAAATGGGATATGGATATAAATTAGGTGTGGATTTACCTTCGGAAAGCCGCGGATTTATTCCAAATGCTGATTATTACAGCAATTCATTCCGCGGAGCAAACTGGAGTGCAAATACCATAATCTCAATCTCAATCGGACAGGGAGAGGTGCTTGCCACTCCCCTACAGATTGCAAATCTTTGTGCCACAGTTGCTAACCGAGGATATTTCCACACACCTCATGTAGTGAAGGAGATTGCCGATAGTGTAATTGATCCTAAATTCAAAGAAACCCACCGTCCTCATATTAAAAAGGAATATTATGAAGCTGTGGCGGAAGGAATGCGAATGGCTGTCACTGGAGGTACTTGTCGATTAGCCAACCTTCCCGACATTGAGGTGTGTGGGAAAACAGGTACAGCTCAGAACCCTCATGGCCGCGACCACTCTGCCTTTATCGGATTCGCACCATATCATGACCCCAAAATTGCTGTGTGTGTATATGTGGAGAATGCAGGATTCGGAGCGGCATACGGAGTGCCTATCGGTTCGCTCATGATTGAGAAATATCTGAAGGGTGAAATAAGCCCTTCAAGAACAGGTATAGAACAACGAATGTTAACTTCAAACACAATCGAAACAAGTGGAGTCAAAAAACACTGACGCAAACACCTCCGTATTCAAGTCACTCGACTGGGTCACGGTTTTTCTTTACCTCATCCTCGTAACAGTGGGTGCGGTCAGCATTTACGCCGCAAGTTATGATTTCGACAATGCATCGCTGTTCGATTTAAATGAATTTTCAGGAAAACAGATTCTTTGGATTGGGCTCTCATTAATGGTCGGTCTGGTGATTCTACTCATGGATTACCGTATATATAAGATCTATGCCTATCCTATTTATGGTATTGTTTTGCTGGTGCTGTTGGTCACAATCTTCATCGCCCCCAATACCAAGGGTTCTCATTCCTGGCTTGTATTCGGACCTGTCAGCCTCCAGCCGGCGGAATTCGGAAAATTTGCCACTGCTCTTTGTCTTGCAAAACTTTTTGACTCCTATAATTTCATACTAAATCAGAAGATAAGTAATTATTTCAGGGCTTTAATAATTATCTTCCTCCCTATTATCCTTATCCTTTTGCAGCGCGAAACCGGATCGGCACTCGTCTACTTCTCCTTTATCTTCGTGCTTTATCGTGAAGGGATGAGTGGACTGGTCCTTTTCTCGGTGCTTTGCGCCGTGACGTTCTTTGTCGTGGCAGTCAAATTTGCAGAACCCCTTGTTCTTGGAATTCCCTTGGGAGAATTCACGGTATTTCTTCTTGTCATGCTGATTTTTGTATGTATGCTCCTCTTCTATTGTAAAGATGGGATTGTGGGGCGTAACGTACTATTTGGGTTCGCCGGGAGTGGACTGATCGTAGCTATTCTTGCTTTCTTTGGAGTAGAAATCAACGGAACAATTTACTTCCTTCCTGCTTTAGGAATTGCAATGATATATACATCTATAATGATGTTCCGACATCGTATTGGAAAATATCTTATTACAATCGGTTTTGTCGCGACATCCGTGATGTTCCTCTACTCTGTCAACTACGTATTCGGCAATGTGCTTGAACCTCATCAGCAACTGCGTATTAAAGTGGCTTTAGGAATTGAGGAGAATATCATGGGGGCCGGTTACAACGTCAACCAGTCTAAAATCGCCATTGGGTCAGGTGGTGTAATAGGGAAAGGGTTCTTAAATGGCACTCAGACTAAACTTAAATATGTTCCGGAACAGCATACCGACTTCATATTCTGCACCATTGGTGAAGAAGAAGGTTTCATTGGTTCAGTGGCTGTTCTCCTCCTCTTTTTAGGTCTAATCCTAAGACTTATACATGTAGCTGAACGACAACGCACAGCCTTTGAACGTGTGTATGCCTATTGTGTGGTGTCAATTCTAATATTCCACTTGGGAATTAATGTAGGTATGGTAATAGGATTATGTCCCGTCATAGGTATTCCTCTCCCCTTCTTCAGTTACGGAGGATCATCCCTTTGGGGCTTCACAATTCTTTTATTCATACTTCTCCGTCTTGATGCTGCCCGTAAGGAAAGATCTGATTAATTGAGCACCTTTTTTCTGAGTTTTGGAACATACTACGCCTCCGAAACGTTATAATATTAAAGAAACAACCATGAATTAATAACCCGAATAATTATGGCAAATAAAAGAGAATTTAAAAAATATGTTGACGCCTTGGGTGCATCAGCATGCGATGAAATGATGTATGCATACCATACAGTGGAAGGTGCCGATAAGAATGCAATTGCAAAAGCCATTGAAAAAGTGCTTTTAGCAACGAACAAGGCTCGCATGAATGCAAATATCTTCTTCGACCGTGGTGTAAAGGCATTTGAAGACCATAAGGCTTATGCCAAGGCAAAAGAGGCTTTCTTCAAAGCTCTCTTCGAGAAAGTATCCAATGAATTCACTGAAGAAGTGAATGCCGCTCTCAAGGATTTCAATGCCGCTCTCCCTGCTGAAGAGAAGGAAAAGAACAAAGCTGCTGTAGCTGAATAATCCTTATACTGATATGAACATCTGGGGATTATTTCTAAAACTTACTGGCTGGAAAGTCAGAATCACAGCTCCGAGACGCGACAAAACAGTTATTTGTGTTGCGCCTCATACATCTAATTGGGACTTTATCCTCGGATTGTGTGCTTACCGTTCATTGGGAAGGAAAGCCAATTTTCTTATGAAAGAATTTTGGTTTTTCTTCCCTCTATCTTTTCTATTGAAATATCTTGGAGGTATACCGGTAGCAAAAAGAAGCAAGAAAGCAAATCTTACTGAGGAGATAATAACGAAATTTGAGACATCGGAATATATCAATCTTGCAGTCACACCGGAAGGAACCAGAAGCAAGGTGGAAAGGTGGCGCACAGGATTCCTTTATATAGCTTATGGAGCTAAAGTTCCAATTCAGTTAGGAGTGATTGATTATTCTACTAAGGAAATTATCGTAAAAGATGAATTCACTCCCTCAGGAAATATAGAAGAGGATATGAAATTTGTGAAAGCATATTATGCTACTTATGCTTCGGCCGGTAAATATCCTGAAAAATTCACTGTTTAAACTCACCTATTTATCATCATAATACCCAATGATTTCAAAAGACCTTAAGGTGGCACTTCTCCCTTTCTCTATAGAATGGAATAATAAGGAAGGAAATATCTCTGCTCTGGAAAAAACTATGGAGACTGTGCATCCTATGACAGATCTACTCATCCTGCCCGAAACTTTCTCCACAGGTTTCCCTGTTGGAATGAGTAAGGAAGAGGTTCGTGAATTGGCCGAGCGTAACACCGGAACAACCATTGACCTTCTAAAGCGACTGTCTACAAAGTACAAAATGGCTATATGCGGAAGTTATATCGCCGATACCGGAGGCTCCCTCTATAATCGACTTTTCTTTATCGAACCTTCCGGAGAGGAGTATTTTGCAGATAAGCGTCACCTCTTCACTATGGCAGGAGAACATGAGATTTTCTCGCGCGGTCACGAAAGAATGAAGGTGAGGTATCGTGGATGGAACATTTCTATGATCGCTTGTTATGATATCCGTTTCCCTGCATGGTGCAGAAACAAAAATAATGAGTATGATCTATTAATTGCAGTAGCCAATTGGCCAATTGCAAGAATAGGTGCATGGGAAGCCTTGCTTAAAGCCAGGGCAATAGAAAATGAGTCATACATATGTGGTGTGAACTGCAAGGGAACTGACACAAAAGGCTTTGAATATAATGGGAGCTCAGATGTAATTGATTTCAAGGGTAAGAGTGTTGGTGTAGCACTGGAAGGCTCCGATATTATTTATGCCACCCTTTCGAGGGAACGTCTTGACTCTTTTAGAGAGAAATTCCCTGCATGGAGAGATGCTGATGCATTTGATTTGGAAATGTGAAAACCATATTAAAACTATTATAAAAAGGCTTACACCTCAAATTTAAAGTGTAAGCATTCTTTATTTATGGAATATAGTAGGATTTACGGAATATAATATGCCCTTACTTGACCCACCGGAAGAGATCCCGTCAAATAAAGTGGAATATGAGAGGAATCTGTGGAAATCCATGTATCAATGTCATCACTTGATTTCTTTTTACCGCCAGTGGTGAAATTAAATGTGATATGATAAGCTTCCCGCTCCGCCTTGTTTCTCAATTTTATCTTCTCTTTCCCCACAAGATGAATTGTAATGGTCTCAGCCTTGGAACCTGAGAAAACCGTTGCCTTAAGAACCTTATTTTTTTCAAGGCTTTCGTAGTCAATCTCACGAAGATAATAGAACACAGACAGCATATCATACACAGGTCCGGAGGCTGTTAAGGTTTTGGAAGAGGTCGACACTTCTCCTTTCTTATTTTTTTTGTATCTTTTGCACACTCCTGTAACTTGTTTCCCTGAATAACTGTAGGAGATTACATCCTTACCGTACTTCCCATCCTCGTGTGCAATTTTGGTATAGCTCATAGCCTTAAAATCCGACTTTCTTATCTTGCCCATAAGTGTATCCCTGACTTGATAGAATTTGTCAGCCCATGGTTTGGTTTTAGCTGCAAGCATAATATCATAGTTCTGCCCACGATTTCGCAATGAAAGAGTTGCTTCACCGGCATCTTTATGAATTAATCCCCATTTATAAGATATTACATAATGTAAGTTCTCATCCTTTATATCGGGAGCCGCAAAGACGAAGGTAGTCCCAATAGTCATCAGTATAAAACTTACGAGAAATTTAAGTATTCTTTGTTTCATATCTATTTTTATTTTTTGACCTTTGAATAGCAATATGGTTTATTTTATAATACCTACATAATAAAAAAGCGATATGTGTAGTCATACATATCGCAAATAATTGATTAAGGTTTCAAGTCTATTTTGTGAAAAGATATTCCGTTTTCATTTATCAGAAAAACTTTGCAAGCTCCTGCTCCAAAACATCAAGAGGCATTGCTCCTGACTGACGCCACTTCATCTCTCCATTTTGGAAAATCATGAAAGTTGGCACTGAACGCACATTATAGAGAGCTGCAAGCTCCTGATTCTTATCGATATCCACTTTTAGGATTCTTGCCTTTTCCCCAACATTAGCATGAAGCTCCTCAAGAACCGGATGCATCATTTTACAAGGGCCACACCAGGTAGCGAAGAAATCTATCAATACAGGTTTCTCTGATTTGATTATGTCTTCAAATTTTTCCATAGTATATAAATTATTTTCTTGTTTTCACTTAAATAACAATTTCATTAACCTAAAGGTTTGAAATTTTTTATTATCTTTGTAAGCAGATTAATTAAGAAGTCTCTGGAAGTGATGTAAGGAATTATCCTTCTCCTTAATCGGACTTCTCAACTATTCTTATTGTTAACCTTATATTTTTTACCTTAAATTAGTCTCACCATGAACACAGATTTGAGTTTATCTCCCAATCAGGTTGTGAGATATCTTGAAAAACCTCGGAATGAATTCCGAAAAAGTGACATCATTCGTTTTGTAAAGGAAAACGGCATCAAGATGATCAACTTTATGTATCCCGCAGATGACGGCCGCCTGAAAACTCTAAATTTCGTCATCAATTCAGAGGAATATCTCAACTCTATCCTTACGTATGGAGAAAGAGTAGACGGATCAAGTCTTTTCCCATTTATAGAAGCCGGAAACAGCGACCTCTATGTTATACCTCGTTATGCGTCTGCATTTGTTGATCCCTTCGCTGAGATTCCAACACTGGTGATGCTTGCATCCTTCTTCGACAAATCAGGAAATCCACTTGATTCCTCTCCACAATATACCCTACATAAGGCTTGCGTGGAATTCCGTAAAACCACCGGCATGGATTTCTATGCGATGGGTGAGTTGGAATATTATGTGATCGCTCCAGATAATGGAATGTTCCCTGCAACAGACCAGAAGGGATATCATGAGTCTTCACCTTATGCAAAGTTCAACGATTTCCGAGTGGAGTGTATGGATCTGATAGCTCAGGCAGGTGGTGAAATCAAATATGGCCACAGTGAAGTTGGAAATTTCTCCCTTGATGGNCGAATCTTTGAACAGAATGAAATTGAATTCCTCCCTGTCTACGCTGAGGAAGCAGCAGCNCAGCTTATGATTGCAAAGTGGATAATCCGCACTAACGCTATGCGTCGTGGATNTGATGTCACTTTCGCTCCAAAGATTACTGTAGGAAAAGCCGGAAGTGGTCTGCATATTCATTTCAAGATTATGAAGGATGGAAAGAATATGATGATTGAAAACGGAGTATTNAGCGACATTGCCAAGAAAGCCATTGTCGGTATTCTTGAAAATGCTGAATCAATCACTGCCATGGGTAACCGCGTTCCAACAAGCTATTTCCGTCTCGTTCCTCATCAGGAGGCACCGACNTCTATCTGCTGGGGCGATCGCAATCGCTCGGTTTTGGTNCGAGTGCCATTAGGCTGGACCGGCGACAAGGATATGTGCTCGCAAGTGAATCCACTTGAAGAGCCTGCCGATGCCGGTGCCGATCAACGTCAGACTGTTGAGCTGCGAAGTGCTGATTGCTCAGCAAACATCTATCAACTTTTAGCTGCAATGGTAGTGGCTGCNCGTGAAGGTTTCTTAATGGAAAATGCTCTCCAGAGAGCANACGAGCTTTACGTGAGCGTCAATATTCATAACGATGCTAATCTCCAGAAACTCCAGAGCCTGAAGAGCCTGCCCGACAGTTGTGAACTTTCTGCCGAAGCTCTTGAAAAGAATCGCGAACTCTTTGAGAAAAACGGCGTATTCAATTCTGCAATGATAGATGGAATCGTCAACACTCTTCTTTCTTTCCACGATCGAACTTTGAGAAAAGATCTTGAAGGAAACAGGAAAGGTATGCTTGAACTTGTTGAAAAATATTGGAACTGCTGATTTATTNCATAAANTTAAAAGAAACCCCTTCGACAAAANATCGAAGGGATTTCTTTTTTATTCTTGTTTGGAAATGATTTCCTCTTTGTCGAAATGAACATCCAACTGAGGGAAAGGAAACGAAAAACCTTTTTCTGGCAATTCTTTGAAAAAACGTTCATTCATATCAAAGAAGAGTCCCCAATAATTTGAGGAATGCGTCCATGCGCGTANCGTCAGATTGATTGCCGAATCACCAAGCTCNTTTAATCCGACAAAAGGTTGTCGATCCACTTTCTGNGGAATAAAAGCATCCATCTCAATTCCATCCGATAGCTTAGNCTTTATCTTACTATGCTTTCTCTTTAAACCGGGAATCAGATATTCATACCATTTCCGTTTCTTCGTCTCTTCTTCAGNAGCAGACTCCTCCGCGGAATTTAATTGAGATTCTTTTTCTGCATGGGCTGCAGCCTCTCTAAGCTTCATATCATCTTGAATATAATGCTTCACNACTCTGGTATCATCATCAAGCATTTTAAGTATAGCTTTTTTGGCTGCCTGAAAATCAGTATCATACGACAATCCAATTTCCCAATCCACTCTGCGGTAACTCTCAAGAGAATAATTATTGATAGAACTTGTGGAAAGTCCTCCATTCGGAATTATAATAGCCTTATTGTCTGTCGTGTTAATTATAGTGTGGAAAAGTTGAATCGATTTCACTGTTCCGGCATATCCCTGAGCCTCTATATAATCACCCACTCTGTAAGGCTTGAGCAGAAGTATNAAGACACCCCCGGCAAAATTCTGTAATGTTCCGCTCAACGCCATACCTATAGCAACACCGGCAGAAGCGAAAAGAGCAAGGAAGCTGCTGGTCTCGATTCCAAGTATTCCGATAATTGTAATGATAAGTATGAAGTAAAGAACCATCTTNACCAACGACAACACGAAAGTGGTCAACGATTTGTCCATATTTCGCGATGTCATAACATTAAGCGTGGTTTTATATATCTTCCGGATTATGAATCTTCCGAGATAGAAGATAAGAATGGCTATAAGAAGCTTGAAGGAAAATTCCACAATCGTATTCGCGATTTTGGAAAGTGCATCATCAAAGGAAAGGCCTTTCAATTCCTTGAAGGCCTCTNCTCCTGTCGGTATATTTTCCGGAATTTCTGGCATTGGAAATTCTGTCTGAAACATTGCAGTCGAATTTTATTGATACTTTGAGAATAAANCTTATTCTAACACTATNCTTTTAAAGATCAAAGAGCTCCGGCATACGTNGCTTTGTACCAATCAAGCTCACGATAATACTGATCTTTCTCTGTCGAGGTATCATTGAAAAGATGCGTACTTACACCGCAATAATTGCTTTCAACTATAGGTTTATAATTGAAATCTTTTTCAGAAGCGACCGCATAAACTACAAACTTATTCATAGCGACTGAAAAAGANGTGATTAATACCTCTGCATCATTTGCTTCAGCATATTCCCTCACATATTGACCTAAATCATAATACGGATTGGAAGAAGAACGTGAATAATTCTGGAGACCGTATGATTTGGGGCGTTCCTCTCCGGATTTATAAACGGCCTTGCATGCATCTGCAACACCNNCTATCTTCGACATATCCATTACAGCTGCNGTAACAGCTGTCCGAGTAGNATTATANTAATTATAAANAGCTNCAGCNCCACCTTNTAAATCCNGAGGATANCTGAGAACNTANGGAAGCACCTCATGATATGGCAATCCGGCAGCTGCAATTTCTGTAGGATAAGCCACCATCCATTTGCATTTATTTCTCAATTCGTAGATGGTCTCTATATTGCTCATATAACAGCAGTCAAACCAAATAGTCTCAAATTTTCCATCAGGNATGGCACTTTTTATTTCATCTATATCCGCCCAGTCCTTATTATTGTTATCTCCTCCGAAAGCTGAGACTTCCGGCATATCTTCATTTTCNATAATCGTTATGCCGCGAGTAGCTTTATGATCTGAGAAGTATGGGGTCCAGGCCATGCCATGTCCCCAGAAGAAAAGATTGTAGATCTCACCNTTCTCTTTTAGCGCATCTTCAATCACCTCTTTCATTCTTATAGGATCGGTGGATAGAATATCGCGGGAATACTCCTTCTGAAGTATAAATTCGGCNTTAGGGCCTGAAACAGCTTTATAAAGTCCGGCCATTTCCACTTTGNTATCCTCCGAAGTTTCCTTCATAAAGGTTTTAAACACGAGCATGGTATTCTCNCCCTCTGCCATGCCTTGCAATGCCTCCAGCATCTGGCGCATATTAAGATCAAGTGCAGAAGAAAGGTTATTTCGGTTCACAGCATATACTAATGTTACCTGCTTGCTCTCTCGGGTTGAGGAACCTGTTGTGTTTCCCTGCTGCGGTTCGGAATCAGGGGTTGGGGAATCTTTAGACTCTCCACATCCGGAGAAAAAAAGAATAACTAAAAATAAAGAAGATAATATTTTTTTCATAGGTTAATTCAATTAATTTATATTAACGGAATTTCAGCTGTTTTATTTNATCATAAAGCATGNTTTGCCTTTATTTAATGCAAAGTTAATATTATCCTTCTTATATTCCAAAGTATATATCATTATGAATTGCATTTTTAACGTTAAAATGTTAATTTTGCAATGCGATTGTCAATCCTCTCCTATAAAATTTACTCAAATAGCGCTAAAATGAAAAAATCTTTAATCTGGCTCCTGACCATTGTTATGGCGATTACTTTCGGAGCTTTGCTCTATTTTCAGATCATGTATCTGGAGAATATGGTCAAAATGAGAGATGAACAGTTCTCTGAGGGCGTGATGCGCTCTTTGAACTCAACATCCGAATTTATGGAAAAACAAGAGACTCTCCATTTCCTTGAGGAAGATGTGAATATCATTGAATCAAGTCTCTATTCCGATTATGATGACGATGATGCCGAGATAGACACGACAACAAATAATATTGAGTATTCCGTGCAGCATCGTGATGGCTCAGTCACTCAGTATACCCTATCTTCCAAGGTTGACGACAGTAACAAAAANAATTCCCCTATAGGATACTCTTCAGGGAATCAGGGAATCAGTGCCCGATACAGAAATATGCAGGAGGTTATCAGAAGCCAATATNTATATCAGAAAGGACTTATCACAGAGGTTATTCTCTCGATTCTGCGTGATTCCGGTACACGCCCGCTTATGGAACGAGCCGATTCAACTCTGATCAAAAATTGCCTGAGCAATGAACTGGCAAACAATGGTCTTAATGTACCCTTTGTCTTTGCCTTATATAACTCCCGCAATAATCTCCTTTATTCCACTGAGGGGTATAATGAAACAGAGGATAGTCACAACAATTACATGATTCCTCTTTTCCCAAATACCGATGTCAATTATCGTCTTAGTGTGCAATTCCCCACTAAGAGCAATTACATCTTCTCCTCAGTGAGATTCATCATCCCGACATTNGCATTCACTGTCATTTTGCTGATTATTTTCATCTATACTGTTTTCCTCATTTTCCGTCAGAAGAAACTAAGTGAGATGAANACCGACTTCATCAATAACATGACCCATGAGTTAAAGACACCGATCTCAACTATTTCACTTGCCGGGCAGATGCTTAGCGATCCCTCTATCCGAAAATCTCCGGCNTCTCTTGCTCACCTTGCCGAAGTGATCACAGATGAATCAAAACGACTCAGATTCCAAGTGGAGAAAGTGCTTCAGATGTCTGTATTTGACAATAATACCAGCAGTGCGCTTAAGTTCGTGGATCTGGATGCCAACGANGTAATTGAAAGTGTGGCTAATACATTTAAAATCAAAGTTGAGAAATATGGTGGAACGATCTCNACAAATATTGAAGCACGTGATGCTGTGGTTAAGGTAGACGAGATGCAATTCACCAATGTTATTTTCAATCTCCTTGACAACGCAGTGAAGTATATGCGGGAGGATGTAGAGCCCAATCTGAGCATTTCGACACGCGACATATCCGGTCAGCGACTTGAAATAAGAGTCTCCGACAATGGTATCGGTATTAAAAAAGAGGATATTAAACGAATCTTTGATAAGTTCTATCGCGTATCTACAGGAAACCGTCATGATGTAAAAGGTTTCGGTCTGGGACTCGCATACGTGAAAAAGATGATAACTCTCTTCGGAGGCACTATATCCGTTGAAAGTGAGCTTGGGAAAGGATCTACCTTCATTATCACGTTGCCCCTCACCGCAGGTGCGGAGGAGGATGAAGAATAATCTTTCTCCCTCATTTATAATTTATTATTAACATTTTTAACTAATGCAAAGGAAAATTGCGTTTTGAAATGTTATTAATAATGTATAAACTTTTAGAAAAATAAAAAACAATATAACCATGGATGATAAACTTAAAATACTTCTCTGCGAGGATGATGAAAATCTCGGAATGCTTCTGAGAGAATTTCTTCAGGCAAAGGGATTCAATGCAGATCTCTATCCCGACGGAGAAAAGGGATATAAGGCTTTCCTGAAAGGGAAGTATGATATGTGTGTGCTCGATGTGATGATGCCTAAGAAGGATGGCTTTACTCTCGCACAAGAGATTCGAAACGTAAACGGAGAGGTGCCTATCGTTTTCCTTACTGCGAAGGCTTTGAAGGAAGATATTCTCGAAGGTTTTAAGATCGGAGCTGACGATTATATCACAAAACCTTTCTCCATGGAAGAATTAGTGTTCCGTATCGGTGCTATTCTCCGTCGCGTCAAAGGGAAGAAAGATAAGGAAATCACCCTGTATAAAATCGGAAAGTATACTTTCGATACTCAGAAACAAGTGCTTATCGCTGACGACAAGACTCAGAAGCTAACCACCAAGGAATCTGAGCTTCTTGCCCTTCTATGTTCACACGTCAACGATATTCTTGAGCGTAATTTCGCCCTTAAGTCTATCTGGATTGATGATAACTACTTCAATGCAAGAAGTATGGATGTATATATCACCAAACTCCGTAAGCTTCTTAAGGATGATCCTTCCATCGAAATCATCAACATCCATGGTAAGGGTTACAAACTGATTGCCCCGGATGTAGAGACCGAGACTGCGGAAGATTGATCCATATTTTCATTGAATATTATATAAATCATTGAAGGCTTCTTTGAAGATTTCTATAAAAAATAGCAAAGACTGGATTTTTCCTGTTCTTTGTTATTTTTTATAGTTGTATTTTTCTTATTCCTATAATACTTATTTTTAATCGGCTCCCCATTTCATGAATAAAATGTTCAGACCGCTATATTTCATCTATCAATGGTTAATCGCAGGCCCTATTTTTGTAGTGGCAACTTTTATCACCGCCATAATCACTGCCATAGGATCAATGATCGGCAACCGGGATTTCTGGGGATACTGGCCCCCAAAGTACTGGTCGATGTTCACTTGCTGGATTTTCCTTATGAGAGTCAAGGTGGTAGGTCGAGAAAATATAGTTAAAAATGAGTCTTACGTTTTTGTTGCTAATCATCAGGGCGCATACGATATATGGTCAATTTACGGATATCTGAACCATAATTTCAAATGGCTGATGAAAAAGGAGCTGGAAAAAATTTTTGCTGTTGGATGGGCTTGTAAAAAATCAGGACATGTCTTTGTCGATGATTCAAGTATACACGGAATAAAATCCACCATCAAAGATTCGGAGGAGACTCTAAAAGATGGTATGTCACTTGTGATTTTCCCTGAGGGAAGTCGAAGTTGGGATGGGAAAATGATTCCTTTCAAACGTGGAGCTTTCATGCTTGCAGCAGAATTCGGACTTCCGGTGGTTCCAATCACTATTGATGGCAGTTTCAAGGCATTGCCTCGCTTCACCTATAATATGACACCAGCAAAAATCACGCTTACTATTCATAAGCCGATTTATCCGGGAGAAAAAGGGTTTAACACTAAACAATTGTTAATGCAATGTACAGAAGAGATACAGTCAGCACTCTCCTCGCAATAGCAGGATCTGACAATACAGGCGGGGCTGGAATTCAGGCTGATATAAAAACTGCTTCCGCTTTCGGAGTTTTTGCTTCTTCAGCAGTGACAGCACTCACTGCTCAAAAGGAGAATGTTATATGTGGCCTCACTCCCGTATCCCTTGATATGATAGCGCTGCAGATAGATACCCTATTTCAGTCATTTACTCCCGATGCTGTCAAAATAGGAATGATTCCATCCCCGGAAGCTGTAGCTATTATTGCTGAGAAACTGACTGAATATGGTGCCCGCAATATTGTTGTAGACCCCATTATAGTCTCATTGGAAGGAGAAAATCTTAAAGGGAAAAATCTGGAAATTTTTCAGGCGATTAAAGAGAGGCTGTTTCCCATCTCCACCCTGGTGACACCCAATTTTGAGGAAGCTCTGGCCATCACCGGACTTGAGAAACTTGAAAGCGCAAAGGATTTTGGAAAGATTTTATATGAGAAATCCGGTGCTCCGGCTGTTTTACTTAAGGGAGGCGACAGCAAGTCGGAATATTGCACAGATATCCTCTTCACAGATGAAGATACCCGAATGTTCCGGCAGTCAAAGATTAATGCCTCCAACACACACGGCACGGGAAGTGTTTTCTCCACTGCCATTGCCTGTGGATTGGCAAAGGGATTTCTTTTGTCTAAAGCAGTCAGGATGGCTAAAGATTATGTATCATTTGCCATTCAGAAGGGAGTGGATATGAGGCTCTCTTTCGGGAACGGACCGCTCTATCTCTTTGATAATTAATTAGCACTAACTTCTACTGATAATTATAAACCATTCTCACTTTTATTCGTTATAAAGGTAAAAGATTATTCATTATGCTTCAATTTATAACAAACGATAAGTCAAGTGTCTCCGTTGTTGACCAGATCAAGGGTTTCATTAGTGGCGGCGGACGCTGGGTACAAGTAAGAATGGACAATGCTTCGGATGAAGAAATTAGCAAAGTTGTAGAAGAGGTCAAACCTTTGTGTACAGAGGTGCAGGGATTTCTTCTCCTTCATAATCGTGTTGAACTTGCCAAGACGCTTGATGTCGGAGGAGTTCATCTGGAAAAATCAGGAGTGCTCCCTTCCAAAGCTCGTCTCGAATTAGGGCCGGCTGCCGTAATTGGAGTTTCTGTCAACACAATCGACGATATTAAGGCAGTAAGATCCCTTGATGTGGATTACGTTGCGATGGGTCCTTTACGTGAAGGATATCTTTTTGATTCCTCTACACCGGTTCTTGGATTTGATGGGATAAAGATGCTTGTTGACGAAATGCAATCTCTTGAAATCAACATTGCTCACGTAGCTGCAGGAGGTATTAGTAAGGAGGATGCCGTAGAGCTGCTTAAAATGGGGGTAAATGGTCTTGCTGTAAGTGATGCAATCGCTTGTGCTGCGGACGTCAAGAAGGAAACAGAGGAATTCCTCAAAATAATTAAACCATTCGAGAAATTTAAAGATGAAGCATAGGATGCTTCTGAGATTATATATTCACCAAGGATTAAATTAATCCCAAAATCTATTATTATTATGAAATTCACACAACCAAGACTCCCCTATTCAGTTGATGCTCTTGCACCGGTGATTTCTCCGGTAACTATCGACTACCATTACGGAAAACATGAAAAAGCATATATCGACACACTCAATACGCTTATCGAAGGCACTAAGTATGAAGATATGTCGCTGGAAGATATCATCCGCAATTCAGAAGGCAAGCTTTTCAATCAAGCTTCACAGGCTTGGAACCATATTCTATATTTCTTCCAATTCTCCCCTTCCGGTCGCAGAGAGCCAATCGGAACCTTGAGAGAGAAGATCGACGAGCAGTTCGGATCATTTGAAGACTTCAAGAAGAAAGTGGAGGAAGCAGGAGTGTCCCTCTTCGGCTCTGGATGGGTATGGCTGTCAGCTGATTCTAATGGAAAACTCTTCATTACGCAGGGTTCCAACGCGGAAAACCCCTTAACAAAGGGGTTAAATCCCATATTCGTGTTTGATGTTTGGGAACACGCCTACTATCTCGACTATCAGAATCGCAGGGCGGAATATCTCTCCCGTCTATGGGATATCGTAGATTGGTCGATTATTGAACGCAGATACGAAGGCGAGGAATAATCTTATGAATATCTAATACGATGGAACCGGAATCATTATGATTTCGGTTCCATTTATTTTATTTTAAATGAGTGGTTTAATAAAAATATTAGGGAATAAACTGATTTTTTGAATATTTTTTAACATAATATTTATGATAAAAAGGAATCATTGATTGTTATAAAATTAATTGTTTAAAACAGAGATTGTCTATATAAGATACACTTTATATTTCACAGATGCAGAATAATTTGGATTTAATTCCGGTAATTGTAGAAGCTATCCAAAATAAAAAGGGAAAGAAGATTACCACTATTGACTTTTCCAGCATTGATGGCGCCTCGACCGGAGGCTTTATTATTTGTGAAGGACGAAGCACTTCACAAGTTTCGGCAATCGCCGATGAGGTGAGAGATTTCATCTTCCGTCAGACTGGCCGTAAGCCCTATAATTATGACGGTTACCGCAACTCACAATGGATTGTAATTGATTACGGGGATTTGATGGTACACGTATTCCTCCCGGAATTCCGCGAATTCTATAACCTTGAAGATCTTTGGAGCGATGGTGAAACCACTTTAATTCCGGATATTGATTAATTTTCTCAATTTCGGTATGCTTTACCGACAGAACCAACCTAATAAAAAATGGCTAAACAAAATAGAAACAATAGGAAATCTTTGAAAAACCTTTATTGGTTTTATGCTCTGATAATCCTGGCTCTTTGCGCGCTATATTATTTTCAAGACAGCTCGCAAATAAAAATAGTCGATTGGACCACATTCGAACAAGGAGCCGCAAAGGGTGACGTAGATAAAATTGTCGTTTTCTCTGAAAGCGGTACAGCCGAAGGTTACCTAACCGAACAAGGGGAGAAAAATCCTAAATATGAGTTCCAGAATCCGATGGGTATCACCGATGCCAAAAAAATAAAGGCTACCATCCCCTCCACCGATAAGATTCAGGATAAAATCGACCAGTGGAATGTGGCGCTGGCTGCCGAGGGGAAGCCTGAAATAAAGGTTTCATACGAAAAGGGCAGCGACCTTATGAAAATCTTCTGGTATTTCGGCCCAATACTTCTTATCTTCGGTTTCATGTATTTCATGTCGCGTCGCATGGGAGGTGGAAGTGGTGGTGGAGGTATTTTCAATGTTGGAAAATCCAAAGCACTTGTTTTCGATAAAAACAATAAGACCAACGTCACATTTAAGGATGTAGCCGGACTGGCAGAGGCCAAAGTAGAGATTGAGGAGATAGTAGAGTTTTTGAAGAATCCTCAGCGTTACACTGAATTGGGTGCAAAAATACCTCGCGGTGCGCTCCTCGTAGGCCCTCCGGGAACCGGTAAGACCCTTCTGGCCAAAGCTGTGGCCGGAGAAGCAAATGTGCCATTCTTCTCCATGTCAGGTTCCGATTTTGTCGAGATGTTTGTTGGTGTGGGTGCAGCCCGTGTCCGCGACCTCTTCAAACAGGCTAAAGAGAAAGCCCCGTGTATCATTTTTATCGATGAGATTGATGCAGTGGGTCGTGCACGTGGAAAGAATCCGAATATGGGTTCCAACGATGAACGAGAAAACACTCTTAACGCTATGCTGACTGAAATGGATGGTTTCCAATCCAATAGCGGTGTAATCTGTCTTGCAGCCACCAACCGTGCGGATATGCTTGACAAGGCATTGCTTCGCCCCGGCCGTTTTGACCGTCAGATTTATGTTGACCTCCCTGAACTTACAGACCGTATTGAAATCTTCAATGTTCATCTTCGCAATATTAAGGTTAACAGTAAACTTGATGTTGAGCAGCTTGCTCGCCAGACCCAAGGCTTCTCCGGTGCGGATATTGCTAATGTCTGCAATGAGGCAGCCCTTATTGCTGCTCGTAATAATAAGGCGGAAGTTGACTGGGATGATTTCATGGGTGCGATCGACCGTATTGTCGGTGGTCTTGAGAAGAAATCAAGAATCATCACGGATGATGAGAAAAAGTCTATTGCCACCCATGAGGCAGGGCATGCCACAATCGGCTGGCTCACCCAATACGGTAATCCTCTTTTGAAAGTTACAATCGTCCCGCGTGGACGTGCGCTTGGAGCGGCTTGGTACGCACCTGAAGGACGTCAGATTATGCCCACTCAAGCTCTTCTTGATGAAATGTGTGGTCTTCTTGGAGGTCGCGCCGCAGAAGAGGTATTCTTAGGGGAAGTCGGCACAGGAGCAAGTAATGACCTTGAACGTTGCACAAAAATTGCCCGTGCTCTCGTGGTGGTTTATGGTATGAGCGACAAACTCCCCAATCTCAACTATTCTGATTCAACCGGTCAGGATATGGGATTCACCAAGCCTTATTCCGAGGAGACTGCAAAAATCATTGATGATGAGGTGATGAGAATCATCAATGAACAGTATGAGCGCGCGAAATCTATTCTTCGTCAATATGCTGCACAGCATAATAAGATTCGTGACCTCCTTGTTGAACGAGAGGTGATTTTCCATGATGATGTGGAGGAAATCCTTGGTAAGCGTCAGTGGAAATCCCGCACCGACGAGATAATGGAAATCAATAAGAAGGATGAAGAGAAGAGAGCAAAGGAAGCCGAAGAGAATGATGTCAATGAGCTTGACTCACTTTTTGATAAAAAAGTGAGGCCAAAGAAAGCTCCTGAAAAAAGCGATAACGAGGATGATCCCGGCACTCCTCCTCCCTTCACTAAGGAATAATTCATAACTCTATTTTATTAGCCGCGCAATTTAGTGCGGCTAATAAAATAGAGTTATGAAAACTATTTTTATAATATTCGTTTCCATTTATGTTTATTATTGGTCGATTTGGAACATTCTTCTCCTTTTTGTTTTATTAAAATGGAGAAATTAACTAAATTTGCATTAAATATTATAAAAACACCCAAAACAGTTAGCTGATTAGCTCGCGTATATCAAAAGACATAAAATAATACTTATAAATAAGTCAATATGAGAATTAAGACTCTAAATGCATTGATGCTGCCGGCATTGGCAGCGTCGCTCATTCTTCCCTCATGTAAAGGGAAAGATGCACAGCAACAGCAGGGACAGATGGTTCCTGAATTGGCAGTCATCACCGTAGGGGAAGAGGACACTAAACTTGAGACAAGTTTTCCTGCCACTCTTCACGGAGAAAATGACGTTGAAATCCGTCCGCAGATTTCCGGATTTCTTACAAAGGTACATGTTCAAGAAGGACAGCATGTCTCCAAAGGCCAGGTACTTTTCACTATCGATCAAGTGTCACTTCAGGCCACAGTAGATGCAGCTCAGGCGGCCGTACAGTCGGCATCAGCTCAGGTAAATGTTGCCCAAGCTAATGTAAACACCGCTCAGACCAACGCCAACAATAACAAGATTCTTCTCGATAAGAATATCATTTCGGCCTCTGCTTACCAGACTTCGGTTGACGCGCTTAATGCTGCCAAGTCACAACTCAACGCCGCAAAGGCAGGACACGCACAGGCTAATGCTCAGCTTGTATCTGCAAAAAAGAATCTCTCATATTCTACTGTGACCGCTCCCGTTTCCGGTGTGGTCGGTGTAATCGATAATAAAGAGGGTGCCCTTGTATCCCCCTCTACTCTGCTTACCGTGCTCTCCAATAATTCAGATATCGAGGCCTATTTCTCACTTAACGAGAAGGATCTTCTTTCCATGACCGACAATGGAAAGAGATCTATAAAGGAGGCTATCGCCCAAATGCCGGATGTGACTCTTCTTCTTGCTAATGGAGAGAGATACAGTCGTCCAGGAAAGATCGTATCCATCTCAGGTGTGATTGATCCTACAACCGGATCGGCTTCTGCCAAGGCTTTATTCCCAAATCCCGACGGCATGATAAATAGCGGTGCAACAGGCCAGGTTCTTATCCCCTCTTTGCGCACAAATGCCATACTTATCCCTCAGACCGCTACATACGAGGTTCAGGACATGAAGTTCTGCTATGTGGTTGGCGATTCCAGCAAGGTGCATTCAGCTCCAATCACTGTCGCCCCTGAGAACGACGGACAAACATATATTGTTACCGGAGGTCTTAAACCCGGGGATGTGATTGTCACTGAGGGTGTAGGCATCTCGGTAAAGGATAACATGGTGATCAAACCTAAAAAATAAACGCATAGATTGAATTCGAATTCGACTTTAATCTATAAAGAATTGCTTTATGAATATTTCAACATTTATCAAGCGGCCGGTACTCTCTACCGTAATCTCGATTTTTATCGTGATTTTCGGTATTCTGGGTCTCTTCTCGCTTCCGATTGAACAATATCCTGACATTGCACCTCCAACAATTATGGTGTCTACCACATACACTGGAGCCAATGCTCAGTCGGTGCTGAATTCCGTTATCGCCCCTATCGAGGAACAGATCAACGGTGCGGAAAACATGGACTATATGTTCTCTCAGGCTTCTAACAATGGTTCGGCCCAAATTCAGGTTTACTTTAAACCTGGAACAGACCCTGATATGGCAGCTGTCGATGTGCAGAACCGTGTGGCAAAGGCAGCATCATTCCTGCCTTCGGAGGTTAATCAGGTAGGTGTGATCACTCAAAAACGTCAGTCATCAATGCTTATGGTCTTCGACGTATATTCCGACGATAGCAAATACTCTGAGGAATTTATCGAAAACTATATGGCAATTAATATCGTACCTGTTATCAAACGTGTCTCCGGTGTAGGTGACGCTATGGTGATGGGTGCCGATTATAGTATGCGAATCTGGCTAAAGCCAGATGTGATGGCTCAATATTCCCTTATGCCATCTGATATCACTGCTGCACTTGCAGAACAGAATATCGAGGCTGCTCCCGGTCAATTCGGTGAGCAAGGTAATCAAAGCTATCAGTATGTAATGCGCTATAAGGGGCGTCTTCAGGATGAGACAGAGTTTGAGGATATCATTATCCGTGCCCTACCTGATGGTAATCTGCTTCGACTCAAGGATGTTGCAGATGTTGAGCTTGGTCGTCTTTCATACGGATTCCATGCAAAAATCAATGGTCACACGGGGTGTGCGGCTATTGTGTTCCAGGCAGCCGGCTCTAATGCCACCGAGGTTGTCAACCAAATTCAGGCTGAACTTGACAATTTCCAGAAGGAGGCTCCGAAGGGCATAAAAATCACGACTACCATGGATGTTAACCAATTCCTCTTTGCTTCTATCCATGAGGTGATCAAAACACTTATAGAGGCTTTCGTGTTGGTGTTCCTCGTGGTATTTGTGTTCCTTCAGGATTTCCGCTCCACAATTATCCCGATGATTGCCATCCCGGTGGCCCTTATCGGTACATTCTTCCTTCTTAATATATTCGGTTTCTCCATCAACCTTCTTACCCTCTCCGCTCTCGTGCTTGCGATTGCCATTGTGGTCGATGATGCCATTGTGGTGGTGGAGGCAGTCCATGCCAAGCTCGACCAGGGCTATACATCTTCCAAAAGGGCTGCCATTGATGCGATGAATGAGATTACTTCGGCTTTGATCTCCATTACACTTGTAATGATGCTTGTGTTCATCCCTGTTTCATTCATGGGTGGTACTACCGGAGTCTTCTATCGTCAGTTCGGTCTAACGATGGCCATGTCAATCTTCCTTTCGGCTATCAACGCCTTGACACTCACTCCGGCTCTTTGCGCTATGTTCCTTAAACCTCATAAGACAGAAGATCAAGAGAACACCACTTTAAAGGAAAGGATGAAAGAGGCTTATTCGGTCGCAGGAGATGTGATGAAGGAAACATATAAGAAACGTGCTACACTCCATTTCCCCCCCATTATCACATTTGCGCTTCTTGTAGCTGCTGTTGTCTTCCTCGTGCTTGGATGGTATGAATTTGAGAATGTAATTCTGAGTGTCATCGCTTGCGTAGTAGCTGTTCTTGCTGTAATTGGAATCTTCACGAAAGACTTCAAGGAGGCTTTCAACAAGTATTTCAATAAGATGCACTCACTCTACACAAAGCTATCCGGATGGTTCATTCACCACAAGATTACTGCTGCCGCTACTGTGCTTGCTTCAGTAGCCGTGCTCGTATGGTTAATGGCGACCACACCGACAGGTCTTGTTCCCGATGAAGACACCGGTACTATTATGGGTGTTGTAAATATGCCGCCCGCAACTTCTCAAGAGCATACTCAGGCTGTCATGAACAAAGTCGATAGTTTGGCAGGTACAATTCCGGCAATCCAAATCCGAAATGCTATCACAGGATATAGCTTCATTGGTGGTCAGGGTAACACCTACGGATCCTTTATTATCAAGCTGAAACCGTGGGAGGAACGTGACGAAGCCACCGAGAGTGCGGATGCTGTAATAGGACAGCTCTTCCAGAAAGTATCTCAGATAAAGGAAGGAACTATAATGTTCTTCAAGCCTCCTATGATTTCAGGTTACGGTTCGACCAATGGTTTCGAGCTTCGCCTTCAGGATAAGACCGGTGGTTCGCTCGACAACTTCTTCAAGGTTTACCAGACATTTATCGGTGCCTTGAATGCTCGTCCTGAAATCGCTATGGCATATTCAACCTTCAACCCCAATTTCCCGCAGTATCTCGTTGAACTTGATGTCGCCAAAATTAAACAGGCCGGTCTTACCCAGAATGCTGTGCTCTCCGCACTTCAGGGTTATTATGGAGGTATGTACATCTCCAACTTCAACAAGTTCGGTAAACTTTATCGTGTCATGATGCAGGCTAATGCCGAGTCTCGAGTCTCACCCGAAACACTGAGAAAAATCAAGGTTAGAAACGGTGCAGATATGGCTCCGATTGATAACTTTGTAAAGCTCACTCGGGTATATGGGCCGGATATGATCAACCGATTTAATATGTTCACCTCTATTTCCGTTACTGGTAACCCTGCAGCAGGATATTCCTCCGGTCAGGCACTCCAAGCTGTGGCTGAGGTTGCTGCTCAGACTTTGCCATCCGGATTTGGTTTCGACTACGCAGGTATGTCGCGTGAGGAGGTTTCCAACGGATCAGGATCGACCGCATATATTTTCGCACTTGTGCTTCTATTCGTTTACTTGATTCTTAGTGCACAGTACGAGAGTTATATTATTCCATTCGCTGTTATCCTTTCCGTGCCTTTCGGTCTGATGGGCTCCTTCATCTTTGCCAAGATGATGGGTGTTGACAATAACATTTACCTCCAGATTGCATTGATTATGCTTATCGGTCTGCTTGCTAAGAATGCCATCCTTATTGTGGAGTTCGCTCTTGAACGCAGACGCACAGGATTGAGTATCGTCAACTCTGCTGTTCAGGGTGCTTCCGACCGTCTCCGACCGATTCTTATGACATCTCTGGCTATGATTATCGGTCTACTTCCTATGATGTTCTCAACAGGTGCAGGTGCTAATGGTTATATTGCTCTCGGTACCGGTGCCGTTGGAGGTATGTTAATCGGTATGATACTTCAGGTTCTAGTGGTACCTGCCTTATTTGTGGCGTTCCAGCTTATTCAGGAGAAGATCACTCCCCCGAAATGGAAAGATACAGACAACAGCGGTATCACTTCTGAAATCGAACAGTACAGTTTTAAAAAGGACTAAGCTTTAACGAAGCATGGCAGAAGGATATTTCTTCTGCCATGCCCCCTATCTTAAAAAAAATGAACAGATATATTAAATATTCTTTAGTGCTTGCAGCCGTTATCTCTCTTTCGAGCTGTAACATCTATAAGAAATATGAGCTTCCTACGGAGAATAATGTTTACGTCTCCGACTTCAAGAAAGCTTCAGAAATTGCCGATACCACCGGGTTGGATTATCTGAAATGGGATGAGGTCTTCACCGATCCCATTCTTCAGAAGTATATCCGTATGGCACTTGACAACAACCGCAGTCTGGAAGATGCCCGCTTGAATGTGGAGATGGCAGAAGCTCAGCTGAAGGGAGCTAAACTCAGCTATTTCCCGGCCGTTTCCCTCAATCCAAACGGAGGATCTGCAAGTTACGGAGGAAGCCACATGAACTGGTCGTACACCATTCCTCTTGCAATCAACTGGGAAGTGGATGTATTCGGAAAGATCCTCAATCGCAAAAGAGGAGCACAAGTATCCAAGGAACAGATGTTGGATTATGAGCAGGCCGTTCGTTCGCAGATAATCTGCGGGGTTGCTAAGACCTATTATGCCCTCGTACTTCTCAACCAGCAACTTGATCTGACTCTCCGCACATCCGAAATATGGAAAGATCAGGTGGAATCTATGAAGCTCATGAAAGAGGCTGCATATACTAATGAGGCAGCCGTGGTGCAGAGTGAAGCAAATTATTACAGTATACTTGCTTCTATTCCCGACATCCGTCAAAGTATTACCACCACTCAGAATTCACTATCTCTTCTCCTGGGTGTTTATCCACAGGAATGGAGCGTTTCCTCCAATCTTGATTTCAACCTCCCGGTCTCTATTGAAAACGGTGTCCCTATCTCCTATCTGGCTTCCCGTCCTGATGTCAGAGCAGCCGAACGTGGAGTGGCAGCCGCATATTATTCTACTAATAGTGCCCGGGCAGCCTTCTATCCCTCGCTTAATATCTCCTCTAACGGTGGTTTTACAAACCTTCTCGGTAGCCTGATCACCAATCCGGGGAAATGGTTTATCCAGCTTGCCGGACAGCTCACCGCTCCCCTATTCTCAAGAGGAACAAACATTGCCAATCTTGAAGTTGCCAAAGCCAAACAGGAACAAGCGATGAACGCTTTTGAGACCACTATTCTTACTGCAAGTTCAGACGTCAGCAATGCCCTGGCTCAGTATAAGGCAAGCGAGGAGAAACGTGAAGCGCTCGTCAAGCAGGTGGAGAGTCTTGAAAAATCTGTTGAATATACTCAGGAATTGTTTACCCTCGACCAAAAGACCACTTATCTTGAAGTGCTGACAGCACGTTCAAGCTTGCTGAATGCACAGCTTTCAAGCCTTGCGTGCTGGCATAACAAAGTGGTGGCTCTCATAAGCCTTTATCAGGCGGTCGGAGGCGGACGCTAACTAATAATCTTAAAATCGAATTTACTATGTCAAAAATCAGTCCTTTGGCTTTCATCCATCCTGAAGCTGAAATCGGAGACAATGTCACTATTAGCGCATTCGCATATATTGACAAGAATGTTGTTATCGATGACGATTGTGTGATCTGCCCTCACGTAAGCATCCTTTCCGGTGCACGTATTGGAAAAGGGAATGTTTTCTTCGACGGTTGCATCATCTCCGCCTCTCCTCAGGATTTCCGATGGAAAGGCGACGACAGCTTCGTGGTGATCGGAGACAACAACAAGATTCGTGAACACGTGATCATTAACCGTAGCATCTTCCCCGGTGGAGCTACAAAGATAGGAAACAACTCCTTTATTATGGCTCAAAGCCATATTGCCCATGATTCCGTAATCGGTGACTGGGTGGTGATTGGAAATGCTGTTAAGATTGCAGGTAATTGTAAAATCAACAACTATACCATCCTATCTTCCAATGCTCTCGTTCATGAGAACTGCGAAATCGGAGAATGGGTATTGGTTAAGGGAGGTTGCCGCGTAAACAATCACGTGCCTCCATTTGTGATTATGGCTCATAATCCTATTGAGTATTATGGCGTGAATGCCTATATCCTGAGAAAGGGTAGGAAAACAGATGAGATAATCGACGATATAGCAAAATGTTATCGTCACATCTATCAGACCAATACCTCTCCAGGAAATGCATACAAGCGTATCCTATCCGATGTGGAGGAGAGTAAGGAGCGTCAGGAAGTCCTCGATTTCCTGAAAGAACATAACTACAAACTGGCGGCTCTTCCGGACATAAATGAAGAGTGAGAAAAGCAGAGTTAAGATCTTATATCTAAGAAAAGGAGCGGCTTCCGCTCCTTTTTTATTTATTACTGTAGAATATTTCAAAATGTTTCGTTAATTTTGTATCCCGAATTTATAGATTATGGATATAAAGAAACTACTGACAAGAAGTGTTTCAGGACTCGTCTACGTGCTCCTGATTATTGGATGTGTATTATGGGGTTCGACAGGTATCGCGGTCTTGGGAATCCTTTTGGCTATTCTCTCCACTTTTGAACTGGAAAAGATAATTCACGAAGCCAGGCCTCGAAGGATGCCTTTAGTGGCACTCGACATGTTGGGAGTGGTGCTTCTCGCTGTCTCTTTCAATCCCGTCATTCCGGTGGTACCATTGGTTCTTTGGATTTTAGTCATTCTTGCGCGCCTGATACTTGAATTATACGCAAAGGATGAGAATCCTCTAAAAAGTATGGCCCATTCCATATTTGTCCAGATATATATCGGTTTGCCATTGTGTGCAATGAGCATTACATCCTTAATCGTTGTGCCCAAGGCCATATTACTTGTTTTCCTTTTCTTATGGATCAACGACACGGGAGCATATCTTGTCGGGAGCATGGTGGGTAAACATCGCCTTTTTGAACGCATCTCTCCAAAAAAATCTTGGGAAGGTTTCTTTGGAGGATTAGTGTTTAATCTAATTGCAGCATCTATTTTCTGCTATTGCAGCTCAACCTTCATGGGTCTTCACGCCAATATTATTCAATGGCTTATTTTTGCACTCATTGTTACGGTTTTCGGCACATGGGGCGACCTTATTGAATCCATGATAAAACGTCATCTGAATATAAAAGATTCCGGAAATCTTATTCCGGGTCATGGTGGTATCCTCGACAGAATAGATTCTTTTCTTCTCGCTATGCCTGCTGTTTTAGTTTTCTTCTCCTTTATATATCTATATCAATAAGTAGATGATAAATCTTAAGACAACCCTCTCAACAGAGATCGTACAATAAAATAGAAATCATCCCGGACCTTCAATAGTAAAGTCCGGGATGATTTTTATTTATACTGAAGCCACAGATGGGCCTTAGAAATAAATCAAATGATATACTTCATATTTATTTTATCCTAAACCAATATCCCGCAGAAATCATGATCGACATAGAATTGGAACCTCTGATATTCTCAGCCCGACCTGACTTAAGCACGTTCCCCAATCCATAATAGAATCTACCCTCCAAATAGACAGAGTTCTTACGGTTGATATTAAATTCGCCTCCTAAGCCGGCAGAGATACCATAATCAACCTTAGGGTCAGCATTCATAAGATACTGATAGGTGTTGCGAGCCGGGAAACCTGATATTCCAGAGACGTTGGTGTAATCAAAATTTGATTTCGTGCTTTCCCCTATCATAAAGCCTATTTCCGGACCGGCATTGAAAAAGAATCGTCCTCTTCTTCCAAAATATATATGAGCAAGGAACGGGATCTGTATATAATTCAGTGTACGGGAATAGCTGAAAGGATGTTCCTCAAAATTCTCTTTCCATCCTCTCTGTTCGAAATTCACCTCTGCAATTAATCCGAAATGATTCTCTTCTATGTATCTGAATGTGGCACCAAAATTTATTCCGGGTAACATCCCTTGCTTAACACTCGGAGTGAAATTTACCATAGATAAATCCACTCCCCCCTTTGCTCCGATTGAGATATTGGCATTATAATGCGTCTGTGAGTTTCCGGTAAAAGAAACACACATCAGACCGGAAGCAAAGAGTAACCGAAGGACTTTTTTTCTTATATATTTTTTCATTTTCCCTTATTTCACTTTCTGCTTTTCTATTGTGCCATAAGGAGTGAATCTAACAAGATAAACCATTGGATTCATCATTCCGCTCCAATTTTCCAGACGTATGAGATCAAAATCAGACTGCACCGTTGAGTTACTCTGCTTGAAATTATTTATATCTCCACCTGTTGAAACCCAAGAGGGAATGAAATATAATGCTTCGTCATATCCCATAGTAGAATACATGGGGAAAGACTTCGCTGGAGTCATATTGAAGAGTTGATGATATTCAGATATGAACTGCTTTGCATCCTCAGATCCCTTGTCATAATAGAAACGAGCGGGGATGTATAGGTCAGCCTTATGAAAGGTATCCTTAAGGCTTTCATCATAGACAATCCAGCTGGGACGTCCGACAATATTTATTGTCACATTCATATTATCCTCCTTAAGTTTTCCTACACTCTCCACGAGATTGGAGATATCGTCTTTCTTCGAAACATTTCCGAACACAAGATAACTCCCGGAGCCAAATGGAAATTCTTCAAGTGCTTCCACTGAGGTGAAACGCAATATTTTTGAATCCCCCCATTTATTTTCCAAAATAGAAAGAAGCATATCGTTGGAGTCATTCTCCGCTCCTACCACTACCAATTTAGAGTCTTGATAACGGTTATAAAGAGTGTTCACCACCTCATCATTGAAATAATTAGATGGAGTAAGGATATTCACGAAATATGGGTTGGTCATGAAAGTCTCATCCTTCAAATCGAATGTATTTATCACCGGAACTCTACTGACAAGAGCATAATCCGCAAAAAATTCCGGTGTATTCTTCTCGTAGGTAGTAAATATTATGGATGGATTATAGCTGCCGAGGCTATCTATCAAGGCATCATGACTCTTCCGGCCGTCAAACACCTTTACATTCAGGCGATAGGATGAATTCTTCACTTTGTTCACACCTGTGAGGAACCCTCGCGTGAAATCAAGGTCTTTCTTGGATGTCGGATCGAACATCACAATTCCCACTCTCATCTCCATCATTGAATCCTTGGAGGATACAATCTTATGGACATCACCATAGATTTCACTGACACCTGTCAATGTCAATTCTCTTGGATCCTCCGTGATGACAGTTTTTGTCACAGAATCAAGTGCCAATTCCGGAACCCCTATAATCTGATTTGATTTCAGGTTATTCTTTCCTCCATTGGCATTCTTGAGATCCTCAACACTTACTCCGGTCTTTTCCGCTATGCTATCCCAGGTATCCTTTTTTTCAACTTTATAGCTTGAGAACCCAACCACTGTCGGCTCCTCCACAACAGAAGTCTCTATCTTTAGGCCTTCTCCATATCGAGGCACTTTCAGCCTTTCACCCGCTCTGAAATTATCTTCGGAAATTCCAGGATTATTATTCAGAATGGCAGCAACGGTCGTATTGAATGTGCGAGCAAGCTGATAAAGAGTGTCTCCCCTTTTAATTTCATAGAATTCCGGATTCTCATTCGATGTAGGAGCAATAGCTGTATCCTTCACTTTCAAGAGCTCTCCCGCCTTTATTCCTGCACGTGAGCCGGGATTCATCGAGTAGAGCTTTTCAATAGGAATTTTATACATCAAGGAGATACTGTATACGGTCTCCCCTTTCTTCACAAGATGAGTGAGCGGTTCGATAAACTCCTCTGAATCCAAAGGAGTATCGGTTCCTTTCTCGCGTTCCGGAACGCAAGGATAATAAATCTTTGTCCCCTTGGCCATGGGACTCAGCACTTTTGAATTAATACGCATCAGCTCCTCAAGATCCCATTTGAAATCATTGGCTATATTGAAAAAAGTCTGATTCTTTTTTGCCTCATATACATAATACTGTTTGCCATGCACATCCACAACCGGGAGCTTCATCTTCCCTGATTGAGCAAAAGAAGTGAAGGCAATCAACCCTATACCTAAAGAGGAAATGAATTCTTTATGCGTCATTGTATGTTCTATCCTGTTATCTGAAAATTCCTATGTTGGAATATGAACTACAAAATTAACAAAATATCTTCAGATTAATAGGATATTTGCCGAGATTCTTGTATTTTTGTAATAAAATTACTATATAGAACGGATTAAAGGTCTCGCGCTTCTCCTTTAAAAGGAGCAGACCGTCGAAATGACGCCCGGATTTGAACAGCGATTGCTCATTCCGGTCGAGAAAAATCCAAAGTAAAAACAAAGATTTATGGCAAAAAAAGCTACGTTCTCAAGCAAAATCGGCCTGATTGCCGCTACTGTCGGTTCAGCTGTCGGATTAGGTAATGTATGGAGATTCCCTGCAGAAACACAAACCAATGGAGGTGCGGCCTTCCTTTTTCTTTATATTTTATGCCTCCTTATTTTGGGTGTGCCGGTCATGCTGGCGGAATTTGCCCTTGGACGCGGCTCTAAATCAGATGCTGTCGGAGCATTTATCAAACTTAAACCCAAGACACCATGGTGGCTTACCGGAGGGCTTGCCGTGCTGGCATCATATCTCATCCTATGCTTCTACATGGTTGTAGCCGGTTGGACTTTTGAATATCTATGGCAATCCATCACCGGCAACCTTTACGCCGTTGACCTATCAAGGGAAGGTATGGAGGCCTCCTTTCATGCTAAGATGGAGAGTTATATCTGTGCCGACTGGGCCCCTCTCATCAATCTATACGTTCTTATAGTAGTGAATATTCTTGTTCTCCTGTGTGGTGTGCAAAAAGGAATCGAGCGACTGTCCAATGTGCTGATGCCAATGCTGTTCCTCCTCCTCCTTCTTTTCTGTGGTGTCTCTCTATCGATGCCTGGAGCATCAGAAGGAGTCAAATACTTCTTACATCCCGATTTCAGCAAAATCAACGCAAGTGTAGTCGTAAATGCTCTTGGTCAAGCCTTCTTCTCGCTTAGCCTTGGTATGGGTATCCTTATCACCTATTCCTCCTATTTTCCTAAAGATACCAAACTGACAAAAACGGCTATGACCGTATCAATGCTCGACCTCCTTGTTGCGATATTAATGGGTATCATAATTTTCCCCGCTGTTTTCAGTTTTGGTCTTAATGATGCCGATCTTAGGGGTGCTACTCTTGTATTCGTGACTCTTCCTGAGATTTTCGCCCAAATGCATTTCACTCAGCTTTGGTCAATCCTGTTCTTCCTTCTTCTATTTGTTGCGGCCCTAACTTCCACTATTTCCATAGCCGAAGTGTCAGTGGCATGGCTTCAGGATAGATTCAAGAAGAGCCGTCTGAGCGCCACACTCATCGTGATGCTACCTCTCTTCCTGTTTAGTTCTTTATGCTCCCTCTCATTTGGTTCGCTTAAGAATTTTAAGATAATGGGAATGACAATATTTGATTTTCTTGACAATCTCGCCACAAATATTTTCCTCCCCGTAGTCTCGCTTCTTGTTTGCATATTCGTAGGATGGGCTTTGAAGAAGGATTTCTTCCGTAAGGAGCTGACCAACGATGGAACATTGAAAGGTCGTTGGTTCCCTATTATCAATTTTGTTGTGAAGTTCATCGCTCCTCCTCTCATATTCCTCATCCTCCTCTCCTTCTTCATTAAATTCTGATTACAATTCCTAAAATAGCATCAGCCTTCAAAAATATTCTTTTGAAGGCTGATGCTATTTTAGGAATGGACAAAACTATAAAGAATTATAATCAGGGGAGAATGTATCCCCTCCGGCAATTGTTCCGGTGGAAGCTCCCTTTTTAAGCCATCTCACACGTTGAGCAGACGTGCCGTGGTTAAATGTTTCAGGCACTGCATATCCCTGGGCCTGCTTCTGAAGATAATCATCTCCAATCTTAGAAGCAGCATTCAGACCCTCCTCGATGTCGCCTGGTTCAAGACTATTGAATTTCCTATTGTCGTGATACGCCCAGACACCGGCATAATAATCGGCTTGCAATTCGGTACGGACACTGACTTGATTTGATTCCTTCTCCGACATTGTTCGTCGTGCATTATGGGTTTGATCAAGCGTCCCCAAAAGATGTTGAACATGATGACCTACTTCATGGGCGATTACATAAGCGTATGCAAAGTCTCCCCCGGCATCCATATTCTTATCCATCTCCTCAAAGAAAGAGAGGTCGATATATAGCGTCTCATCCGCAGAACAATAAAATGGACCAACTGCGGAAGTTGCATTTCCACATCCGGATTGTACCGAGCCGGTGTAAAGAACCATCTTGGGATTTCGATAGGTCATTCCCATTTTATTGAATTCCTCTGTCCAAACATCTTCCGTACCGGCAAGTATAATCTTTGCAAACTCCTCATACTGCTTTTCCTTTTCAGGAGAAAGTGTGGATTCCACAGCCTGATTACTTCCTGTCAGTCCTCCTGACTGGTTTATCACATCAAGGGGATTACCACCGGCAAGCCATATTACAAGCGCAGTAATAATCAATCCTCCAATTCCACCTATACCGGCAACTTTTCCGCCACTGATACCTCTCCTATCCTCTACATTGCTGCTGGATCTTCGACCGTCTAATCTCATACGTTCTTATATTACGAAGTTTCGGGATTCCACCGGCAACCTCAGTTAATAAAATGGCCTGCCTTTAATATGGGCAGGCCGTAATATTATTCTCAAGATGGAATTCAGCCATCTCAAATATCTTAATAATTATCCGGACGCAATTCAAAGAAAGCCTGAGGATGCTTGCAAACCGGACATACTTCCGGAGCTTTCTTGCCGAAATGAATATGACCACACTCACGGCACATCCACATTCTATCACCATCACGAGAGAACACGATACCATCCTCGATATTCTTGAGTAGAGTGCGGTAACGCTCCATGTGAGTACGCTCAATCTCACCTACTCGCTCAAAAAGACGGGCAATATCATTAAAGCCCTCTTCCTTGGCGATAGCGGCGAAATCCTTATACATATCTGTGTACTCATATTCCTCACCTGCAGCTGCATCGAGAAGATTTGTCGGAGTTTCAGGCACTTCTCCCCCATGAAGAAGCTTGAACCAGAGTTTTGCATGTGTATGCTCGTTGTGTGCTGTTTCTTCAAATATGGCTCCTATCTGCTGATAGCCATCCTTCTTAGCCTGCTTGGCATAGAAAGAATATTTAACACACGCCTGAGATTCCCCGGCGAAAGCCGTACGCAAGCATTCTTCAGTTTTGCTTCCTTTAAGTTCTTTCATAATATCGTAGTTTTTTATTAACAATTATAATCACGCAAAAACAAATCAATTGTTTTCTTTTACCTTATTTAACGCTTGTTAAAGTTTAAATGTTCATTAAAAACACACATAGAAATAAAAAAAGCTGATCCCCTTTCGGAAATCAGCTTTAAATTATAATCTAATATAGAGATTTATTTCTCCACACCCTCCATGATCACCTGAATACGGTTCTTGCCGTTGTAAAGATTCTTCATGAAAGAATTGATATCGCCTACAGTCATGTTATCAATTGCAGCCTTGCCATTAGTGATATTGTCAACGCCACGGAGATAAAGACCAAGCTGAGAAAGCCAATAGCCGTTAGTGCGGATAGAATTCTCATACTGCTTGGACATTGCTTCCTTCACCTTGTTGAAACTGTCTGCATTAGTACCATTCTGAAGAAGTTTCTCGAGCTCTGCATTTGCACGAGTGATCATCTTCTCCTGCATCTCCTTATTAGTGCTGAACTGATACACAATATTCCATTCGCCGGTGATGGGGCTAATGTAAGCTCCTGCAAAGGGAGTATAAGTACCGCCTTCTTCCTCACGGAGAGTCTCGAGGAATACACTTCTAAGGAGCTGACCGATTACATCCATCTTGCGGGCATTCTCAATAGAGTAAGGGATATTGTTGTCGCTGTAAACGTCGTATATATGAGTGGCAGGTGCCTGCATAGGCTCTTTCCATTCATCCTTAACCTGACCGGATACAATGGCGAGAGAAGTCTCTTTCTTCACTTGAGTCAATTTCTTGGGGTCAGAAGGAAGAGTTGCGATATACTGCTCAAGAAGAGGCTTGAGGGTTTCCATATCTACATTGCCGACAAATACGAATGTGAAGTCGGCGGCATTTTTCATGGTGCCCTTTATGAAATCGAGAGTTGCCTGATAATTCACCTTGTCAAGATCCTCCATAGTGGGGAGATTGAACATCGGGTTGTCGCCATGAAGAGTCTTAGAGATATTTCTGTTGAAAGTATATTCAGGATTAGCATCTCGAGCTGCGAGAACAGTGCGTGCATTCTCCACTGCGGCTGCGAAGGTCTTCTCATCAGCGCCAAGTTCTACAAAAGATGCATATATGACTTCCATGAGATATTTAAGATCCTTCACACTTGATGAACCATCAAGACTATTGGTGACACTACCTATGCTATAGCCTAAGCCGAGATTCTTTCCGGCAAGATATTTGCGAAGCATAGTCTTATCGAAGTTGCCAAGCTTGCTTGCCTCATAAACATCCTCTGCAAACATTATCTGATTTGCCATGGATACTGGATAAGCCTGCTTACCACCCTTGGAGAAAGCGTTCATCACGATTTCGTCTGCCTTAAAGTCGGTGGGTTTAACCACAACCTTCACGCCATTTGATAGAGTAAGCTCTGTTGTTCCGAACTCACCTGCTTTCTCTGACACAATCTTGCCGGGCTTCGGAAGGTTAGAGATTATCGGATCAGTGATCACTTCATCTACATACGCTTCATACTGTGCGTTAAGAATATTCTCAATGTTGCCTACGAAAGTTTCTTCCTCAATAACCTCCATGCCGTCTTTGCGAGGCTGAGCCACAACAATCACTTGATTGTCTGGAGTAAGAAGCTGAGAGGCCATCTGATTGAGCACCTGCACAGGAATCATCGGAAGAATCTGCTTTGCAAACTCATACTCCATCTCCGCTCCGGGGTGAGGAGTGTTGTCGATGAAATGACGATAAAGGAGCTCACCGAATATACCTGAGTTAGTATTGTTACGCTCATTGAAGAACTTCTCATACTGAGAAAGGATTTCATCGCGTGCGCGTTCAAGCTCAGAATCTGTAAATCCGGTCTTGCATGCACGAGCCACAATACCCAGCGCATCTTCTGTGGCTTTATTCACGCCTGTCTTTCCTATGATAATTACGTCAAAAGAGTCTTTTGTCTTGGAAACCCAGAAATCATCGAAGTTGACACCGGCATATGCATAGTTGCAACCGGGGGTCTGCTGATATTCAGAAAGACGATTGTTGATCAATGTTGCAATAAGATCCTGAATGAGATCCACCTGGAAATAAAGGTCGGTATTACGCATCTCAGCGGGCATCTTGTCGCTCTTGAAGGAAATACGCACATAGGGATACTGCGTCTCAGGATCATCGAAATATGCAAATATTGGCTTCTCATTATCCGAAACATTAGGATAAGTTCTTTCAGCCGCATTCTCAGGCATCGGAATCTGTGAGAAGAGAGCCACTACCTTCTTCTCCATCTCATCAGCATCAAAGTCGCCGACAATCACAATACCCTGCTGATCCGGACGATACCATTTCTTATAGTAGTCACGAATCTCGGAATAAGGGAATGTGCGAACGATTTCCATCTTGCCGATTGGAGACTGTTGATACTGATACTCGCTGTAAATCTTTGGGAGTATAGATTCGTGCATACGGAAATTTGCATCATTTCTCGAACGCCATTCCTCCTCGATAACTCCGCGCTCTGCATCGATCTCCGCATCCTCAAGAAGGATTCCGCAGCTCCAATCGCGGATAACGAGAAGCACACTGTCCATTAGAGCCTGGTCGCTGGTCGATACATTATCGATATTATAGACAGTCTCATCAAAATAAGTATATGCATTGATGTCGTAACCGAAGCGAATACCCTTCGACTCAAGATAGTTAAGCATATTCTTCCCGGGGAAGTTGGTAGTTCCGTTGAACGCCATGTGCTCAAGGAAGTGAGCCAGACCAAGCTGGGTGGGTGTCTCAAGAGTAGAGCCAACTTTCTGTGCAATGTAGAAATTGGCACGATCCTTGGGATGTTCATTATGAAGGATGTAATAAGTGAGGCCGTTATCAAGCTTACCGCTTTTCACTGCCGGATCCAACGGCAATTGCTGCGGTTGGGGCATCTGGGCACTCATGCAAAGCGTTGTCAATAGAAACATCGCTAAGCCTAAAGCTTTCCTGATCATAAAATGTTAGTTTTAATTAATATTATGGTTATATAATCTTTCTAATGATTGCTATACTATTGATGGGAGGAAAGCCCCCTTTTATATAAGACGCATGAGGCGCCAAATAATTACATACAAATATAGCTTATTTTTTTTAAAAATCAAAATTATGCTGATATTATCTAATTTTTAGTTTATTCTTTACTTTTATTACACCTATACCCCCTATTTTCTATCCTTAATTATATGATACCATTCATCAAGGCATAGAGAGAAAGACCCGAAACAGATTTAATTCCAAGCTTTGACGATACATTCTTCCGATGAGTGATGACGGTGTTGACCGAGATGGAAAGATGATCGGCTATTTCTTTATTCGTCTTCCCGGAAGCGAGTTCCTTAAGCACCTCTTTTTCTCTTGCAGAAAGTTCTCCGGAGGTCTCCTGTAAGCGTTCCGGTTCTGTAAAGACCATTCCTAAAATCTCAGTCATCTCCTCTTCCGTGGAATCTCTATAAATAAACCTGATTCCACTCCCCAATGTTCCTTTTCCATTTTCCGCTTGTTTAGGCTTATTTTTATCTCTTGTCAATATCACTGTACGCGACTTCCGAGGAACAAAAAAATCAGGATGCAATGCAAAAGTGGCTGAATCAATTATAAAAAAATCGATTTTCTCCAGCTCACTCCCCACTAATTCTACCTCCCCGTATATACACACATCCATTTCGCATCCCAGAAATTGTGGTTGCGACTCAAGCAAAGCCTTTAATCCTACCGATTCAAGACTTGTCATTCCAATTATTCCTATCCTTGACATAGCGGCTTCAATATTCGCTCGCGGATACGGTTGTTTTGTTGGATATCCTTTTCCAGAGTAGCCAGAGCCGATACCACTGCAACACAGAGATTGCGGTCGTATTCCCCACGAAGATGAATCACAAAGAAGTTGATAAGATCGCTAAGCTTCTCCTCAAGCATATGCCGGTCGTAGGGTTTTCGGCCTTCCTCTCTTTCCGGCAAACCCCAATCACCTTGGCGAAGAAGAGGAAACCAGAATTCCAGATCGCTCTCTATTGAAGCGGACATCTCCTCTTTCACTTCCAGAAAAAATTGCTTAAGCAAGAAAAGATTGGAACGTCCACCGTCTGAATCGCTTTTAGATAGCAGTAATGCAAAATGACGTTCTATATTAGGAAGTAAGGCTGAGATATAATATCGATCTGTTTTCTCAAGATAATCCAACACTCCTTTTAGATTTACCTTCCCTTCAATTCCGGAAGGGATATAGGTCCTGTTGAGATAAGTATTGATTATGGCAAGAAAAAGATCTTCATCTATCCCATGCGACTCACATGCATTTCTTATTGTGGAATCTCCTACACCAAGGTAGATATCAAATCTATTAACCACCTGAATCACTGATGGATCATGCAATATGACATCGCTCAGCTTAGATTCCTTATTAAATACCGGCATAAATTAAGTTCTTTCTTATATCGTTCATTAACAAAAATGTCTCAGCCAGCGACCGCAAATCCCTGGTTGAGACATTCTTTTTCTATTTTTTCAGTTCGAACCTGACTATCATTCCTATTTATTTGAATCTTAATACTCTCTTTTGTGAGATGACCATATCCATCTTCACATCATGAGGCTCGGAAGGAATCTCCTCCACAATCTGGAATTCATAACCAACTCCGACTTTGGTAGCGCGGGTGGTTGCAAGAAGTCGGTCGTAGAAACCCTTTCCCCTGCCTAACCGGTTACCTGAATGATCGTAAGCCACTCCCGGAACAATCACAAGTTCAATCTCATCAGCCGACACTGTGTTGTCGCCTGTGGGCTCTTCTATATGAAACGAACCTAATTCCAATCGGGATTCATCATAAGGAAGAATCTCAAGGTTAACTCCATTCACTCTTGGAAGGAAAAAGCTTTTTCTACCGTGCCATTTATCAAGGAAACGGTGGGTAGAAAGCTCATCGGGCAGGGAATGATACATCAAGATACGGTCGGCAAGTAGAAATGCCGCAGTATTCTCCAATCGCTCGAACACCTCATCGGCAGCACTCATACGCTCCGTTTCGAGCAACATCGAACGCATTGCCTTTATTTTCCTTCTGATATCGCTTTTTTCCATAGTAAATAAGATTATTTTGTTTTATCATCCTTGGCAGTCTTACTCTGATCTGCCTTGAGCATCTCCTTGCTTTTTCCTGACATCATTATCTCCTGTGCCTTCTTAACAGTCGCATCCCTTTCATTGAGAATCTCTATGAATGCATCATAGCCAACAAGGTCACGAGCAAGGACAGCCCTCAATTGATTTAACAATAAATCACGAGATTGGTTGATATAATACCATCTTGCCGGCAGCCCTTGCGTGGCGGCCCAATCCACAAAGAGACTCAATAATGAATCCTCTCTTGGCACTATTCTATTCATAGCCGCCAATGTTTTCTCTTTCATAAGCGGACGGTATTTTTCCGACATCTCATGGCAGAATTTCTGAATCAGACCCTTGTTGACAGCCTCAATGTAATATGAGGTGTAGCCAGTAGTATCTTCGGGAACAAAGATATCAGGCATTATTCCTCCTCCTCCATAGACCGTGCGGCCCCCGACGGTGGAGAATTTTTTACTCTGATCGAATTTTATACTATCCTGTGAATAGAACTCTCCATGATTGAATCGATCAACTATATCCAACTCATACTTTCCGTCACGACCTCGGCTATATTCCTTCTGAATCGAACGGCCTGAAGGGGTATAGTATCGAGCTACAGTCAGTCTTATCGCCGAACTATCGGGAAGTTCTGTCTGATTCTGAACCAATCCCTTTCCAAAAGAACGCCGGCCAATCACAACTCCCCTATCATTATCCTGCATGGCTCCGGCGAAAATCTCAGAGGCTGATGCCGAGAACTCATTGGTGAGCACGGTTATATCAGCATCCTGAAAGCCGCCTGTTCCGTCACTGATCGCAATGGTTTCATTTTCCGGGGTACGCCCCTTTGTATAGACAATCATCTCTCCTGAAGGGAGGAACTCATTGGCCATGAATATAGCCTGATCCATATAGCCACCGGAATTGTTACGAAGATCCACCATATATCCGGTCGCCCCTTTTTCCTTCAAATTTGTGAGGGCATTCAGGAACTCTGAATATGTGGTGCGCGCAAACTTGCTCACCTTAATATACCCGGTCTTATTATCCGACATAAGATAAGCCGCATCTACGCTGTTGGAAGGTATCTCTCCTCGGACAATTTCATATTCCAACAGACTCTTGCTGCTTGATCTCTTGACCTTGATATTGACTTTTGTTCCCTCTTTTCCTCTGAGAGTTGAGAAAACATCTTCGTTTGTAGCCTTGGCACCGCTAAGTTGTTTACCTCCGGCCTCAATAATCTTATCGCCTGGCAACAGCCCAACCTTTTCTGCCGGACCCCCTGAAACGACTTCGATCACATTAACAGTGTCATTGATGATTTGGAAAGATACGCCGACCCCTCCAAATGAACCTTCCAGTTCCTCATTAGTCTGTTTAAGGTCAGAAGCCGGAATATAGGCTGAATGAGGATCCAATGAAGTAAGAAGATCCGGAATTGAGGCCTCAAGCAGCGAGTCAATGTCTATTTCATCTACATATTGGCTCTCTATGAGGTCAAGAATGCGGTGAACCTTCTCCTGTGAAGGAGAGACACGACGCTGTTCTACAAACCTGCCGATGAACACACCGCCGATAAGGCCGGCGCATAACACCACCGGTAACAATACATATCCTATGTTTCTTTTCTCTCTCATTTTCTATTGAAAGGCCGAGGCCGTTTGGTTCTTATGCCTGCTTTGTCAATGCCGGATCATTCAAGGGGAAGATGGACAGTCTCCACACCTGCTTCGCGCAGAAGGTCGAGACCATCCGTTATTCTATACAATTCCGAGAACACCACTCTCTTTATCCCCGCCTGGATTATCAATTTAGAACATTCCATGCATGGGCTTGCAGTGACATATAGGGTGCTCCCTTCGCTTGAGTTATTGCTTCGAGCCACTTTCGTGATTGCGTTGGCCTCAGCATGGAGAACATAGGGGAACGTCACCCCCTCCTCCGACTCGCAAATATTGGGGAATCCCGAAGGAGTGCCATTGAATCCATCGGAAATTATCATTTTATCCTTTACTATCAAGGCTCCCACCTTGCGTCGCACACAATATGAATTCTCGCTCCATATCGCTGCCATCCGAAGATACCGGTGGTCGAGCAATCTTTGCTTGTCTGCCTTCTCCATGTCTCGACTAATTTATTTCACGAATTGACAATTAAATTATAATTCCTCTTTTTCAAGAAGGAATCTCTCTGCATCCATCGCCGCGCGACAACCTGTTCCGGCTGCGCTTACAGCCTGACGATAGATGGGATCCGCGCAGTCGCCGGCCGCGAATACTCCAGGCACGTTGGTCTTGGTAGTCGGAGCGTCGACGATGATATAGCCTTCTGCATCTATATTTATCTGACCGCGGAATATATCAGTATTCGGACGGTGACCGATTGCAAGGAAGAAGCCATCTACTGCAACATCAAAACGCTCCTCTTTGTCTGTACCGAGATGACGTACAATATGCACGCCCTCTACTCCATCTTCACCGTAAAGCCCTTCAGCGTTGCAATTGAACAGCACCTCGATATTCTCCTTTGCCATCACACGGCGTTTCATCACGTCGGAGGCACGGAGATAATCCTTGCGCACAATCATATAGACTTTCTCTGCAAGACTCGACAAATAAAGAGCTTCCTCACAAGCAGTGTCGCCTCCGCCCACGACTGCAACTCTCTTCTTACGATAGAAAAAGCCATCACACGTAGCGCAAGCACTAACTCCCAGTCCATTGTATTTCTCTTCATCAGGCAGACCGAGATATTTTGCGGAAGCACCTGTGGAGATTATCACAGTCTCCGCTTCTACAATCTCACCTCTTTCATCCTCGCATCGGAAAGGACGCTTGGAAAAATCCACTTTTACAATCTTGCGTGATTTTATCCTTGCTCCGAATCGCTCTGCCTGTTCGCGCAGATGAGCCATCATTTCAGGCCCCTCCACTCCTTGTGGATATCCGGGGAAATTTTCGATCTCTGTAGTCTGGGTCAACTGGCCGCCGGGCTGATCTCCTTCATAGATCATTGGGGAAAGATTAGCTCTTCCTGCATAGATGCCTGCTGTGTATCCGGCAGGTCCGGATCCGATTATCAGCACTTTTTCCAAGTTCGCACTCATAGTCTTTTAGATTTTTATCTTATCAGATAATGGTTATACATTCGGAGAGACTCTTTTTTATTCTCTCCTCTCGGAACCGGATTTTCCAGTTCCTATATTTAAAATAACAATTAAAATCAAATATTTATCATTTAATCCTGTCAGCATTGTCAGCGGAGATCCACAATCTGAGCATTTGGGAGCCTACCCTTCGGATATTCAAAAACTGAAGAAGAAAGGGCTGCTCCGTAGTTGCTCTTCACTATCGTGACAGTGGCCACACTCCCATCAAGCGAAGTAATCACAAATTTTTCCGGTTGATAACTTTTCGCATTTAGAAAAAGAGTCACCTTCTTTACCGGAGCCTTCCGACTCTTGGCCTTCAGATCGACTATATATTTTCCGGTCTGTTTATTCTGTGAAAACGCCGCCTCAAAAAGTGAAGCATAGGAATTAAGGTATAGAAGAGGATTTATCTCTGCCAACTCCGATGGGGTAGGGGAGACCACGGTGGTTTCCTTACTATTTGGATTATAGGTATATAGGTTTTTTCCATTATACCAAGACTCCATGCCTCCGGCCTTAACATAAAATTTGGAACCTGCCGCTTTAAGCTGTCCGCTTAAACTCTTCCCTTGACCGGATATAGTGTAATTCACCTCAATTCCTTTCGCGCCCTTCACCTCTCCGGCAGCCTTGGAAAGCACTCCTTGTGCAGTCTGCGCCCTGGATTCTACCGAACAGATAAATCCTGAAAGAATCAGACATAGCAACATAAATATTTTATTTTTCATCATCTTTTTATTTTATGAATTCAGAATCTGCTCAAGGCCAATCTGGTCCACGAGGACTGCACGGGGCTTACCGCCTTGGGAAGCACCCACTATACCTGCCGCTTCAAGCTGATCCATAATTTTTCCTGCCCTGTTATATCCAATGGAGAAACGTCGCTGGAGATAAGAAGTGGAAGCAGTTCCTGAATTAACCACTATCATAGCCGCTTCCTCAAACAATGGATCACGATCACCCGACGGTCCGCCACTAAAGCCGCCAGACTCACCATCTCCATCACCCATCATGGGTTCGGGAAGCAGATAAGGGCCTTGGCCGTAAGGTTGTTTCTCCACATAGTCGCATATTGCTTCAACCTCCGGCGTATCAATGAAGGCACACTGCACTCGTACCATTTCGGAATTATTGAAGATCAACATATCACCTCGACCAATCAACTGCTGGGCTCCTGTTGTATCAAGAATAGTCTTGGAGTCAACACCTGATGAAACCTTAAACGACATACGTGCCGGGAAGTTCGCCTTGATGATACCTGTGATTACATTGGTTGAAGGACGCTGGGTGGCAATGATGACGTGCATTCCGACGGCTCGTGCCTTCTGAGCCAAACGGGCAATCGGCATTTCCACATTCTTTCCCGACACCATTATAAGATCACCAAACTCATCAACCACCACTACAATGTATGGGAGCACCCTGTGGCCTTCGGCCGGATTTAATTTTCCTGCCTTGAATTTTGCATTATATTCCTCTATGTTGCGCGTGTGAGCATTCTTTAGAAGATTATAACGATTATCCATCTCTATACAGAGGGAATTAAGTGTGGCTTCCACCTTCTGCATATCGGTAATGACCGGTTCTTCATCCACTTCCGATGGAATTACAGCCATATAATGGTCTTTGATTTTATTATACAGAGAAAATTCCACCTGTTTAGGGTCGATCATCACGAATTTAAGCTCGTTGGGACGTTTGCAATATAGAAGCGATGCAATAATGGCGTTTAGACCCACTGACTTTCCCTGACCGGTGGCACCTGCAACAAGGAGGTGAGGCATTTTTGCAAGATCTGCCATATACACGTCGTTGGAGATTGTGCTTCCGATTGCAACCGGGAGCACATGCTTTGACTCCTGAAATTTCTTAGATCGGATTATGGTGCGCATGGAGACCATCTGAGGATCCTTGTTCGCCACTTCAATACCCACAGTTCCTTTACCTGGAATCGGTGCAATGATACGCACACCCTTAGCTGAAAGACTTAGAGCGATGTCATCTACCAGCGAACGGATTTTAGCAATCTTCACACCTTTATCCGGGACAATCTCGTAGAGCGTAACGGTCGGGCCGACAGTTGCCTCTATACGTGTTATGGGGATTCCGAAATCAAGAAGAGTATTTCGGATCTTATCTTTATTCTCAAGCTGCTCCTCATTGTCTACGCTTATACGCTCCACACCCGGACGCAGGATATCAAAAGGAGGGAAAGTATATGGAAAATTGTCAGCCGGCCCTTCTCCAACCTTATAGTGTGGAACGGTGGCTTCGGCAATCTGGTTCACATTGACACGCATAGTGTCGAGTGGACTTTCTTTCACTTCCGGTGATTCAAGGGCAGCATCTGCCTCTGATACACCCTCCTCCTTTGGAATCTCGGCAGCCGCAGACGGAAGGGGTTCAATCTCTTTCTCTTCAACTGGAGGTGCGCTCGGCAAGTCTTCGGAAGAAGCAGGCTCCAGGGCAGGGATATTATTCACAGAAGTATCAGTTACAGGAGGCATATATCTGTAATCATTCTCCATGTCGTTATAATCGCGTGCAGACATGGGGGCAGTGGCAGTCACTGTCTCCACCCTGTCATTTGAAGGCGGGGTATAGGCGTCTTCCTCTTCAATAGAATATAGAGTCTGTGAAGGGGAAAAAGATACAGCCTCCTCAAGCGGTTCTGGAATAGGTTCCGGCTCAAGGCTCACCGTCTCGCCGGCTCTTAGGTCTTCGATTCGTTCCTCCTCCTGTCTTCTACGGATTTCTGCCAGACGTGCCTCTTCAGCCGCCTTCCTTTCGGCTATTATACGGCGTTTCTCATCACGCTTGCGTTTCAAGCGAATTATCCAGCCAACAAGGTCGCGTAGACAAATCACTATGAAAACAGCTATCATGAACAGACATATAAGTGATGCTCCAACACCACCAAAGAAGTGCATTATAAATTCGTTTACATAACGTCCATGATACCCTCCCCAGTTCACTGATGAATGTACAGCAATTGTGGTCAGGCCAACAATTAGAGAGACTGTGATAAGTGCGACAATACATTTAATTGTGAAATCGACTGACTTGAATCTTGGGCGTCCCACAAGAAGTTTCAAGCACATTGCACCAAGCCATACCACAATTACAAATGAACCGAGACCGAAAGTCTCGTTTATTAGAAATTCGGAAAGACGCGCACCCCCTTCTCCCGCAGAATTGGCTACAGGAGGAGCCTCGCCTACTCCATAAGTATTCACTATTGATTGATCCTGAATGCAAGTTTTAAAATAGGAGAAGAAAGCAACACCAAGATAAATACAAACGCATCCTAAGAAAATGCCCACAAGCCAACGAGTGGAAGTGCTCGTTACCACTTCCATCACTTTTTCTTTTAAGGGTATACGATTTACATCTTTCTCTTTCTTAATTTGCCCTTCTGCCGGTTTTACTTTCCTTACCTTACGTTTATTTTCTTTCTTAACCTTCCTGGTATTCACCTTCTTACCCACAGTTCTCTCTCCCCCCTCGTTTTTCTCAAGGGTGTCGGCAAGGGGCAATTCCTCTGAATAGGTAATTTCCGGACGGTAGCTGTCGTAATCGCTCATACCTTATATATGATTTCTTTCTGTAGCTGTAATATTATTCTTTTTTCTCTTCAAGAAAGTCGGGAAAGTTAGACCTCCTCCCCTCTTCCTTTTATTCAGCCTATGATTTCCTCCGGTTGAGGTTCGGAGAGAGGGTCTTCATGGATTGTGGTAGAATTTTGCATCTCTTCCTCCTCAGAAGTGTTTATATCTTTCTCAGGCTCAATCTTCGGTTCCTCAGGATTTCTGATTTCCGGATTATCCTTCTTATCTTTTTTCAACGAATCCTCATGAGCCTCATTCATTTCCGTATCCTCCGGTTTCTTAACTTTCGGCTCCTTGGCTCCAATTGTTGAAGGAATCCAGGCTATCTCATAACCCTCTTGAGCATTGACTTCCATATCCTTTTTTCCGGGGACCACTATAATGGGCATCCCGATAGTGACGTGCTTGACCAATTCAAGGATATTCTCATTGGTCACACGGATACAACCATGACTCGACCTATGCCCTATCGACCATGGTGCCACAGTCCCGTGAATACCAATCTGAGATGTATTGGGGCATTTAAGTCGGATAAACCGGGGTCCAAACTGCCCTTTCTTTGGAGAAGTCTTACCATCGTCATCGGTGAAGAGCCATTCAGTGCTGTCATAAATTCCAGAGGCGGAAAAGAAACCTTCCGGAGTTCGTGAATCAGCTTTCTTATGTTTCGTACCATAGTTTTTTGCACAAGCCATACCATAAGAAAGTTTTTCACGTCCGTATTTATCAAGAAGCACCACCTTCATCCGACTTTTATCCACTATAATAAACCCATCGTGAGTGTTGTTAATCAGATTTTCGGCATATTCAAGGGAGTAATCCACTATCAATGGGATTATACCTTCGGAGTATGCACCGGAATGAGGTGATTTCCTTAAATATTCTTTTAAGTCTTCTGCCGATGAAAAGCGTATTCTTGGAGGCTCCTTCGGCACGGTGTCTTTTTTGGTCTCTACTGTATCTGACGAAAGCAGTGTGCTCTCGTCAATCAAGATTGAATCGCCCTCTTCAAGGATGTCGGAAGAGCTCTGACGCCCCCCCCCACATGACACAAGAAACAAGAGTAGCCCGAATGCTATATATAGTTTTTTCATCTATTATTCTCGAATTTTGCTCGCGATTAATTTTTGGAAATGCAAATTTAATTATTTATTTTCGTTTATATATACTTTTTGAGTTTTTTTGATAAGAATATTTTTTCTACACCTCAATTCCTTTTTCATTATTCAAGAAATTTTATTAACTTCGCATATTGTCATGAAAACATCCAAAAGTCTACGCCTGGCAGGAATCGGCATATTAGCCCTTCTCTGGCTTTGGCTCGCATGGGGGTTTCTTTCCGCCAAGGGAGTCACTCTCCTTAACCTTATTATTTTGGCAATGACCGGAATCATTATTTTTTTGCCTCTATACAAAAAATACATTCTGGGTATGCCTAACGATTCTAATAAAGAAAACAAACGATGACAGATAGCAAAGGACACGTCTCCATCGCGGATTCCGCCGTGGATTCCAACCAAAAGGATTCTCTTCTCTCTCAAATCGATAGTCCGGAAGATTTACGCAAAATCCCTGTCGACCGTCTTCCTCAGCTTTGTGAAGAGATTCGGGAATTCCTTATCAGGAATCTTTCCCGGAATCCGGGTCATTTTGGTTCGAGCATGGGTGCTGTGGATTTAATCGTGGCACTTCATTACGTGTTCAATACCCCACGCGACAGAATGGTATGGGATGTGGGGCATCAGGCATACGCACACAAACTCCTCACAGGGAGAAGAAAAGATTTCGATTCCCTTCGCAAATACGGTGGGCTGAGTGGGTTCCCCTCCCCTGCCGAAAGCGAATATGATACGTTTGTATGCGGCCATGCCGGAAACTCCATCTCTGCAGCCCTTGGTATGGCTATCGCTGACATGAACACTCCCGGACAGACCGACCGAAAGACCGTAGCTGTCATCGGAGATGCATCCATCGGCAACGGCCTTGCCTTTGAAGGACTCAACAATGCCTCAAACAATCCTAATAATCTACTTATCATCCTAAACGACAATGATATGTCGATTGATGATAATGTCGGTGCGCTTCACCGTTACCTCTCAGAGCTGACTACTTCTGCAGGATACAACAAGATGCGTATGAAGCTATATAATAAGTTCCGCAAGAGGGGTTGGATAGGCGACAAAGGGAAGGGACTCGTATTGCGTTTCAACAATTCCCTTAAAGCGCTCATATCAAAACGCCAGAATATCTTCGAGGGGCTTAACATACGCTACTTCGGTCCTTTTGATGGCAACGATGTCACAAAGCTTGTGAAAGTTCTTTCTGAAATCAAGGAAATGAAGGGTCCGCGCATTTTACATCTATCCACTAAGAAAGGGAAAGGATTCTCCACAGCAGAAGAGAATCCACAGGCCTGGCATGCTCCCGGAAAATTCGACCCTGCCACAGGAGAGAAGATCTCTCAAAAGGGAAATATGGCATGGCAGGATATCTTTGGCCGGACTTTGGTGGAGATAGCCGGCGCAAATGAGAATGTGTGCGGCATCACCGCAGCCATGCCTTCCGGCACCTCTCTCTCATTACTTCAGGAAGCTCTTCCTCGCCAGAGTTTTGATGTGGGTATCTCCGAAGGACATGCCGTCACTTTTGCAGGAGGACTTGCAGCCGGAGGCAAGAAGCCTTTTGTAGCCATATACTCCTCTTTTCTGCAACGTGCCTACGATAATATTATCCACGATATAGCCATTCAGGGGCTACCCGTAGTATTCTGTATTGACCGTGCCGGGATCGTGGGAGAAGATGGTGTCACTCATCATGGACTCTTTGATATATCTTATTTACGTAATATTCCGGGAATGACTGTGGCATCTCCAATGGATGCACCCTCTTTGCGTAATCTTATGAAAACCGCCGAGCTCTCTTCAACTCCATTTGCCATACGTTATCCACGGGGAAAGTCGGAGACAACATCCATTGATTCAGAGATGACAGCAATCCTGATTGGCAAGGGTAGAAAAGTTTTCGAATCCAAAACGCAAGGCCCTAAGGCAGCGATCCTATCAGTTGGTCCGGCTGGTCTGGATGCCATAAAAGCTGCGCAAGAGCTGGAAAAAGATGGTGTGGTCTGTGATGTATTCGACATGATATGGATAAAGCCCCTTGACGAAGGTCTTATCGAGGAGATTTCAAAAAACTATGATCTTATAGTCACTGTGGAGGATGGGATCCGCGAGGGTGGATTCGGCTCAGCCGTACTTGAATTTCTGGCATCAAAAGGTGCGCAAATCCCCGTGGTGCGTCTTGGTGTTCCCTCTCAATGGGTGGCTCACGGAAGTGTCCAGGAGTTGAAGAGGGATTGCGGTTATGATGCCGATGGGATTATTGAATCTGTTAAAACCCACCTCCCCTCTCTTTCATTGAAGAAATAAGTCTATGAAGATAATTATTGCAGGTGCCGGAGAGGTAGGAACACATCTGGCAAAGATGCTCTCCAATGAGGATCAGGATATCGTGCTCATCGATAGTAATCAGGAGCGCCTTGATGTGATCGATTCAAATTACAATCTGATGACGTGGAATGGATCCACCTCCTCGTTTGCAATTATGCGCGATGTGGGAGTGGCTAATGCTGACCTCTATATTGCCGTAACCCCTTACGAAACGAAGAATATAACCAGCTGTGCAATAGCCAAGCGACTTGGAGCTAAGAAAACGGTTGCCAGAATTGACAATAGCGAATTTCTTATTCGCGAAAACGGCACGTTGCTCCGTGAGCTGGGCGTCGACTTCTTAATATATCCGGAAAATCTCGCGGCTGAAGAAATAAGTATATCTCTCCAACATAATTGGGCAAGATATTGGGGTGAACTGCATAATGGACGCCTTCTTCTGATTGGAGTGAAACTCCATGACGACTCCCCTCTTATCAATTGCAAGTTGAAAGATCTTCCGGTCCAGCACCATGATTTCCACGTTGCCGCCATCAAACGCAACAACGAGACGATTATTCCTCATGGTAATGATGAAATCCTTCGTGATGACATTGTATATTTCATCACTACTCCTCCATATATCGACACAGTCCGCGAACTATGTGGTAAAAAGAAAAGAGTGGTTAAAAAAGCTTTGGTAATGGGCGGTACGCCTATTGCCCGCAGATTCGCAACACTTTATCACGATAAATACCATATACGTATTGTCGACAACAATCGGGAGATCTGCGAACACATGGCGACCCGTCTTCCGGAATGCGAGATTGTTTTTGGAGATTGCCGGGATATTGAAGTGCTTCGTGAAAACAACATTCAGCAATATGATGCATTCCTTGCGCTCACCGACTCATCGGAAACAAATATTCTGACGTGTCTTACAGCAAAGGAATTCGGAGTGCCTAAGACTATAGCCGATGTCGAGAACCTGCAATTTCTTTCTCAAGCGGAGAATCTGAACATCGGACGTACAATAAATAAGAAACTCCTCGCCTCTTCACATATTTTCAAGATTCTTCTGGATGCTGATGAAAGCAATTCCAAATTCCTTGCTTTGGCTGATGCGGAGGTTGCTGAGATTTATGTGAAATATAATGCCAAAATAACAAAAGCTCCCGTAAAGAATCTCAAACTTCCCCAAGGAATGACACTTGCCGCCTTGATACGAAATGATGAAATACGTCTTATCAGCGGTGATACTCAGATTTTCGAGGGAGATTATGTAGTGGTGTTCTGTCTCTCCGGCACTATCCAGAAAATCGAGAAGTGGTTCAACTGATTGCTTTCTCTGCTAATTCACTTATTGCATGAAATATTTAAAACATAGGGCGTATATCAATATCCCCATGCTTCTACGCGTATTCGGACTGCTCCTGCTTATCGAGGCGGCTTTTATGGTGATACCTCTCATCACAGGGCTTATATATGGCGAGAAAAGCACCTTGAATTTCCTGATAGCCATGGGAATCACGGCAGCATCGGGAGGTGCAATGGTTGGGCTTAAGCCGAAGTATAGGGATATGGGGAAACGCGATGCAATACTCCTCACCGGAATGATATGGGTGATCCTATCGTTATTCGGTATGCTACCCTTTATTTTCTGTGGTACACATCTCTCAGTGACGGATGCTTTCTTTGAGACCATGAGCGGATTCACCACTACCGGCGCATCCGTTCTCGACACCTTGAAGGAAGTGCCACATTCTATCCTTGTCTGGCGCTGCGTAATCCAATGGGTAGGAGGTTTAGGAATAATCCTTTTCACCCTCGCCGTAGTCCCGATGCTTAATTATCAGGGAGGGATGCAGCTTTTCAATGCAGAAGTGACCGGTATCACCCACGATAAGCTACGCCCACGCGTAAGTTACACAGCAAAGGGCCTCTGGGGTGTATATATAGTCCTTACGGCCATTCTTATAATCCTTCTCTCCTTCTCGAAGATGGATTTCTTCGATGCTTTCTGCTACGGCCTTTCAACAATGTCGACCGGGGGATTCTCTACAAGCGACATGAGTCTTGACGCCTTCAACAGTAATTACATAAAGATAGTGATGATTATCTTCATGTTCATCGGTGGTGTAAATTTTGCCTTGATTTATAATCTTGTCATGAAACGAGCAACCAACATCTGGAAAAACGACTCCTTCCGGTGGTATGTCTGGATAATAGTGATATGCTACGCACTCTTCTGCCTCAACGTCACCATTGAAGGACTTGTGCTCGAACCCGCCGATCTTACCATAGATCCCCTCTTCCAAGCTATCTCGATTCTCTCTTCCACAGGAGTGACCGAACCTGATTTTGCCGACTGGGGTGCGTTGTCCACACTTGTGCTGATTGTCATGATGTTCATGGGAGCTTGTGCCGGAAGCACCTCAGGAGGGGCCAAAATAGACCGATTCATCATACTTTTCCGTTTTCTGAAGAATGAATTCTACAAGATGATGCATCCCAGTAGCGTCACTACCGTAATTGTAAATAGAAAAGGAATTGTGCCTGCAATCGTGAACAAAACGCTTGCATTCCTTTTTATATATGCTATAGTGATTATTGTCGGAGGGATGGTGCTTTGTCTGCTTGGGATGCCTCTGCGCGACGGATTCTTCTGTGCGCTTTCGGCCGTTTCCAATACCGGACTGGGCACTGCCACCACGGGAATCTCCGGCAATTTCTCCTTAGTGCCCGATGTAGCTAAATGGATTTTAGCTTTCATTATGCTCGTCGGTCGACTTGAATTATTCACCATTCTTCTAATTTTTACTCCAGATTTCTGGAAAAAGTAAACTTTTATTGGATTTAGAATTGCATTTTGCTTGATATTCTAAAATATTTTAGCTAATTTTGCAATCCGCTTCCACAATCGAGCCTCGCGGCTCAGGAAAAAGAGTTTTGAATCCATATAAAATTTATGGACTCCAGGAATTAAGGTAAAAATATAGTCGATAGAAAATTTAGGAATTATGTCTAACAATCTTCAGGAGGATGCACTCCTCTACCATGAGAACGGGCGTCCCGGTAAAATCGAGGTCGTTCCGACCAAACCTTATGCTACACAGAAAGATCTTTCGCTTGCTTATTCTCCAGGCGTAGCTTATCCTTGTCTTGCAATTAAGGAGAATGCAGCAGATGCGTATAAATATACTGGCAAGGGAAACCTTGTGGCTGTTATATCCAATGGCACAGCCGTGCTTGGCCTCGGCAACATCGGCGCTCTGGCCGGCAAACCGGTGATGGAAGGGAAAGCACTTCTCTTCAAGATTTTTGCAGGTATAGACTCATTCGACATTGAAGTCAATGAGGAGGATCCTGATAAAATGGTGGAAATTGTGAAAGCCATCTCCCCTACTTTCGGAGGTATTAATCTTGAGGATATAAAAGCTCCGGAATGCTTCAAAATCGAAGATCGTCTCAAAGCGGAATGCGATATCCCCATCATGCACGACGATCAACACGGAACAGCAATTATCTCCGGAGCTGCTCTTATCAATGCACTTGAAGTACAGGGAAAGAAAATCGAAGATATTCAACTTGTGGTCAATGGAGCCGGGGCTGCAGCATTCCGTTGCACGGCACTTTACGTAAAGCTCGGTGTGAAGAAAGAGAATATCGTGATGTGCGATTCCAAAGGCGTGATCCGCAGCGACCGCAATAACCTCACACCACAGAAGGCCGAGTTTGCAACCTCGCGCGACCTCCATACTCTTGCAGAAGCCATCAAGGATGCAGATGTATTCTTAGGGCTTAGCGTGGCAGATGTGCTCACTCCTGAGATGGTGCTTTCAATGGCTCCCAATCCTATCATCTTTGCTCTCGCCAACCCCAATCCGGAGATTGATTATAATCTTGCAAAACAGACACGCGACGACCTCATCATATGCACTGGCCGAAGCGATTATCCCAATCAGGTGAATAACGTGCTCGGATTCCCATATATTTTCCGTGGCGCACTTGATTGCCGCGCAACAGATATTAACGAGGAGATGAAGATTGCAGCTGTCCACGCAATCGCCGACCTTGCCAAACAGCCTGTTCCGGAAAGCGTGAAGGAGGCATATAAGGGCACTGACGAGACATTCGTATTCGGGCGTGATTACATTCTACCTAAGGCTTTCGATCCTCGTCTGCTTTATAAAATCTCTCCTGCGGTGGCAAAGGCTGCTATGGAGTCAGGAATAGCAAAAAGTCCTATTTCAGACTGGGTGGAATATGGTGAATTTCTTAGGAATCTTATGCCGAAATAATTATTGAATTTTTATAGAACCAGTATAGCCGGATTATGCCTCCCTTGAGTCATTGTCCGGCTCTTTCTTTCTCTTTCTCAATATAGATTTTTTCATTAGGGTGAAATGGAAAAATGCATATGTAAAAAAAATTGTATTTTGAAAGTATAAACTTACATTTTTGCATATTTTTTTATCACGAAATTTCTTAAAGTTATCCAAAATAAAAATTATATATCTGATTATTAATATATTAAAAATATTCTTACCCTGAAAAGTTATCCAAAATAAAAATTACGACATTCTTTTTTAGTCTGAAAAATTTGTAGATTTCGTGTCCTATTCTTATCTTTGCAGCGTAAAAATGAAGCCTGGAAAACTACCATACGGGCAATCATTATTACAATTAATTAACCTATAAAACAGTAATCATAAGTAACACCTCCGCGATGATACAGATAGTTGAAAAACGAGACGGCCGCGTAGTTGGCTACAACGAAGAAAAGATTAAAGCCGCTATCCGCAAGGCCATGCTTCAGACCGAAAATGGCGAAGATGAATCATTGGTTCAAAAAATCACCGACCGCATCGGAATGTATGGTAAAAAGCGTATGACCGTCGAGGAAATTCAGGATCGTGTCGAGATGGAACTTATGAAATCGAAACGTAAGGATGTGGCGAAAAAATATATTGCCTATCGCGACCAACGCTCAATCGCCCGTCAGGCTAAGACCCGCGATATGTTCCTTGAAATAATCGAGGCCAAGAGCAACGATGTGACTCGCGAGAATGCAAACATGAACACTGACTCCCCTGCCGGAATGATGATGAAGTTTGCAAGCGAGACCACCAAACCCTTCGTTGATGATTATCTCCTCTCTCAGGAGGTGAAAAATGCTGTCAAGCATAACTACCTCCACATTCACGACAAGGATTATTACCCTACAAAATCCTTAACCTGCGTGCAGCACCCGCTTGAGAAGATTCTTAAGAATGGTTTCGTAGCAGGCCACGGTGAATCGCGTCCGGCAAAAAGAATAGAGACAGCAAGCGTGATTGCATGTATCTCTCTTGAGACTGCTCAGAATGAAATGCATGGTGGTCAGGCCATCCCCGCCTTTGATTTTTATCTTGCTCCGTATGTGCGGTACTCGTATATCGAGGAAGTGAAGAATCTGGAGAAATTTGTGGAGAAAGATCTTTCACATTTATATAATGCCGAGATTACGGACTATCTAACCCGTCAGCTCACCGGCCTTGAGGGGGATGAAAAATATATCCAACACGCAATCAACCGCACTGTCGGTCGTGTCCATCAATCGATGGAGGCTTTCATCCATAACATGAACACTATCCATTCCCGTGGAGGGAATCAGGTGGTATTCTCCTCAATCAATTATGGTACGGATACCTCGGCAGAGGGTCGTTGCGTCATCCGAGAATTGCTGAAATCCACTTATGAAGGCGTCGGGAATGGTGCCACTGCCATTTTCCCTATTCAGATATGGAAGAAGAAACGCGGAGTGTCGTATCTTCCTGAAGATCCTAACTACGACTTATTCCTTCTCGCATGTAAGGTGACGGCACGTCGATTCTTCCCCAACTTCCTTAATCTGGATGCCTCATTCAACCTACATGAGAAATGGGATGCTCAGGATCCGGAAAGATACAAGTATGAAGTGGCAACAATGGGCTGCCGTACTCGCGTATTTGAAAACCGATTTGGTGAAAAGACCTCTATCGGGCGTGGCAACCTTTCATTCTCCACTATAAATATCGTGAGAATCGCCATCGAATGCATGGATATTGAGGATAAGAACAAGCGTATCGAAAAATTCTTTAAGAAGCTCGATGACGTGCTTGATATCACTGCTCTTCAACTGCATGAACGATTCAATTTCCAGAAAACAGCTCTTGCAAAACAGTTCCCTCTCGTGATGAGTGTTCTTTGGAACGGATCCTCTTCTCTTGATAAGAATCAGACTATCGAACCTGTGATAAATCAGGGTACGCTCGGTATCGGTTTTATCGGACTTGCCGAATGTCTTATTGCTTTGCTCGGTAAACATCATGGTGAGAGCGAGGAAGCCCAGGAGCTTGGTCTGAAGATTGTCACTCACATGCGTGACCGTGTCAACGGTTTCTGTGTGGAATATGGTCATAACTATTCTGTGCTTGCTACTCCTGCCGAGGGTCTTTCCGGTAAATTCACTAAGAAAGATCGTCTTGCCTTCGGAGTTATACCCGGCGTGACCGACAAGGATTATTATACAAACTCCAACCACGTACCCGTGTATTATCACTGCTCCCCTCGTCATAAGGCTAAAATCGAGGCTCCCTATCATGAGCTTACTCGCGGAGGTCATATATTCTATGTTGAAATAGATGGCGATGCCACCCATAATGAGGAATCCATCATGCAGATTGTGGATATGATGGATAAGTATAACCTCGGTTATGGTTCGGTGAATCATAACCGTAACCATTGCCCCAAATGTGGATATGAAAATGCTGAGAAAAATGTGGAGTGCTGTCCAAAATGTGGAACTCATTTCGAGACCATACAGCGAATCACAGGTTATCTCGTAGGCACTACCGACCGTTGGAACTCCGGCAAGCTCGCAGAGTTACATGACCGTGTGGTCCATGAATAGATGGATAGAAAACCGATTCTATGAAATAATGACTTTTAATGAAGGATTCCATTAATATTCTTAATATAATCCGGGGCACCACTGTGGATGGCCCCGGTTTTCGTACATCGATATATTTTGCAGGCTGCCGACATAAATGCAAAGGTTGTCATAATCCGGAATCATGGGCTTTCTCTGCCGGCACTCCCTATACAATAGAAGAATTGATGCAGGTGATTGAGGAAGAGGATTTTGATGTCACTCTTTCAGGAGGTGATCCTCTTTATCATCCCGATGTTGTAAAAACATTGATTGCAGAGATTAATTCACTGAATCATAATGTATGGATTTATACGGGCTATCGTTGGGAGGAGATTATTCTGAATCCAACCCTTATAGACGCTGTAAGAGAGGCTGATGTTATTGTAGATTCCCCTTTTATAATGAATTTACGTGACACTGATCTTCTTTTCCGAGGATCCTCCAACCAACGTATCATAGATGTGAGAAAAACTCTTGCACTGGGTGAGATAGTGCTCTGGGAACGGAGTTGACCCTTCTTATTACCACCCTAAATTACGAGAATATATTAGAAGGGAGTTGAACATAGCGTAGAGAGATTCGTTTATATTATACAGGGAAGTTATTCCCGACATACTTCAATTACGATAGAATTATTTAAGAATTTAGTACTATGATTGAAACAGATTATAAGTTTGGCGAAGTTCATGTACTCGCCACACAAATCGAGAACGGCGAAGACCGCGTACATTTCAAGAATATTTTCTCTACCAATAATGGCGGTGTATCTCTCGTGGCTTTTAAGGCCGGTCAGAAACTGGATACTCATACAGCTCCGGCAGAAGTGATGGTCACTGTGCTTGAAGGAGAAATCGAATTCACCATGCTTGATGACCCCCATCATCTCAAGGCCGGAGAATTTCTCCTCATGGGCGCAAACGTTCCCCACAGTGTTGATGCTGTGACCGATTCAAAAGTGATGCTCACCAAAGTTAAAGCATAAAAAATATATATGCCATGGAAATGTTCTGCTACCAATGTCAGGAAACAGCTAAAGGAACAGGTTGTACTCTACGAGGTGTCTGCGGTAAACTTCCCGAAACTTCAGCAAGGATGGATCTTCTACTCTATGCCACACGTGGTGTAGCCATTCTCAACGACCTTCTCCGAGAGAAAGGACTTGCTCAGAGAGATGCTGATCATCAGGTGATCGACGCTCTGTTCACCACTATCACAAATGCTAATTTCGATAATGATTCCCTCGATGGATTTATCCGTCGCGCTTTCCAGATGAAGCGTGAGTTAAAGGCCAAATGTGAGGAAGCAGGTATCGAGATACCCAATTATCCAGAGGTGGATCTTGAGGCCGAACCGGAGGATTATGAGAAACTCGAATCGGTGACCGGAGTTCTTGCAGAGACCGATCCCGATAAGAGAGGGCTTAAGCAGCTTGCCATATATGGAGCAAAAGGTGCGGCTGCATACGCACGCCATGCAGCAAACCTCAAATATGAGGATGACGAGGTATATGCCGTGATTGAAAAAGTACTTAAGGAAGTAAGTCGGAAGGATATTTCGGTTGATGAACTTGTAAAGTTAGTACTCTATATGGGTGAAGGCGGAGTGAAAGCTATGGCTCTCCTTGACTCGGCAAATACCGGAACATACGGCAATCCTGAAATCACAAAGGTGGATATAGGTGTTCGCGACAATCCCGGTATCCTTATCTCCGGACATGATCTCAGAGATCTCGAAGAACTTCTTGAACAAACCGCCGGAACAGGCGTGGATGTCTACACACATTCCGAAATGCTCCCCGGACAATATTATCCATACTTCAAGAAGTATCCTCACTTTGCAGGCAACTATGGTAATGCATGGTGGAAACAGGTGGATGAATTCGAGAAATTCAATGGTTGCTTCGTATTCACTTCCAACTGTATCGTGCCTCCACGTAAAACCACTACATATACCGACCGCGTTTACACTCTCGGTGTAGTTGATATGCCTGGCACTCATCATATAGAGGCCGACAAAGAGGGTCGCCATGATTTCTCTGAGGTGATTGCAAGAGCTAAGACTTGTCCTCCTCCGACAGAAATTGAGAAGGGTGAAATTGTTGGCGGATTCGCTCACCATCAGGTGTTGGAGCTTGCTCCAAAAATCATAGAACTTATAAAGAGCGGCAAGATACGCAAGTTTGTCGTAATGGCAGGCTGCGACGGTCGATTCCCCTCAAGAAGTTACTATACAGAGTTTGCCGAGGCTCTTCCCAAAGACTGTGTGATATTGACAGCAGGATGTGCGAAGTATCGTTACAACAAACTCCCACTCGGAGATATCGAAGGTGTCCCCCGTGTGCTTGATGCAGGACAATGTAACGATTCATATTCACTTGTTAGAATTGCCATGGCTCTTAAAGATGCCTTCAATCTTGAAAGCATCAACGCGCTCCCGCTTGTATTCAACATCGCTTGGTATGAGCAGAAGGCGGTAATTGTGCTTCTCGCACTTCTCTATCTCGGTGTGCAGAACATTCATACCGGTCCCACTCTTCCGGCATTCTTCACTCCGGATATACTTAAGGTGCTTCAGGAAAAATTCAATATCGGAACAATCTCCACTGTAGAGAACGATATCGCTACGCTTATTAATGGAAAGTAAGTAATTAGCAACGATTTAGTTTATAAAAATTTAAATTACGAAAGGGGCCGTGTCACAAAATTGGCACAGCCTCTTTTTTATTCTGAATGATATTTCCATTTTATATAAGTACCTGCTGAGAATTAATGAACATAAAAAACGCCGTTAATTCTGAGCATATCAGTTCGCGGAATGAATGAGCATAGCGGGCTATGCGACTGAGCGGAAGGAACAAAGACAAGGCTAAAAAACAAAAAGAACATTAGCTGAAGGTGTTGCCATTACATTAACTAATTTGAAAATCCTACTTATCTGTTTTTACGCTTCTGAGGAAGGGAGAAATAAAGAGTAAGTTAAGAAAATATTTTTTACATACTACCTATAAAATTTTAGTACTATGTATTGCAAGGTACTAAAATTTTATATAACTTTGCATCGTCAAACAAGGGAATATCCACTTTAACTCTATATGATATGAATGCTCTGGTATTATTATCCGCCTCTTTAGCGATACAATCCGCAGAACCATCAGACTCGCTTCCTGTATTTTCCACCGAACTCGATGAACTTGTTATCGAGGCAAAGAAAGAAGTGATCAAATCCGATGGTGCATCTCTCACCTACGATCTTTCTGAAGATACCGCTACAAAAGGACTTACACTTATGGATGCTCTTCGCAAAGTTCCTATGATAACCATCGATGGTAACGATAAAATCCGAATCAACGGAGACTCAAATTTCAAGATATATGTCAATGGCAAGGAGGAGCCTATGCTGGAGGCAAATTATGATAAAATTTTCAAGGCGATGCCTGCAAATTCCGTGCTAAAAGTGGAGGTCATCACCGAACCGGGTGCTAAGTTTGATGCCGAAGGCACAGGGGGAATCCTTAATATCATCACTGAAACCAATCAACGCAAAGATGGCTATTCAGGTTCCCTTAGCGCATCTGCATCCAACCGCGATTACTACTTCTCTTTCCTGGGCCGCATGAAGTATAGGAATTTTTCTGCCGACGCTAATGTGACATACGGAGGTACATCTTTCAGTGATGAAGTACATGATCAAACATTCACCACTACTGACAATGCCTCTGAAACATTCCATCGACAGCTAATGGAGCAGACACAAAAGTTCGTTTATAACTTTACCAATGCCTCCATAAATGCCTCATGGGAGCCCAACACATCCAATCTCCTCACATTTGGCGGGAGCATAACGGCAATGAATGCAAAAATAAAGGGGCTGCATTCCACCACATTCATGTTCACTCGTGATAACATTCTGCTTTGGCAAAATGAACAGGATATTACCGGAAAAATCAAAACACTCTCTTCCTCTGCAAATGCCTCCTATCAGCACAATTTTGGCGATCAGAGACATTACCTCGTAGCCTCATGGCTATTCAATTTCGGTCGCAATCCCATTGACTTCACTTCCAGAAATGAAGAAGTCACTGACTCCTACGTGCAGACACCGTGGACCAGAAACAGCAATGTCAACTATACACGAGAAAATACAATCCAGCTCGATTATTCGAATCCTTTCGGAGGAGAGAAGCATCGTCTTGAAGCCGGGGCCAAAGCCATCCTGCGTCATAATTCCGCAGTGGGTTTCAATGCCGTGGGGCAAGATGAGCAATACATGAGTCCGGAAGCGGAAGTGAATATTACTCAGCTTCAAGATATATATGCTCTATATGCCTCCTATTCCGGTACTTACGGCAACATGGCAGCAGTTGCCGGTGTAAGATATGAACATACCAAGATGGGCATGAGAAACAATCTTGAGAGGAAAGAGGATTTCACTCGTCATCTAAATGATGTGGTGCCTAACGCAGCTCTAACCTATCTATTCTCCCCTGCCTCCAATCTTCGTCTGGCATATCAGATGAGAATAACCCGCCCAAGCCTCCAACAGATGAATCCCTTCAAGATGGATATCTTAGGCACTTTCGTTCAGGAAGGTAATCCGGATCTAAAGAGTGAGAAAAGCAATAATATTACTCTAACCTATACCAATTTCGGCAGAATAATGGGAGGGAATGTATATGTTGATTATAAATTTGTCGACAATGCCATTGAAGGGTTTGCCTATTCAGAACCGGGAGAAGATGGGTCAATGATAACCTATCAGACCTCTGCCAACATTGGAAACCGTCATGAATTCGGGTTAGGAGGATTTTATAACATCAATCTAACTCAGAAAATGAATATCTCCGTTAATGGCAGAATTGCATACGTAAAAATGATGTCGCCCTCTCCGCTCCTCAAAAATCATGGATGGACAGGGAATTACGGAGCCAATTGGAGTTGGTCTGGACCGGCCGATATCCGTTTCTCAGCCTACGGCGGTCAGACATTCAACGTAATCCAACTTCAGGGGAGTTATTCCGGGTGGTATTATTACGGAGTAGGAGTCTCAAAAAATCTCATGAAGGATGCTCTTAATGTTGCAATCACAGCCTCGAATTTCCTTCAGAGTGCCACTATCTTCAAGTCCACCACTTATATCGGGGCGCAAACGACTGAGACTGAAGCAAGAAACAGAAACTGGCGCGTAGGATTAAGCGTCACATGGAATTTCGGCAAATTAAATTCACAAACGAAGAAAGCAAACACACAAATAGAAAATGACGACATTTCTAATTCTTCCGGCTCCAAAGGCGGAGTGGGAATATAATAAAAATAAGGATGGAAGAAAAGACAGCAAACATTAAATCACAGATGCGCAAGGGAATGCTTGAATATTGCATTCTCCTGGTGCTTAAAGAGGATCGTAAATACACCTCCGATATAATCGACCGAATGCGCAAGTCTGGACTTGTCGTGGTGGAAGGTACGCTCTACACTCTTCTCAACCGACTCCGTAAGGAAGGAAAGCTGACCTACGAATGGGAGGAATCACCCAAAGGGCCACCGCGTAAATATTACCGTCTCACACCATTTGGAAGCGAAGTGCTCCAATATATGTCGGAGGCATGGGATGAAATTGCTTCAACAGTGGATTCCCTTAGATCGGCAGATGAATCAAATGAATCAAAAACAATTAATCTGGAAAAACAAAATGAAAATAACCTATAACATCAATCTTGACGGCCGCGTCTTCACTATCGATGAAGATGCCTACCGTCTGTTGAAAGACTATCTTGACACCCTCAAACACGCTTTTGACGGTACAGAAAATCAGGAAATTATCATTGATATCGAAGCTCGTATTTCGGAAGTCTTCTTTATTGAGCAGGAGAATGGAAAGTCCGTGATGACTCTTAAGGATGTAGAGGCAGTCATCACTCGTATCGGACATCCGGAAGAACTCATTGATGAAGTGACATACTCTGAAGAAACGATTCTTCCTCCCCCACCTCCTGTCCAAGATATTAAACTTGACAAACGCCTCTTCCGTGATTCAAAGAATGGGATGATTGGTGGTGTATGCGCCGGACTTGCCGAGTATCTAAACGTAGATGTGACATGGGTTAGACTCATTGCTGTGGCTCTCTGCTTCGTTTCTCTCTCCACGCTTGCCTTCGCATATATAATTCTTTGGATTGTACTCCCAAACGCGGATACCCCTCTTCAACGGATGCAGTTGACAGGCCAATCTCCCACTCTTCAGAATATCGGCCGGAGTGTGAAAAACTTCTTCAATAATCAGAATGATAAATATGGAAGGGCTTATGAACAACCCATCGAGCCGGCAACCTCAAACAATGGTAAACGTTTCGCTGATGGATTGGCCGGCTTCTTCGGAATTATGGCAAAAATTTGCCTTTTCATTCTTCTGATTATTTTTATTCCGATGGAAGTGGGACTTGCCATAGCTCTGTTAGGATGTTTTATTGCATTAATTGCCGTTACCACCACTCAAGGGATGGCACTCTTGACAGGGACAGGAATACCTTATCTGGATGTTATCCCCTGCTGGCTACTTGTCTGCACAATCTTCTGTGCCATTGGTGCGCTTCTTTTTGTGGGGATTCCATTGTTTCTCCTAATACGAATGTTGATTAATGGGGATAAAAAACCTTTAAAGAAGTCCTCTAAATGGATAGCATTGATTGGGTGGATTATTTCAATCGTGATTTTTTCCTCTACGGCAGCCATCATATATACCGCTTCTATCCCTTATTTCTGAGGATTTTTTCTAAATATCACTTATTTTTAGTAAATTTGCATAGGTGAATGAAGTTAGGCACAATTTTTGTGACCTTGGAAGCAGAACATAAATAATTAAAATATGGCTTTTTTTGGCAAACTATTTTCAAAGAAGAAAAAGGAGACCCTCGATCAGGGTCTCCAAAAGACTAAGGAGAGCGTGTGGGGCAAAATCACTCGCGCAATCGGCGGTAAGGATAAGGTGGATGATGATGTGCTCGATAACCTTGAAGAGGCTTTCATAACCTCGGATGTGGGTGTCGACACCACACTCAAAATCATTGAACGCATTCAGAACCGCGTAGCCCGCGACAAATATGTCGGCATGAACGAACTCCGCAATCTTCTCTGCGAAGAGATCACTGATATGCTGGCAAAGCCTGAAAATGCTTCCGAAGACTTCACCGTAGAAAAGAAAAATAACGAACCTTACGTGATTCTTGTGGTAGGTGTGAATGGCGTTGGAAAGACAACAACCATTGGAAAACTTGCCTACCAGTACGCCTCTGCCGGGAATAAGGTTGTGCTTGGAGCGGCCGATACATTCCGCGCAGCTGCCATCGATCAGCTTGATATATGGGCACAACGTGCGGGGGTAGATATCGTGAAGCAGAAGATGGGTAGCGATCCCGCGGCCGTGGCTCATGACACTCTTTCGTATGCCAAAGCCCATGATGCAGATGTGGTAATAATCGATACTGCCGGACGTCTTCACAATAAGATTGGCCTTATGAACGAGCTTACAAAAGTGAAGAATGTAATGAAGCGTATCGTGCCGGATGCCCCTCAAGAGATTCTTCTTGTGCTCGATGGATCCACCGGTCAGAACGCATTCGAGCAGGCCAAGCAATTTGTGGCGGCAACTGATGTCAATACACTCGCAATTACAAAACTCGATGGTACATCAAAGGGTGGCGTCGTAATCGGTATCAGCGATCAATTCAAAATCCCGGTAAAGTATATCGGGCTTGGTGAGAAGATGGAAGACCTTCAGATTTTCCATCCTGAGGAATTTGTGAAGTCGCTCTTCGGAGATGCAATCTGATTAAGGATATCATATCAAAGTTCTTATAGATGATTAAAGGGAAGATAGATGTTATCTCAATGGGATGTTCGAAAAATCTTATAGATTCCGAACGTCTTTTGAAACGCCTTGAAAGTAAAGGATATGATGTGAGCCACGATTCTGAAGAACCGGTTGGAGAATATGTTGTGGTCAATACTTGTGGCTTCATTGCTGATGCCAAGGAGGAATCCATTAACCTTCTCCTTGAATTAGCCGACCGTAAGGCCAATGGCTCTATCGGGAAGATAGTGGTGATGGGATGTTTGTCCCAAAGATATATGGATGATTTGAAATCCGAGATGCCGGAGATAGATATCTGGTATGGTAAATTCGACTGGAAGGATTTCATTGAGAAACTCCCTACCAGAGAGTCAAACGAGATTCCGAAGGATTGGGAACGGTCACTTACCACTCCTCCACATTCTGCTTTCCTTAAGATTTCTGAAGGTTGCAACCGTTTCTGTGCCTTCTGTGCCATACCTTTAATCACGGGACGTCATACTTCGCGCCCCATTGAAGAGATTCTTGAGGAGACTCAGGAACTTGTCGGGAAGGGAGTGAAGGAGTTTAATATAATTGCACAGGATCTTTCCTCCTATGGTCTTGACCTTTACGGGAAGCACTCCCTCGCCGAACTTATCGACCGTATGGCAGATATCGAGGGGGTGGAATGGATTAGACTTCATTATGCCTATCCTGCCGATTTTCCTGCCGATATCCTCGATGTAATGGCTAAAAGAGACAATGTATGCTCATATCTTGACATTGCGCTTCAACATATTTCAGATCCGGTGCTCTCCAATATGCGTCGACATATTAACAAGAAGGAAACCATTCAGCTTTTAAAGAATATGCGGGAAAAGGTGCCCGGACTGAAGATTCGTACCACTCTAATGGTCGGATTCCCAGGCGAGACTGAAGAGGGTTTTGAGGAACTTCTTGAGTTTGTACGCGAACAGCGTTTCGACCGTATGGGTGCCTTTGCATATAGCGAGGAAGATGATACGTATGCTGCAAAGAATTTCCCGGATTCTATTCCGGAAGATGTGAAACAGGAACGTCTGGATCGCCTCATGTCACTTCAAGAAGAGATTGCCCTTGATGAAGCTGAAAAGATGGTCGGTCAGGAGATACGTCTTTTAGTAGATGAGATTGAAGACGGCGTGCGTATATGTCGCTCTCAGTGGGATAGTCCGGATGTGGATTGTTCCTTCTATGTTGCAGACACGGAAGCACTCCCAGGTGATTTCATTATGGCTAAAGTCTCTGAAGCTAAATCTCCTTTTGATTTCGATGCAGTGGAAATTTAATTAGAATCAATAATTATGGAGGGTTTCTTTTTATATAGACTTCCGGATACGTCGGATTTTAAAGGAGGAAAAGGGCCGATTCACTCAGGCTTCTCGGCCGGTTTTATTATTTCATCCTTCGATAACTCTCCGCAGGCACTCCTCTCTATTGAAAAAAGACGGAACTTCTCTTTCCATGATCTTATCGATTTTCAGAATGCATTCTATCAAAAGGGAGTCACTTCTTATTCTCCTACACGACTCTTCCCTTTTCCATCTGAAACAACTTCTGAAACGACTCATAGCAGGAACATCCATACTATAAAAGATTCTCTCCTTAATGGTGAAAAAACAATAAGCTGCACGGTCATTAAAGGTGACGACCGAATAGATATTGCAGCTTCTCTCCTTTCTCTATCTACCTCCTTCCCAAAGGCATTTGTTTTCTGCTTTTTCACCCCTCAAAGCGGGCTTTGGATTGGAGCCTCTCCGGAGCTGCTTCTGAAGAAAGATGGAGAGGAGCTGTTCACTATGGCTCTTGCCGGCACAAGACCTGTCGGCTTAAATGAAGAATGGGACAGTAAGAATCTTGATGAACAGGGAATGGTGGTTAGATATATCGAGGATGTATTGAAAAAATACCATCTCCCCTTTCATCATCCCGACACTCCTATTTCCAAGACAGCGGGACCTATTGAGCATCTTTGCACTTCCTTCAAAATAAAAGGCTCCGGTCTCTCTCCTGATGCTCTTTCTAAATTTCTCTCCGACTTTTCTCCGACTCCGGCCCTTTGCGGTCTTCCAAAAGAAAAAGCCTACCGCCTCATAAAGGAGTCCGAAAATTTCTCACGTGGATATTACGGAGGGTTCGTCGGACCTTGGCAACCTCTCGGAGACTTTTCATTCTTTGTTCTTCTCAGAGCATTGAGAATTGAAAAAGAGGGCTGGTGTATGTATGCAGGTGGAGGAATAACCAAGTATTCCGAGCCGGAAGCAGAATGGATGGAGACCCGGCGTAAAGCATCCTCTATCATCGATAGGATTGCTTTTATCAAATAATGTTGAAACAAATCAGTTCTTGATAAATATTTTTTTGATATTTTTTGTAGATTCTGATTTTTATTTGTAACTTTCCATCGTTTTACACGACTCTTATTTCTGAACCATTCAAAATAGGATTCATGACGATTTTGATTTTTACTAAACAACAATAATAAAAATTATGGACGTAAGGACAACACTTCTTTGTCTTGCACTTGGGTTCACTTCTGTGGCTTTTGCCCAGAACGACGCTCAGCAGTGCTGCAACGCCTCCAAGCCTCAGAAAGAACATCTGAAGAGCCTTAACAAGGATGGCATTGATAATTCCTATTCTCCTAAAGAGGATTTTTACCACCATGTCAACAAAGGCTGGATGGACTCTCATCCCCTCACCGGCGAGTATTCGCGCTATGGTCAGTTCAACATTCTTAACGATTCGAGCAATAACCGCGTGCGTCGCATAGTGACCGGTCTTGCCGCCAAGAATCCTCAGAAGGGTACAAATGCCTACAAGATTGCAAATCTTTATGAGCTTGCCCTTGACTCCGTGAGAAGAAACCAGTTGGGTGCAGCCCCCATCAAGCCTCTTCTTGAAAAAATCAACAACACGCCAAAGGAGGGAATGGAAGATCTTTTCCTTTTCATGCATAAGAATTACGGTTCTCCTTTCGTTGGTGTAGGCTTCCAGGAGGATCTTGCCGACAGCAAGGTATATGCAATGTATGTAAGCGGTGCCGGTCTCGGATTGGGCGACCGTGATTACTATCTCCTCAACGACAAGCGCAATAAAGATGTCCGCGAAGCTTATAAGAAGCTTATCCAGACTCAGATGGAGCTTGCAGGGCTTTCAAAGAAAGATGCAAAGCGTGTGGTCAATAGCGTTATGAAGGCTGAGACCTTACTTGCAGATTCTGTTTGGACACGTGAGCAGAGCCGTAATATTCCGGCCATGTATAATCCCCGTACTCTTGCCCAGGTAAAGGAAATCGCACCTTCTTTCCCTTGGGATCGTTTTTTCAAGGAAACAATGGGTATCGATACTCCTGAACAGCTTATCGTGACTGAAATCAATACTGTTAAACAGGGTGATTTCCTCAACCGCACTCTTACGGATCGCGAAAAGAAAGACCTCTATATGTGGGATATCGTTTCAGGTGCATCAGGTGCGCTGAGTGATGACTTCGCGAATGCAGACTTCGAGTTTAACAAGGTTTTCAGTGGCGTACAGGAACAGCGCCCCCGCTGGAAAAAGGCTCTTGGTGCGGTAGAAGGTATCATGGGTGAAGGAATCGGTGAACTTTATGTGGCTGAGTATTTCCCTGAAAGCTCTAAGATCTATATGCAGGGTCTTGTGGAAAACCTTCGTAATGCTCTTGGAAAGCATATCATGCATCTCCCCTGGATGAGCGACGACACAAAGGTGCAGGCTCTCAAGAAACTCAATAAGATTACTGTCAAGATTGGATATCCCGACAAATGGAAAGATTATTCAAAACTTGAAGTTGATCCCTCCCTCTCCTATTATGAGAATATCCACAATGCACGTATGTGGGCTCAGGATCGCTACCTTGAGAAATGGGGTAAACCTGTGGATCGTGAGGAATGGGGAATGACACCCCAGACCATCAATGCTTATTATAACCCTCTGAACAATGAAATCGTCTTCCCGGCAGGTATTCTTCAGGCTCCTTTCTTTGATCCTGAGTCTTCAGATGCAGAGAACTATGGCGGTATCGGTGTGGTAATCGGTCATGAGCTTACTCATGGTTTCGATGATCAGGGTTGCAATTTCGATGCTGATGGAAACATGATAAACTGGTGGACTCCGGAGGATGCTCAGGCATTCCAGACTCTTACAAAGGGTCTCGCCGACCAGTATAGCGAAATTGAGGTTCTCCCCGGCCTACACGCAAATGGTGAATACACTCTTGGTGAAAACATTGCTGACCAGGGTGGTCTACGCATTGCGATGACTGCGTTCCTTGATTCCCAGAAGAAAAAGGGTGTTGACATCACTTCAGAAGATGCACTCATCGATGGTTTAGACCCGATGCAGGTATTCTATATGAACTTCGCAAACCTCTGGGCCGGCAATATCCGTGACGAAGAGATTCGTTCGCTCACTACCGGCGACGTTCACTCCCTCGGTATCAATCGTGTGAATGTATCTCTACGTAACATAGAACCCTTCTTCCAGAGCTTCGACGTAAAGGAAGGCGATAAGATGTATCGTCCTGCATCAGAACGCGTGATCATCTGGTAAAAGACTATCCCAAAACTTCTATTATATTTATGCAAAAGGAGGCCGATGCGCATCGTCCTCCTTTTCTTCATCTATATATGTAGTCGCTCAAATTTGAGTTGAGTAATGAGTTGCTTATTTATAAAAGAGACTCAATCATCGTAACGGATGAAATTTCCATCCTTGTCGAATTTCATCTCCACTCCATTGGAAAGCTCGACATCATAACCTCCACGGGTTTTCTCTATACCTACAACATTCTTGCCCGACTGATTGGATTTAATCCATTTTGCCACACCGGTCGGAATAAAACCTGAAGGCACCGATTTAGAGATATTCACCTCAACCTCTTTCCAGTTGCCGTCGCGGTCAAATGTGATTTCTGTGCCATCGGTCATCACAACCTCATATTCCGAGATGCGACCAAAATCCTTGTCGATTTTTACTACACTAACTTTTGATTTAAAATTCTTCTCCAGAGTGGTCTGTGCTCCCTTGGGAAGAACTGACGCATCATGCGCATACGTATCGCTTGCATAGGAGGTAGCCGAAATGCCAATCACTGCAACTAATGCAATTAAAAATTTCTTGAACATGTTTTTCTAATTTAAGTTATTCTTTATTATATTTCCCGCTCAATCCCAAGTCTGAATTATATTCCTACCATCTGAGCTGATTTTAATTCTTAAACAAATATATACATTTTAATGTTCACTCCCATCAATCAGGGATTTACAAAGGAGGAGCTATAACGAAAAAAAGGCCGCGACATCGACGTCGCGGACCTTTCGCTTATTAAAGTTTTGATTTTTTGTGTAATCTTATTTGAAAAGATACTGAGAAGAGATAGATTCATTGTTATGAATCCGGCGGATGGTGTCAGCAAAGAGTTTCGCCACCGGAAGCACTGTTGCCTTCTGATTCTCCTTAACGTATGGTATGGAATCTGTGAAGATGATTTCTGTAAGACCGCAGTTTTTCACATTTTCAGTTGCGGGATCGCTCATCACAGGATGACTGCAAAGTGCTCTTACAGACTTCGCACCATATTCAAGGATAAGGTCGCTTGCCTTGGTTATTGTGCCGGCGGTGTCAACGATATCATCCACGAGAACCACGTTCTTGTCTTTGACATCACCAATAACGGTCATCTTGCTCACCACATTCGCCTTTGCTCTAACCTTATGGCATAGCACGAGAGGAACATCAAAATACTTAGCGTATGAATTTGCTCTCTTAGCGCCGCCCACATCAGGAGAGGCAATCACCATGTCCTTAAGCTTGAGGCTCTCAAGATAGGGAATGAAGATAGAGGAAGCGTAAAGATGATCCACGGGAACGTTGAAGAAACCCTGAATCTGGTCGGCATGAAGATCCATTGTGATGAGACGATCGATACCTGCTGTGCTAAGAAGATCGGCAACCAGCTTGGCAGCGATAGAAACACGCGGTTTATCCTTGCGGTCCTGACGGGCCCAACCAAAATATGGGATAACTGCGATAATCGACTCAGCAGATGCACGTTTTGCTGCATCAATCATCAGGAGAAGCTCCATCAGATTATCGCTGGTCGGGAACGTAGACTGCACAAGATAAACCTGTGCACCACGAATCGACTCTTCAAAACCAACTTCAAACTCACCATCGGCAAAACGTTCTTTATTCATTTTGCCTAACTCAATGCCGAGTTCCTTGCAGATTGACTCTCCGAGATATTTCGAAGCTGTACCTGCGAAAACCTTTATCGGCGGACGGAAATCATTCATTATTTGATAGGATTGATTTGATACTGCAAATTTAAGATATAATTTTTAATTTTCCATCTTTTTTGCCATAGTTTTTTTCTCTAAGGCTTTATTTTCAGACGAAGCCTCAGTGCTCTTCTCTTCCTTATGAACCTTCAACGGGACAATCATGGCATCGTAGCCGCCGACTTTGAATCTCGCAGGTTCTCGATCGGATACAGTGAAGATTTGGCGTTTGTTCCATAACAAATCGTTGGCTTTCTGCTGACCTGTTTCTATCTTGGCCATTCCAAGAGCAAGTTCCGGGATATTAACTTCTATCTCCTTCTCCTCGCTTTCAAAATTGGCTATCACAAGATATGCCTCTTCATCCGTATAGCGCAGGAAGGCATATTGTCTGTGAGGATTGAATTTTGGATTGAAATGATTCACATACATCAGATCAAAGAATTTACCCTTGTAGAAAGCCGGGATATCTTTGGCGATGTGGAGCACTGTCTTATATAGTTTCCTGAGCCATTTCTCATGCTGAGTGAGCTTTGTAAGGGTGCATTTCCCATCATTATACCATCGACGGATTGTATCGTAACTCCAATAATCAAAAATGGTGGAGCGATTATTATCGCCGGCAAAACCTTCGTTATCACGTGCCATCTCTCCTAATTCCTGGCCATAATACACCATGAATGGACCATTGGTCATCAGTGCGGATACCACCAAATATGGAGCCACCTTCATCGGGTCATTGGCAAATTCCTTTGAAGCAAACCTGACCTCGTCATGATTTTCAAGGAAATTGAGCATACTGTCGCCAAGTCCTTCTACACGCTGCCAGCAAGTTGTAAGCTGAGCGGCCGACCAGTTGAAACGCTCTATACCCACAAGAGTATCGTAAAGATTCACCTTGTCGTAGAGATAATCGAAATGACAATATTCAAGGAACGGACGATAAAGATAGATATCATATATCTCGCCGATGAAAATAACATCAGGATAATCTTTCTTCACCTGAGGAATTGCCCAATGCCAGAATTCCTGCGGCACCATGAAGACCATATCGCAGCGGAACCCATCAACACCCTTTGAAGCCCAGAATCGCAGAATATGAAGCATCTTTAGCCATGTGTCGGGAATCGGATCATAACTTCCCTGACCATTCCAGGGATCAAGACCATAGTTGAGTTTCACGGTCTCATACCAATCATTCTCACTGCAGAAGGCTGTGAAACAGTCATTTCCGGTTGCTTTGGCAGGAAATTCCACATAGGGTGTGTCTCCCTGCGAACTTATGTCAAAGCCCGGTGAGAATTGCTGGTTAACTATATAATAGTAATTGTTGTTCGGATTGAAAAACATATTGTGGTCATCCGACTGTCCAAAATCTTCAATCCCGGTAGGAGCCGAATCTGAATGATACACACGAGCTGTATGATTTGGAACGAAGTCGATAAGGACCTTCAATCCCTGCTTATGGATTCTCTTCACGCATGCTTCAAACTCCTTCATTCTATTAGGCACATTCACCGCAAGACATGGAGCCACATCATAATAATCCTTTATTGCATAGGGGGAACCAGCCTCCCCTTTCACCACATTCGGGTTATCGGCAGGAATCCCCGCTTCCGGGTATGCTGTCTTGGTTGCATTCTCAATGATGCCTGTCAGCCAAATGCAGTTTATACCGAGATCGGAGAGTGACTTCAGAAGTTTCGCCGTGATGTCATTGAGCTTTCCACTTCCATTTTGCTCAAGAGTCCCGTTGGGAACACAACCCTCCGTTGTATTGCTTAGGATTCTTGGGAAAGCCTGATAAATTATCAATTTGCCTGTATTATCCATATATTTAAATTTTTTACCTTTTTTATACAGCTACCTGTATCTCTAACCGATTTAATACCTTATTTGTTCTTTTTCAGCATCTCTTCTATCACCACACACGCCGCATCGTAACCATAGCCGATGTTCTTTCTCATCGAGGTTAGATCGAAGGTTTTTGTGTTATGGATATGCTGTGGGCGCACAACATAATCGCAAAGATTGATGTCCTGAAGCACATTTGCCTTGCTCATTAGGGTGTACGTGCGCATTGCTACGTCAAGAATATTCTGCTTATATGAATAACTACGGTCGAGAGGGCTGCAATTGCTTCCGACCAACACCTTGCAGAAGTCACGGATTGCCCATGCCGGCAGATTGCGCAGCACTCCCCCATCGACATAGTGGTACCCATTGATTTTTACAGGATTGAAGATAATCGGAATAGAGCATGAAGCAATGACACGGGGAACGATCTCCCCTTTACACCACCCTACCGATGTCCCTTTCTCAAGGTTTGTGGCACAGACGACTAACGGAATCTGGGTATCCTCAAGATATTTTACCGGAAGCCAACTATCGAGAAGTTTAGCAAATTTAGTAAGTCGGAAAAATCCCTCTTTAGGAAGTACCCATTGCGAGAAATCACCGAAACTACTCGAAGCGGCGAAACATTCTATCATATCGGAAGGAGAAAGACCACAAGCATATAAAGCTGCCGCTATCGACCCGGCAGAAACCCCCGACACTATCTGAGGGCGCATACCGAACTGTTCGAAGGCCTGGAGAACTCCGATATGAGAAAAACCTTTGGCTCCGCCACCGGCAAATGCCATTCCGAGTCGTGGCTTGGTGCGAAGTCCTATCTTTTCAAGCAATTCCTGGATGTAATTATTCATTCTCTTCTATTTTTTCTGTTTCTTCCCCCTCTTCTGCATCCTCTTCCTCCGGCTCCTCTTCAGCAGTTTTCTTCTTCCTGCGAAGCCAGGTGAAGGGATTGTCAAATTCTTTTCTATACACCACACCTATCCCCTGCGTGGTTAGTGATGATTTCAAATAATAGTTCTGATCGTTGAAATGGTTGTACGCCTTCAGACGCAGATTGCCATTCCGTGATAGAAGATATTCTATGTCGAAGTCTCCCACGAAAGTGGTCTGCGAAGTGCTCCTGTCTCTGTAACCGAAATTGCCGTTGATGAGCAAACGATTGTTAAGAAGTCGCGATGATAGTGAGACATCAACCTCCATATCCGAAAAATCACCTTTATCCGATCTGAAGGAGGGGGCCAAAGTGAATTTGTCGGTCAACTGACCCATTATGTTGGTGAGCTGAGAGGAGATGGTTGAGGATGCCACGGAAGCCAATTCTCCGCCGTTGCTCGACGACCCCATATATTCTGGAGTATAGAATCGGTTGAGCGCAAGAAGATATATTATCTGTCGGCTCATCTGGTCTTCCGTTGAGATGATACTTCTCACCTTTCGTTCCACATCACTCGTCAGTGTAGGAAGGGATAGATCAAAGGAGATATCCGGATTCTGGAGATCACCCCTCACCTTTAATAACGCATCAACCGGCACATTCGTACGGTTAAGGTCTCGATCTGTGGAAAAACTCTTGTCAAGGTCTGAAAGATTAGTATTGACCCGATAGGCAGCCACAATATCTATCGCTGCTGACAATGGGTCTCCATTAAAGGATATGTTACTTCCTTCTCTTATCTTAAAATCGCGAAGGATAAGTTCCTGCAAAGAGAAATTATAATTCCCCTCTACAAGAGTATATTTCCCATACATCGTCATCTCGTCAGATTCCGTATCGTAATGTATCTGAAGAGGCCCGGCCCCACGAGCGGTGATCTTATCGCCGGCATTGGGATCCATTATAAGGGTCATCTTTGCCTGTGGAGTCACAGTGGCACGAAGATCCATAGCGAACATGGTCGGCACCGATAATTCATCAGTCTGCATCTTCTTAAATTTCTCCTCAAACGTCTCCTCCACCACTACTTTCGATTCTTCCTCTTCCTTGCGTCGGTCGGAGAAAGTAAGGAAACTATAATCGAGAGCGGTCTGTGTCTCGCTCAACACAAAGGTAAAATCTGAATTGGAATCAGTGGTCATATCCATCTCCATAGCCACTATTCCCGGACGCCCGAAGAGAGAGCCTTTCCCGGATGCATAAATAGTGCCATACCAATCAGGATTCAATGAGGCATTAGTGTCATAGCATAGCAGATTCCTGGCATCGGTCAGCTTAAATTCAAACTCCGGATCATGAAAATAACGGTGCTTCACAAACCCGGAAAACATTGCTGAGTTTCCATATCGGTCATATAACCGGAAGGAGGGTATCTCAATTCGACCGGGGTTCAGCAGTACAGAGTCGCTGCCATGGTAATAGACATTGGTGTAGTCCACCTTCATGTAGATGGAATCAGCGAAGGCGTGTCCCGTGAGATCGATATCTTTGAAGGTTCCGAAAAGTTTCACCTTCCCCGATGCTCGCCCTCCGACATCTGAAGTGAATGCCGCCATAAAAGGTTTGAGAAATTCTATGTTAATTTTCCGTGCTTCCATATCGAATGATAGGGAATCGCGAGTGACAAAGATACCGCCGTCAATTCTTGCTCCGCCAAACCCCGTCTCTGATATGTCTGCATGAATTTCCACCTCCTTCTCCTTGTTATTCCAGAGGCTTTGTATATCTGCATCTCCCAATACAGCATCATTATACGACAGATTCTGAACCTTCAGACTGCGTGTCCGGGCGATTGGATTCTTTGTAAATACGGAGGAAGCCATAATTTCTCCCGTGGCAACTCCACCGAAGCTGACATAGTTAATATTAAGTATTCCGAATATATATTCAAGGTCGATTTCAGAAAGAGCTATATTCAGTTCATCCTCCGGATTGACAGATGCAAGCCCATCAATAGTGACAAACTGATTGTCGTGCCATATCCTTAAACCGTCAATGTTTAGTCGTTTATCTGTATACTGCACCTGAGCCTCATCTATTTTCCATTCCGAAGGGCCAAGACTGAAGAGGGATGGATTTATGTTGACATTAATATCCGTATGTCCGTTCACGGCATTTCGGCTCAACAGACAATCAAGTCCGATATTGCCTGTAGCGGTCTTGTTATTGTTCATATCCCATCCAAGTCCGATATGTGCCGCATCGTTAAGGACATCTATCTTGGCTTCAAGATTCATACGGTCGTTTTTCACAGGAATAGTGGTCGTTATGCTTGCCGAAGCCCCTTTCCCTCTCTCCGCTATACCATATAGCCGGGAATGGCTGATAAGTTTTTGTGTTCCCTGAAGAAGATAGGGCGCAGTAAGCTGACACTCAACTATGCCATCCCTTAAGTCAATCTTACCATTAAGATCGATATCCGTCAAGGGCCTGACTGGTAATTTTAAATATTCCGGGAATCGTTTGTCAGCATAAATCTTCACTTTAAGGTTTGCATATGCATCTTTGGAAGCCGACTTCCGGGGGCCCGTCACAAAGGAAGTGACATTATCCGCCAATATTCCCATCACGCCGGATGAGAGATCCCCTATCTTAAAATCGCCGTCAAGAATTGCTGTCATAAAGCCGGTATCAAGCCGGAATCCTCTTGGCGACTCATTTCCGATTGTATCAGTGTCGAGCTGCTCTCTTTTCCAAGCTGTCAAGCCAATATGGTCTAACCTGATTTCCTTATTGGAAGGACGTGAAATAAGTAGATTGTCAATCTCCACATTACCCGTAATATTGTCAATATTATTTCCCTGTATGTCGGCAAGTATATTTCCCTTCACCTGCATACCATTGAATTTCGAAGGCAATCCAAAGATGTTGGGATAAAGAGAATTGATCTCCCCATCCACATTAAATTGCGATGCAGTCCCGGCAAGGCGGCCGGTCCCATTAATTGTTAAATCGGCCAAGGCGTCTGCAATATTCAACTCCGCATTAATAACCTCACCGCTCTTTTCTCCTTCAACAGAGATGTCGGTGAATCGGTGATTATTGAAATCGAAATAATCCACCTCCGCATAAACCCCGCCATTGATTTCTTTCTCTTTAACAGCGATATTCCCATTTATAGAAAAAGATGTTTCTCCGAATTTATCCTTATTCAAAAGCTTTCCAAGATTAAAACCTGATGAGGAAACATCAAATCTTCCGGCAATCCTGTTCTTCCCCTTTATCTCTCCCTCGACATCGAGTGACAGGTCTCCCAAAGAAGAGCGTATTTCACCCATGGCTGCCATCCCCCCGTCATGAAAACTGTATTTCCCGGATAAATCCATTCCGACCTCACCCGTGCGGTCTAATATGGATAAGGTATTTCCTTTGATGAAAAGACTGCCTATCTTTTTAATTGTCTCTTCCGGGAACGATACTTTTAGATAATCCAGAGTTATGAGCAGATTCTCTTTATTCCTGAGATTCTCCACATCGGCTTGCATATCCAAGGAAAAATCGTTTCCTTTCTCTTTCAACTCAAATCGCTCAATATCCACTATATCCATATTTCCGGCAGCATTGAGTGAAATATCATAACGGTCGGATAAGTCTTTTAGGCCGGGATAGAAAAAACGATATTCTTTGGGGGATACATTCCTTGCAGCCAGTTCTATCTTGTGGGTTGAGGATTCTAAAGCTGAAGCAATCTCCTTTAGCGAGGGATAGTCGAACGACAGATCAGCCAAAGTAATCTCCCCTTCTCCCACAATGAGACGGAAATCTTTCACTGCAAGACTACGATCGGTGATGTGGGTCTTCAAAGCAAGTCGTTTCACATCGAAGCAACCACCGGCTTTAAAGGCGAGTCGACGCAAGTCTATGGTGAAATCGTCATTCTTCAAGCGTGGAAGAGTAAGGTCAGCCTGCAATTCTGTCAGAGATATATGGTTAGGATCAAACACATTCTCTTCCCCGCCCCGGTCAGGCTTCTCCGGTAGCCATTTACGGTCGAAGCTTAGAGCTGACCGTCTGATGACTATATTATGAATCTGAAGGTCAAATTTTGTGGGAGGTTTATTCTTCTCTTTAGGAGCAAGGGCATCGATGATGTATGCAATGTTAAGGGGCCCTCCCTCCTCTTTCTGCCACACCTTTCCATCAAGGTCGAGTATTTCGGCGTATGTTATCTCAATCCTTCTCTCTTTTATAAGCCTCCACAGACGTATTCCCGCACCGAGAGTTCCGATTGAAATGCATCTCTCCTTCTCCGGAGTATAGAATTCCACATCCTTAAGCCTCACTTCATTGAAAGGGAAAATATCCACACTCCCTATCCTTACATCTCCTTTAAGAAATGCGGTGAGTTCCTTTTCGGCTCTCTCCTTTATATAGTTCTGTACCGGGGGTACGCTCAATAATATGTATAGCAGAAAATACAGCAGCCCTACCGCAATCACTGCGGTGAAGAGCACACTGCGAGTCACTCTGTATACATGTCTGGCTACCTTTACGCCCGTTCCCATCTATAAATTTTTTTACAAAATTAATAAAATCTATCGGAATTGGCGGTTGTGTGTCATAATATTTTGCTCTTACAGCATTATTTATTAAATTTGTATCATATTGCCGCAGCCCTACGGCCACGGTATCCGTAGAAGAACATAGAAAATGAGCATAAATATATTAGCTATAGAATCGTCTTGCGACGACACATCCTGTGCCGTTATTTCCGACGGCATACTTAAGAGCAATGTGATTGCAAGCCAAAAAGTCCACGAAGCTTATGGCGGAGTTGTTCCTGAGCTTGCTTCGCGTGCCCACCAACAAAACATCGTTCCGGTGGTGTCGGAAGCCTTGCGTCAGGCCGGAGTCGACAAGAGCGACCTCGCTGCCATAGCCTATACAAGAGGTCCGGGGCTCCTCGGATCACTCCTCGTCGGCACCTCATTTGCTAAAGGGATGGCAATCGGGCTCGACATCCCATTGATCGATGTGAATCATCTTCACGCCCATGCCCTATCTCAGTTTATAAAGGAAGATGCTTCGGATGAAGTCCCCGCTTTCCCCTTCCTATGCCTTCTGGTATCGGGAGGAAATTCACAGATTGTCCTTGTGAAAAGTCCGGAGGAGATGCAGATATTGGGGCAGACTATCGACGATGCTGCAGGGGAAGCTTTCGACAAGTGTGCAAAAGTGATGGGACTCCCCTATCCCGGAGGCCCGCATATCGATCGGCTGGCGGCTCAAGGAGACCCGGAAAGATTCAAATTCAGCAAACCTCACATACAAGGACTCGACTATTCATTCAGTGGACTCAAGACAAGTTTCCTCTATACTGTTAGAGATGGTCTAAAAGAGAATCCGGCTTTTATAGAGGAGAATCTTCCGGACCTATGTGCCTCTCTTCAGAAAACAATCGTAGATATTCTTCTCAACAAGTTAAAGAAGGCTATACGTCAGACAGGAGTTAAGGATGTCACAATCGGAGGAGGCGTGTCGGCTAATTCCGGAGTGAGGGATGCTGTGGCTAAACTCTGCGAAAAGGAGAATGTGAAAGCCTGGATACCGAAGCGTGTGTTCACAACGGACAACGCAGCAATGGTGGCAACCGCAGGCTATTTCAAATATCTCAAAAAAGAATTCTGCCCTCTGGATCTTCCTCCTTTTGCCAGAGTGACACTTTAATATAAAACCTTTAATGCATTATGAACAGCGAATCTAAAAACGAAACATCTTTCCACAAGGAGACTCGACATATTGTAATTTATGGCTACACAAGAGCAGAGCTCGCCAATATCCTGCGGCATTTTGAAGCGCAACTCCCGGAGTTTGTCAAAATCACCGTGGAGACATCCAATCTCGTCACCAGAGTAGTGCTTACAGGTATCAACTCAGGCTTGGAACTACTGAGATTCAATATGAACCGTTATCACGCCTCTCTCAACGAGCTTTTCTCACACGAGGTTGTCACAACCGAAGATAAGTCTCTTTCTCAGGTATTGGGTGAATTGCTTAAAGAACGAGAACTAACCGTCTCCTCGGCTGAGAGTTGCACAGGAGGTAATATAGCCCATAAAATCGTACAGGTGCCGGGTAGCTCTGCTTATTTCTTAGGAAGCGTGGTCAGCTATAGTAATGATGTTAAAGCAGAAGTATTAAAAGTGTCGCGCACCAATCTTGATCGCTATGGAGCAGTATCAAAAGAGGTCGTCGAGCAGATGGTTGAAGGTGTATCCAGGCTTATGCATACCGACTGCGCAATAGCTACGAGCGGGATTGCAGGCCCGGAAGGAGGAACTAAATTCAAACCCGTCGGAACAGTATGGATTGCTGTAAAGATGGGTGAACGCCTCGAAAGCGAATGTCTCCATTTCTCCGGATCAAGGGATGAAGTGATTGAATCCGCAACCAATCACGGCATGGTGATGCTTATCAACCTGCTTAAAAATTCCTATACTGCGCCCGACGACATCAATGATGATTGATGCCCCATCCCCACAAAATGGGGAAACAAAATGTTGAATTACAATTGAAAATGAGTTGATAATAAACTTTATCAACAAAAAATTTGCGCGTTTCAAATAAAAATTGTAATTTTGCACACGTTTTGTGGCACATCCTTAAAAGTTGACGGAATGATGCACCCGACAACGATATGAGAATGAGATGGCGGCCTAAACACCAAGAAGTTTAATTTAAAGAATTATAACAACAGCCATGTCAAAAGTTTGTCAAATTACAGGCAAAAAAGCNCAGGTGGGTAACAANGTTTCNCACTCTAAGCGNCGCACCAAACGCAAGTTCGAGGTAAACTTGCACACAAAGAAATTCTATTGGGTTGAGCAGGACATGTGGATTGTATTGCGTCTCTCCGCCAGAGCGCTCCGCACTATCAACAAGATTGGTCTTAACGCAGCTCTCAAGAAAGCTGAGGCTGAAGGCAATCTCGATTTCAAAGATATCAAAATCCTTTCTCTTTAATCATCTCACAGAACAATTATGGCAAAGAAAGCTAAAGGCAACAGAGTCCAGGTGATTCTTGAGTGCACTGAACATAAGGCAAGCGGTATGCCCGGTATGTCTCGTTACATCACCACTAAGAACCGTAAGAATACTACAGGTCGTCTGGAGTTGAAGAAATACAACCCCATCCTTAAGAAAGTAACCATTCACAAAGAAATTAAATAAGCACTGAGTTATGGCAAAGAAAACCGTCGCGTCTCTTCAGAAAGGTGAAGGCCGCACATACAGCAAAGTCATCATTATGGAGAAGTCTCCTAAAACCGGCGCTTATGTCTTCAAAGAGGAAATGGTGCCTAATGATGCAGTTAAAGATGCTTTGAAATAATTTTCTCAGCTCTTTCAAAAGATATATAAATGGATTTCGAATGTTTCGGAATCCATTTATTTTTATCCATCAAACCCAATCCATCACTCATCTAACTCCTCCGACCATATAAAATATCTCACCCCTGCCAAGAAAAAAGTAGATTCTTGTAGGGGTGAGACATTTTATATTCGTTTTCTTTTGAAATTCTAACGACTTTAGAAAATGTAGCCGATACCCAAGCCGATGAAACCGCCGCTCGTATCATTCATAATGGAATATTTACCCTGAAGATTTAGCTTAAGGTTCTGAGTAAGGTAAAAATCAAAACCGGCACCGATATTACCACCGGCACGACTCGCATGGCCTCCACCGGAATAGCTCCAGTTATTGAAAGCAAAACCCACCAAAGGATATACACCGAAACCTTTGGCAATCTTGAATGGGAAATGAACATCCACATCAAGAATAAATGCCGACTTGCCATCATTGCGGAAGCTATAGGCGATATCCGGGGCAAGTCGAACATGATCCACAAAAGTGTACTGGAAATCAACTCCCATATATCCGCCATTGTTATACGTGGAGAATCCACCTATAATACCCAACGACTTCTCTCCTCTCTGCGCATACGACTGAAGCGGAGTAAACAGCGCACCAGCGCATAACATACCTAAACAAATCTTTAAACTTTTTTTCATAACTTCTAATTATTTTTGTCTCAAAGGAGACAAGGAGTTAAAAAATAGTAAAAACTTTTGAGGGAGATTAACTAATTAACATTTCCCAATATGAAAATGTTTAGTTATCTTTGCATATAATTCTTATCGGAAATTCCTTTCAGTCTGCTTAAATACTTGAAAAGATTTTACGGGAAGAAATAACTCTATCTAAGCAGGAATTATGGAAAACTTAGGATACGTGCGTGTCGCAGCTGCCAAACCGGAGGTAAAGGTCGGCAATGTAGATTTCAATATCAAGAAAATCATTGAGTTAGCAAAACAAGCTAATGAAAAGGGAGTGAAAATAATGGTATTTCCCGAACTTTCACTCACAGGGTACACCTGTGCCGACCTTTTCTTTCAATCCAACCTTCTTGAAGAGGCATTTGACGGATTATTGAAACTCTCCGATTTTTCAAGGGCCGAAGACATCGACACTATCTTTATAGTAGGTCTTCCATTAGTATATGACAATGCCATTTTAAATTGTGCAGCTGTTATAGGGAAAGGTGACATTCTTGGAATTGTCCCCAAATCTTTCCTGCCAAACTATAATGAGTTCTATGAGAAACGATGGTTTGCCGAAGGTAAGAAGTTACAAGGCCATATCTCAATCGGTCGGGACCGCAATATTCCTGTCTCAACACATATTATATTCAAATTGAAAGAAGTTAGTTTCGGTGTGGAGATATGTGAAGACCTTTGGGTTCCTGTTCCTCCAAGCTCTGAAATGGCTAAAGATGGAGCAGAAATAATCTTTAATCTTTCTGCAACTGACGAAGTAGCCGGGAAACACACCTATCTTCTCGACCTTATATTGCAGCAATCGGCCAGATGTCGTGCAGCATACGTCTACGCTTCCGCCGGATTCGGTGAATCGTCTACAGACCTCGCCTTTTCCGGGAATTGCATAATTGCTGAGAATGGCGTTCTTCTTGCCTCTTCCAAACGTTTCGTGCTTGGCCCCCAGATGGAGATCGCAGATATCGATGTAGAGCTAATACGCAACGACAGGATTCGTCATAACTCTTTTCGAAACCGGAACACCAATGAACAGCTGGTGGAAGTGTCAGCTGATAATTACCTTTTCCCACAAATGAATCCCTCTCAGATTCTTGACTATCGTCATGTCAATCCGACTCCGTTTGTGGAGAAGGATGAAGTAAAACTACGTCATCGATGCGAAGAGATCTCTTCAATTCAGGCATGGGGATTGGCTCAGAGATTACGCGCCATAGGATGCAAAAATGCCGTGGTAGGAATTTCCGGAGGCCTCGACTCCACTCTCGCACTCCTTGTTACTGTAAAGGCATTTGATATGCTGGGGATGGATAGAAAAGGGATAATCGGAATAACAATGCCCGGATTCGGCACCACCGCGCGTACACATGGCAACGCATGGGCTCTTATGGAGGAATTGGGTGTGACTCCGATGGAAATTCCTATTAATAAGGCCGTGGAGATTCATTTTGCCGACATTGGTCAGGATCCAGAACGTCATGATGCCACATACGAAAATTCCCAAGCCCGCGAAAGAACCCAGATTCTTATGGATATGGCAAATAAGACAGGAGGAATTGTAATCGGAACAGGAGACCTCTCGGAACTTGCTCTTGGATGGTGCACATATAATGGCGACCAGATGTCTATGTATGGCGTTAACGCCTCAATTCCCAAGACGTTGGTAAGGGATCTGGTAAAAGGATATATGATAGGTGAGAAAAATGAGAAGGTGAAAGCCACCCTTCAGGACATTATCGACACCCCGATAAGTCCGGAGCTCCTTCCGGCGGCAGCCGACGGAACAATCGCACAGAAAACGGAGGATTTCGTGGGGCCCTACGAACTGCATGATTTCTTTCTCCACGCAATGTTGCGACACTCCTTCTCACCCCGAAAGATTTTTTCGCTTGCCCGCAAAGCATTCGATGGTGTGTATGATAGAGAGACCATCAAAAAATGGCTCATCACTTTCTATCGACGATTCTTCAGTCAACAGTTCAAACGTTCATGTATGCCTGATGGCGTGAAGGTCGGAAGTGTCTGTCTATCTCCCCGCGGCGACTGGCGAATGCCCTCCGATGCTGCATCTGCTTTATGGATCAAGGAGGCTGAGGCATTATAATTTGATAACCAATATGAAAGAGAGTTTAGATAAAGCGCTCGAAGTGCTAAAGAAAGGTGGCATAATTCTATATCCTACCGATACGATATGGGGGATTGGATGTGACGCTACAAACACTGAGGCTGTGCAACGAATTTTCCAACTGAAACGTCGTGCGGATGCAAAGGCCATGCTTATGCTTGTCGGTTCGGAAGGACAGCTCCAACAATATGTGAAGGAGATTCCAGACATAGCATGGCAACTAATTGATGCCGCCGTGAATCCACTCACGATTATATATGACCAACCGAAGAATGTCTCGCCGGCACTTTTGGCTGAAGATGGTTCTGCAGGATTTAGGATAACGGATGAATATTTCTCCAAAAATCTCTGTCTGCGACTACATCGACCCGTAGTTTCGACATCCGCAAATATCAGCGGGCAATCCGCTCCTCGGACATTCTCAGAAATCGCACCGGAGATTCTTGAAGCGGTCGACTATGTGGTTGAGGTGCGTAGGGATGAAACGGATTCTCACAAACCCAGCAATATTATTAAGGTAGGCAACGACAGTGTGATTAAAGTGATAAGATAAGTAATCTATGTTCAAAAGAAGAAACAAGACTTTAAGGACTGCATATATTCTTAGCGATCTCATAATGACATCGCTCGCTTTCTTCTTTTTCAACATATTGCGTTTTTATATCCTCAATCATGGGTCGGGTATCCATAGTCTGTATGCCTATCTTATATCCCCCAAACTGATATGGGAACAGGCTCTTGTACCGTTTGTGCTGATGGTGACATACCTCCTTTCAGGATTTTATAATAATCCTTTTCCTCGTTCAAGGTTAAGCGAATTTCTTGTCACCTCCGCTTCGGCATTGTTCAATGCCTTTATCCTGTTCATGACTATGCTGGTCAATGATCCTACCCCTCGTCGTCGAACGGAATATTTGCTTATCTTCCTATCCTGGCTTCTCCTTCTGGTGTTTACCTACTCAGGTCGACTGACAATCACCTCCTTGGCCGTTAGATCAGCACGGAAAAGTCGGCTGGTGAATCGCACTGTGATTATAGGCAATTCCGAACATGCACGAAAGGCTGCCGATCAGATCCTTGCCTCCAAGTCGCTTTATGAAAATGAAATTTCTGCTTTCGTTGCGCTGGAAGGTGAGGAAAGAAACGACCATAAATATAGGGGAATCCCTATTCTCAAACAGAAATATCTGAAAGCATTCTGTCTGTCGGAAAAAGTCTCACAGATTGTAATTGCCCCTGCCACAGCCTCTGAACGAACTTTGCTGGCATTGATTGATGAATTCATCGACCTTGAAATACCTATCAAGATTGCTCCCGATGATCTCGATTACGCTATGCCAGGAATCAGGACTGACGATATTATGGGCGAGACATTTATCGACCTCACTTCTCCACGAATCAGTGAGTTTTCGAAAAATGTGAAACGTTCTTTCGACATCATCACCTCCCTTGTAGGGCTTATCCTCCTCTCCCCCTTTCTGCTAATTGTGGCTCTATGGGTGAAGGCCGACAGCAAGGGACCCGTATTCTATCTACAGGAAAGAATGGGGAGGCATCACCGACCTTTCAATATTATTAAGTTCCGCACAATGCGCACCGATGCCGAGAAGGATGGCCCTCAGCTCTCTTCCGATTCCGATTCAAGAATCACATCCGTCGGACGCATTCTCCGAAAATATCGCATTGATGAATTGCCCCAGCTCTTGAATGTGCTTAAAGGGGAAATGGCTATAGTGGGACCCAGACCTGAAAGAGAGTATTTCATTCGTCAGATTGTAAAGAAGGTCCCCTATTACAGTCTGGTCTATCAGGTGCGTCCCGGAATCACTTCCTGGGCCATGGTAAAATTCGGCTATGCGTCTAACCTCGACCAGATGGTGGAACGCACTAAATTCGACATGGTCTACATCAACAATATGTCGCTTCTCCTCGATTTGAAAATATTGATCTATACTATCCGCACAATCATTTCAGGTGCGGGTAAATAATTCTTTGAGTGAAATCGAATGGCTTATAAAGAGACTCATAACAGATTCACCGACCTTTGGATGAGATTTGTCATCTGGAGGGAACACCATATAAAGGAAAGTAAATTTGTGGTGTTCCTGGCACTTATTGTCGGTATTGTGTGCGGCTTTGCCGCGCAGCTTCTGAAATTCCTTATCCACCTTATCGCACATGCCCTGACCTCAGGACTCAGCACTACGACAGCCAACTGGCTTTATCTTGTTTATCCGGTGATCGGAATCCTGATAGTGACTCTATTCCTCAAATTCGTGGTAAAGGACAATATATCGCATGGTGTCACCAAGGTACTGTATGCTATATCGCGTCGAAAATCGAGACTTAAAAAGAAAAATATGTATGCCTCTCTGGTCTCCTCCTCAATCACAATAGGATTCGGCGGATCAGTGGGAGCAGAGGGCCCGATAGTGTTCACCGGAGCAGCTATCGGTTCAAATGTGGGACAAGCCTTCCGTCTTTCCCCTAAGATTCTGATGATTCTTGTGGGCTGCGGAGCAGCAGCCGGAATCGCAGGAATATTCCGTGCTCCTATTGCCGGAATGCTTTTCACTCTGGAAGTGCTGATGATCGACCTGACGGGTATGACAGTGATGCCTCTTCTTATCTCCTCGATTGCAGGTGCAACCGTGGCATACGTTCTGGAGGGCTACAACTCCGAATTTTTCTTTGCCCAAAGCGAACCCTTTCTTACCAACCGAATACCTTTCACAATTCTTCTCGGTATCGTTTGCGGCCTCGTGTCGCTTTATTTCACCAGAGTGATGTTCTGGATGGAAACTGTTTTTTCAAAACTTCCAAATAAGTTTTTGAAAATAATAACAGGTGGAGCGATACTCGCAGTGCTGATCTTTATATTCCCGCCTCTTTACGGCGAGGGTTATGGAGCTATTGAAAACCTGCTTGAAGGGGACATCTCCAAGGTTGTGGATGGAACTTTCTTCTATGTCGACCGCGATAATGTATGGTTCTTGGTGCTCTTCATCGGAGCTGTGATGCTTTTCAAGGCTTTCGCCACATCCGCCACCAACGGAGCAGGCGGTGTGGGAGGAACATTCGCTCCATCTCTNTTCGTGGGAGCTCTCTGCGGATTCCTATTCGCTTATATACTCAACAACCTCGATATCGGCATTCATCTATCTCAAAAGAATTTTGCTCTTATGGGAATGGCAGGAGTAATGGCAGGAGTAATGCACGCNCCTTTGATGGCTATCTTCCTTACTGCTGAAATGACCGGAGGATACGACCTCTTCCTCCCTCTTCTTATTGTGTCGCTCCTTGCTTATATGACTATCAAGCTCTTCCTCCCCTATAGTATCTACACGATGCGTCTCGCCCGCGCCGGCGANCTCCTCACTCATGAAAAAGATAAGGCGGTATTGACTCTGCTGAAAGTGGAGAATGTGATAGAGAATGATTTCAAAACAGTGAAACCGGAGATGAACCTAAAAGAGATGGTCGATACCATTTCTGTCTGNAACCGCAACCTTTTCCCTGTGGTGGATGACAACGGAATGCTGAAAGGGGTCGTTATTCTCGATGAGATTCGCAATATNATGTTCCGGTCCGATCTTTACAAGAAGATGCATGTTTCACGATTCATGTCNGCCGTCCCNGCTACTATTGAGCTGAACGACCCCATGGATAAGGTGATGGAGATTTTCGATAAGACAAATGCATGGAACCTCCCGGTNGTGGATAATGGNAAATATGTTGGNTTTGTTTCCAAATCCAAGATTTTCAATTCCTATCGTCGAGTGCTCCGACATTTTACTGAAGATTAAAAGAATGATTATGGAAGATAAGGATAAATTGAAGATTGTTTTTTTCGGCACGCCTGAATTTGCGGTCGCCAGCCTTGATGCATTNATTGAGAATGGATTCAACGTGGCGGCAGTGGTGACGATGCCCGACAAAGTGGCTGGAAGAGGCCATAAGATGATTCAAAGCGATGTAAAGAAATATGCTGTGGAAAAAGGTCTGAGAGTGCTTCAGCCTGAAAAACTGAAGTCTCCTGAATTTGTCGAGACTCTACNTGAAATTGATGCCGACCTTTTTATCGTCATTGCTTTCCGTATGCTGCCGGAAGTGGTGTGGGCAATGCCTCGTCTCGGAACTTTCAATCTTCATGGNTCNCTNCTCCCGAAATATCGAGGAGCTGCACCTATTAACCGTGCGATAATGAATGGTGAGACGGAAACAGGAATCACAACCTTCTTCCTAAAGCATGAAATCGATACGGGAGACATGATTGAACAGCGTCGCATAGANATCACTCCCGATGATAATGCCGGCACAATCCATGACCGTCTTATGGAGATTGGAGCTGAATGTGTGGTCCATACTGTTGAATCAATCCTCGATGGTACCCTCTCCACACATCCTCAACCTGACGGAGAATTTATTCCGGCTCCAAAAATTTTCAAGGAGGATTGCCGCATCGACTGGTTGCGCCCGGCTATGGAAATTTTCAATCATGTGCGTGGTCTATCCCCATATCCCGCTGCCTGGAGTGTGCTCCGCGATAAAAGCGGAAAGGAGTTTGACGTTAAAATTTTTGAAGTCAAGCCTTCTGACAGAGATTTGGGAGTAGAACCGGGAGAAGTGGTTATAGANAATAAAAGACTTCTGGTGGCCTGCGGCGAAGGGTCGATTGAAATCCTCTCCCTTCAGCCGGCAGGGAAAAAGAGAATGGAATCATCGGCTTTTCTTCTGGGCTACCATCCCGAATCCTTTATTAAAGGTTAAATGGAATGAAAGATACAGATCATAAATATTGTTCCATTCTGCTGGATGTGTTGCAGGCACAAGGGATTAAAGATATTGTTGCAAGTCCGGGAAGTAGAAATGCGCCTTTACTTATCTCATGCTCCTATCGTGATGATTTAAATGTGCAGGTTATCGCTGATGAACGCAACGCTGCTTTTTTCGCCCTTGGCATGGCAATGATTTCCCGGAAACCTGTGGTCCTTATCTGCACCTCCGGAACGGCCCTTTATAACTATGCTCCGGCAGTGGCAGAGGCTTATTATCAGGGNATCCCTCTTATCGTGATTTCAGCCGATCGTCCTTTCTATTGGATAGACCAGGATGATTCGCAAACACTCATTCAGCCTGAGGCACTTGGTAAGATTGTAAAGAAAAGCTTTGATATCCCGGTCGAATGCAATAATCCGGAATTGGAATGGTATGTCAATCGGGTTGCAAATGAAGTTGCGATACTCGCATCTGCTCCAAAACCGGGNCCGGTCCATGTAAATATCCAGATAGAGGCTCCTATCAGCGGAACAATTGAGAAGGANGGCAGCATCACAAGAGTGATTAATTCAATCTCTCCCGTTCACCATATNCATCCATCTGTTCTTAAGGAGTTGACACAACGTCTTGCAGGAAAGAGAGTGCTTGTCGTAGCTGGATTTATGGCTCCTGATGATGAACTCAACCGACAACTCATGCTNTTCTCCTCCATTCCGGGTGTAAAGATATTATGTGAGACTCTTTCCAATCTTCACCTTNCCGGCAACCCATACGCCATAGATTCCGTAATCGCAGGATTGTCGGATGAAATGAAAGAGAGGCTACGTCCGGATATCGTCATTGCAATCGGAGGAGCCCTTGTCTCAAGAATGCTTAAGGAATTTATTCGTAACACGCAGCCGGAAGTCTGGACNTTAGGAGATTCATATTTCGGAATCGACTGCTTTAAGAACCTGACCTTAAACCTTNAGGTCACTCCCGCTATTTTCTTCAAAGCAATCTACTTCTCATTAAAACGCCATTATCATACTAAAGGAAATCCCGATGAACACTGCCGGGGATATCTTCCGCTGTGGGATGAGGTTAAGGAACGTCAGCTAANCCTTAGAGANGAATTTGTNAGGAATGCAGATTGGTCGGAACTCAAGGCCTTCAATCATATCCTTGCAAATCTTCCGCGTGATTATAACCTCTATCTCTCCAATGGAACTTCCGTAAGATATGCACAGCTTTTCACGGAAAACATTCCTCACGCAAGCTACTCCAACCGTGGAGTNTCGGGNATTGACGGAACCACCGCCACTGCCGCCGGATGTTCTTTAGAGTATAAAGGAAAGACGATTCTTATTTCTGGAGATCTCTCTTTCGCTTATTCTCCCGGTGTAATGGGTCTTCCCATGCTCCCTGCTTCTTTCAAGATAATCGTNATCAATAATAAGGGTGGCGGTATTTTCCGCTTCATCTCCCCCACTCGATATATAGAGCATCGTGATCGCTATTTCTGCGCCGACCCGGANGTACCNGTGGAAAAACTTGCGGANGCATATGGCTGGAATTATTATCGCGCTGAATCGGAAGAGGAATTGAAGGTANCTTTCACAAATCTCCTTACCGATAGCCAAAATGCTGTGTTGGAGGTGATTTCTGATGAAGANTATAGTGCCTCCCTATTGCGAAAATATATGAGGCTGACCTTNGAAAAAGGCTGNGAGAAAAAATAAGAATGATTTAAACCCAATAATTATAATAAAATGTTCGATTGGAAACCTATTAAGGAATATACGGATATATTGTTCGAGCAATTCGAAGGGATTGCCAAGATAACCATCAACCGTCCGAAAGTTTATAATGCTTTCCGTCCGCTCACCAACCAGGAGATGCTCGANGCTTTTGCAATCTGTCGTGAAAGAGCCGATATAGGGGTTATAGTNTTGACCGGAGCTGGCGACAAGGCATTTTGCAGCGGTGGAGACCAGAATGTGAAGGGTGTGGGAGGTTATGTTGGAGAAGATGGTGTTCCTCGTCTGAATGTGCTGGAGCTTCACCATGCCATTCGATCAATTCCAAAACCCGTAATAGCTATGGTCAATGGCTACTCCATAGGTGGAGGCAATGTGCTTCAGGTGGTATGCGACCTCTCAATTGCCTCTGAGAATGCTCGCTTCGGTCAGACCGGCCCGAAAGTGGGAAGTTTTGATGCCGGTTTCGGATCTTCTTATCTCGCAAGATGTGTCGGTCAGAAGAAAGCACGTGAAATTTGGTTTCTATGCAAACAGTACACAGCTAAGGAGGCCCTGGATATGGGAATGGTAAATGAGGTTGTGCCTTTCGATAAACTNGAGGAGACTACCGTTGAATGGTGTCGCACTATCCTAAAACGGTCACCTTTCGCTATCCGAATGATTAAACGCGCTCTTAATGCCGAACTCGANGGCCAGCACGGAATAATGGAATTTGCGGGAGANGCCACTCTTATGTATTATCTGATGGAGGAGGCTCAGGAAGGGAAAAACGCTTTCCTTGAAAAACGCGACCCCGATTTCAGCCAGTTCCCTAAATTCCCCTGATAAATTATACGAACAAAGATGAAACTTCAATTCGCACCATACGTCTTGGAATTTAAGAATCCCGCGGGCACATCCCGTGGGATTCTAACCAGTAAACTGACGGCATTCCTTAAGATTTTTGATGAAAGGAATCCGGAACATTACGGAATCGGTGAGGCTGCCATTTTTCCCGGTCTCTCTCCGGAGGCCGACGACAGATACTTCTATAAAATGGTAGAGCTTGTCACGAATGTAAAACTCGGTATGCCTACCGATCTTTCCCATTTCCCTTCCATTCAGTCGGGATTCGAACAGGCGCTTCGAGATTTTGCATCCGGCGGCAAAGGTGTGTATTTTGATTCTCCTTTTCTTAAAGGTGAGAAATCAATCGACATCAATGGCCTGGTATGGATGGGAAACTACGATGAAATGCTTGACCGGCTCCAGTCGAAAATCAAGGAGGGATTTCGCTGTATCAAAATAAAAATCGGAGCCATCGAATGGGAAAAAGAGAGAAAACTTATCTCATATATTCGGGAGCGATTCGGCAGAGAGAGAGTTGAGATTAGAGTGGATGCCAACGGAGGGTTTGATATGTCGGAGATTTATCCGGTGCTATCCCAACTTGCCGATCTTGATGTGCATTCCATTGAACAACCTATCAAGGCTGGAAATCAGGAGGCTTTAGCTGAAATATGCAAGACATCACCTCTTCCTATTGCACTGGATGAAGAACTCATCGGAAAATTCGATATGGAATCGAAACAACAGCTCCTCACCAACATAAAACCTCAATACATTGTATTGAAGCCTTCTCTTGTGGGTGGTTATTCCGGTTCGGAAGAATGGATTGCCCTTGCAAAAGAAATGGGTATCGGTTGGTGGATTACGTCTGCCCTTGAATCGAATATCGGACTGAATGCAATTGCTCAATGGGTTGCAACCCTCGACACTGATATGACCCAAGGATTAGGAACAGGGAATCTTTATACCAACACCTTTTCCTCCCCAATTGAATTGAAGGGTGATCGCCTATTCTATAATCCCGCCGCCTCTCTTTCAAGGGAAGAGATTGCGCGTCTTGATTGGCGTGATTGATACTAATCGTACTCTCCCGAATTTTATCTGATAAGTAGCTGCTAAGAATTAATGAACAGATAAAACGCAGTTAATTTTGAGCATATTAGTTCGCGGAGTGAAGGAGCATAGCGGGCTATGCGACTGAACGACAAGGGCTAAGATGCCAA
>JAAVDD010000011.1 GCA_014801985.1 Bacteroides sp.
TACTTGTTATCCTCACCTCTGAAGATGCGGCTTTCAACTTTGATGGCAGATGCTTTCAGCTTACCCTCTTTGATAAGCCGTTTCTTTTCGGCTCGTATTTCTTCGAGCAATTCTTCTGCTGTCCCCTCAGATGTAAGTTGAGGTACAAGCTTCCCTTGGATTGCTTCCTGAAGAATACCCTTGAGAAGGCTATCTGAAAGTTCTTTGTCCAATGTATTGAGATACTCATTTGCCATGTTAAATCTCTCTATTAGAGGAGTTAACTTACTTAATTTAATTTCTATGCGCTCTTGTTCGTAAAGTGGAGGAAGAGGTACTAATAATGATGTCATAGTATATGTACTTACGCGAGGCATTTTAACTCCAAATGTGACAGAATTTATATAATCATTCACATATGGCGATTTTAGAAAGTCAACAATGTAATATTTATTTATGTCGCCGTAGCATGTAAATGGTATTATCTCAGGAGTACAAATACCATCTTCTAAAGCAATAAGTATTTTTAATAAGTAAGGTCGGAGTTTACTATATAGGATATCGCCACTCCTAAATATTGTTTTATCTCCGATGGCTTTCCGTTCCCCAACAGTCCTTGTTTTTAATAGTCGTCCTCCTTTTTCAATATCCTCCAAATCCAATCCCCATAACATAGGATCTGCCTTTGATGCGTTTATTTTTTTCTTAGTTTGTGAGTAAGTCGAAATTATACCCAATCTACACCAAGCCCACGAATCAGGTATCTCAAATGGTATTTCATCGTCGATGCACCTTACTTCACCAGACGCAAGTATCTTCTCATAATAGGAATTGTCCTCACCACGATATATTATTGATTCGTTCTTATCTTTCTTGATTTTCTTCTCTTTGACAAGACGTGCTTTCTCTTCACGGATACGTTCGAGAAGAACCGACGCGGGCTCATCATTGGGGTCTTGAGGAACAAGTTTACCCTGAATGGCCCATTGAAGTATGCTATTGCGAAGTTGTTTACCAGTCATTGTCAGTCTATTTCAATTTTGAAACCAAGGATGTTTTGGATCTCCTGGAGAGTTTTATCAATTTGGTGTTCGAGTGCTTTACGTTTCTTGTAATATTCTTCAAGAAGCTCTTTGGGAGGTAAAATCTCCTCCTCATCTTTGGGAAACTTACAACGGTCAAAATCGCAGTCACTTTCCATTAGTTCCACAACGGAGAAGCAACGGCTTTTTTCATCGTTGTTTTCTTCGTCAATAATTTCCACACGATTCTCCCACCAATCGCATATGGGTTTGGCATGGGCGAGTTGCATGGGCTTGGTTTTGGAGAAGTGTTTGTAACCATCAGGCATATCCATGCGATAGAACCATGTCTCCTTTGTTGCATATTCTTCAGGTGCATCAATCGCACGGTCGTTATNGAAGAAAAGAATGTTAGTAGCAATCGATGTATAGGGAGCGAAGATACTCCCTGGCAAACGAATAATGGTGTGGAGGTTGAAGTTGCGGAGAAGATTTTGTTTTATAGCAAGTTTAGAACCGTCTGTACCAAATAAAAATCCGTCAGGAACAATGACCCCGGCACGTCCATTTTTAGCAAGTCGTGTCATTATTAGTACCATAAACAGATCGGCTGTCTCGGAGGAACGAAATTCAGACTTAAAGTTTTGTTTTACACTTGCTTCCGTGCTTCCACCGTAGGGAGGGTTCATGGCTATAACATCCACTTTTGCATCCGGCGAACTATAATCCGACATGGGTTTGCCGAGTGAATCTGTGTGGTGTAAATCGGGATGTTCCACTCCATGGAGAAGAAGATTGGTTACAGCTAAAAGGTAAGGAAATGGTTTCCATTCCTGACCTACAACTGTATTTTGAAATTTCTTAACATCCTCCTCCGTGCGTTGCTGGGATTTCAGATGTTCAAGAGCAGACACCAAGAATCCTCCTGTTCCCATTGCGAAATCGCCAACACGTTCGCCCAACTGAGGGTTAAGACGGTCGATTATAAAGTCTGTCAGTGCACGAGGGGTATAAAACTCACCGGCGCGGCCTGCTCCTTGAAGGTCTTTAAGCAGGCTTTCGTAAATATCTCCGAAGGTATGAGTTTCGGAGGTGTCCATAAAGTCGATCTCATCCACTACATCAATCATTTGGCGGAGAAGAACACCATTCTTCATATACTGATTGACCTCAGAGAATACCTCTTGCACTATCGCTTTACCTCGTGGAGTATCATGCGTAACCACTATCCCGGGAATGGTGCCATCATTAGACTGTCGTCCTTTCAGCACAGGGAAAAGCTTGTCGTTAATGAAAGAAAGTAGCTTTTCTCCTGTAAGGGCATCTGGAATCATTCTTCCTTCATCATCTTTGGATGGTGCCCAGTTGCGCCATCTAAGTTCTTCGGGAATGATACTTTTAAAGGCATCTCCATTTTCAGAATATTCCCATATTTCCTCCTGAGCATCATAAACTTTCAAGAAGAATAGCCATACCATTTGTTCAATGCGCTGTGCGTCACCATTAACACCTGCATCCTTGCGCATTATATCTTGTAGTCGTTTAACGAGATTATTTACTGCCATAGTTTTGTATTAGGCGGATTGGTAATACAATTGTTCCTCCAGTTCGGCAAGCATTTGGTTATAAGCTTCTCTGCCACCGAAGATTTTCATAATTTTAGGTGTTTTGCCGTACTGACTGAACGGGTGGATTGAAAGTATATTAAGACTCTCTATATCCATTATTCCAGTGTCAGCGTATTTGTCCATAAGAGCCTCAATAATTTTAAGNGCTTCCCCTTTAAATTTATTGAGATATCCACGTTTGCGAACCCCCTCAACTCGTTCTCGGCGAGTGAGCGGTTTACCGTCAAACGCTACATGGCAAATAATATCAAATTCATCTTTATCTGCAAGTGTAGGATTTTCTTCGCGAACTGCATCAATAAGNGCTTCTATATCATCCATACCTTGCAAGAAGTCTTTCTTTTTGCGTGCTTGTTTCCAAGCTCCGCTAAAACTATCAAGCGTAGGATAATGCTGCTTAATAGCCTTGCGGGTATAGTCGGTTACACTCTCGGTACAAAGTGTTTTACCATCTTCTCCGAGATATTGCACTACTTCATGGACTATACTAATATTTCTTCCGTTTACGTAAAGTTTTCTATACGCTGTAGGCTCCGATACTATAGAAGGTTCGTCTTCAATTTCCACATAAGTTTTCGATGTTTTACGCTGCTGAGGTGTAGAATCTTCTGCCTCAGGTGTTCCATCAAATTCGGGGTCACTGAAAAGCGTAGTAACATTGCGGAAGTCAAGAATATCAAAATTCATTTTTCCAGTTCGCTCGTAGATGCGGGTGCCACGACCTACCATTTGCTTAAAGGTNGTCATGCTTCCGACCTCCTTATCAATTACGATCAGACCACAAGTCTTGCAATCAACTCCAGTTGATAGAAGTTCACTTGTAGTCGCTACAACTGGATAATCAGAATCAGGATCAATAAAATCATCAAGCAATGATTTGCCAACACGATCATCACTTGTGATTCTCACGATATATTTTGGATTTTTCCGCACACGTGCTTGGTTCATTTCCATTAGCAAGTCACGCATAACTTGAGCTTCCTCTTGATCAGGACAGAAGACTATAGTCTTAACCATCCCACCCATAGATTTAAGCATTTCTGTTATCCGCTTTGCAACAATAACCTGTCTTTTGGTTATATGAAGACCACGTCCAATCAGATTGCGCGTATATATCTGGTCTCCGAGAGGGTGGTTATAAATATCCATCTCGTCCTTTCGTGGTTCATATCCCTCCAAATCAACATTTATAAAAGATTTTGTAATACGGTAGGGTGCAAGAAAACCATCCTCAATACCTTGGCGCAATGAATAAGTAAATACCGGTGTCCCAAAGTATTCAATATTGTTTGCACCGTCAACTGCTTTTGGAGTAGCAGTTAAGCCAATTTGAGTGGCAGATGAGAAGTAATTTAGAATTGCTCTCCATTCAGAATCTTCTTTAACACTTGAGCGNTGACATTCATCGACTATAATAAGGTCAAAGAAATCTGGTAACAAGTACTCATAAGGTTGCTTTTCTCCTTCTTGCAAATCATTTTTAACCCACTGACCGTAGAGTGACATATAGATTTCATATCCACTCTCAGGACTCTTCTGCTGTACCTTTGTCATAATACGCTTAAAAGGCTTGAAGTCCTGGCGCATAGTCTGGTCAATTAAGATATTACGGTCGGCAAGATAGAGTATTTTTTTCTTTGCNCCGGATGTGTACAAGCGGTGTATTATCTGGAAAGCAGTATATGTCTTGCCTGTGCCNGTTGCCATAACCAACAGAATACGCTCTTGTCCTTTTGCTACCGCTTCAACTGTACGATTGATGGCAATACGCTGATAATATCTCGGTGGAAATGTATCTGCACTTGAATAATATGGAACATCAATTATCTGCTCTGCTTCAGTAGTTAGTCCTTTACTTTGCTTTAATCTTTCTTTCAGTTCCAATGCCGTAGGAAAGGCATCCATAGGAAGTGTACGCTGCTTGCCAGTAATTAAATCGTGTTCAACAAATTCTCGTCCGTTCGTACTATAAGCAAATTTGAGGTCAAGAATAGTTGCATAATCAATGGCCTGTTGAATACCATCGGCAGGTGCATGACTTGATGATTTTGCCTCCACGACTGCAATAGGATAATTCTCGGCAGTATGAAGAAGATAATCTGCCTTTTTACCCTGATTCCGTTTTTTCATAGTACCACGCACTACAATTCTTCCAGCAGTGAAAGAATACTCCATACGGATAAGATGCCTATCCCACACATTTTCTAACGCTGGGGTTATATAAAGACGTTTGGTGTCTTCTTCGCTAAGATTGGTATTAAAGGTTTTATTCATGCAGTTATCCTATATGGCGATAATAAAGTATTATCAGAAGTTGATATGTTAAAATTAGGTAACCTATGTAGTAGTGAATAGGGAATGATCCAAATCTATTTAATTTCCAAGGTTACCAAAAATTCATACAGTCTCTAAGTGAATGTTGTTTGAAGATGAGAAGTATGTAATAGTGCAAAGTTAGCAAAAATAATTTAAACTTAAACAATTTAAAATTTAAACTTAAACAATTTAAATAGGATAGAATAGGAGAAAATATAAAAGTACATAGATAAGAAACACAATTCTTGGTTCGTAATTGCATTTAAGATGTATTATCATTTCAATAATCCACTACAAAAATGGTGATTTATATTTTAGNTTTTTCAACNTTCCTTCTCGGTTTTCACCCTACCTTTTCATTATTTTCACCCTANTTTTTTGACTTTTCACCCTACTTTTTGCCTTTTTTACNCTACCTTGGGGAAATAAGACTCGATACAGGCGTTGGTTTAGAGTTCGGAGGGTGAGAGACCTTTAAAGCTACCGCCTGCGCTTGAACGAGAAGAAAAGGATACACATATATCTAACAATAAAATTTATATTGGGAAATTAAGTACATGACAAAAATTTGTATATTCGGTAGAATTTGTTTAACTTTGAGTAAGTACTTGGAATGAGTAAGTCTTTTTATAGTAAAGTTGGCAATCTTTCTCTTTAAATTGNTAATTTTTAGGAGTTCTTAATTAGCTGCTCGAAAATAAAATATTCAATAGCATAATTTCATTTCTTGTCATCTACTAAAAATATTCTGATATGGAGGAAAACGACAACATAACTGAAATGCGCCCAACTTTTGAGGAAATCAAAAGGATTGACGATAATGGTAAAATATTCTGGAGTTCTCGCGAGCTTTGCGAGGCAATGGGCTATTCTGCATATTGGAAATTCAGCCGTGTAATAGATAAGGCTATAAAAGTTGCGGTTGAAAAAGGTATGGATGTTGACCACCATTTCAACCGTTCGGTTGAAATGGTCAGACTTGGAAGCGGTGCTTTTCGTAAAGTTGAACTTTTGCATCTTTCNCAGATGGCTTGTATGATGATTGCTGAGAATGCCGATAAAAAAAAGGTGCTTGTCCAACAAGCTCGTACCTATTTTTCAGAGTCACTCTCTATGCCTGAACTTATTGACAATATACAGTCTTCCAATATATTACTTTATAAAACCCCACAGGGCGAAACCAGAATAGAGGTTATTTTCAACAATGAGACATTCTGGATGTCACAAAAACGTATGGCTACACTTTTTGGGGTTGATGTGAGAACTATCAACTACCATCTCAATCAAATTTATGAATCAAGCGAGCTGACTAAATCAGCAACTATCCGAAAAATTGGGATAGTTCAGACCGAGGGTGATCGCGATGTTGAGCGTAAGCCTCTATTCTATAATCTTGATGCGATTATTGCGGTGGGATATAGAGTAAACAGTTATCAGGCCACTCAATTCAGGATATGGGCAACCTCTGTATTGAAAGAGTTTGTTATAAAGGGATTTGTATTAGATGATCAACGTCTGAAAGAGGGTAGGCATTTCGGTAAAGATTATTTTGATGATTTGCTTGAACGTATCCGGGAGATNCGCACATCAGAACGCCGTTACTATCAGAAGATAACTGACATATATGCTGAATGCAGTATGGACTATGATGCCCGTTCTGAGGAAACAAAGATGTTCTTCAAAATGGTGCAGAACATGATGCATTTGGNAGTTACAAATCATACCTCTGCAGAAATCATCTATGACCGTGCTGATGCCGATAAACCCTATATGGGATTGACCTCATGGAAAAAAGCACCGGATGGACGTGTGCAGAAATCGGACACTGAAATTGCAAAGAATTATCTATCATCAGATGAACTCTCCCAATTGAACGCAATTACGACAGCTTTTCTTGATATAGCCGAAGCTCGTGCTCAACGACACATAGTCACAACAATGGCTGATTGGAAGAAGCGACTATCCACTTTCCTTGCATCAATGGACTACAATGCAATTTCAAAATCAGGAAGTGTATCGCATGCGATGGCTATAGAGAAGGCTCATCATGAATACGAAAAATATCGATTAATACAAGATCGTACTATTGAATCTGATTTTGATCGTTATATCTCCGATGATGACAATCTGTTACTTCCGTTTGATATAAATCCTAAAAAATAAGGGTGCGCAAGTATAAAGGGGGAGGGATAAAAATTATTTCTTTTCCCTCTCGTTCTACTCGTTCAAATGTAAGCTGGAAGCTGGAAACGATCTCCGCTCGGGAGTTATACTTTTTTGATCCATTAGCCTAAAATTTCATGGGCTGCGTCATTCGTTTGCCACCCGCTGTATCGAAAGCAATTGCGACTATAAGACGGTGAGTGTTCTTTTAGGACACTCTGATATCTCCACCACTCTCAATCTCTATGTCCATCCTAATATGGAGCAGAAGAAGNGATGCATCTCCAAGATGTTCAAGTCGCTCGGAAAGAGTTGATATATCCTTAACCGATGGTGAGGCGGAGGGNTGAACCATCGGTTAANTTTCCAATTATTTATATTTCACTAAACTTATACGTCTGTGCATTGTATATAAATATGTTAACTCATTAATGCTATGAAAATGAAAAAAATTGTATTGATGCTTTCTCTCCTTGCTTTCGTTGCCGCAATGCCGATGTCGGGAAAAACCAAAAGAAGATATATCACTCCTGAGGAGGTGCATGTCTNTGTTTCTCCGNCTGCAAAGCAGAAGGCTGAGACGCTGTATGAATNGGTGCGTAAGGATTATGCACAGAATAAGATTTCAGCAGATGGGGTNGTGGATAAGGCTCTCTATCATGGTGTGTGGAGTCCGGAACTGGAAGCGCGCTGTCTGCAATTGGTGTCGGATAAAAGCGACAGGGCTAAGGCTGANCTCGGACACCTCTACACTTTCAATAAGACCGCATATCTTTTCCCCGGCAAAGAGGCTGAAGGGGTGCGCCTGATGGAAGCCTCCGCCAATGCCGGAAATGATAAGGCCAAGGATTATTTAGGGGTTTATTACAGCTCTAAGAAGGATTATAAGAAAGCGTGGCAATATTTCAACTCTGTCGGCTCGNANCATATCCCTTATGCAATGACTGTGATGGGGGAGATGTATGAGAAAGGGCAGGGGGTGAAGAAGGATTATGCCAAATCCAAAGATCTATACCAAAAAGCTGCCCTGCTCGGCGATGCTTTGGGGGCTGCCCGCTATGGAAGGGCATTGCAGCAGGTGAAGTTTGGAACGGTGGATTGGCCCGATGCTTTTGTGTGGACCTACGTGGCAGGAGATTTAGGCAATGATGTTTCGCGCTCGAATCTACGATTGCCATTGCGTGGAGANCGTTTCGGTGATGATANAAACACTGCATTCATACGCAACTCTCTCACTCTCGGCGAAGCGTTCAATGATGAAGTGGGACATCCTATTCAGAATGAACCTATCTATCAGGAGGGTTATCTCAAAGGACTTGCTTCCAGAGGAGCAGCTGCGCAGAAGGGGGATCCATGGTCGCTTTTNTATTTGGGAAGCATGAGTTATAACAACGAGTTTCTCAACCGTAAGGACGCTCTTGTGAGCGAATGTTACGAGCCTCTGTTGAATACCACCTCTCTTCCTGATTCAGCCATGGGTTTGGTGTATGAACGTATGGCTAATATTTATGGCAAAGGACAGGGAAAAGAGAATGCGGCCAAGGCAAATGAATATATGCGTAAAGCCGCTGCTCTTGGAAATCTCGCNGCCTATAAGATTGTNGAGAATATCCCCGATTGANGAATATTGCTCGCTCAGGNNCAGGCGGNNNCCTTAANTTCTCCGCTTGGGATTTATAGTTCTTTTCGGTTGGAAGAATGAAAGACCCAAGCGGAGAACGTNNTATATATAAATACTTTAGATGTAACAGATAAAGAGACNGNAATTGTTTAGAACATCAGCATGAGGCCGGTGGAGAAGGAACTGAATTCAAGGCCGGTGGAACTTCTGAGAACTCGCATCGGTGCATAGCGGGCATAAAGGCCTACCCAATTCCAATGGAGCACCCCCANGATATCTACTGTGACAGGAGAGGGATGTATGGAGCCGGTTCGGATGGAGTAATCACTGCTGGAGGTGGAGTATTTGGTGGTGATATGTCCGCCGGTGTTGAAATTGATTATGGGACCAAAGGTGAATCCAAAGTTTTTATTTTTCTTGAATCNAATGTTATAAAGAATGGGGACTTGCAGACTGAATGTCTGNAGGCGTGAACTTCCTTTCTCTACACCCGGCTCAAAGTTACGCAGCGAAATGGTGCCATCCTCTTCCTTATGGAAATAACGATTGTTTTTCATTGTGTAGTTGCGCCAGTCGATGCCAACTCCCGCTGAAATTGAGTGGAGTCCATACGACCANCTTACTCCTAAGATCATGGCCCATGTAAATTCCATGCTTCGTCCCATGGANGCATTAAGATNCGGCACNGCATNAATAGGTGTGACCCANCCTAANCCCAAACCGGCAGAAGTGAGATTCCATGAACTTTTCCCTTTCGTTGAAAGATTGATTCCAAATTCAGTGCGTCTTGTCCCTACNTTGGATTTGACGGTTCTGTTTTCCGGATCGGGTATNTCCAGAGAGAGNGAGTTGGGNTTNTCAGTATTGTTNGTNAAANNTATNNCGATTCTTTTCCCNTCNANCTCTATGATGGAAATATTCTTCACATCGCGAAATTTAGAGATAGTNGTTTCAAAGGAGAAGGAATCGGATCCTCCTTCCGTATCATAATAGAAGTTCTCTCCTTTGTTNTCCATATTCTTTACCGTGATGGANATTGTGGATTCATCCGACAGNATTGACAATTCTTTNGCAGAATTGGCTTGAAGNAGNGTGTCGGCAGGTATGGTCTGAGAGAAAACCNTGANGGAGGAGACGAGGCAGGATAATGTCAGTAATATTTTTTGTAACATAATATTGAGTATAATATAAGTGGAATTTATTATAATTTACTTTGCATTTGTGGCCATGGATTGGATCAAACCGGNTACTTCCGCTTCGCTTAATGAGCCTTCAAGATAAACNACCAATATGTTGGAACCTTTGTTGGCCGCATTATTGAGATAATATAGGTATCGGTTCATTTTACCGGTCTTGGTGGATATTGGTTTGAGGATATATAGGGCAAAATATAATTTCCCCTCCTTATATCTCACATTCTTACCTATAGCACCGGCACCATCGGAGAGCACAAGAGGTTCTACTTTGGATTGATATGTTGAAGCCGGTCCTTTGAAGGTGGCAAAGACGGAGAGTTTATGTGATTTTAAAAACTTATTCTGTCCGCTGATAAGTGTTTCCGTCACCTTAGGGTCGGAGGAATATTTGCCGTTAAGGATATTCTCAATCTTTAATCCGGATTGTGCGCTTGAAGAGAAAGCGCAGCTCACAAGAACGACAACTATTAAAATAAACTGTCTCATAGTTAAATATCTGAAGGGTCAAAGTTAATATCATATTTCTCGGCTACCGGAAACAGGTNGTCGATTTCATCAAGGATCTCGCCATGAGCATCCTCTACTCCATCCTGCAATTCATCCATGTTCTCTGCCATGAGGGAGAGTATGATAGCTTCATCTGTTATCTTCTTGCCGTTGATATAGGCCACGCATTTATCCGGTTCGTTGTGGCGATAAATGGAATCAAGGGCAATACCGATGGATAGAAGTATTGCAATTGAAGCTGCCACGCTAATAANCTTGCGCATCGGGAGTCTGAAGCCTCGGGATGAGGGATTGGATTTTAGGAGATCCTCTTTAATTGTTCGGAATCCCAATAATGCTTTTGCTTCATCAATAATGGGGTCTCTTGTTTTTGTCAGAGAAAGCTGGAGAATCAGTTCCTTCTCCTCTTCGTCCGACAGCNCACAATTGAAATATCTTTCGATTTTCTCNTGGAGGCTATTAATATTTTTGAGTTGGTTTGCCATATCTATGTTGANTTTATAAATTCCTATTACGGTAAAACTCTCTTATTGTTTTTCTCGCACGGCTCAGTATTGTTCTGGCATTCTGTTGAGAGATTCCTAACTTTTCGGCAATCTCGGGGTAGGATAGGTTTTCAACATCATGAAGGATAAAAACACTGTATTGAATGTCGTTAAGCAATTTCTTGCTAATTTCAAGCAAAGNAGTGTAAAGTTCACTGCGCTCCTTCTCTTCTTCCGAATCCTCTTCCGGAGAATCAGTGATTATTTCATTNATNGAGAAAGCAGGATGAGAGAGNCGNTGACGGCGATAGTCGATGGCAGAATTTTTCACAGCTGTATAGCTCAATTTCAGAGCGGTGATTTCATTCTCCACATCGGGATGGTTTTTCCAAAGCTTATAGAATGCATCACTGATTGCATCTTCAGCTTCGTTATGGTCNCCGGTGATGGAGGCGGCCATTGAGCGGAGCTTGTCGCGCAATTTCATGAATGTAGAAGTCAGTATCGTTTGTTCCATTTGCTTTGAAGCTTTTACACCAAGATAACGGAGGGGTAAGAGGATTGTGACAAAAAATAGTGAATATATCAAAAACTTTTTATATCTTCGCGTTGTAAATATAGAATAAAAAGATACAAATTCTTGATATCTATAATAATAGTGATATGAAAAAAATCTTTATGATGGCTGCTTTGTCGGCCGGGTTATTGTTCTCCGCTTGCACAGGGAACAAGGGAGGCGAGAATGCAGTCTCCGATTCTACAGCTAAGGCTGAAACTGAAGTTGATGGATCAAAAGTGNTGGTGGCTTACTATTCTGCCACAGGAACTACAGCAAAGGCCGCNGATGAGATTGCCAAAGCCACAGGCGGAACTCTCTATGAGATTGAGCCGGAACAGAAATATACTGATGCCGACCTCGACTATGAGAATGAAAATTCAAGAAGTGCGGTTGAGAATAAGAATCCCGATATGCGTCCCGCTATCAAGAAAGGTCTTGATGTNGCTCCATACGAAATCGTATATCTCGGTTTCCCNGTNTGGTGGGATAAGGCTCCGCTGGTGGTCAATACTTTCCTTGATTCATACGATTTCACAGGGAAGAAGATTGTGGTTTTCGCCACTGCTCACTCAAGCGGTCTGACTCCCAGTTTCGATGCTCTAAAAAAGACTTATCCCTCACTTGATCTCACGGAAGGAAAGATTCTTAACAAGACATCCGGAGATTCATTCAATGAATGGGTGAAAAGTCTTTAATATATTTATCAATGCGAACAATTCGTTATATTCATAGATGGACAGGCCTCGTGATAGGCCTGTTCTTTCTTATATCCTGCTTTTCCGGACTTCTTATTGTGTTTGGAAAGATCATCGGCTCGTATGCCCCGATATTCAAATTCGCAAATAATCTGCACACATCACTCTTTTTAGGATNTGCCGGAAGAGAAATACTTGGGATAGTTACCTTTTTGGCTCTTGTGGAGATTCTAACAGGCTATTGGATATGGGGAAAACAGACGGTGGCTTTAGGAAGATCTTTGCATAAGAAGGGGAGGNGCCGATGGNTGGCTCTTTGGAAAACGATTGGATTTAAATTTCCCAATCTTCTTTCAGGAATGCATAATGGTGTCGGTTTCTGGAGCGGGATACCATTGCTTATAATGATTCTGACGGCATTGACATGGTGTTTCGGATGGTATAGCGAGATAGTGTATGCGCTTTTCGATTCCGGCGATTCCGGGAGCTGGGATAATAATCTCTTCCATANTCTCCATGCGTTACACGTGGGAAGTTGGGAAGGTTTGTTTTCAAGAGNGTTATGGTTCGTTGCCGTACTTTTGGGAGGATCGCTTCCTATCACGGGTTTGATGATATATCTNAAGAAAAGCAAAAAGAGACATCACTGATGCCTCTTTTTTGTTACTNTAAAGTCNTTGGGGTAAGTAAGTTTGAGAAATTAGCCAANAGTTATTTTTGAATTTTGAGTGAGGCTGTTTGTCTCGCGAGCGAAGGAGCATAGCGGGCNATGCGACTGAGAGAGAGGGGCAAAGAGACCGCTCAAAAGCAAAAAGAACATTGGCNTGATACTTTACTCACTTATTTGATAATATTAACTAATTTNGAAAACTTACTTAAGATTTTGATTCATTTGCGGAAGAGGATACGGAAGCGAGTCAACCCATCTGAATCAGTGCTGAGCCGAAAGCGTGTCCTATGGCGAGTCAGAATTTCGCTCACTAAGGTCAGACCGATTCCACGTCCATTCGGCTTGTTTGTGTAGAAAGGACGAAACATATTTGCTGCCACTTCATCGGAAATCGGTATGCCGTCGTTGGCAATCTCCAACAGACAACCCTCTTTATCCTCTGCAACCTGAATGATTATACATCCCTTATTCTTTATGCTCTCGACAGCATTCTTGACAATATTTATAATCACCTGTTGAAGCTGAATGGAATCTGCCATTATTAATATAGGTTTATCAGGGAATCCCGTTATTAGCTCGATTCCATCATTCATCATCATACGCAGGAAAGGTGTTGTTTTCCGGAGTTCAACACATATATCCATTTCCTTAATATCCGGAGGTGGTAGTTTCACCACGTCAGCAAAGGATGTGACGAATCCACATAGTTTTTCGCACCTTGAATCGCAACTCTCCACGGCTTCGATCATATCGGATTCGGAGATGGAGTCGTGGATTAGATCTAAAACGGCTCTGACACCGCACATCGTGTTATTGACTTCATGTGAGAGACTCCGGATCACTTTCTCATAAGCACTTCTTTCTGCCTCNCGCACCTCCTCCGTAAGACTCTCGACAAGATAGAAGTCAATAGGAAAACCTTGACGCATGAANTTGAGATGATAGCAACGGTATCTCATCGTATCACCCGTGCTTATCACTTCCGAAGTTCCTAATTTTAGATTTGCCAGACTATCAGAAAAGATAATAGGCCATTCTTGGGGTGTCTTACCAATGAGTGTTGATTCATCCTTCAATCCCGAAAATCTTAGAAAAGCATTGTTGGTCCGTGATAGCTTACCGTCATAATCCATTATCGCGACACCCATCGGGGAGGCCTCTATGAGAAGTGATAAAAGACTTTCTTGTTCTATATTCTTTAGACGTTCCTCTCTCAGACGATCGATCATGGTATTAAAAAGTTTCACCACTCGGTCAGCATTCCGTTCACCGACTTTTCTTAGACGAGTGGTAAAATCCTGTGCACTCAGCAGATTCATTCCGATCTGCACTGCTCTATTAGATGTGATGACACGGAAATAGAGCCATATTAACGACAGCACGGCACACACACTGCATGCAATGACGGAGACTGTGCTGTACGGCAATAGTGCTGTGATGATGAGCCCTGCAATGGATAAGGCAAGAATAATAAAAATCAGTCGAGTGCTCATATTCCCATTTCCTTTTTAATATGATGCGAGGATTCACTCATTAAGTCCATATTTCTCGATTCTGCGATAAAGAGCCTGCCGCGTGATACCCAATGCTCTGGCAGCTCTCGACATATTGCCTCCGGCGGCATCCAGAGCTTCCTTTATGCTTCTCTTTTCACGCGATTCAAGAGTGGAAGCAGGAGCGACAAATGCATTCTCAGGAGAGAGGCCGGGCGTAAAGAAATCCTTTTTTGTCAGGATCTTGCCACCCACTAATAATGCACGTTCAGCCATATTTTTTAACTGACGTATATTGCCGGGATAGGGGAGACGCATAAGCCATTCCATTGTCTCGGCCTCAATTTCCGGGATTTCACGGTTTTCAGCAGATGCAGAGGAGGATAGAAAATGATTTAGCAATTCTGGGATATCCGATGCTCTTTCCCGAAGAGGAGGCATACGGAGAGTGATTAGATTGAGCCGATAAAAGAGATCCTCCCTGAAAGTGCGTGCCTCCACCATAGCCGGCAGATCGGCATTCGTAGCGCTTACCACGCGAATATCCACCTTTCGTGAGCGACTGTCGCCAAGAGGTTCAAAAGTATGCTGTTGAAGCACTCTTAGAAGTTTCACCTGACAGCTCATGTCAAGGTCTCCTATCTCGTCAAGAAAAATAGTGCCTTTATCTGCCATTTCAAATCTCCCTTTCCTGGCTGCTATTGCTCCCGTGAATGCTCCTTTTGCATGACCGAACATCTCGCTTTCAAACAAAGATTGTGCAATCCCACCAAGATTAACCATCACAAAGGGATTTTTACTGCGTCGACTATTGGCATGTATAGCTTGCGCTATCATCTCTTTTCCGGTTCCGTTTTCACCTAAAATCAACACTGAAGCATCTGTCGGAGCCACTCTCTCCACTGTGGAGAGAAGTTCAATCAAGGCAGGATCCGAGCCGATTATACCCCCTCGATCAAAAGCGGAGGCTCTCTTTTCATGGATTGGATTATTCTCGGCGTTGAGACTCAAGGCTGTTTCAATCCTTTGGAGCAGCGTTCGGTTATCCCAAGGTTTTGTTATAAAATCGTAGGCTCCTGCACGCATCCCTTCCACAGCCAGCTCTATGCTGCCCCATGCGGTGATGAGGATAATCGGGGTGTCGGGTTGGAAGATTCGCATTTTCATAAGAAGTTCCAGCCCCTCCTCTCCGGTGGTGGAAAGAGAATAGTTCATATCCATCAGGATTAGGCTATAGCTTTCCAACCGTGCTTTAGAAAGAGCTTCATCGGGGGAAGAGGCCTCTTCGGAAGAGAAGCCTGCGCGTCGAAGTAGGAGTTTTAGCGACATGCGCACAGTAGGGTCGTCATCAATTATCAATATCATAGCGGGGTGCTTCTGAATAGTATGAGTAACAAAGTTAGTAAAAAGATGTGAATTAAGAAAGTCATTTCAATATTGCCTCGATATCAGAATCAATTCCTCGCCCGGAGGAATAGTCCCATAGCGTAAGACTTCGGATTTGATAATAATAGAGCCAGAAAAGATATAGTTCGTTGATATATTCTCTTCTTGCCTCATCCTTCTTAACTCTGGAATCGTTAAGATCGAGAGTCGATATTTTTCCGATAAGAAAAGTCTCGACATTGGTTGCGTATCTTTGTTGAGCAATCTCATCCGCCCTTCGGGCCATTTGAATTTGATGAAGTTGATTCCCGTAGCGTTCCACGAGTATAAATAGATTCTGACGGAAATTCTGTGTCTCCTGTCGGATCTGGCTCTCCACAAGTCTTTTCTGGCTCTCTGCAACTTTCACTTCCCCCTTACGTTTTCCCCAATCAAGAATCGGAATTTCAAAACCGATTTCCACTATCTGATTGGGACGCAATCGGGTGTAGGCATTCCTTAAATCATGATCAGTGCCCGTGAATCCTAATTGTGCAAAAAGATTTATCTCACGTTGTGCTCCCTTTGCTTTTGCCACTTCATAGTTGGCCTCCATCTGCATACGGAGCATCTGCTTCGAGAAACTATTATTTGTGAGGGCACGGTTGAGAGCATCATCATAGTTTATTTCTACTTCCGGCACATCAAGCGGTATTTCCGTGGCAAGCATCACGCTCTCATCATAATCAAGGAATGATCGAAGTTGAAACATACTGTTCTTCACGTCGCTCTCACAGTTTGTAAGATCACTTTTGGCATTCAACAGATTAAGTTCCATCTGAAGCAGGTCGTTTCGACTTATACGTCCCATTTCCCGTTTTTCTTTCGCCACATTATAAAGCCTCTCGGCATTATCGAGATTCTGCATTGCGATCAGATGATTCTCCTTAGCCATAAGCAAGGTGAAATAATAACTGATAGTCGTTTCCGCCACTTTCTCCGATGCACTCATAAATGCCGCTTTCGCTTCCTCATATCTAAGAGGCTCGATGCGACGGTTCCATTTCAGATTATTCACTCCGAAAATAGGTTGGCTCAGAGTTATTGAGGCCGGAATCGACATATACCTGTTATAGGCACCATCGCCAAGCTGACGGTAATAATCAAGATAGGAATTGACGGCAACGGTTCCTCCGGTGAGCCATATATTCTGGCGCACGGATATTTCCCCGGTGAGTTGAAGATAATTATTGTGCACAAAGCTATAATTCCCTTCATTATTCATATATGATGAATATTGCCTATGATATGAAGGAATGTTGCCGGAGAAAACCACTTCCGGAAGAAGTTGCGCTCTATATGCGCGATAGCTCCAATATGAACTCAGGAGTTGATTACGCGCCACTTCTGCATCCACGCTTACACTCCTCGCTCTCATCATGGCTTGATAAAGCGTAATCGGGAGTTCAGCGGTGGAGGTTGGAGAAATGGATGCCTCCTGCCCGAAAGCAGGAAGCACCGCAATTGAAAGTATAAGAAACTGTTTTATTATAGAAATCATCTCATTCCTCTTTTACAGCAACAGCCGGTTCGATATTCATAATTTTGCGTGCAGGCCACCATAGACTGATCACGACACCGCTGGCTACCAGAGCCACAGCTACGAGTTCGCAGATAAGAATGGTCTCCCAGCTTAAAGCGGTATCAAATTTCTTATAAAATGGCCATAACGCCACGGAAATAAGGAGGAATCCAAAGAGCAGAAGTATCAGCCCTTCTGAAATTACCCTTCTAAAAATCTGACCTTTAGTGGCACCGCATACCATTCTTATTGCCACTTCTCCCGTGCGTTGCTGCATTCTGAACCAGAATGTGCCCAATAGACCGAGAAATACCACAACAAGGAGGAATAAAATAAGAATAATGAAAGCATTAAGTTGTGTGGTGTAATTTCGTTGCTTATTGTGTCTGATATCGGAGAAACTCTCCATATCGGTGAGATATACATTCCCATATCTTCTGAGATCCGGATCTGTTCGGAAAGCTTCCATAAATTCGGATCCCTTGCCGGGTTTAGCCCGAATTGCCAGGTCCTTGCACCATACGCTGTCTTCTATTAGGGGTAAAACCACGGTGCCACCAAAAATATGCTCATATTCATTTCGACGTATGTGGACAATAAGGTCACCGACGGTATAGGAACTTTCACCATAGGTGGTACTTACGTGTTTCCCTATAAGATCCTTTGGGTCTCTGTTTTTATTACTGTAGTCCTTATTAGAGGATACTAAGATTTTACCCTCTCTTAGTATTTTCTCAAGTTGGTCGGAGGTTTTTCCTGTTAGGCTCTTGAGTCGGAAAACGTGAACCAAATCAGGTGACATCATCCGAACATTTCCATAATAATGGATTGAATCATCAGAACCCTCTATTGTCAACGCATTTCCATTATAATTAAGAAAATAGGGGAAAGCATTTTGTGACAACCCTGCTTTTTCAACAAGAGGATGGTTTCTTATTTTAGTTAATAAAGCCTTGCGTGCGCCATAATAGTCATATTGATCACTGTTTACAGGAGGTTGAAATTCAGGACTGTCGGAAGTTATGAATTCAATATTAGCGGCGTACACATCCTCGATATCAAATCCTTTAGGCTGGAATTTTCCTTTAGCGATCCCCCAACATAAAACAATGAGTATCCAAATGGCACCTGTGACGATTGCGAGTTCAATAATCATCCAGATATTATCTCGCCATTCATTTGTTATTTGAGTGAATAATTTTCTTTTCATTTCCAGTGAATTTATTTAGGTCTTACTTATTGCGTTGGCAGGAGAGAGTCTTGACGCTTTCCAGGAAGGCATAAATGCACTTATAAGATTAAGTAAAAGGCAAAAGAGGAGGCTGTAAAAGAAGGCGGGCCATGTAATAAGCATTTCGAGTGTCGGCAGTATGTCGCGATCCCTTAAGTCGCTCATCATATCATTTGTTCCGGTCATAAAAAAGTTTGCAAACCATGCCATACAACAAATACTTAATATAAGACCTACAATTCCTCCTAATAAGGTGATGATAAAATTTTCTGTCAGAATCTGAAGTAAGATAGATGCTTTGCTGGCACCGAAAGCTCTTCTAACTCCAATCTCACTTATTCTATGACGTAGACGACTTCTGGTCATACTGCTAAGATTGATTGCTGGAAGGAGAATCATTATTGCATATATGGCCCATTTCACTGTATCATCATTTTCCGGAGAAGTGTTGGTGCCATATCCTCCCTTGGAGATAGTGGATGTATCGTAGGGCTGTTCATGATAGAACACCTCCGCTCCCTTTTTTGATATTTCTGCCTGAAGTTGCTTATAGCGTTCCTCTACCTGTCCCTTGATATATTCCTTCGTTATTCCTTTTTTCAATAGGAGTACCATCTGTGTTTCGCCAAACGATTCATCATAACTACTTTGATTATTCAATTCCTCCGGTTGGTAGACACCGAATATATCTATTCCCGTCACCAAAAGTATTTTGCTCGTATCATCAATCACTCCTGCAATAGTGTATGGTTGCATACCCATCAGCAATTCATGGCCTGCCACTTTATCTTCATTAAAAAGCTTTCTGGCTATTGAACGACTTATAATAATCTTGTTGACTCCAGAATTTACATCCTCTTCATCGAATGGTTTCCCATCAATGAAATTGAAATCGTAAATTTTCCAGAAGTTTTGATCCACGGTGCGAAAAGAGGCTTTGGTAACATCTTCTCCCGGTATGCCGATATGCTGAGTGTCTGCCCATGCTGAAATCAGAGATTCCATTTCTATCCCGTCAAGGTTATGATATAACTTCATGGCAAGTTTATGATTCAAAGCAGAAGATCTATCATACTCTCCTTCCTTGATGTGCATATTCTGGCCGATAAGAATTCGATCCCGATTGGATTCTGGAGCTACAGTTATGGTATTCAATTGATCAACCAGATAGAATATCATTACAAGAAAGATGGATATTGCCGTGCCTCCGATGGAGACCCAGGTCATCATCTTCTGATGGCGCATCTCGAAATATATCTGTTTTAAATATCTCATTTCTGAATGAAGTTAGAATTAAACTTTTGTTTCGTTGCCTCTAATTGATTTAGTCTTTCAGAAAGGATGCGCATTTCACCCTTCCACCTGCCGACCGTCGAAGAAACGAATGATCCTGTCAGTAGAACGTGCCTGATGTTCGTTGTGGGTAACCATCACTATTGTGCGCCCATCCTCTTTATTGAGTCGATGAAGTATATCCATCACTTCCTGTCCCATTTTCGAGTCGAGATTTCCTGTAGGCTCGTCGGCAAGTATTATCCGTGGGTTACCTACAATCGCCCTTGCTATAGCAACGCGCTGACACTGTCCTCCCGAAAGTTGTCCGGGTGTGTGTTTCATTCTGTGGCTCAGTCCAAGGCGTGTCAACACTTCTACTGCTTTCTTCTCCATTTCGCGACGGTCGACACCTTTTCTATATCCTAATGGTAGAGCAACATTATCTTTCACATTCAAGGAAGGTATCAGATGAAAACTTTGGAAAACGAATCCAAGATTTATGTTGCGGAAATGAGACAGTTCCTTATCTCGCATATTTGAAGTGATTGTATCAAGGATATCCACGCTTCCTTCCGTGGGATTATCCAGAAGGCCTATGATATTTAGAAGTGTTGATTTCCCACATCCGGATGGCCCCATGATACTCACAAACTCACCTTCCTTAATCTTAAGGTTTACATTCTCCAGAGCAAGTGTTTCGACTTCTTTGGTGCGATAGACCTTGCTTACATTTTTAAGTGTAATAATATTATCCATAATATATATTTTATTCATTTAATATGTATAGAATTTTTCTTTTTATACAGGCTCATATCTGAAATCACAACCTCCTCATCTTTCTGCAACCCTGATTTCACTTCTATATAATCGAAATTGCTGTCGCCAAGGTCGATTGATCTTTTTTCATACGTCTTATCCTCTTTCTTCACGAAAAGTTCGTAAGTACCAGGTCCGGTGAAAAAACTGCCGTTGGGAATGCGTATCACATCTTCACGCAGATCATAGATCACATTCAACTCCGCCTTTAACCCTGATCTCAGAATGGAGGAGATGTCGTCTTCGAGCAGCACAATAAAATTCACTACCCCGGCATTGCTTTGCGGAGAGATTGATGCGATATGACCGGGTATAGTTTCTTTCCCGATTCTCACATTTACTTTCTGTCCGGTAGCCAACTTATTGGCACTGCTTTCAACTATCTCCCCGTTTATCTTAAAATGTGAAAGATCTGAAACCACAGCTAACTTCTCTCCCTGGGAAATACTTGTGCCGATTCCTTTGTTGAGATATGTAACCGTTCCATTTCTTGGAGCACGTACTCGGGCATCTTCAATAGTGCGTTCCATCTCCTTCAAGTCTCTTTCCGTGATGCTTCCTTCCAGTTCCTTGGATCTGAGTGAAGCGGCATGTGATTTCCTTTCATTTGCAAGTTGAGTCTTCAACTGTTGGAGTTCGAGGATACCGGTGGAGTAGGCGAGTTCCGCTTCCCTTATACGGTCGCCTGTTCCGCTTCCGATGCTATCCAGGCGACGTTCATTATTTACCTCCTCCATTAGATGATTAACCGCCATCTCTTTGGTCTTTATCTTCATTTCAATGTCAGTGAGATATGTAGCAGAACTTAGGGCAGTCTGTTCTATCTCATTCCTCCTCATGCTCACTTCATCTGCTTTTCTTTGGAGGTCGGTCTGAGCAGTCTGTAGGTCGAGACGAAGAAGTGATTGTCCGGAAACTACGTGGTCGCCTTCATTGCAGTAGACCTCAAGGATTCGGGTGGTTACCGGGGAAACAATTGTCTGCTCGTATAGCGGTACAATCTTTCCTGTACCCGTAATGCAACTTTCTATTACACCTTGTTCGGCTCGACCTGTCCTTATCCCGGTTCCATCTATCCCGGAATCAATGAAATGATACAGACATCCCATAATAAAGACGAAACCGAACACAATGCTCCCGATGCGTAACCATTTTCGTTGTTTTTCCCTCCTTTTCTCCTGTTTGGTCAATTCTCTATCCATATCTTTGTGGTTATTATGCAAAAAAAGATGACAATAGCTGTGCCAGAAATGAAAGTGATTGATAATCAATAGTGATATTGCTAATGGGGTGTCCGTAAATGGACAATTGTACGCCAGAATATGTACGAAATGTAATTTTCTTCATTCGAACCAGCATTTGGCATTGCCAGTCACGGACTCCCTTTTTTTGCTCTTTGCTCTATTTTCTTCGCACTCAACATCACATTTATCGGATATTATCAAAGTCTTGAAAAGGCTGGGATCTCGATAATCTATACCTTGCTCCGAGGCATCGTGCTTCTTGTTCCTTCATTTCTATTCCTTCCGGGATTGATAGGCAATGAAGGGCTTTGGCTTGCTATTCCTGTGGCAGAATTCATCACCAGCCTTGTGATTGTAGCTGTATTCCTTTTAAAGAGGAGGAATTACGCTACTGCTTAATATTTTTATTACCTTTGCACAATCAATAAAGAAAAGCTTATGTCGAACACCATTAATCTGACCACGGAAGATATCATGACTCCTTGCTATCATGAAATGACAGGGGAGAGTTACCTTGATGTTAGCGAGCACGCGATTGTCTATGTCGCGCGCGGAAGCATGGAAGTGCTCGTGGATGGTGTCAAGAAAACAATGATAAAGGAGAAGGAATGTGTGTTTGTGAGAAAAGATCATCGCACCATGCTTGTGCAGAGACCTTCGGATGATGTCGGGTATCATCTATCAATAGTCCTTTTCTTTCCTCGCAACATCCTTTTCGATTTCTACAAGACATTGCGTGAGGATGATTTGCCTAAGAAGAAGATGGGAAAGCGACAAAGCATTACCGCGATACCTGCCTCTCCGAAGGTGTCAAGTCTATTCGATTCATTTAAGCCTTATTATGAAGCCGGAGTTCGCCCTGATAGCGATTGGCTGACAATAAAGGTTTTCGAAGCCGTGAAGTTAGTTCTTCAGAATGATGAGAATGCCTATGCTTCCCTTTTTGATTTTACAGCCAGATGGAGAATTGACATAATTGACTTCATGGAAAAGAACTACATGTATGATCTTTCAATAGAGCAGATAGCCCATTACACAGGTCGAAGTCTTGCCTCCTTCAAACGTGATTTCAAAAAGATAAGCACTCTTTCGCCACGTGCATGGCTTATAAGACGTCGCCTTCATGCTGCCCATTATATGTTGCTTTCCACAGAGAAAAACGTGAAACAAGTAATGGCGGAAGTCGGATTTAAAAATTTTTCCCATTTTTCAAAGGCATATCGTGAGCATTTCGGGTTTACTCCGACAGAAACACGCATTCAAAATCGGGATGCAGAAGTGATAAGAAAAAGTCTGATATAAATGAGCCATACAGCATAATGATTTGAGCCGTAAGGCACAATGAAAATAAAACCTCCATAATGTTTCGATCGTTTTATAAGTGATGATTGATTAAATGGTTATCACTAATAAAACTAAAATAAAGATAAAAACAAAATATTATGGAAAATTTCATTGGATCACACTTTATTTATACTTATGCAAATGGTTGGATGTATGAGTTCTACGTAAAAAATGAAAACACTGTCGATTATCGTATCCACAGCGGTATGGTTGGAGGACGCTGGGTGCGCGATCAGAAAGCTGATATCGTCAAGCTGACCGATGGTGTCTATAAGGTATCCTGGACAGAGCCTACAGGCACGGATGTGAGTCTAAATTTTATGCCAAGAGAGAATAAACTTCACGGTGTTATCTTCTTCCCGAAATGGGTTAGGGAACATCCTGAAATCACGGTCTGCTATCAAAATGAGCACATTCCTTTGATGGAGGAGAGCCGTGAGAAATATGAGACTTATCCAAAGTATGTCGTACCGGAATTTGGCGAGATTTTCTTCCAGAAGAATGAGGGAGCCAATAATGAGAAAGTAATCTCTCAGGCTCCTTACGAAGGAATGGTGGATGATATTGTAAGCGGAAAATTGTCATTCACTGAGGATAAGTGACCGAAAGAATAACTAAAGATAACCACTTTCCGAATACAGCATCGGCAAGATTCCGAATTTGGAGTCTTGCCGATAATTTTTTAATTGCCGGAATTGATTTACAAATAGTCTGAAATCCTTAATTGATATTCATACGATATTCACGCGGAGTGTGACCTGTCTGTTTCTTGAACATACGGGTGAAATGCTGTGGATATTGGAATCCTAAATCGTATGCAATTATGCTTATGTCATCGGAGGTGTTGCAAAGCCGTTTTTTTGCCTGCTCAATTATATGGCGACTGATGAGGTCTTGAGCTGTCGACCCCGTCTCGCGTTTTATTAAATCGCCGAAATATCCTGTGGAAAGATTGGCTTTCTGGGCAAAGTAGGCGACTGAAGGAATGCCATCCGCAGCTTTTCCTGAAGAGTAATAATTCCTAAGTTCATTTTCAAACTGTATAAGTAGCTCGGAATTTACCTTATGTCGTGTGATGAATTGCCGTTCATAGAATCGTGTCATATAATCGAGAAGCACCTGTATATGGCTTGCTACAATCTCCGCCGTATGTCGGTCGACGGGATGCTCTATTTCTCGCTTTATCCTTTCCAGACACTCGATGAAGGTAGTCCTCTCTTCAAATGATAGATGGACTGCCTCACGTTGTGAATAATCAAAGAATCGGTAGTCGTCTATTTTAGATGCTAATGTGGTGCCATAGATTAGGTCGGGATGAAACAATAGCCCAACCACATCGGGAGCAATCTCATCCACCTCCAAATCTACCCCGATTAGATGACCGGGCCTGAAACTCACAACCGTGCCTTCATGATAATCGTAGGACTGACGACCATACATTAGAGTGCAATTCACACCCTGTTTTAGAAAAAGAGCATATATGCTGTAATCCATCCGGACATGGTTGACCCCCTTGGTCGCTTTTTTGAGATCAAGCACTGTCACGAGGGGATGATAGGTTTCAAGTCCGAACAGCTTGTTATAGGAATCTATAGAATCTATACTGACGATAGGATTTTGGTCTTTCTTTTTCATAATTGCAAATTTACATATAAATTTTCATATTCGAAGATTTAAATTAAATATGGTATATAACAAGGATTGAGGGCAGTGCGCCCCCAATCCCACAAAAAGATACGTTCAATTTAATCTACTTCTCAGTAAAAAAGATTACGGGCGCGAAGAAGGAGAGTAGTAGAAGGAAGAGAGTGAATCCGATAATGATATATGTGGTCTTTTTCATCGTTGTAGGGTTTAATTATAATTATACATGGATGGGAGAGTATCATTACTATATGAATCACCTCCCTGTTTTCTTATTCTCAAGATAGCGGATATATTGCATACGAAGATTATCCGGAGAGATTTCAAGACGATAGAGGAGGTCGAAAAACTCATTGATTTGAGTATCGTCGAGAAGCTCGGCTTTCTCCGCCAGGATTTTTTCACGCGCTTCGGGGGATACAAAAAAACCGATTCCACGTCTGTTATAGATAATCCCCTTTTGTTGAAGGCGATCATAGCTTCTCATCACTGTGTTGGCATTAACCTGAAGGTCGCCCGCATATTCCCTCACCGACGGGAGGCGTGCATCAGCAGGATAGTTGCCATCCAGGATTTCGTTGCAAATCCGGTCGGCTATCTGGATATAGATAGCTTTGTTGCTTTCCTCGAAAACCATATCACCAACGTTTAATCACCTCCCATTCCTTGAATCGCATATATGAAAGAATCCAAGTGAAGACTATTATGCATACTGCCACGATATCATAGAATATGATTTCCGATATTGTATTGCTGAAGCCGAATTCACGAGGTGTCAGAGTGCCATTCCCATAGAAAAGTTGAGAACCTTTATAAAAAAGTATTCCGGACAGAATCATGAAGGCCAACAAGAAACAACTTGTCTTTAGGAAATTCTTTTTAGGCCAAACTGTGCAACCCAAAGCATACAATGACTGAATAAGCAATCCACCGAATAAGATCACTGAAAAGCGAGCCGCCATGGCATTACGGAAGAAATCCATGAGATCTGCATTTTTGGCAGCATTATAGAAATCAATATCCCAGAATTTTTCTGCTGTGCCGAATGAAAGTAGATACCGTGGGGAGATGTAGTGAATGCAATCCGCTTCGGTAGATGCTCTGAATACCCATACTCTGATGGCGTCAACAAAGAGAAAAATGCCAAAAAAGATAACCGAAAATAGAATTACATATATAAGGAAATAAGTTGAGAATTTTTCAAAGTTGCTTGCCGGACAAGTGAAGAGGGATATGCGTTCTCTCTTATCCATGAGCAAAGAATAGAAATCACCGCATTTCAGACCTACAAGAATCCATAAGAAATAAAAAAGTGTAAGCTCTGAGGTCCACATCGGATCAAGGATATTCCCTCTTACAACAAAATGCTCGACTGAGATTGGATCGTATAAGCCCTTAAGCAATGGGATGACGAGACAGACTGCCAAAGGGAAAAGGAATAGAACTCCTAAATAGGAGAGGAGGGGAGTGCGGCGCTCAGCCACATATTTCTTGAAATATGCCGAGAAACGGTCGGCTTCGAAAATCTGATTTTTCATATAATATAATAGCTTTTAGCGGATTTAACACTCTTGGTCACTCGTTATTGAATATGGAAGCAAGCGCCTTTGGATCTTCATGGGCAAACTCAAACAGGAGTTCAAGATTTATCTCCGTATCTTCACCTTCAGAATTGGGAAGGATAAGGGCACTTCCAAGAAGGGAATTGGAGGCGAAATAAGCTGAATCTATCAGGCGAGGATCTGTTGTCTCCACAAATCTCAGCTTCTCTTGAATCTGCGCCACAGTCCTGTCAAAAAGAAGCTCTTTGTTGTCGACAATCAATATATGATCAAGCAGTTGAGCCACATCCCGAACCTGATGCGTGGAGATTATGAAAATTCGATTCTCATCGGCGGCTCTCGATATGTAACGGCGGAAAGCAGATTTTCCGGGAATATCCAGACCATTGGTGGGCTCGTCAAGTATGAGCACTTTTGTATTTGTAGCCATGGCAAACGAGAGGGCAACCTTTTTCTTCTGTCCCATCGATAGTTTGCTTACATTTATATCGGGTGTCAGCTCGAAGAGGGCGAGATTTTCAAGCATCTCATCGTAAGAGAACTTAGGATAGAATGGAGAATTCAGCTTGATGTAGGCTTCAAGCGACATAGATGGAAAGTCGAATTCTTCCGGCACGATGAAAATTTCCGATACTGTTTCCGGAAGTCGGTGGCGCGTATTGATATCATTGAGGAGTACTTCTCCGGAATCAGGCGTTAGGAGTCCGGAGATTAAATAGAGTAGGGTGGATTTACCTGCTCCGTTTGAACCCAGCAGACCGTAGACACCTCCTTGACCTATCTCAAGGGAGAAATCCTTCAGTACGGGGTCTTTACGTCGGTTGTAGCTGAACGTGCAATGGTTTACTTTAAGCATTTTATTATGGAATTAAAGATTATAAAATCTGTTTTAGTGTATTAGTGACTTAATACACTGCAAAGGTAATACAGTTTTTTAAATATACAAAATCTTTTTTAATTAAATTTTTTCATTTTTCTGTTATTTATCTGAATATCAATATAAAATCGATATAGTAATAATTAAATAGGATAGAAAAAAAGAAAATCTCAAAACAATCCGCGCCCTTTGAGTGTATTATAGACAGAGTTAAATATTCCACTATTTTAAAAACATGTCTATAAAACAGAAACAAAATTTAGACACTATGAAAAATATAATTCTTACTTCAGTATTGGCATTAGGCGCCGTGAGTGCAGCCTCTGCACAACAGGCAATTGAGACGCCTAAGTTTGGCGACAACTGGTCGCTTGGTATCAACGGTGGTGTGACTACCCCGATGTCACACAGTGCATTCTTCGGAGGTATGCGTCCGGTAATTGGACTTGACCTCGGCAAGAAAATCACCCCTGTATTCAAGGTAGGTGCAGAGGCCGTTTTCGGAATCAACACCTCCACTCAGAATGGTCGCGGTCCTCGCAGCAAGAACGCATTCGATGATTCCTATTTGGGAGCATACGGTGCTGTGAACCTTTTCAACCTCTTTGGTGGTTATCCCGGTTCAACACGCCCATTCGACATTGACCTTCGTGCAGGTGCAGGTTGGGGCCGTAGCTTCGAGACTCAGATTGCTGATTTCAACTATTTCGGCACAAAATTCGGTCTTGACTTCAACTTTAATGTAAATGATAATTTGACAATCGCTGTTAGCCCGGCATTCTTGTGGAACATGACCACAACTCCGGTTCGTCAGAGCACAGCTTCTTACGATAAGAACCGCGCTAACTTCCAGCTCACTGCAGGTGTGGCATACAACTTCGGTGGCAATGGTTTCAAGGTGGTAGAGCCCTACAACCAGGCCCAGATCGACGAATTGAATGGCCAGATCAACCAGCTCCGTGGTTCAGTCAACTCTCTTGATGCTGCCAATGCAGCTCTTAAGGCTCAGAACCGTGATCTTGAGGCTGAGAACACCGCGCTTAAGAACCGTCCTGCTCAGGTCGTAACAAAGGTTACAAACAACCTCGAATCTGTTCGTTACGTATTCTTCAAGATTGGATCTTCTGCAATTGGTGCCGATCAGCAGCCTAATGTAGAGATGATTGCAGCTTACCTCAACAATCACCCCGGAAGCAAGGTTGTCATCAAGGGTTATGCATCAAAGGATGGTCCGGAAGATGTAAATATCCGTCTCGCCAACCAGCGTGCACAGTCTGTTAAGGATGCTCTTATGAAGCGTTATAAGATTCCTGCATCAAGAATCGTTGCAGAGGGTCAGGGCATCGGTGAGATGTTCGAGGAAGAATCCTGGAACCGAGTTGCAATCTGTATCCTTGAGGCTAAATAATCAAGGTTTTCAGATTGATAAGAATATAAAGAAAATTGTATAGTTAAAGATTTCTAAATAGAAAGGGAGTGTCAAGTACGGCATTCCCTTTCACTTTTATTCCAGTCATAATTAATGGCGGCTCCAAAAAGCCGCCATTAATTATGACTGGAATAAATTGTTAAGTAGCTGTTCAAATTAAACACATATTGTATGGGAACAGCTTATTAATTTAGCAAAATATAGTAGCGGTTTAATTTGAACAGCTACTTATATTGAAGTTTATTATAAAATTAGAGCCTGAATCTGTATCCGACTCCGAGCATCAGATGGTGAGGATCCTTAAATCCTGCAAGACGATAACCAAAATTAAGATATAGATTTTTGGTGAGGAAAGTTTTCACTGTCAGACTCTGATAAAAAGCTATATCCCCCTTGGGGTTAATGAAATTATAACCTATTCCGGCATTCACGGCAAAGATAGGGGTTGTCAACTCCGCATGGGCGGAAATTCCGGCACTGATCTGCTCTTTGAAAGATACGGGTGTGAAATACATACCCTCTTCCCATGGCATCTCAATCCAATGTGCCTGGAGTGCATTACTTTTATCCCAGATCAGATCAAAGGCAGGGCCGACGGCAACCCATCTGTTAAGACTTATTGTCGGAGCAACCTGTACTCCTGCAACTGCATATTTCCCGGGTACGAGATAACTTGGTGCCGGGTTTGGGATAGCTTCGCAAGGATCTATGTGGATTATACGCTGGCGCCATGCACCGAAGCCCATGACATCAATAAACCATTTCTTACGGTCGGCCTCTTCAGTGAGTTCAGGAGAGGTGTAAATTGTCTGAAGTTGCGGATTAAAGATATAGGAAACTCCGAGTGACAGACCGGCGGCATTCAGACCGGCATTGCGCCAGGAGGTGTTGCCGTTGGAATGATGAATTCCTTCAAGGGCAAGCGCAAGACTCCACCTGTCGGTTAGATCATAGCTCATCTTAAGGGCAATCCCCATGTGGGCTGTTATGGCTGTGCTGAGTGTATGTGCGAAACCATCGTTAGCCGTCACTTGTTCGTGATGCCAACCAACAGCCACGCCGAATTTCCATTCATAGCCAAGATGAAATCTTGATCCGAAATGATGAAAAGGAGCACCTTGGAACACATAGAACATTGCCGGTTTTCCCATCAGCTCTTGATGCATGAAAGTCTTCAGTCCGACTCCCACACCTTGGTAAAGACCCTTATACAGCATGCCCTCCTTAGTATCCGGATTGAAACGGAAGCCTCCTTTGAATGCTATTCCAAGACTTGCACGTATAGGACTCCCTTCCGGATTCGACCCCTGATAAAAGGCATCGGTAGGGATGACATAGTCCACTTCCGCCTCCGGACCTGCAAACCATTCCGGACTCCGGGAAAACCCTCCCGGAATCGTATCAAGGTCGGAATTATTGAGGGCAAAGGCAGATGAACAGAAAAGGGAACTGATAAGGAAAACCGAACAGACCGTTTTCTTTAATTTCATCACAGATGTTTGAGAGTGGAAATAGCTTTATGAGGATCTTCTGCATTAAATATATAAGAACCGGCCACGAGGATATCCGCTCTGGCTTCTGCAAGGCGCTTGCCGGTATCTGCATTGACACCGCCATCGACTTGTATTTTAGCTTTCGAACCTGTTCGGTCGATAAGAGCGCGCAATTCTTTCACCTTCTCAATGCTGTGTTCGATGAAAGGCTGTCCTCCGAATCCGGGGTTGACCGACATTATAAGCACAAGGTCAAGATCGTTGATAATATCCTGAAGCATCATTACCGGAGTGGCAGGATTAATTGTTACTCCGGCCTCCATTCCGGCCTCTCGAATCTGATAGATTGTACGGTGAAGATGACGGCACGCCTCCTGATGCACATTCATTATTCTAACCCCCAGATCGCGAATCTGAGGAATCCATTTGTGAGGTTCCACTATCATGAGGTGAGCGTCAAGAGGTTTGTCGCACAGGTGCGATACCATCTTTATGATAGGAAAGCCGAATGAGATGTTGGGTACAAAAACGCCGTCCATCACATCGAGATGGAGCATATCGGCTTCAGAACTGTTGATCATGTCGATGTCGTCAGAGAGATGAGCGAAATCGGCGGAAAGAAGTGAAGGTGATACCTGCATAGTAAAGTATATGTAAAATTTTATGCAAAAATAGTCATTATCGCTCTCTTATCCAAAAAAACGAAAAAAATAGCGCGGTTCAGGGAAACATGAACCACGCTACTGCTGTGTATGATAATGCTTATTTACCAATCATTTTTAAAAATTCATCCTCTGAAACAATGGGAACTCCAAGTTGCTCACATTTCTGGAGTTTTGCAGGCCCCATATTTTCTCCGGCAAGCACGAAAGAGGTCTTTTTTGATATGCTTCCGGCATTCTTCCCTCCCTGAGCCATTATGATGTCTTTATATTCATCACGGCTATGATGTGAGAAAGTTCCGGAAATCACCACTGTCTTTCCTTCAAGTGCGTCTCCTGCAGGAGTGAGGCTTTCTTCAGGAACCGCAAGCGTCACCCCTGCTTCACGCAGTCGCTGGATATTGGCGGCGTTGATAGGTTCGCGCACAAATTCATAAATGTTCTTTGCTATCACCGGCCCTATGTCGGGAATCATTGAAAGCTTTTCAAGATCCATATTAAGAAGCGTGTCGATATCTTTCACAGAACGGGCAAGGCGTTTGGCAGTCGTTTCCCCGACATTGGGTATGGAGAGAGCATAAAGCACACGGTCGAAAGGTACCTGCTTTGAATCCTCAATACCTTTCATTATTCTTTTTGCCGTCTTTTCTCCAATTCTTCCTACTCCTATCAGTTTCTCCTCAGATAGATCATAGAGCTGACCGATTGTCGAAGCGAGACCTGTGGCATAAAGAAGTTCTGCTGTCTCTTCGCCGACACCGTCGATATTCATCATTCTGCGAGCGCAGAAGTGTTCTATTCGTCCCGTTATCTGCGGGCGGCATCCATATTTATTTGGACAGCACCATGCGGCCTCCCCGAAGAGGCGAGTGAGAGGAGTGCCACATTCAGGACAATTCTTTACAAACTCCACTTTCTTTGCACCCTCCGGTCGCAGACTTTTATCTACTCCGGTTATCTGAGGAATAATCTCACCGGCTTTCTCCACATAAAGGGAATCTCCCTCATGTATGTCAAGTTCCTGCATTATATCGTCGTTATGGAGCGATGCGCGCTTCACAATCGTTCCTGAGAGTTGTACCGGTTCGAGATTTGCTACCGGCGTGACGATACCCATTCTTCCGGTCTCGAATGAAACAAAGCGCAAAGGGGTACACGCCTTCTCAGGATTGAACTTGAAAGCTACGGCCCAACGGGGTGACTTGGCAGTATAACCCAAATTGAGTTGCTGGCGCAGGGAATCCACTTTGAATACAAGACCGTCGGTCGGAACAGGGAGCTCTTTGCGATGTTCATCCCAATATGAGATGTAATTCTCCACATCCTCAATGGTATGAAGGCGTGCCATCGCTTTCGACACTTTGAAACCCCATTGCTCGGCTATTGCCATGTTTTCAAAATGAGAATCGGTCGGGAGGTTGTCGGCAAGGAGATAATAGAATCTGGCATCAAGATGGCGCCGTGCCACTTCGCGGGGATCCTGGGTCTTGAGCGTTCCGGCCGCAGCATTGCGAGGATTGGCAAATAATGGCTCCTCATTATAGGCACGCTCGGCATTCAATTTTTCAAACACCTCCCAAGGCATCAGTATTTCACCACGGATTTCAAATTCATCAGGCCAATCTCCGGGCAAGAGTTGCAGGGGAATGCTGCGAATTGTCTTTACATTAGCAGTGACGTCGTCTCCCTGTGTGCCATCGCCGCGTGTCACAGCGCGCACCATTCGCCCGTTACGATAAGTGATGGAGATTGAAGTGCCATCAAACTTCATTTCACCCGTGATGGAAAAGTCCTTGCTGTCGATTGCCTTTCGGATGCGGTCGAACCATTCATCCACCTCTTCGAGGGAATAGGTATTGGAGAGCGACATCATCGGTCGGGCATGGATCACGTGCTCGAAACCTTTCGTAAGATCAGAGCCTACACGATGGGTTGGCGATAGAGGATCATCAAATTCAGGATGTGCCTTCTCCAGCTCTTCCAGCTCCTTCATCATCATGTCAAACTCTTTGTCGGAGATTTCGGGGGCATTGAGCACGTAGTAATTATGGTTATGTCGGTTAAGCTCCGATCGGAGACTATCTATCTTCTCTTTCATTGCTGATTGCGAGTTAAATTATGGTATATCGGGAGAGGACCGATTTTAAATATATGGATATTCCACATCCCACAGGAATAAAGCCTGTGGAGGCATCGAAGTTCCGGCCGAGCAGCGGTCTCTTTTTTCAATTATTCGTCGAAACTCCTCTTTCGATATTTTCCCACGTCCTACATCGACCAGCGTTCCGACGACTGCTCTCACCATATTTCGAAGAAATCTGTCGGCCGAGATGGTGAACACTATCCCTGCCGGATTCTTTTCTGCAAACATGGGGCACCAAGGTTCCCAGTCGGCTCTCGTCACCTTGCAGATATTTGTCTTTGCATCGGAATGCAGCTTGGCAAAAGAGGTGAAATCATCGGTTTCAAGAAGAAGAGAGGCGCAGTCATTCATCTTGTCGACATCGAGAATCGAAGGGGAATGCCATGAACATCCCGCCAGAAAAGGGGTTTTCTCGAATGAAACAAAATATTTATATGTTCGCTTCGATGCATCGAATCTTGCATGGGCATCATCGGCTACGGGGATAAGTTCGTGCAAAGCAATGGATGGTCCGCAAAGCCGATTTAGGGACAGAAGAAAACGGCTTGAATCCTCAATTCTACGTCTGTCGCTTTCTTCAGGAAGATCGAAATGGGCATACATCACCCTGGCGTTCACCCCTGTGTCGGTACGCCCGGCTCCGGTAATGGAGACGGGCGCACGCAATATGATTGACAAAGCCTCCTCCAGCGTCTGCTGAACGCTCGATGCGTTGGGCTGCGTCTGCCAGCCGTGGAAAGGGGTGCCGTTATATGAAAGTTTCAAGAAATATCTCATAGGTCGCGCTCGAGATAGGTATAGCCATATAGACCGGAGCGGTAGTTGTTGAGGAACTGTCGACCCTCCTCCGGAGTAATGACTCCTCGCTTCATGGATGCAGTGACCCATGTTTCAAGGTTTCTCACGAGTTTCTTTGGATTGTATTCCACATAGTCAAGTACATCTGCCACAGCCTCGCCGTCAATTATCTGGGCTATATCGTAGCCGTCCTTGTTAATTGTGATGTGCACGGCATTTGTATCGCCGAATAGATTATGCAGGTCGCCGAGAATCTCCTGATAAGCACCTACAAGGAATACACCGAGATAATAGGGTTCCGACTGTTTGAGGTCGTGCACGGGAAGTGAGTATGCGCTACCTGATGGGGAAACGAAATGGTTGATCTTTCCATCGGAATCGCAAGTGACATCCTGAATGGTGCATTCATGTGTGGGTTTCTCATCAAGACGACTTATAGGCATGATGGGGAACATTTGGTCAATAGCCCATGAATCCGGAAGTGACTGGAAAAGGGAGAAATTGCAGAAATACTTCTCCGGCAACATTCGCGCCACTTTTCTCAACTCTTCAGGCGGATGTTTCATGGAACGTGTAAGATCGCGAACATCTCTGGCCACCGACCAGAAAAGCTTCTCGATCATGGCACGGTTGCGAAGGTCGAGAAGTCCAAGAGAGAAGAGTTCAAGAGCCTCCTCGCGTATCTGGAGAGCATCGTGCCAATCCTCGAACACTCGCGAGGGATCTATTTTGTCCCAAATATTATACAATTCCTTGGCAAGCTCGTGAGCGTTTTCGCCAAGTTCCTCATTATCGTTCCAGATAGGAAGCTGTGCAGTCTCAAGCACCTGTATGATCAGCACGGAATGGTGTGCCGTAAGCGATCGCCCGGATTCCGTGATGATGTTAGGTTGTTTCAGACCATTCTTGTTGCAGGCATCCACAAGCGCCGATACAGAATCGTTGACATATTCCTGAATGGAATAGTTCATCGAATTCTCTCCGGAGGAGGATCGAGTGCCATCGTAGTCAACGCCGAGACCTCCACCTATATCTACAAAATCAATATCAAATCCTAACTTTGAAAGCTGCACATAGAATTGCATTGCCTCTCTCAAGGCATTCTTAATACGACGAATCTTGGTGATTTGACTACCGATATGGAAATGTATCAGTTTAAGACACTGCGACATCTTGTATTTCTCAAGCATCGAAAGAGCCGTGAGGAGTTCGGAGGAGTTAAGTCCGAATTTGCTCACATCGCCGCCGGATTCCTCCCATTTGCCGGATCCGGAAGATGTGAGCTTGATGCGTATACCGATTGTAGGGGAGATATTGAGTCGTTTTGCCACATCTGCAATCAGCTTAAGCTCATTCAGCTTCTCCACCACAATGAAGATGCGACGGCCCATCTTCTGAGCAAGAAGAGCAAGCTCGATATAGTCTTCATCCTTATAACCGTTGCAAATGATTATAGAGTTTTCATGCGTGTTTACAGCCAGCACGGCGTGAAGCTCAGGCTTGGAACCTGCCTCCAGACCGATATTATATTTATTACCATGGCTGACAATCTCCTCAACCACGGGGCGCATCTGATTCACCTTTATAGGATAGACGATGAAATTCTTACCCTCATATTTATATTCCTCGGCAGCCTTTTTGAAGCAGTTGGAGATCTTTCGGATTCTGTCGTCGAGGATATCGGGGAAACGAAGAAGAAGGGGAGCGTCAACGTCGCGGAGCTGGAGGGAATCCATCACATCTTTGAGGTCTATTTTCGGGCCGTCCTCACGAGGAGTCACCTGAACATGCCCCTTCTCATTGATTGAAAAATATTTCAGACCCCAGCCCGGTACATTATAAATCTCGGAGGAGTCTTCAATACGCCATTTTCTCATAATTAAAATCTTATTTTAAGGTTGGGAGAGGGATTAGAAACATATCTTGAGGAGGGATAGGAGGGATTATTGCTGAGCGCGCCCGAGAATTTCCAGGAAGTCAACATAGATTTCGGTGCGTCGTCGTGTAATCTTTAGCTTGTCAACGTATTCGCGCGTACGGAGTCGCCCTTCCACATAAAGTCGAGTGCCCTTTCGGATATAGCGTTCCGCAATAGTCGCATTTTGTCCGGTCATCACCAATATATGCCATTCCACCAACTCTTGGTCGGAATTAGGTTGCCTTTCATTGGTAGCCAATGATAGATATGCCACCGGGAAATCTTTCTCGGGGTATCTTAGCTCGGGATCTCTCCCTACATTGCCTAACAGTATGACTTTGTTTACAGACATTCCGGGTTATATTTTATATGAAAATCAGAAAGCGTAGGGCTTAAGGTAAAGACCAGTCTTCTCATGCAGTCCGAACATAAGGTTCATCACATGGACAGCCTCTCCGGCACTTCCTCGCAGACGCCCGTCGGCCACGGAATGGATTTGAAGCTGCCCATCCTTGGTGAGCGAGAGAGAGAAGATAATTTTCTCTGTGCCCTTCACATCATCAAGCTTTACGGGTGTGGTGACAGCGAAGGAGAAATTATGGTCGTCATAAATATCAAATGCCTTGAGTGTATGCTCCATATCGAGCGGGCAAGGGATGGAGACTGTAAGTTCGATTCCCCTTTTTGAAGTAGGAGGAAGTACATGAAACTTTATATCTCCATGGAAACTTCTTTGCGCTTCAGTGAGTGAGTCTGCTATCTCCCTGATGCTTCGAGTCAGATTTTCCTCCGTAATGATATCTTCCGGAGCCGAGATATTAAAGGTTATATCCCCTGAAAGGAGCATATTAAGTGCAAGAGGATAGAGAGGTACCAATGCAAGAGAGCTCACGGGATTTGGAATCACTGCCGATCCGGCTCCTCTCACAAGCGGTTTGCGATTGATTTCCGGAAGGGCAAACACAAGCTCCGGAGTATTCTCTTCGTTCTCGGTCTCTGCTTTTTCATCCTCCTGTTCAATATCATTGACCGGAGGGTTGAGTGCAACCACCTTCAATTCCGGGTATGCCTTGCGAAGCCTGTATATCTCAGATACTTTTACATTTGGGTCGGCGATGAAAAGAATGTTGGCCGAAGAGGGCTTGAAAGAGCCGGAGAAAGTAAGGCTGACCTCCCCTAAAAGGCCATGATGTATGGACTGCAGCTGTTTCCCCTCATGGCCTTGAGCTATGAGGGAGACAATCTCCACATCCGGATGGTTGACAAGGATCCTTATAAGTTCGCCGGCCACCGATGTATCGGCTCCGGAAATTGCAACTTTTATCATTATATAATATCAATATGACGATTCTATCAATATGATGGTATTTTTTGGTCGAGAGGCAGCAGACGTGCAAACACAGCGCGTGCCTGATCGTGGGTGACATCTTCGCGGAGCACCGCCAGGATGGTGTCGCTTCCCGGAATGGTGCCAAGGATTTCAGGCGCATTGCTCATGTCGATATCGTAGGCCAGACCTGCGGCATAGCCATTACGAGTTTTGATTACGGCTATATTACCGGAAAACTGCAGGGATATGAAGCCCGACTGATAGTTGGCATTCATCTGGAGTTGTCCGGAGGCAAGCAGCTTATCCTTGAGGCTGTTGCTGTCGGGAAGAATATACATATACCCGCCTCGGTCGGTTGGAACCTTGGTGGTCTTCAGCATCTTTAGATCGCGCGAAAGGGTGGCTTGGGTTACAACATAACCCTCCTTGGCCAACAGATCAGCGAGTTCTTCCTGACTACCAATACATTGGTTACGGATTAAATCGACCATTAATTCGACTCTTTTCTTTCGATTTTTCATAATTGATTATTGAATCTTTTAAGTGGACACTCATGAAAGGGCATTCATTATATGTAGTCTTTTTGAGAGAAAACATACTGTGAAGCGACTGTCCGAAAGGGCAACCAATTGCAAAATTACAAATTATATTGAAGAATAAAAATATTTTTCAATAAAAATTTGCATTAAATTCAAAAATTATGAAAATATCGTTGGAAAAGAGGGTTATCCTTTTGTTCTGCTGTCGATTTCGGCTTTAATTTTAGCCGCTTTTTCATAATCTTCCTCCTCGGCGGCCTTCTGCATTTGCTCGTTGAGTTGGTCGAGTGTCAAGGCTGAAAGGTCGGTCTCTCCGGAGAGGGATGTTTTTTTCTCAGGGGCGCGTTCCACACGTCGTGCCTGACGAGGTTTCTTACGATTCTCTTCAGGAAGGAATCCGGCTTCGGAGAGTAGTTCCTCGGAGGTATAGATAGGAGCTCCGGCACGAATGGCGAGAGCAATGCCGTCAGAGCTGCGTGCATCTACAATGCGAGTGTTCTCACCATCGCTGAATACGAGGTCGGCGGCGAAAACCCCATTGGGAAGCCTTTTGATTTCTATTTCCTTCAACGACACACCAAATGCTGTCATAAAGTTAATCATCATGTCGTGGGTTAACGGACGTGGGGTCACCACATCTTGAAGCTTGCATTCTATTGCCTGTGCCTCCGGATAACCTATGATGATGGGTATACGTCTTTCTCCTCCGGCTTCACGGAGAATCACGGCGTAGACCCCGGATTCTATTTGATTGTAGGTGATTCCTACAAGTTCCAATTTATGTCTTTCCATATCTTATTTTGATTCCTTTCTATCATTCTCCTCTATGCATACTTACTTCATGCGCATCGCAATTTCCTGACTCCTTATGCTTGTGCCTTTTCCGCTTCTTGGGAGTCGGAAGGGAAATCATTCCTGACCCCAGACAAAGCATACGGTCGGGGGAATAGAGGATGGCGAATTGCCCCGGAGCGATTCCTTGTACATCTATGTCGGATACCACCGTATAACCTCCTTCGGGATGCTTTCTTACACTCCCTTGATAGAATTCAGGGGAATGGCGAGTCTTGAAGCTTACGGCAATCTCATCTATCCCCGGCTCTTCAAAAGGATTGGTGGTGATCCAGTGCATCTCCTCTACAGGAATCTCACGGCCATATTGCGCACGGGTATCATAGCCGTTGGAAACATACACCACATTATCGCGTACATTCTTCTTAACCACATACCAGGGACCGCCACTGAGACCGAGTCCTTTACGCTGGCCAATGGTATAGAACCAATATCCTCGATGCTCACCAATCTTTTTACCCGTCTCGATTTCTATAACCGGTCCCCGTTTTGTACCAAGCTGGCGTTCCAGAAAGTCGTTGTAATTGATCTTTCCAAGGAAACAGATGCCTTGTGAATCTTTTCTTACGGCGTTGGGCAGCTTGGCTTCCGAAGCAAGCCTTCTCACCTCGCTTTTGGGAATATCACCGAGGGGAAACATGAGGTGGGAGAGCTGTTCGTAGGAGATCTGTGCCAGAAAGTCGGTTTGGTCTTTCACGGGGTCGACGGCAGTAGCCAGATATAGCTTGCCATCTTTCTCCTTAATTGAAGCATAATGTCCGGTGGCAGTCTTATCAAATTCCTTACCCCAGCGCTCTTCAAAGAATCCGAATTTAATCATCTTGTTGCACATCATATCAGGATGAGGAGTCAATCCCTCTTTCACAGTGCGCAGCGCGTAGGCCATCACATTCTCCCAATATTCTTCGTGCAATGAAACGACTTTCAGCGGAAGATTATATTTACGCGCAATTAAAGTGCACATCTCGATATCCTCATCAGCCGAGCAGTCGCCTTGGTCGTTGTCCATCCCAATGCGGATATAGAACAAATGAAGGTCGTGACCTTCACGATAGAGCCTATCGACCACTACCGCGCTGTCAACACCTCCCGATACCAATACTGCTATTTTCATACCTCTTCAAGTTCAGATTCGCTGTAGTTGTCGGAATGGATGAAGTGGAGCGATAGGAAATAGTCCACTGAAATCTTACCGGGACCTACAAGCATTATAAAACAATATATCCCAATAAACATCACCGGAAGGTATCCCAGTTGATCCCATGAGAGCATATAGGAGGATTGGGGTTGTGAGGAGAGAAGATGAATCTCAGCACATACCATTGCGAGAAGGGGGAAGAGCGACATGAGACGCGTAAGGAATCCGCACATAATGAAGAATGAGCAGACAATTTCAATGAAAATCATCAGGGTGAGTCCGATTTCCGAAGGTATGCCAAGAACCTGTGGGAAACTCAGCATGGCTTCGTCAAAGTGCATCCATTGACGGATGCCGAACTGCATCATCATCACTCCCACGAAAAGACGTAGGAAAAGGCGTCCCATGTTGGTATAAGAATATCCGGTGGTGCGGATATATAGTCGTTTGAAGGGATTCATAATCTTATTGTTTTATTGCGTCTAATGCAGTGGTCATGGCTTTGTCCACGCTCTCTGTCTTATCAATTATCTTGCCGTCGGTTCCAATCACGTAGAAATAGGGAGTGGAACGTAGGTCGTAAAGGTCGCTCACTTCATCGGATGCGCCCGTATGCCAGAGTTTAGGATATTCGGCAAGGGAGTCTTGCCAATTATCTTCCGGGTCGGGAATGATGAAGAGCACATTGACCAAGCCCTTCTCCACAGCAGATGAAAATTTCAGATCGGTATCCATTTTCAGTTTTGCGTGACGGCAATCCGTGCAGTCGGGGTCTCCAAATTCTATCACTGTTAGAAGTCCGGGTCGGAATCTTTCCTTTACTCCATTAGGAGTGTCGAAAACGAATGTCGGTGGAATAGTTCCAACCAAAGAGTTTTTGAGTATTTTATTTTGTCTTATGTATCTTGCTTTCCTTGCAGGGGTAATTTTCTTGGAACCAACAAGTGCATCAAGATATCGGAGATAGACTTCATCGATGTATGTGTCCGCCCTTGGGCCATATAGATTCTCTTCAGCTGCTTTTGTGAATTGCAGAAGCAGCACAGGATTCTTGACCAAGGAGGCGATTATGCGGTCGGTGCTTTTAAGCACAGCATCCCTGGATGCCCATCGCATAGGGTGGGAATATACGTTGAAGGCGTCGTTGAGAGCATTCTGGTCTACGGCCTCCTTTCGTTTGAAGTCGAATGAATCCCAGAAATGCTCCATCAGCCACTCAGATTTATCTTGGAGGGAAATAATCTCCTCCGGGGCAACGGGATATTCGAAAAGGGGATCGATATATATCACGTTTTCCTCTGTCGTCTGAGAATAGACCGGTAATCCCGCGGAACCGACCGCGAGAAATAACGAAAAGGGAGCTATGATGCTTTTTATATTCATAATTCTGTATCAACTGAGATGATAGGCGATCAGTCCCTGCATGGGAGCGTCGGTAATGTCGGCAATCATGAATCCCTCTTCGTTGGCAGCTTCTCTGAGTAATTCAGAGAAATGATAAGCCACGGAGCCGGTGAAGCTCACAGGGAGTCGGTGGGAGTCAGGATATAGGGCTACATTGCGACGGAAGAATTCACGAAATTCCTCTTTCACCATATTATATATTAACGGCCGATCCGTATGTTTTCTTATAAAAGGAACGAGCGAGGCAATGAATTTGTTTGCTCCGGGTCGTCGATATGTATTTTCGAGTATTTCGGGGAGCGATAGATTGCATTCCTTAAGAAATTCCTCCTTCAGTTCTGCAATGGCCGCACTCTTGAAAACCTCTTTTAGAAGGCGTTTCCCAAGTGCTGTGCCGCTCCCTTCATCTCCCAATATATATCCAAGTGGAGGAATGTTACCTATAATCTTTTCTCCATCGTAAAGGGCTGAGTTGGAGCCTGTGCCGAGAATGGCGGCCACCCCCGGTTTATGTCCAAGCAGAGCGCGGGCCGCTCCGGTCATGTCGGAGTGGGTTTCAACTTTTACTTCCGGGAAGATCTCATGAAGGGCATGAGCTACTTTCCTGCATATTTCGGGAGTGGCGCAGCCTGCACCATAGAAATATATCCCTGTGATAGTGCAATCATCCAAACGCACGCTGACTTCTCTGAAGGCATCGCGAAGTTGCTCCTCATTCATCATTAGGGCATTAAGGCCTTCTGTTGTAAAAGATCGGTTTCCCTTTTTATCCTTATGAAGAAATGCCCATTCGGTTTTTGTTGAGCCGGCATCTGCAATGAGTATGCCCGGTTCAGATTTCTGGATTGCTTGTGTTGTCATATTTATTTGAAAAAGGGATATACCCTTTGATCGGACTAATTCGAGTGAAGAATGAATGCAAAAATAATAAGTAAAAAGAAAATATGCAAAAAAAGCCGCCGGAATCCCGGCGGCTTTCGTGGTTATGATAATCCTTTTCGATTGTTCTCTATAAAATTTTAGAAATCCCAGTTGTTATAACCGATTACGTGAGCCAACATCGGGTCACCCTCTGTGCGGAGGTCGGTGAGAAGATTGTTGTTGCTTACGTTGACCAGACGGAGATAAGGATCAAATGATACATCAAGCGTGACAAGCTGGTTGTTGGCTGCATTCACCTGCTGTAGGAAATTGAGGTTTGAGAGATTCAGATAGGTGAGGTTGTTCCATTCCAGATTGACAAAAGCCAATGACGGTGCATCGGAGATTGTAAAGGTCGATAGACTATTATAAGGAGCCCAAATCTGATTGATAGCGTTGCAACCCTTCACAGCCAGCTCCACCATGTGGTTGTCGGAGCAGAGAAGCGTTCCGAGAGCCGGCAGGTTCTGGATATAGAGCTTCATAATTTTGTTGCTGTTCACATTGAGGTTCTCAAGTTTCACCAAACCGTCAAGCTGCACACCTGTAAGGTCATTATAGGCAGCATAGAGCGATTTCAGGTTCTGACACATTGACACGTTGAGTGTGGTCAGACGATTGCTCATCACGTTTAGATACTCCAGATTAGCAAGCGAAGAAACGTCAAGTCCTTCCAATGCATTCCCGGAGATATTGAATCTCTTGAGGAATGGCACGCCGGAGAGATCGAATTCTGCGATGCGGTTGCGCTGGAGACGAAGATCCTGCATCTGAGGAGCATTGGTAATAGAGATGGTGTGGATACGGTTCTTTGCTGCGTTCAGGTCGATGAGCACAGGATCCGCATCAACTGTCAGCGATACGATCTTATTGTCAGACACGTCAACCTTAGTCAAGGCGTCGAATCCTGAAAGATTAAGGTCGCCGGCGAGATCTTTCCCTTTCCAGTCGATTTCAGTCACATGGCCATTTTCAATCTTTATGCCGGGAGCCACAGCAAGATTGGTCGCATTGACTCCAAGGGCCTGAGCGTTTGTGCCGCCCTTTGCGGAGGGCTGCGAGAGATAGGAGAGGAGTGCTTTTGCCTCTTTCTTATTCAGACTTTGGGCAAAGCCGCAGCTGATTGTCATCATGGCTGCAAGAAATAATACAGTTCTTTTCATAACACTAATGTTTTAACCTTTTAATTGATGTTGTTTTTACTTTTTGTGTGCTTTTCTTCACCTTTTCGATGTAAACATGAATCTCCGTGCCGATAATCCGACACCTACAATCCGTATGTATACGATTTTATAACATTTTATCTTTTATAATGGTTTTGGGAGGAAATATAAAAAGTGGAATATCTTTCAAAGAAAATCTCATGGAGCAGTTTATCGAGTCGATCTTGCAGCAGTTGGATCTCTTTCATAGCTATATTATGGGATTCACTTTCCTTTTTTGCTTCATGGAAAGAGTGTCTCGTTTGCTCGATTAGTTGTTCGGCTCCCGTGTAGTCGGCATATTCCATCAATTCCTCTATTTCAAGACAAGCGTTTTCAATGTCGATCAATAGGCATTTTATGCGAATCTTTTCCCAAAGCATCTCATCCTTAAGATCGCAGAGTTTTCCGGTGGCTTCATCCTGAATGCTTGTAATGTGCCATCCGCAACAGAAAGTACAGTAGTAACTTCTTGAAGGAGTGTGATCGGAGTGCGCTGTTATTTCCACATAGTTGTATCTTATGAAGTTATCTGCCTTTGATTGGCTCTCAAAAAGCATTTTGCTTCGTCTGCACCCTATGCAATATACCTTGTTGTTTGTTGGCTTCATGTGGCAAAGTTAATATTTCGCTTCCATTGTTTATTATTGAAAAGGAGAGAGTTAATTAAAATTTTAATATTTTTTAAGAAAAAATTCATATTTTTATGAAACTTTTTCTTTCTGGAATGTTATAAGTACAGAAGATCGAAATTCAAGACGTCGAAGAATCGAGTTGACCATAGAGGAAGCTTAAACACACACGCAATGCTTCCGGATTAGAATAAACACGGGTGAAATAACAGGAAGTAGTCTACTCCTTCCGGATTTAGTAATCAAATCAGTATTATTAAAAATGATCGTAATTTTAAAAGCTATGTTAGTCTTGATAATATTGGTGGCTATGGTGATGATCCTTCTTGGCATCAACCAGCTCTTCTCAGGTAACCTTCAGACAGAGGAAGAGGATATCAATCGTTTTCGCAACGAAATCAATGACAAGGACGACGTTATGACGTCGCAGAATCTATTCCGTAAATTTTTAGGAAGATAAATCTTTCTTACAAAGACATCACAACTCAAAAAAACAACTTAAATCAAAAAAAGAAAAATGCCAGCCGGGCGCTTTCCATAAAAAGGAAGGTGCCCGGCTGGCGTTTTATATTTTATAGATGTATTGGCCGGAATGGTTAAAAATAACCATTGCGTAGTGTGAAAAACGGTATTAACTTTGCAGAAAAAATGATGATTATTTCAAAATAATTGGAATGAAAGCAAGATTTTTTATCCTTTTGTCTGCCCTGATGGGGATTACAGCATCAGCGCAGACACTTGAAAAGATGAATTGGTTTAACGAACCATCAGAATGGAAAATCAATGGCGACCGACTCTCTATGCAGGTGACCCCAAAGAGTGACTACTGGCGTGTATCTCACTATGGATTCACCGTGGATGATGCACCATTCTATTATGCGGAATATGGTGGCGAATTTGAAGCAAAGGTCAAGATCACCGGCGATTATAAGGTGAGATTCGATCAGGCTGGCATGATGATTCGGCTTGACCATGAGAACTATATAAAGACAGGTATAGAGTTCGTGGATGGTAAATACAACCTTAGTACGGTCGTTACCCATAAAACCTCCGACTGGAGTGTCATTGCGCTTGATCGTCCAATGGAGGCAATATGGATAAAAGCGGTTCGTCGCCTGGATGCTGTGGAGATTTTCTACTCTTTCGACGATAAGGAATATAAGATGATGCGCAACGCATGGATGGAAGCTAATCACCCCGTGAAGATAGGAATGTTCGCTGCGTGTCCTGACGGTGACGGATTCGAGGCAACCTTCTCAAATTTCACTGTAACGCATCTTCCTGATAAAGTCAGGACCGATTGGCTCATGAAAAATGCAGAGTGATCAGTAGAGCAGAACTGTAAGGGAAATGGGGCCTTGTGCCCCGGTGATATGGACAGCCTCGATATCGGCAGTGGCGGATGGTCCTGAGAATAGAGAGGAGTATTGTATTTTTGATAAATCCATTCGGGCGTATGCATCCTGAAGACCGGCAACGATTCGGGAGCGGTCGAGCAAAAGATAAAGATCTATAGCCAACAGACCGTTTGCCATACGTCCGAATGTCTCTGGTTCTACAAGTATGCTTCCTGTTTCACCTATTCCAAGAGTCCCTTCTCCTACGCAGGCCTGTAGTTTATGTGCATCGGAGGGAACGGGGAGTTGGTCGAGCGAGATATTACCGTCATATTCCTTGAGTGCACTGAAAACAAGAGCAGACTCTGATTGCATAATATTCTCCTTTAACCAGGCAATGGCTTCAGCCCTGGATTTTATATCCACCACCTTTCCATCGAATCCCTCTACATGCCTAATAAAGTTTTCCAATGGATCGCCGGCAATGGGGAATAACGGAAGGTCTGGATGTTCGATTGCCTGTGGGCGATTGGCACGGACACGGGCAAGGATTCTTTCACGTGCATTAAGTATGCTGTTATCTTTATTCATGACATTTCTTATTTATCATTACCGGTTTCATCGTTCTCTTTTGAGAAATTTTCCTTATACCATTCTCTGAAAGTCTTTTCGGGAGGAATGGGATTCTTATGCCATTCGGCCCAGGGATTCATGCCGCTCTCAGTAATTGCGGAAGGTAGATGTCGCAAAGCCCAGAGACCGAGCTTTTCTGCATGTTGTAGATCTGTGGAGTTGCGAAGGGCCATTCCCATCAAACCCTCCTCCAGATCATGAGAGAAAAGCGACTCATGATTCTCGACCACCACCTGACGCCAATAGAAAATGAGTTCGGGGAGGGGGATTTTCACGGGACATACATCCCCGCAGGAACCGCAATGTGTGCATGAGAAGGGGAGACGTGCATAGCGATGAAGATCATAGGAAGGCATGAGTGCGAGACCAAGAGGCCCCATATAATTGGCATCGTATGAAATGCCGGAGGTGCGACGGAAAACGGGACATGTATTCATACACGTTCCGCAGCGCATACATTTAAGTATTTCCCAATATGATTGCCCCAGTCGCTCGGATCGGCCGTTATCGAGAAGAACGACATGAATATCCTGGCCCTGTGCAGGCGCGGAGATATGGGAGGTGTATTGAGTGATATCATAGCCCAAAGAACTGCGTGACAGGAGACGCAGGAAGAGTGGTAGATCTTTTTGAGAGGGTATGATTTTCTCTATCCCAATCGAGATAATGAGCAGGGGAGGAATAGTGGCACAAATATCGACATCTCCTTCGTTTGAACACATAACCACCGTTCCCGTATCTGCAACGGCATAGTTACATCCTATCATTCCGGCTTGTGCCTTTACATATCGTTTACGCATATCGGCACGCATCACGCTATTCAGATAAACCGGATCGTCATTGGATGGGTCGGATCCAAGTTTATCAGCAAAGATTCGGGCCACATCGGTACGCAGTTTATGGATGGCCGGCATCACGATATGGCTGTCGCGCTGATTGTCGAGTTGCTGTATTCGCTCGCCAAGGTCTGATTCGTTAACCTCAATTCCATTCTTTTCAAGATGCTCTCGCATGGCACATTCATCCATTGTCATTGATTTCCCTTTAGTGAGAGTGGAGACATCATGCGAGCGAAGTATATCCAACACTATATCATTGTGATCATCCGCAGATTCGGCCCAATGGACAATTATACCTCTCGATTTTAGATTCTCTTCAAATTGTACAAGATATTCGTCGAGATGCGAGAGAGAGTTTTTCTTTATTTCAGAAGCAAGATCGCGCATTTCTTCCCATTCCGGGAGTGTGTTGGCTACCTTGTCGCGACGCATTCTGGCTGCCCAAAGGCAACGGTCGTTGCTTTCGCGATGAGGGGTGTCGGCTATAAATTCTGCGCCGAGTTTTACTTGGTTAACCTGTCTGCTCATGGTGCTTAATTTGCGTCGCCGTTTAATATCTCGGCGATATAGTAAAACTTAATATCCAATCCAAATTTTCGTGCCACGCACGACTGATGAAGTAGGCAGGACATATCCTGCGAAGTGACGTATTTAAATCCATTTCTGGCATAGTCGTTCACTTTGTCAAGTCCTTGCTGTCCGGAGCAGCTTTGATCCCATATTGCAAAAGTGCCACCGAATCCGCAGCACTCATCATGACGAGTGGCATACCCGACTTCAATTCCATCTACAAGATTCAGCAGATCGGCAGTCTTTGAGAAATCTTCAATCATCAGCTCCGTAGGACGTGCCTCGTTAAGATAGCGGAGTGAATGACAGCCGTTGTGAAGGGCCACTCTATGCGGAAAAGAAGCCCAGGGGAGGGAATCAACTTTTATTATATCGTGAAGAAATGTGACCAAATCCACCGAAGACTGACGTATATGGATGATTTCCGGAGTCTGAGGCAAATCTTCAAAGTGATTGCGGAACTGGTCGGCACATATACCTGACGGCATCACGATATGGTCGTAACCAGCAAGATGAGAGGCCACAGAACTCTCCACTTTACACGCGGTGTGCGCATAGCCCATATCCTTCATTGGAAGTCCGCAACAAGTGGCAGACTCAATAAACTCCGGATTGAGTCCGAGGCGTTTAAGGAGTTTGAACGATGAGATGGCAGCCTGAGGTGCTATCGCATCAATATAACAAGGGACAAAAAATCCGATTTTCATAGATATAGTGATTTGGAATTAGGCAGCCGAGAAAACCAAGGCTAAAAGAAAAACAAACATAAAAAATGATTTGTTTATAATTTGATTTAAGCTTACACAAAATTAATTATACGGATGGAAATAAAGAAAAAACGATTTGATGAGTTGACTTCCAACGAACTATTGTAATAAGTAATAGAGGAACTATGCGCTTGATGAATTTGTTATTATACATTGTTGAGATAATAATTTCACTTTGCAGGACAGTTTTCTATACATAGCTGGTAGATTCTATTAATCAATGAGATTATTGGTGAGAATAGGAGGGATGGAGAATAGTAATTTAGAATGAATTTAAATAAGGGGCAACAAAAACAATTTAACCTGAAGTTTTGTTTAAAATTTAAGTATTTGGAGGGTTTATACCTTCCCATCTGAAAAGATGGAAAAACTCATACCGGAAAAACAAATATCCTAAATCTATAATTTATGCATTTTACGCCAAAAGAACAAGACAAACTCACCCTTCTGATGGTCGGACTCATTGCCGAGCGTCGACTCAAGAAAGGCCTGAAGTTGAATTACCCAGAGTCCGTGGCATATATCACAAGCTGCGCACTTGAAGGAGCAAGAGAAGGAAAAACCGTAGAAGAGGTTATGCACGATGCTGCTAATGTCCTGACAAAGGAACAGGTAATGGACGGCGTGGCTGATATGATCACACTTCTCCAGGTTGAAGCCGTTTTCACTGACGGTTCACGTCTGGTAAGTATCCATCATCCAATCAAGTGATCATTCCTTAAAAACAACTTCATTCATTATTAAGAAACAGAATTATGAGCGATACAACAGCCAATACACAGCAAAACGCAGCTGAGGCTACCTATTCTCAGCCCAATGGCGTTTTCCCCGGCAATCCTCCGATTGCCTATCCCAACACTCCGGGCTTCACTCCCAAAGAGGCAGTGCCCGTAGGTGGCGTTATCCTCGCTGATGGCGACATAACTTATAATGCAGATCGACGCACAGTGAAACTTGTGGTTCGCAACACGGGCGACCGTCCGGTGCAGATCGGCTCTCACTTCCATTTCTTCGAGGTGAACAGATACATGGAGTTCGACCGAAGCAAGGCTTTCGGTTATCATCTCAATATCCCGGCTACCACAGCCGTGCGTTTCGAGCCCGGTGAAGAGAAAGAGGTTGAGCTTGTGGCTTATTCAGGCAAGCGTAGAGTGATCGGTTTCGACGACCTCGTAAACGGATACACCGGTCTTGAGGATACTCCGACATTCTATCCCAAGAAGATAGAGGCAATGCGCAGAGTGAAGGAATATGGATATAAAACCGTGTCGGAAGATGAAGCCGAAGCGGAATACACAGAAAACGAAATTAAAAAATAATCCGCCATGGCAGTAGTTTCGAGACAGGAAAATAATATGCTCTTCGGTCCGACCGTAGGAGATAAGATCAGATTGGGAAACACCGATCTATATGTAGAGATTGAGAAAGATCTCCGTGTATATGGAGATGAGGTTGTCTATGGCGGCGGCAAGACTTTGCGTGACGGCATGGGTTTGGCAAATGAATGCACTTCTGATGGTGGAAGCCTTGATCTTGTGATCACTAATGTCACTATCCTTGACCCGGTATTAGGCGTGGTGAAAGCTGACGTAGGTATTAAGGATGGCAAGATCGCAGGAGTTGGAAAGGCAGGTAACCCCAATATCATGAAGGGCGTTTCTCCCGATCTTGTTACCGGTCCTTCCACCGATGCCATTTCCGGAGAACACATGATTCTTACAGCTGCCGGTATTGACGGTCACGTTCACATGGTGGCTCCCCAGCAGGCATACGAGTGTCTTTCTAATGGTATCACTACTCTGATAGGTGGCGGTATCGGTCCGACAGATGGCTCTAATGGTACGACAATCACTTCCGGCCCTTGGAATATCGAGAAGATGCTTCAGGCTGCCGATTCTCTCCCCATCAACTTAGGTTTCCTTGGTAAAGGTAACTGCTCTACAGCTGAGATTCTTCGTAACCAGCTTGAAGCTGGAGCCTGTGGTTTCAAGATTCATGAGGACTGGGGTGCAACTCCGGCTGCAATCCGCACTTGTATGGAGATTGCCGATAATTTTGACGTTCAAGTTGCAATTCATACCGATACTCTTAATGAGAGTGGTTACGTTGAGGATACTCTTGCGGCAATCGATGGTCGCACCATCCACACTTACCACACAGAGGGTGCCGGTGGTGGTCATGCTCCCGACCTTCTCAAGGTGGCTTCAATGATGAATGTGCTTCCTTCATCCACCAACCCGACTCTTCCTTTCGGTATCAACTCACAGGCTGAGCTTTTCGATATGATTATGGTTTGTCATAACCTTAATCCTCAGATTCCTTCCGATGTTGCATTCGCAGAGAGCCGTGTTCGTCCTGAAACTCAGGCTGCAGAGAATGTGTTCCATGATCTTGGTATTATCTCCATGGTTTCTTCCGACTCTCAGGCGATGGGTCGAGTAGGAGAATCGTTCATGCGTACATTCCAGATGGCTTCCTATATGAAGTCTGTAAGAGGTAAGCTTCCTGAGGATTCAGATAGCAATGACAACTTCCGTGTGCTTCGTTATCTTGCTCAGATCACTCTTAACCCCGCTATCTGTTACGGTATATCTGATGTGCTCGGTTCTATAGAGAAGGGCAAGATGGCTGACCTCGTTCTTTGGGAACCTGCCTTCTTCGGCACTAAGCCTCAACTCGTGATCAAGGGTGGCTTCATCAACTGGGCAAATATGGGTGATCCCAATGCATCGCTCACCACTCCACAGCCTAAGATTATGCGCCCGATGTATGGTGCATTCGGCGAAGCTCTGTTCAAAACACGCTTCAGCTTCGTAAGCCAGGCTTCTATGGCTAACAATATTGGTGAGAAATATGGTTTGAAGAGTCTGCTCTATCCTGTGAAGGGCACTCGTCAGTTGACAAAACAGGATATGGTCCGCAATGGTGCCACTCCTCGTATCGAGGTCAATCCTGAGACATTCGACGTTACTGTTGACGGTTATCTTGCAACCGTGCCGCCTGCTAAGGAGCTTCCCTTGGGTCAGCTTTATTGGTTCAGCTAATACTTATTTAAAAATAATGATAAAGAAAGACGCGACCTGCTTGGCCGCGTCTTTTTTTGAGAATATTTAATCTTCAAATGAACTTTTTCATTCATTTGCGCCTTTTAACATTAAGGGTTGTTACAACCTTATAATTGCTCCATTTGGAGACATATTTTATCTATACGGAAAAACAATATTAAAAAGAGATGAAAGTATATAGTGAAATCTTAGGAAATATGAACCGCGATGCAGAGTGGAAGGAGAAACTTGCTGACGCGGAGATCGACTATATATTCCTTGACCAGTGGACAGCTCAGAAAAGCCGATTCCTTACAAAGGGAACAAGCGGCGAGGAATATCCTGTGGCACTTAAACGTCACACTCAGGTGGTTGACGGTGACGTGATCGATTATGATCCCGAAACCAAAAAGGCCGCCGTGTTGAAGATCGAGCTTAATCCTGTTCTCGTTATTGACCTTGGTTCGCTGTCAGATCAAAATCCTGAGACAATCATTCGCCGTTCAGTGGAATTGGGTCATGCCATAGGTAATCAGCATTGGCCTGCCGTGGTGAAGGGTACGAAGGTTTATGTCCCTCTCACAGTGGATAAAAAGGTAATGTTGTCAGTGATGGAAACACATCACTTGGAAGGGGTTGCATTTGAATTCCAGCAGGGACTTGAAATTATACCTTATCTTGCTCCTCATGAGATTCGTCGTCTCTTTGGAGGAGCCGGCCATGAGAGCCATGCCCATGGAGAGGGCGCACACCATCATCATCATCCGACAACGCACATTCATTTTGATGAAAACGGTATTGCCCATGAGCACACCCACTGAATCAACCACTAATTTCGCCGCCATTTCGCGTCTGCTCCAATTCACCGACTCCACTTTTCCTGTCGGTACATTCTCATTCTCCAATGGTCTTGAGACTGCCGGGTTTGAGAATATGGTTAAGGATGCCGATACTCTGCGGGAGTTTGTATGGAGTCAGTCTCTTCAGGCGGCATACAGTGACGGTGTGGCGGCCATCCACGCTCATCGTGCATTCCTTGCCGGCGACTACGATGGAATTGTAGAGGCCGATCGTATGCTCATGCTATTTAAAATGAATGATGAAGCACGTCTGATGCTTAAGAGAATGGGCAAGAAGTTTGCAGAATTAGCTAAGAGGTTGTTCTCCAATCCATTAATTGATCGTTGGCTGGAAGAAATAAAAGCAGAAAAAACGCCTGGTAGCTTTCCTGTTGCACAGGGTATATCCTATGCGGCCGCCGGTGTGAATGAGGCTGATCTTTTCGTGGCGCATCAGTATGGAGTGGTCAATATGGTGCTTTCTGCAGCTTTAAGATGTGTAAAGGTGTCGCATTACGATACACAGAAGATTCTCTTCGACCTCTCGGAGCGTGTGGAAGGTCTATATAAGGAGGCAAGCCAAATGGAGTTGAAAGATATGAATGCTTTCTTTCCGGAACTTGACATTCTTGCTTCGCTTCATGAAAAGGGAGCAATGCGAATGTTCATGAATTAAGGATGTGTTTTTGCATCCGCTTTTTGATTTTTAGTATATTAAAAATAGATTTTTAAGAATATGTCACAGACATGCAGAATAGGGGTCGGGGGACCGGTGGGATCAGGTAAGACAGCGTTAATTGAAGCTATAACTCCCAAGCTTCTTGAGCTTGGTCAGAAAGTGCTTATCATTACAAATGATATTGTGACCACCGAGGATGCAAAACATGTTCGTAAGACTCTTAAGGGTGTACTTGCAGAGGATAAGATCATCGGAGTGGAGACAGGAGCGTGTCCACATACTGCAGTGCGTGAGGACCCCTCGATGAATATCGCAGCGGTGGAGGAGATGGAGGAGAAATTCCCCGACACTGATATCGTGCTCATTGAGTCCGGAGGCGACAATCTTACTTTGACTTTCAGCCCTGCGCTCGTTGATTTCTTCATATATGTTATTGATGTCGCTGCCGGAGACAAGATACCCCGTAAGGATGGTCCCGGTATTTCGCAGAGCGATATACTTGTGATCAACAAGACAGATCTTGCGCCCTATGTCAATGCAAGCCTTGAAGTGATGGATCATGATTCCAAACTGATGCGTCCCGGCAAACCTTTTGTTTTCACAAATGCCATGACGGGTGAGGGTATAGATGAGCTTGTTGACTTGATCTTCAAGATGGCTCTTTTCGATAAAAAAGAGGATTGATATGGAATTTAAGGAAAGTGAGAAACTAAAAGACACGACTATCCCGGAAGTGGACTTCTCCACGGCCAGAGAGATGCAACCCTATTTGAAGGAGCCTCCCCAGATGTATGTGGGGGCTCCCGGTAAGCATGGTTATCTGCGTCTTGGCTTCGAGCTTGATCGTTGGGGAAAGAGTATTCTGCGAGATCTTGATCGTCGCGTGCCATTGATTGCCCAGCAGGAATTGTATTTTGATCAGGAGATGCCGGAGATGCCATGTCTTTATATCCTTTCTTCCGGAGGTCCGAATGTTGACGGTGATCGCTATCAACAGGATATTACTGTCAGGAAGGATGCTTTTGCCTGGGTATCCACCGGAGCGGCTACCAAACTCGCGGAAATGCGTTTTAATTACTCCGGTATGATTCAGAATATAGTGCTTGAGGAAAACGCTTATCTGGAGTTCATGCCTGAGCCGGTGATACCTTGCCGTCATACTCGGTTCATTTCCGATACTCGGCTAAATGTGCATCCCACCGCTACCGTCTTTTATTCCGAAATATATATGGGCGGACGTAAATACTATAGGGATGGAGAGTTGTTTGAATTCGATATTCTTTCGGTATGTAGTCACGGTGAACGTCCTGATGGAGAACAGCTCTTCCGCGAGAAATTTGTAATCGATCCTAATGTCGTGCCGATTCGTCAGCTCGGAGTAATGGGTAAGTTCGATGTCTTTGCAAATGTGATCGTGATGACACCTAAGGAACATGCCGACCGTATCTATGCCGCAACAGATGCTTTCATAGATCGTGAGAAGAAGATTGCTGTCGGAATCACACATCTTCCCAACGATGCGGGACTACTCTTTAAGGTGCTTGGAATGGAACCCGGACCGGTCAAGAAATTGGTTCGTGAGTTCTGCTCTAAGGTTCGCATGGAGGTCAAGGGGAAGCCTGTTCCAAAGGAGTTCCCCTGGAGATGATTCTTTCTGTTGAATTAGAGGTTTTTGTAAGATGTAGTTAGCCGAGGATTTAAACTATTTCGAGAAGGGTAAGAAGCAACGGTGTGAAAATCCGTAGCCTTTTGTAAATAAACGTTTAAAAAGAGGCTCCCGTAGATAAAAATGGTTTACCGCTTGTTAATATTACAAAAGCATTATCAAACACAAGTTTTGTAAATATAACTATGGAAACCGCATTAATCACATGGCTGCTTATAGCCTCCTTTGCAATAGTACTGCTCATATACGATATTCTTCATAATTTTCGTAAAAGAAGTGCAAGGAAAAGCAGATAAATGGAAATTACAGAAACAATAATAAAGGAATGCACTATCCCGGCTACGGAGATGTGTGCATTCCTTGCCGATTATAGCTCGAAGCTCTTTACCAGTGGAAGCACATGCATTCGCTTGGAAAAAAATGTCACCCGAATTGCCGAGGCATATAATATGAGTGTGGAGATAACCATTCTTCCACGCCATATTCATCTCACAGTGCATGATCCCGGCTATCATGAAGTAGTGACTGCCATAACCTCGATAGGGGAGGGTCCGATTAGTTTCGATCTCAACACAAGGCTCAGTAAACTAAGCTGGCAGATTGCTGATGGGAAGATATGTTTCAATGAAGCGAGAGATGTATTCGAGCGGCTGGTGGATAAACCATATAAGAATCTGTTCAATCTCCCCTTCATTGTGTCATGTGCAAATGCATCCTTCTGCCGATTGTTCGACGGCGATTGGATAGCAATGGCGGTTGTTTTTGTCGCCACTTTTGTTGGATATGTACTTAAAATGGTTCTTTCGGAGAAGGGGGTGGACTTTAGAATCACGGTATTTCTCTGTGCATTTGTATCCACAGTGCTGGCTGCCGGCGACGGACTCTTCGGTCTAAGCACTACACCGGATATTGCTGTTGGCACGAGTGTGCTCTATCTTGTGCCGGGAATACCCTTTATCAATAGTTTTTCCGATATGCTCGACCGCCATTATATCTGCGCATTCGGTAGGCTTATGAATGCTGTCGTACTGACTTTCTGCCTTTCATTCGGGCTTGGACTTGGATTAGTGCTGATGGGGGTTAATATATTTTAATTGTTAGAGTTATGGAATTAATCTGTGAACTTCTTCAGGATGCTTTTTTTGCCGGGATTGCTGCTGTAGGATTTGCGGCAATAAGCCGGCCGCCACATAATGCCTATCTATGGTGTGCACTTATTGCGGCTACCGGACATTCGTTCCGTTTTTTGCTTATGAATGGTACAGCTCTCCATCTCCATATTGTCATTGGCACCACTCTTGCAGCTTTCTTGATAGGTATTATGGCAGTGCTTCTATCCCCAAAGACTAAAGTTCCTGCCGAAACTTATCTCTTCCCTTCTCTTCTTCCAATGATTCCGGGTATTTATGCCTATAAGACCTTTGCAGGGTTAGTGATGTGTATGTATCGTTGTTCGGAGGGTACATTCGACAAATATTTTTATCTTTTTGCAAGCAACGGCCTCACTTGCTTTTTCATACTTCTGGGAATGGCAATCGGTGCAACAATACCTATCTTTATGCTGAAAAAAATTTCGTTTCAGGCCACAAGACATAAAATCAGATTTTGAGTCATCACATGCTTATATAGAATTACTAAGATTAGTGCATTATGGGATATAAAGATTTAGACGTAAAAGATTTTGCTCAATATATTAAGGAAAAAGATGTTCAGCTCCTCGATGTGCGGACACCTGAGGAATATAAAGAGATGCATATTTCAGGGGCAATAAATGTGAATTGGCTGGGGAAAGATTTCCTACCGAGTGTGGCGCGTATGATTAAAAGAGGAAATCCGATAGCTGTATATTGCAGAAGTGGTCGTCGTTCGGAAGAGGCAGGACATGAGCTGGCCTCTATGGGTTATGAAATTGTGAATCTTTTGGGCGGTATTTTGGCATGGGTGGAAGCCGGTGAGCCTGTCGTTTCATAGTAGTGTCATCCGTATACCATAGCGTGACAGCCGGGTAAAATTGACTTTCCCCGGAATCAACGCGACAGTGCGTATTGTTAAAATCAGCCAATTGAGGAACCTTTGCTCATCTTGGTTGTAGTATTTTCAAACATCGACTTACACCGAAAGGTTAAGTCTTTGAGGATCGCCAATACGTTTATAATCTTAACGCTGTTATAATGAACGCTTTGGCGATTCATTTGTATCTGATAATTAATTATATTAACTTAATTTTCAACTACTTCGGTAATTCTTACCGAATCATTATAATAACTTCTTTTACTTTTATAAAGTCTTTTTACATTTTTCTAATCTTGAAAAATCTTGACAATATAGTTAAAGATTTTAACGGACAATGAGCGAATAAATCTAAAAAATGGGATTGGTAGTGATAATACTGCAAGTCTCATAGTAGCTACCGGTAGTATCTAACAATCTGCGACTGCACCTCAAATCCCTCCGGTGGCTCTCGGTTCAAACCTGCATGTCTAAATACCCATCCGGATTTAAAACTTATATTAAAATTCAAAATTACAAATATCAGTCAACATTTTTCAGGACGAGTTACTGTATAGTTGTATTTGAATACAAAATACAATGTACGTTATAAACTAATATATTGAGTGTGCAATCCTAATTTATCATTAACACTCTTATAATGTGAGTATTACTAATTTAAACTTATAAACCTACTACTTATAAGATGAGAAACTAAAAAAAATAATTTAATAATTGTAATATTTGTTATATATTTTTTACTATCTTTGTACTTGAATTCAAAACTGGAAGATTCAAGGTCGACATTGGGTCATCGGCAGACAAAACTGTAAAGCGCGGAATCCGAAAAGCGATATGAGTAGGAATAAAAAGAGGGGGTTAGTAAATAAACTAAACTTCCATTACTTTTCTTTCAATGAAAACAAAATTGTTATCATGCTCTATTATGGTACTATTAATGGCCATACTTGCAATGTTTATCCAATCGTGTGTGAATGATGATATTCAGGAAAATGTTATTCAGGATGAAACTGAATATACTGAATACTCCCAGAGTGTTACCAAGGCGTTGAACACTCTTCTTTCTGATATGGGAGCACCTCAGACAAGAAGTGAGAGTTCGGCGTTGGATGCAGAACGCGTTTCTTACCTTCTAGGCTTGACTTCCGAAGACTTAGAGTTATGGGAAGAAAATTTAAATAGCTCTATTGGAGAAGACTTCTATGATATCCATTACGATTATGACAAAATAGAAAATGCTTTCTCGAAGGATCAATTACATCAATTTACTACTTTCTTAAAGGCCTATTTGAATAATGGCAAATCAAACAATCAGGAAATGATAGATTCCTATACTATAGGAAAGAGTGTTGAGGAGCATAAACTATATGTTTTGGGTGCGGTATATATTGATTCTATAGTACGACCACTTCTGGATAATGTTGAGACTTCTCAAACAAGAGCAATGTCGCATTGCGAATTAGAACTTGCTAAACGAGTTCTTGAAGATACCGCAGAGAGTGTGGTGATGGATATTGCTCTTGATGGGTTGGATAATCCTGTAATAGACATCTATTGTACCGCCGGAGATGTAGTGGCTGTTCTGAACGCCGTGCACGCTTATCACAGATGTAGAGCCACACTATGATACGGAAGTTATTATTGGGTATAACTCTTGTGTTGTCTGGGGTGGTTCACTCTCAAATACATCAGGCAGATAAGTTTGAGGTGAGAGATATATCTGTCGATTCCCTCACTATCATACTAAAGAATTCATTTGCTCCAGTAAATGATCCAAAAAACTTTAAGATTGAGGTAACACCCAATTCTGATAAGGTGTCGCATATTGATGAGGAGACTGAAAATGAATTCATCAGGAAGAATATTAAGAGATATCTAGCTGGAGACACATTGTATATAACATCAAAGAAGAATAATTCTGTATTTACTTATATTATTCATCGATCTCAATAAGATAATAGATACTTAATCAGAGAGACTGTCTGTAAGCAGTCTCTCTGTATTTAAAGGTAACTTTTGTTTTTTCATTAAAAAACTGATATAATCTAATAGGATTACACTCTGTCGAGTTTATATTCACCTATTCTTCACAAAGCTATAAATTGTATCGTATGTGATTTTTAATTTATCAGGCTCATAACCTGATTTGGTGAACACACCCTTAAATGATTGACCTAAGTAGGCATCCTCGAACAAACCGCTTACAATAAGAGAATCCACATCATTCTGGATTTCGCCTGTTGACATGGCATTTTGGATTACCTCGTTCCAAATCCCGATTTCCTCATGATACCAGTTAAGAACCTGTTCCTTGAAATGCTCCACATAGGTCAGAGCGGAATTCTCTATGCGCATAAGCGCCTCATTAAGATTCTTTATTCCCAATTGGCCGAGACTTTCCTGTTCACGTTTAAGAACCTCGATATAATAATTATAGAAAGAGCAAAGAGAACATCTATATGCTGCCGGGACTGCCTTGATTGAGGATGTGCTGAAAACAAGTTTGGTCAGCACCTCTTTAAATAGCCCCTCCTTATTCTTAAAATAGTAGACCATAGACCCGCGGCTTATACCAATCTCCTTCTCCATGACAGTGAAAGAGACCCGCTCGTAAGACATAGTGGCAAATAACCGGAATGCCTCCATAAGGATTCTTTTACGGCTGGCTTCGCCCTTACTCAATTCTGATTTATCCATTGAATTTAGATGGTTTTAGATTCCTATGCAAAGATAGCAAATTATAACGAGGTGGAGAAATTTATGCGGTAATTTGAGATAATGATACCTGCAATCCCCCCAAAACAGGTTAATACTGGGAAATTTCATGCTTTTTTCAAGGTGATAGTAAAATTTCGGAAAAAATCTTTATCTTTGCAATATAATATACATTATATTTTTAACAGTCATGAAGTACACCGTCAACATGACCTCCAACAAGAATAGCAAGGATGGCTCTATTCTTGGAAAAGTAGCTGACTTTCAACAAGAGTTGAAGCAGCACGAGGCGGCAGGTCTAAACAACTATAAGAAGCATCCTCATGTAAGCGCGTGCGATCGAGAATCACTGGTCTATAACAGGCATACCAACAAAACGGAGAAACTCGTGATATTTGGATCCAACAGTTATCTTGGATCCACCATATTTCCGGAAGCGATAGAAAAAGCAACGGCTGTTACAAAAGAGTTCGGAATCGGCTCAGGAGGAGTACCGCTGCTCACCGGCACAACAATCTATCAGACAGAGCTGGAGAAGGTGATTGCCGAGAAAACAGGATTCGATGATGCCATGTTGTTCTCCTCCGGATATACCGCCAATCTGGGTATCATCTCCGGACTGCTGCGAAGCAATCACCTTATAATTCACGATAAGCTCGACCATGCCAGTCTGCTTGATGCAACCGTCCTGTCAGGGGCAAAGATGTTGCGTTTCAAGCACGGGGATATGAATCATCTGAGGAAGATACTTGAGGCCAACGCCGAACAGTATCCCAACGGCATAATGGTGGCTACCGACGGAGTGTTCAGTATGGACGGCGACATTGCCAATATTCCTGAAATACTCGCCCTCTGCAGAGAATATAACGCTCTCCTCCTCATAGATGATGCCCATGCAACCGGTGTGATCGGAGAGAAAGGTGCAGGTACGCTTTCACATTATGGTATCACCGACAGAGAGGGTATCATCGTAACCGGCACTCTGAGCAAAGCTGTGGGAACCGTCGGTGGTTATATAACCGCTTCGCAGGAGATAATCGACTATCTCAGAATATATGCGCGAAGCAATATGTTCTCCACCTCGCTTCCTCCTTCTGTATGCGCCGGTGCAATTGAGGTATTCAAGAAGATGGATAGCTCCGATGTGGTTGAAAAACTTCGTGAAAACACGGTGTATATGCAAAACGCATTAAGGACAGCGGGATTCAATATTCTAAACACCGAGACCCCCATCATCCCTCTCGTAGTCGGAGATATTGAAGTCCTGACCTATATGGTGAAGGATGCGTTCGACAACGGATATTTCATCAATGCCATAGTTCCTCCTGTTGTTCCGCCCAACCTGACGCGATTCAGGATCAGTGTCATGGCGAGCCATACCAAAGAGGATATAGACGGATTGGTGGATCTTATCATAAAGCTTTTCGAAAAATATAACTTACCCCGATATGTCAAATAAATTCTCATTCAAATGGTGTCGGACTATAGATGATATCAGTCCGGACGATTGGGTAAAAATATACGGTTCTGACATCATCAAGGGCCGAGGGTTCATGAAAGCCAACGAAGAGGCAGAATTTGAGGATGTAGAGTTTCACTACCTTCAGGTGTTCAAAGGCAACCGGATAATAGCTATCGTTCCCTGCTTCGCATACGGCATGGACTTACTCAATATTGCATCTTCAGGTGAGGCCAAGACCCGCATAGCATGGGTACGCAAGCTATTCCCGAAGTTCCTTAAACTGCGGGCGTTCGTCACCGGCTCATACGCGGCAACCTGCGAACACTTCATTGAGTATACTTCAGACCTCAGTGAAGAAGAGAAAAAGGAGGTTGCAGAGATCATCGGCGGGGAAATCAAGAAAAAGAGCAGGGAGGTAAAAGCCAGTTTCGTTTTCGTCAAAGATGTGAGAGAACGCAGCATCAATCAGGTGAAAGATATTCTCACCTCTGACTACAAATTTTTCATCTCCTTCCCGACCACTGCCATTCCTATCATAAGTGAAGTTAAATATCCTGCTTCCCTGAGGAAGAAAAACCGCAAGCGTTTCAGGAACTTTAGAGAACGTTTTGAAAAAGAGTTCTACTGGGAAACGATTACAGACTTCGGAGGAGAAACTGTACGAGACTTCACCCACCTCTATAAGGCTGTTCTTGACAAGGCCAAGAACAAATTTGAGTTCCTTAATGAGAAGTTCTTCGATTCCGTCAACAAACTTTTAGGTGACGGTGCATTTCTTCTCGTAGGGAAGAATAAAGAGACCGATGAGATTCGCGTGATGGTTCTCATCCTGGAGAATGAAGCCAACTTGATTCCTCTCTACATGGGGTTCAAATACAAGGATGACGATTCAAAGGTATTATATCTCAACACGATATTCAACACAGTCAAGGAGGCAGAGAAGCGTGGTAAATCATACGTGGATTTCGGGCAGATGAGTTATTATCCGAAAACGATGTCAGGAGCTTTGGTAGAGAATATATATTACGGTTTCTGGTCGAGCAAGCCCATCGTAAGATGGTTGATAAATCATGGTCTTGACAAAATCTTCACTCCTCCGGCAGTTCCGGAACATGTGTATCTGGAACCATATGCAGATGAAGCCCACCGCATATTGACAGAAAAAGGTTTTGTGCTTCTGAACTAAACCTTACGAATTTAAGGTGATATCGGGTAGGTTAAAACTGCTGTCGGGATACATTGAGCAGAGCTTCAGATATAAGCTATTGTAAATCTCTCCTAACTGCTGATAAAACATTTTCTTACACCATGTCTTCTTTGGGTCAAGCAAATTCGGAGTGTTCTTAACGGCTTGTGTCCAATACCGTTCATTTAATAGCTTTTGGGATATAATGACCTGTCTGAACCAGGGTATTATTCTTAGAGCCTGCATCTCTATATAATGAGTGATCGAGAGCGTATCATGAAAGATTCCAAAGTTTTTCAGATATTCGTAAGTCTTTTGAATCTGTTCCATCTTGACCTCCCAGTATGATTGGATATTGCGGTCCTGAGGTTCTACCGAATACAAAACATTCAGAGGGGAATTGTAGTATTGTAACACCGCCTGACAGAATATATCTTCTTTATTAAGTAACTGTTCAAAATTATTTTATGTATTTAAGCCACCTTACTAAAATTGACCCTATACCGACCTCCGATACAATCCAGAATTTCATTTGTTGCATTGAAGAGAGAGTTTGTGTTAATATAATGATGAGGCTTGATCCATTTGGTTTTAAGTATTCTCCACAAAGTCTCGGCAATATTGAGATGAGGGGAGTAAGGTGGAAGGAAAAAGATGTGGAGTCCTCTCTTTCTCCATCTATCGGGCGATTCTTTCATTTTGCCTCCGGTGTGGACGCTTGCGTTGTCAAGGACGATGAATGTTGGCCGGGTAATGGACATAGAGAAGTTATCGATGAACTCAGCCACGTTCTCTGCCTTTATGCCTTGACGGCTGGTAAATCCATGATAGACATTATCACGGGTGATCATACCGAAGATATTGAGCCTGGCGGCTTTCATGGACGGCACGAAGACATTCTCTCCGGGAAACTGCCAGCCGTATGGCACATATCCCTGTGTGCAAACATGACTTTCATCTCCGAAGAAAAGATCGATGAGTCCTTGATTGTTCAGATTTTCAAGTTCCTGCAACTTCTCGCGCTTGATCGCATGGAGTTGCGGCGAGGGTATTACCCTTGGGCGTCCGGGGATACGCTTATATCTTGCGCCAGAACCTCTAAAAAACGTTGAAGGTGATATCGCTTGCCTTCTTGTCGGAGGCTTTTTCCCACATGGACTTTGCCGATTTCACACTCTGGCGTTCCTGTGACACAGCTTCCCGTACCAATGCCTCGTCCGAACAGTCCATTATGGGCTTGCGACCCTGTGCGGGCCTCGTTTTCAATCCGGATATTCCATTTTCCGAGTATCTTTTTGTCCAATTGAATACTTATGGAACTGCCACATCCAGTTTCCGCGCAACTTCCGCATTGGAAAGATGTTCGCTCTTGAGCAGGATGGCGCGACACCGTAAACGGTATCTGTGGTCGGATCCATACTTGTATCCGGCCTCCAGTTGCAAACGTTCTTCGTCTGTCAGTGATATTTGTTTCTTTCTTGCTATAATCGTATGTATTAGTGTGTACCATAATATAAGGTATTAATCAAGAAGAAATTTTACAATAAATAAATTTGACTACTCACTTAATGATTTTCACAATAGTTCGGTAAAATTAGAGGTTGTTCAACATTTGCTAAGCCGCTAACTGAGCCAACCGTTGATTTATCTTCTGGATTATTTTGAGATGCGGAGATTTTCCATAAGTCGAAATCATTGTTATTAAGTAGCTGTTCAAATTAAACACATACAAAAATAACTGCGCAGATTGTATGGGAGCAGCTTATTAATTTAGCAAAATATAGTAGCGGTTTAATTTGAACAGATACTTAAGAACTTATAAAGATACGAAACGTTATTACTATGTATATTTAATATTATGGAAATAGACTTATCAAAAATCAAATCACCGGCTGATATAAAGGATTTTAACCTTGATCAGCTGAATCTACTTAGTGAAGAATTAAGAGCCGTTCTTATTCGAAAATTGGCGGCTCATGGTGGACACGTCGGTCCTAATCTTGGTGTGGTGGAAGCAACGGTAGCGTTACACTATGTTTTCGATGCGCCTAAAGATAAAATTGTGTATGATGTCTCACACCAATCATACGTACACAAGATGCTTACAGGTCGTATCGACGCTTTCCTAAATCCTGAAGATTATGATAAAGTCACGGGATTCACCTGCCCTGGTGAAAGCGAGTATGACCTTTTTGAAGTGGGTCACACCTCCACTTCCATTTCCCTTGCAACCGGTCTTGCCAAGGCCCGTGACCTTCAAGGAGGGAAAGAGAATGTAGTGGCATTCATAGGAGATGCATCTTTAGGAGGAGGTATGGCTCTTGAAGGCCTTAACTATGCTCCGGAATTGCATTCTAACATCATTGTGATCCTTAACGATAATCAGATGTCGATTGCCGAGAATCATGGAGAGCTTTACACTCATCTCAAGGAACTACGGGATTCAAATGGAACATCACCCAATAATATATTCAAGGCCCTTGGTTATGAATATATCTATGTGAAAGAGGGAAATGATATTCGCTCCCTTATCCGGGCATTTGAAGAGGCTAAAGGCCGGAATCATGCCGTGTTAGTTCACATAAACACTATGAAAGGGGAGGGATTGCCCTGTGCAGAATCAAATAAAGAGGCATTCCATTTCCATGGTCCGTTTGACGCAAAGACCGGTGCACCTTTGAATCCAAATTCTTCAGAAAGCTATGACGATATCTTTGTCAAGACAATTACAGAGAGTATGAGAAAGGATCCGAAAGTGGTTCTGGTCAACGCTGGAACTCCCGGAGCTATTGGATTCACGGCTGCTCAGCGAGAGGAAGCCGGAAAACAGTTTGTTGATGTCGGTATTGCCGAGCAGGATGCAGTCACCATGACAGCCGGACTTGCCAAGGGTGGAGTTCATCCCGTGATGGGAGTTGTATCGACATTCTTCCAAAGGGCATACGATCAGATGTCGCATGACGTGGCAATAAATAATCTTCCTGCATCTTTTGTGGTGTTCTATGGAAGCGTATTTGGTATGAATGATGTGACACATCTTGGATTCTTTGATATTGCAATGCTTTCAAATATTCCGAATATCACAATGTTGGCTCCTGCGAGTGCGGAAGAATATAAGGCCATGCTCGAATTGGCAGCCAACAATACTGTAGGGCCTTTGGTAGTGCGGACTCCGGGTGGTAAGGTGGAGCATCAGACAGCACCTGTAAACACCGATTTCGAGCGTTATGAGATGGTGGAATCCGGAGCTGATGTAGCAATCATAGCCGAGGGGCCATTCCTTCAGTTTGCTCGTAAAGCTGCCGACTTGGCAAGGGAGAAAGGCATTAATCCTACGGTGGTCAATCCTCGTATTCTTTCTAAGGTCGATGAGAAATTCCTTGACGGATTGAAAGAGTATCGTTTGGTGGTAACAGTTGAGGATGGAATAATCGACGGTGGATTCGGTCAGAAAGTTTCGACCTATATGAACCGTTATGGGGTGAAAACGATTAATCTTGGATTCAAGAAGGAATTCGTTGACCGTTATAATGTAGAAGATTTCCTTCGTGCCAACTCTCTAACGCCTGAACAGATAGCGGATATAGTGGTGGCAGGATAAAATCACGCGCTCTTTCTTCATATCAAAAAATAAGCTCTCGACATTAGTCGAGAGCTTATTTTTTATCTGGATTATCAATGCTTTATCTAAGCTGTTTCCTTTTCATTCTCTTGCACCAGGCGCCCGTAGATGTTAGTGACAATTGCACCGATAGCCATTACAGCGATTGAAACAATTAACACCAGAGTTGCTCCACCGGCTTTAAGTAGAATAGGGATGAAAAATACTCCAAGAACTGCCCCGATTTTACCGATGGCAGCTGCAATTCCCACACCTTCACCACGTGTTTCTACAGGATAGATCTTAGGAGGCAGGACGTATGTAATAAGGTGAGGTCCCATGTTAAGGAAAAGCTCAAATCCCATGAATGCCCCTATTGAAATCCATTTGTTCCATTGGAAATGATATGACAGGAGTAGAACCACAAGAGTTGCCGCACAAAGCCAGAATCCCACTGATTGAATTGCGGTGATACTCTTTTTCTTATTTATTAGCCAAAGCCCAAGGATAAAGCCTGGAAGCATGATACAGCTGATATAAAGTGTGATTTTTACGGAGGATGCCACATGGAGAATTTCTGGTTCACCGGCAGTGAAATGTTCAAGTCCCAATGCCATTACAAGGATAGGTAGGAACACGCCGATACCATATACACCAAGCCCTTCGCAAGCCCAAGGAATACCGCTCAATATAACGCGTTTCCCGTTTTTGATAATAAAGGAGAAAAAGTTTCCTGTATCGGCGTGCTTTCCTGAATCGACATTCTGAACTTTTGAGACGGGAGAGGCTTGAGGATCAGGCACAGGAATCATCACATCCTTCCCAAGAAAACCCTCCACAGCTTTCTCTGCTTCTGCTATTTTCCCATGATCAATAAGCCATTTGGGAGATTCATAGAATTTAATGCGGAGGATAAGCATCAAAGCTGCAATGGCTGCCACAATCCACATCAACAGATGCCAGTCGGCTGCATTGCGGGTATCCATTATAACCCAGAAACAGAGTGCTGCTGCGATGATATTTCCGAGTGCGGAAGCGGTCTTTGTCACTCCTACCATCAGCGCTCGATACTTCACGGGCATTAATTCGGAAACATATCCGGAATCAAGACTATATTCACCGCCGATTCCAAGCCCAACGAAGAATAATGCGATAGTTAGCACGGCCACGTTAGGGATGAATAATGCCACGAGTGAGGCCACCAACATGAGTGCCGGGCAGAAGCGGAAGAAGAGGAGGTAACCATATTTATCACTCAGAGATCCGAATATTACAGATCCGATGGCGATACCGATAAGATCTATACACCCGATGAGACCCTGCATGAAAGTGGAGAGTTCAGGATGGGCAAGTATGTTCATCATAGGGATAATCACACCTGCCACAGTTGCAACTGCCGTACCGATCAGCTGGCCGAGAGATGCAACGGCTACAATGTAAATATGCCTCCACGTGAGAGGCATATTATTAATGTTTTGTTTGGTCATAGTGTCTTTGATAATTTATTACCTTACGATATTATGAATTCTTTAGTTGGAAAAAGTCGTAGGCGGGGAGGAGGAAGAGCCATGTCGCAACGCAGAAAGGTCCGGTAAGTGTCGGGAGACCCATAGGAGCGAAGAATGCGTTCATGGCAGCTTGGATGAATACAGTAATGAAAATACCTATCACTGCCCATATAACCGACTTCCAGGAAGTATTGCAGAATGTGGCACCGAGGGCGATACCTGTCAGAACAGCACTGAATCCATAAAGGCCTTCCGAGATATCCTCTCCGGGACCTTGCCACCAGATTACCGTTGCCAGTGCTATGGCTGATGCTATCATGGCCCATACGGCAGCACGGATACTGCTGACAGCAAGTGCGGCAATGAAGAATATGCCGGTCACCCAGTTGTTGATTAGGAATACCTGTGCGATTCCTTTCAGCCAATATATTACGAGGTCAACGAAGCCTACGTTGAGTGCGGTATGGACATCTCCGGGAAGTTCGGGACTACCCATATATTCAGGAGGCATTCCATGCAGGTAGCGTGAAGCGAGAAGGAAGAACCATGTGGAGAGCACGAAAGGGAAAGTAAAGGCGGAAAGTTTCCATTTCCCTAATACATTGTCAAGTCCGGATTGCACCCATATAGTCATTGCGGAACAAATCACAAGAGCAATCCACATCCATACCGTATTACCTAAGAAAGTTGGGAATGCACAACCGACAAGACAGCCGTTGAATCCCCAGAGCCCTTGCGCTCCATTTTTGTCCGGGAGTTGAAGAATATAGCCTGTGAGAGTGGATACAACCGCTCCGACCACAAGACCCCAGGCCACTGCCGGGAACCCCTCGGCGTATGCGCCCCAGAAAATACCAATAGTAAACAGGAGACCGGTCCACATATTGTCCTGGAACATCACCTGTCCGATTCCCCTAAGACATGTCCGGGGAAATTCCTTCACCACTTGTGAAGCCGTGTAAAGTTGAGCCATAATATTATTTTTTAGAATTTCTGTCTTGACCTGTGTTGCATTTTAGGCTTAATGAACACCTTTATATTTTTTAACGTTTAATAAATATAATAGTTTAATATCATCAAGGATTATGAATATCTCAACACTCGGAGCCTTCTTTAGGAAAAGAGGGATAATGATGCTTTTGCATATTGTAGTGCTTCTCCTATCCTTATTATTGATAGGGATGATTTCCTACGATAGTTTTAAGAATACCACGTTCTATGAGAGCTATAATTTTCAGAAGTGGCAGTTCGGGATCTGTATGGTTTTTATTATTGCCTTTTTCATTGAGCTTGCTGTCTCGGAGAGGAAATGGCATTTCTTCTGGACCAACCTTATCTTTCTTCTTGTCTCGATTCCATATCAGGCAATCATATATCACTACGGTATCGAGCTTTCTCAGGAGGTTTCCTATCTCATCCGTTATATGCCGTTGATACGAGGAGGCTATGCTCTGGCGATTGTGGTGAGTTGGTTTACAATGAATAAGGCTACCGGCCTCTTCTTCACTTATATAATCATTCTTTTCTCTACTGTCTACTTTGCAAGTCTGACATTCTATCTTTTCGAAACTGGTGTCAATCCGCTTGTAAATGTATATTCCGACGCTCTATGGTGGGCGGCTATGGATGTAACCACCGTGGGTTCAAACATCACGGCAGTGACGGGTGTTGGCCGAGTGCTTTCGGTATTACTGGCGGCTTTGGGAATGATGATGTTCCCGATATTCACTGTGTATGTGACCAATATCATTACTCAGCGAAACAAGGAGTCGAAGGAAAATGGCACAACCACATCTCTCATCGCTGCTTATAAGGCATACGTGAAGAATCATCCGGAAGGTGCCGATAAAGATGATACAAAGAAAGAAAAGGTGGTGGTCGAGGCAGCCACAGCTCAGGCAAAAAAATCTGAGAATGATACTGAAAGCAAAGATTCATAAGTTATCTGTATTCAGATTGTAACATATAGTCTTGATCTTAGAAAATCAGGATGTAAAAGATTGGAAGGAGCAAACATAAATATATCCGCGTCAATTCTCACAATTGGCGCGGATATATTTATGTTTAATAGTTCACGATGTAGGGATCCAACAGAATGTCAGACATTGGCATTGAGGGTGGGGGTGAGGGGTTCATCTGCACATAGAACTGTGAGAAGATTACCAACCATGGATGCTTTCTGGTCGTTGGTAAGTTTCACTACATCCTTCTTTTCAAGGGTGGATAGAGCCATTTCAACCATTGATACAGCTCCCTCTACAATCTTCTCGCGGGCCGTAATGATTGCAGATGCCTGTTGGCGGCGTAACATCACGGCTGCAATTTCAGGAGCGTATGCAAGATAGTTTATGCGTGCTTCCACCACTTCCATTCCTGCCATTGCAAGGCGTTCGTTGATTTTCTTCTCAAGAAGATCATTGATTTCTTGCCCGGAATCCCTTAGGGTAAGTTCATCGGGTCGTGAAGAATCAGTCTGGTCGTAGGCAAAGTGACCGGTGACTTCCCTGAGGGCTGCATCGCTCTGGATACGCACGAAATTCTCAAGGGCCTGATTGGAGATGGAATTATTCTGTGCGCCTAAACTTTGAGAATCTAGATCGAAGACTACCTTATAGGTGTCGCGGATTTTCCATACGAGCACCATGCCGATGAGCACGGGGTTTCCGATCTTGTCATTCACTTTGATTGGTTCGATATCCATATTGCGGATACGGAGTGAGAGTTTCTTGCGGTTGAGGAAGGGATTGACCCAAAAATATCCCACTTTTTTACATGTCCCCTTGTATTTCCCGAAGAAAATCATGACACGTGCCACATTAGGTTCCTGAACGAAATAACCAACACAGCCGAGGATGAAAAGGATAAACAGTGGGAGCTCTATGGCAATTGTAACACCGATATGATCTTCGTCGGCATTGGCAATGGTAAGACCGATGAGGACAGGGATAAGGATTAAAGTGAATATGATCATCATGAAGCCGTTTATGCAAAGGCCCTTGTATTCATATTCATGATTAACGTTTTCTTGCATGAGATTGAATTTATAAGATGAAAATATGAAGTTGGATAAGTATAGTCTACACTACCTTCTGATTGGATATGATTACCGGAGGTTCGCTTTCTTGGTGCGAACCTCCGGTATGAAAGATTAAACCTTTAGAATGCTTTTTAGATTCTAAACATTTATTATCAGATATCCTCACTGAAGGCAGGAGTCTCAACAGGTTTTTCATCTGCAGCACCCTCCTTGATGAAGGAAACGCAGACAGCACCCATGATGAGAGCCACACCGGCAATGATCATCATGATATACTGAGGAGCTATCTCGCCCGGCACGCTGCAAGCAGAAAGAATCCAACCACCTGTCACGGCAGCAACAATCTGCGGGATAGTGATCGAACCATTGAAGAGACCGAGGTATGCACCGATATTACCACCCTTGAGAGAGTTGGTCACGATAGTGAAGGGCCATGCCAACATGGCAGCCCAACCGCAGCCGATAAGCACGAAGGGGATGAAGAGTAGATACTGGTTTGTAATCACGCCGGAGAGGATGAATCCGATACCACCAAGCACGAGAGAAAGAGCATAAGAGAACTTGCGGCTTCTGAATCTCGGGAGCACGATAGCCCAGAGCACTGAGCCCATTGCCTGAACTGCAAAGAGGATACCCACCCAGTCGCCGGCAGCATTATACTGCTTGGAAGATGTGTCGAGGTCCTTATGGGTTTCATAAGAGGCTGCCTTCACATCGGGAATATTAACATCCTCTTTCTCCATAACTTCAATCTTGCCTGTGTTATGGTCGCGAGCAACACTCTGGCCCTTGCTGAACTTAACGGCTCCGGAAAGAGTGGATAGATAGTCGGTGACTTTAGCAGGAGCATTGAGAGTGACGGGAGTGCCATCGAGAGTGACAGTTTCGCCGGCAGCGGCAAATTCCTTACCGATTTCAGCCGATGCGCCGTTTTCGCCGTAGACCACTTTACCACTCTTTACAATGGTGTCGCCTTTAGCATTGACGATAGTGGAGGCAGGAAGAAAATCCGCGCCCTGCATCACACCTGCCACAAGCTTATGACCATTCTCCACAATGGGAAGTGTATCGTTTATGAGGATATACTTCCCTGCAACAGTGTTTGAACCATCCGTGATGCCGTCAACCTTGTCGAGCACGGGAGTGTCAAAAGCATTTGTGGCAACCGTTCCGGTGGTGTAAGTCCACATAAAGAGGAATCCGAACCAACAGAAGAACTGCACGAGAGAGACGGTCCAGAATGTGGAGGGAGCCTTCTTGAGAAGCTGCACGAAGTTTGTTTTCTCCTTCTTGCCCTCTTTTTTAGGTTCACCGTTGTATTCGGCATACACTTGCGGGGGCCACTCTTTGATTTTGACGAGCGAATAGATAACGCAGATCATCAGGATGGCAGCCCCGAGATAGAACGACCAAATTACGGAATCAGGCACAACACCGTTGGGTGCAGTAGACTTGATTCCTACCCAAGCAAGGACGAAGGGGAAAACGAAACCGACAACCGAACCTGCGTTGCAAAGGAAGCTCTGGATTGAATAAGCGAGACCTTTCTGCTTTTCATTCACCATATCTCCGACGAGCATCTTGAATGGCTGCATCGCCATGTTGATCGAGGTGTCGAGCAGCATGAGGGCGATAAGTCCGATTATGATGGCGCTTGAGATTCCGAGGCCGAAAGAGCCGGCATTAGGAAGAAGACACATCACAAGAACAGCCACGAGAGCTCCCACAATGAGATAGGGGAGACGACGGCCAAATCGGTTCCAGGTCCTGTCGGACATGGTTCCTACGATGGGCTGCACAAGAAGACCCATAAGCGGGGGGAGAACCCAGAAGTAGGAAAGGTCGTGCGGGTCGGCACCGATTGTAGCGAAGATTCGAGAAACATTCGCGCTCTGTAGCGCGTAGGCGATCTGGACGCCGAAGAAACCGAAGGATAGGTTCCATAGTTTCCAGAAGCCTAAATCTGGTTTGGTTTTCATGTAAAGAATTTATGTTAAAGCGTTAATAATTAGGATTTCTTCTTATTTATCCTTGATAAGGGAGTAGAGAAGAGCGATTTCCTCCGGCCAAATTTGGGGATTGGGGGTTTCGAGGATAAGAGGAATATTATCGAATCGAGGATCATTGACAAGACGTTCGAAGAATTCGAGTCCAAGCGTTCCCTTGCCGATTTCTTCGTGACGGTCTATTCTTGACCCTAATTCTCGTTTATCATCGTTTATGTGCATTCCCTTAAGGTATGATAATCCGATGATATTGTCAAATTCATTCCATGTCTGCTCATATCCTTCCGGTGAGCGGAGGTCGTAGCCTGCGGAATAGGAGTGGCAGGTATCAACACAGACGCCGACACGTGATTTATCCTCCACTTTATCTATTATATGGGCTATATGCTCGAAACGATGACCGAGGTTTGATCCTTGTCCGGCTGTGGATTCAATCACTGCCGTCACTCCTTGAGTTTGGTCAAGGATTAGGTTAAGCGACTCGGCTATAAGGTCGAGGCATTTATCTTCATCAATCTTGTTGAGGTGTGATCCGGGGTGAAAATTGAGTAGCGTCAGACCAAGCTGTTCGCATCTACGCATCTCGTCAAGAAATGATTCGCGCGATTTTTCAAGTTTTTCCGGTTCCGGCGAACCGAGGTTTATAAGGAAATTGTCATGAGGTAGTATCACCTCCGGTGCGAAACCAAACTCAACGCAATATTTTTTGAAATTGTCTGCCTCTTTTTGGGAAATAGCCTTTGATTTCCATCGGGTGTTGGAGCCGGTGAAAAGGGCAAAGGCTTTTGCCCCAATCCTTTCAGCTTCGAGCGGAGCATTTGAAACGCCCCCTTGAGCGCTAACGTGAGCACCAATATATTTCATAAAAAATCAGGAATATTCGGGTTAATTTTTTCTAATCTACAAAGATAGAAAAAAAATCCGATAAAACGGCTTGGAAAAATAAGAAAATGAGAAGTTAGGATGATAGGGGAATAATAGTGAGATATATTACTTGTTAATTCCACTCTATGCTTGTCGACATCAAAGAGACGTTATGAAAGACTGTCAAACGGTAAATCCTGTATTATGTTCGGAGATTGCAAAATAATTATACTGTCTATGTAGTTTTTCAACGGTTATTACGTCATATAGATAGACTCCTCTCTCATATCTAACTTTTTAACTTAATATCCACCTCAATGAACAATTCTGAAAAAGAGTTTGAGCTTCTTGTCGGGAAATTCCTACAAAAGGAAGAAGCGTATCACTACGGAATCACTGGATGTACAAATGGAACTTTTATGTTGGATGATATGGTTTTTCTATAGTGTTTTTAAAGTTTTTGATATCCCAATAGAATTAAAGCTTATCCTAATCTCCATTTTTGTAGTGATTATTATAAGTGCAGTAGTATTAACCTTCTGTCTCACGAAGAAGATTGAAGCCTCTACAAGGGATATGATAAGTGATATAGAGGAATTAACAGTTTAATTAAAGCGAAAACAATATACGTCACAATTCTACACTATTTATAAATTTTCCGGGAATATCTTCGCGACAGAAGTAGTTTTAGTATGCCGTAAATGTGATCTATTTTTGTCGCGAAGATCTTCTCTAAATCTTTTAAACCGAGTGCTCTTCAGAGAATAAGACAATAATAAACTGAAATGAGTGTTATTTTTATAGTGGTGGTCATTAACAGTTTAGGTGTTTTGCTCTCTTCTATTGGCACTATTGTGGAGAACCAAGGTTTACTCAGCCGCTGTAATCCCCCCTCAGAATCCAAGTAGATTTCACTTTAAATATATAAAAAAATCTCGTGGCTATGAAACAAAAATTTATTATGGCTATAATGACAGTATTTGTGTGCTGTTATGCCCATCGAATTCATGCTGAAAACAGAGTTGACTGGGGGATGAATCTGGCATTGGATGTTGAGATTCCTGGAAAGTGGAAAGGAGAGAATCATAGTGTAACCATGTTTTCACCCGGAATCGGAACGTCTATAGGTGGAGTGTGCAATCTCTATCTTGGGAAAGGTTTTTATTTCGAGCCGGGTGTTTCCCTCTTCTATAGCAACTACAAATATAAGGATTTGGTAATACCTGATGCAGCTCACACTTCAACGGAGGTGGATCCCAAAGTCACCAAATATGGCTTACAGATTCCCTTGTTGTTCGGTTATGAGATAAATATTTCTGACAAATTCGGATTGGATGTCTACACCGGACCTCAAATACGATATGCTTTTGCAGGTAAAGTCCATTTCAAGAATAAGGCAATCCAAGAGGAGGTTGGAGAGTTTTTTGACTTATGGAAAATAAACCGCCGTTTTGATTGTTCATGGAAAATAGGGATAGGGGTTCCTCTGATCAATAATTGCCGGCTTTCTCTTGAAGCGGATTTGGGTATCACAGACCTTCTAAAAGAGGATATGAGCTTCCGCGAGAATCGGGTGGGCTTAAAATTTTCCAAATTTTTCTGATATATCGGAAACTTGTTCGATAAAATAATCCTTAAATGAAAATGAGATATTTTATAGTTTCATTGAGTCTAATCTGCTCCTTTCTTTCATCATTCGGAGAGAAAAACATAATAGTAGATGCTTTTGGATGGTTCACTTATTGAAGGGGCCACAATACTTGGAGAATCCGGACTTATATTGGGATTAAGCGATGAGAATGGGAGAATCAATGAACCTCCGGCAAACCAATATCCTATTTCAATACGAAATGTTGGGTATGAGCCGACCATTTTAGAGAAAAGCGTTGATACCATTCGTCTTGTCCCGGCTGTCTACTCTCTAAATGAGATAGTGATAAATCCTAACGAACGCCCCATTAAGCGTGTAATATGTTTTGCACGAGAATATGCCACAGGAGCAACCAATTCCGATACTCTTCAGTTTTACAGTGAATATATGCTCGAATCATTTCTTAAAGATGCAGATAAGAAGGTGAAGGGATATAAAAGTGGAGATGCATCGCCGAAAGTCAGGAATAAAAGACAATATGCTCGTATCACGAATGCCCAAGGACTCGACAGTGTGGCGCGTCCCAAAGATGATGATGAAATCACCCTGCTATCCTGGAAGGAGATGTTGGAGGTGCCTGATTATAAATTTCATGAACGAAAGGAGATTTCGGAGGGAGCCAAAGGTGTGGCGGTAATGGGTAAGTATGGCCCGGCCTATATATTTCGTAAGCAAAACGACATATATTCCATGACCACCGACCATCTGTCGGAATATAAAGACCATAAATGGTCGCCTCTCTTTCTAAAGCTCCTTGGAATGACAATAGACGCGGATAATATGCAAAGTTGCCTGGCCTATAAAGTCAATGATTCCGGCGACTATTCATTTGACGACTTCATTTATTCCACCTATTCCATCCATCTTCTGGCAAAGGGGAAACTCTTCAAAAAGATATTCCATACGGATCAACCTATTGAGATGGATACATATATAGAGCTATATCCCATATCCATGACGTATATCACCCCTGAGGAATATAAGGAGTTACGAGCTGAAAAACAGGAAATTCCTTTTCAGGAAGCACTAAATCAACAGCCACTCCCAGAGGGAGTGAAAAAGATTATAGAAAGGATAGAAAATCGTAATGATTGATGATAAATCAGTGATAGAAAAATTCAGCCAGTATCCCATCTCCGAGGTAGCCAAGGAAGTCTGCGCTTCCTTGGCAGAGCATACGCGTTTAATAGTCACCGCCCCTCCCGGAGCCGGCAAATCCACCTTGCTTCCGTTAGTGCTTCTTGAGCAAATGCAAGCAGGGAAAATCCTGATGCTTGAGCCAAGAAGACTTGCCGCGCGTCAGGTGGCAATGCGTATGGCGGCTATGTTGGGAGAGGATACAGGGAAAACTGTAGGTTATAGAGTGCGCTTTGATACGCGAGTTTCAACCGACACGCGAATAGAAGTTATAACAGAGGGGATTCTGGAACGTATGTTGATAGAGGATCCTACTCTTGCAGGGATATCGACAGTGATTTTCGATGAATATCATGAAAGGAGTCTATCTTCCGACCTATCGTTATGCCTTGTCCGGGAGATTCAAAATGTACTTCGCCCGGATCTGCAAATTCTTGTAATGTCGGCAACCATTGATGGGGAAGCAATGGCGAGGGCGTTGGACGCACCTTATATCCATAGTCCGGGTAGAATCCATGATGTTAAGGTGGTATATGGTGAGGATTTTGAATTCAACGAATGCGCCGTGGAGGTGGCTCGGAAAATTGTAAAGGCATTTTATACTCATGAAGGAAATATTTTAGCCTTTCTGCCGGGACAGGGTGAAATACTCAGATGCCGGGAACTTCTTACAGATAAAATTAATCAAGCTGAAATATTGACCCTTTACGGCAATATGCCCCAGGAGTTGCAACATCGAGTCATGTCGCCTCCGGAAAAGGGAATTCGCAGGATAGTGCTCGCCTCTCCGATAGCCGAGACGTCGTTGACCATCGAAGGCATAACGGTTGTAATAGACAGCGGACTTTACCGTACACCTGTATATGAACCCTCAAAAGGACTCAGCCGACTCGTCACCACTCGTATATCAAAAGATATGGCGACGCAACGCACCGGGCGAGCCGGTCGACTTATGTCGGGTATCTGTTATCGTCTATGGTCAAAAGGCATGGAATCAAGAATGAAAGAGGGTAGAGAGCCTGAAATACTATCGGCAGATTTATCTTCAATGATGCTTACTCTAAGCGCTTGGGGAGAGCGGAATCCCGGTAAGTTACCATGGGTAACTCCTCCTCCGGTAGGTCATCTTGCCGACGCCCGAAGGCTTCTTCATTTATTAGGAGCTATAGATGATAAAGGAGGTCTGACCGACAAAGGGAAAGAGATATTGCGGTTGCCGTGTCATCCACGAATAGCCAGTATGCTTATAGAAGCTGATAAGCTCAAAGGACTCGCCTGCGATGTAGCCGCTGTATTGGAGGATAGGGATCCATGTCACGATGATACTGATGCAGACATATCGACAAGAATCACCCTTCTTCATCAATATAGGAGCGGTAAAATGCCTGCACATTGGAAACGTATAGATGCAATCGCCGCTCAATATCGAAGCCTTGTAAAGCCACAATCTCTGAAGGAGATTGTGATACCTGAAGAAATAGGCATACTCTTAGCCAAAGCCTATCCCGAAAGGATAGCCATGCGTGATGATAATGGGAAATACCGCCTTGCCAACGGAGGCATAGCCCTATCGCTTCATCCTTCTGATGATCTTGCTCGGCATGAATTTCTTGCCGTAGCGACAATGGGAAGTCGTATTTTTATGGCGGCCCCGATTTCACGCGAGGCTGTAGAGTCTATGGGAAGATGGAAAGAGTGTGCCTTATGGGATAATCGTGAAGGGAAGGCAATTGTCAGAGAGGAATTGCGTCTTGGCCAGCTTATACTGGCCACACGTCAGGTAAAAGGCGATGCTCGCGAAATGATATGCACTGCGGTGGCATCCGCAGCTCCAAAGGAGGGACTGACTATGTTTGATTTTAACGATGAAGTCAGGGAGTTGCAACTTAGAATAGGAGTCGCAGCCTCATGGCATCCCGAACTTGATTTTCCCGATGTATCTATAGAAAAGGTACTTGCTTCAGCTCCAGAATGGCTTCCTCTTTATATCGGGCGAGCCTCGACGGTTCAGGAACTGCGTAAAATCGATATGCGGAATGTAATAAACGGACTGCTTAACTATGAGCAGCAGCAGGCACTCGATAAAATAGCCCCGACCCATATAAAACTACCTTCAGGGCGGAATGCACGTATTCGTTATCGTCGAGGGGCGGAAGCTCCGATTGTAAGTGCCAGGCTTCAGGATTGCTTTGGAATGATGCAGACGCCATGTGTCGATGAAGGGAGACGTCAGGTATTGATGGAGCTGTTATCGCCGGGCTTCAAACCGGTACAGCTCACACAGGATATGGAGGGTTTCTGGAGAGAAACCTATTTTGAAGTACGTAAGGAATTGCGTCGCCGCTATCCAAAGCATAATTGGCCCGAAACTCTGTAATAGTTGTCGGGATTGGCGGAAAATGTTAAATTTGCAGAATTATGGAATTATCTAAAAGCAAACTATCATTATATTCCGGTCTGAGTAGCCGCAAGCAACGCCTAAAGAGCGGATTATTCATTGTAGAGGGTGAGAAAGGGGTAGCCGATACTTTAGGTGGCTTTCAATTGGAGGCTATAATCTATAAAGAGGGTTTTGCTCCCACTTTACTTGACCTCTCGAAATTGCCGGAGGCTAAAGTTTATACCACCGATTCACGGGGTATGGATAAAATCTCTTCACTCTCCACGAGTAGCAATATAGCTGCGGTCTATAGATTGCCGGAGGAAGCCCTTGGGAAAAGAAGTGAAAGAAGCGGGAGATCTAAAAGGGTAGAGGATGGTCTTTACCTTATACTTGATGGAGTGCAGGATCCTGGGAATTTAGGAACTATCATCAGGACCGCTCATTGGTTTGGTATCCGCCGAATCTTTGCGTCTACGGATACGGCGGATATCTTTAATCCTAAGACAATACAGTCTACCATGGGTTCGCTTGCAAAAGTCGAGGTGGAGTATTGTGATTTGGGTGAGTTGATTGATTCCAACCCGGATCTTCCGGTCTATGGACTTTTATTGGAAGGAGAAAATATTTATAAGGCCTCTCTGGAAGAGAAAGGATTCATCCTAATGGGGAATGAAGGAAAGGGCATTTCACAGGAGCTGCGAAATCATGTGACATCCCCGTTACTAATACCTCCATATAATGCAGACGACCATAGCGAGAGCCTGAATGTTGCGATAGCTACGGGGATAACTTTGGCGGAGTTCAGAAGTCGGGGACAATAGTCATTTCATTCCCAGCGGTGGATAGAAGGCATCCGGGAAATGCTCAAGGGTGTATTCTTCGGGAATACCGGTGACTGTGATGATATCAAAACGATATTTGAAGAGCCGATCGAGGCTTTGAAGATATATGTTTGCACCTCGTACCATCTTTTGGATTTTCTTACGGTCGACAGTATCGAGAGCTTCCATGGCATCGCCTTTCCTGGCCTTCACCTCAATGAAGATTATAGTTTCCGGGAGTTCGGCGATAATATCTATCTCAATTGTATTCTTTACCCTCCAATTTGTTTCGCGGATCACATAACCGTGAGTGAGGAGCCAATCGTAAGCTATTTTCTCAGCCAAGGCACCCCATTCACGGTTTTGTTTTCCTTGAATTTTTTTATCAATAGGCATTATAAGGATAGATTAGAATGCCTTGAAAGACATATCGAGTCCCTTGACACTATGTGTGAGCGCACCGACGGAAATAAAGTCGACTCCGGTTTCTCCATAGGCGCGAAGATTTTCGAGAGTGATACCTCCGGAAGACTCAGTCTCGGCGCGGCCATCGACAAGAGCCACCGCCTCGCGGGTAAGTTCGGGGGTGAAGTTATCGAACATGATACGGTCGACTCCACCATGTTCGAGCACACGGCGTATATCATCAAGTGAACGAACTTCTACCTCAATTTTTAGATCCTTTCCATTCTCACGACAATAGTCGTTGGCACGTTGAATGGCTTTTTCGATACCTCCTGCAAAATCGATATGATTATCCTTAATAAGAATCATATCGAAGAGTCCGATTCTATGGTTGGTTCCACCTCCGATCTTTACAGCCTCTTTCTCAAGCATACGCATTCCGGGAGTGGTCTTACGAGTGTCGAGCACTCTGGTGTGAAGTCCTTCAAGTTCATCCTGATAACGACGAGTCATCGTGGCCACACCGCTCATGCGCTGCATGATGTTAAGCATGGTTCGTTCGGCGATGAGAAGTGAGCGGATAGACCCCTCGGCAGTAAAGGCTATATCTCCTTTCTTCACCTTGGCACCATCCTTGATGAAAACTTCCATTTTGATTGAAGGATCCACCTTATGGAGCACTTTCTCTGCAATGTCAACACCCGCAAGAATGCCGTCTTCCTTAATGATGAGGCGTGAACGTCCCATTGCATCGGCAGGGATTGTGGAGAGGGTGGTATGATCGCCATCACCCAGGTCTTCAGCAAAAGCGAGATCAAGCAATTGTTCGTTTAATTCATCTATAGTTTTCATAAATCCGGATTATATAGTAATTTTGTGCAAAGTTAACAATAAAAATCATTATACTCAAAAGTTCCGAACTTAGAAATTAAAAATGGAAATAGAGTTACTGACAGTGGGAAAGACCACAATTAAATTTGTGAACGAAGGGATAGAGGAATATACCAAGCGTCTGAAACATTATATCCCATATAAGATTACTCCTCTCCCCGATATAAAGAAAAATGCCTCTCTTGGCGCGGAGCGTCAGAAAGAGGCGGAAGGAGAGATGATATTGTCGAAACTTCAGAATTCCGATTATGTCATTCTTCTTGATGAAAGAGGAAGGGAATATACTTCGATTGAATTTTCATCTTTTCTTGAAAAACAGATGGTGGCCGGAAGGAAGAAAGTAGTTTTTGTGGTTGGAGGTCCTTATGGTTTCAGCCAATCTGTCTACGAGCGTGCCGACGGAAAGGTTTCTCTCTCGAAGATGACTTTCAATCATGAGATGGTACGTCTGTTTTTCACTGAGCAGGTTTATCGCTCGATGACGATTCTTCGGGGAGAACCTTATCATCACGAATAAACCGATTCCCCCTTTTGGGAGCAAATCTCATTCGGAATAGGAATGAGAATGTGATCAGACAGGCCATGATTGAGAGATACAACGCAGAGGTATTGATAAGGATAGCCCGATCATTGCGAGAGAATGCCATAGGATTGTCGGCGGTCGCTGAGTCCTGGAAATCGTCAACATTGATAGAGCGGAGTGTACTTTTCCATATCACCACCCCATTACGCAGGAACACCACGGCAGGATTCCCTCGTGCAAGCTCTTTCAGAGTAGTGTCTTCGGAGGTATATATCGGATATTCCGGCATAGACAGGTCCTCCCAGTTGTCGAGATCCTCTTTAGAAGCGGCTACTGCCCCGATCATATTGATATCATGGGAAGATGCCCAACTATAAAGAGAATTGATTTTCCAAGTGGAAGCAATAGATACCTTTTCAAGCTCCGGCATGACGAGTATGATCATGTCTCCCGGTTCAGAAAATACGTCATCCGTCACATCCTCCTCGGCATCATGATCCCAAAGTCGGAGACTTTTTTCATGCCTTACAGAGACAAGGGATTCCACAGAGGGTTGAGACATGGGTACTCTATCGACGAAAGTCCATCCGTCTGTTTCATCGGGCAGAGAATCTGTTTCAGAAAACTCTTTTTTTATGCCATCCTTCTCGTAAATGAAACGGTATTCAGGTTCCTCCACTGAAGATGAATCGCTGATGGTTGCTCCTGCAGGATAAGGCCGGAAATCCAATAATGGCTGATAGAAGTATCCGGCTCCTTCAATGGCCATGCAAAAAAGAGCTGTGGAAAGGACTCCCAGCCATTGGAGATAGGGGGCTATTAACCATCCTGCATGACGGTTGAAAACGGAGAGCCATAGGACGGCAGCCATAAGTGCGACATTTTTCCAGAATGTCGCCCAATTCGAGATAATGAATGCATCTCCGAAGCAACCGCAGTCGGGGACAGGGTTGTATAATGCAATCCATAATGTAAGAGGAAGCATGAAGCACATAATGGCGGTTGCGGCCCAAGCAGCAGTACGTCTGAAAGACCCGAAGCATAACATAGCGCCAATGATAAACTCCACAGCGCAAAGTGCGAAGGCTCCCACTTTTACAAGGCTTGGCCATATATCGAGGTGCATCACTCCAAGATAATCCTGAATTTTATATAGCGTTCCCCATGGGTCGACGGCCTTTGTAAATCCAGAAAAAATGAAAACGATCCCGGTGAGTTCACGTATTATCCATGTCACAATACGGATGATGCGCGACTGAGGATCAAGACCCCAGATTCGTTGACCGGAAGAGGGATAATTATTCATTTAGTTTAATAAGAGCAAAAAGTGCATAATTAATCATATCCATATAATTGGCATCAACGCCCTCGCTGATTATAGTTTTTCCATGGTGGTCTTCAATCTCTTTGGTGCGCAGTAGTTTCTGGAGAATTATATCGGTGAAGCTGCTGACACGCATCAGACGCCACGCCTCATCATAGTCATGATTTTTATTCGTCATCAGCCGTGTGGCTCCGTCGAGTTGTTTATCATAAAGTTCAAGGGCCTTTTCAATGGATATAGGGTCTCCTGATCCGAGTTGGAGCTGGATAAGAGCGATTACACAGTAGTTCACAATCCCTATGAACTCCGGTTCGATACCCTCATCAACCGAAGCATTCTCTACCCCTTTCTCTTCTAAAGAACGGATTCGACGTGCTTTGATATAGATCTGATCGGTAAGGCTGGATGGTCGCATGATGCGCCAGGAGGTGCCGTAGTCTTTTAGTTTTTTTTCGAATATGTTGCGGCATTTAGCTTTGGCTTCAGCAAATTGTTTGGGTGTATTCATGATTTTTGGGTTTATTTTTTGCAAAATTACAAATTCTTTTGTAATTTCCCTCATTAATTCAGTCTTCGCAGGCGAAAGTTGAGGGAATGGGTATTTATAAGCCTAAGACTATGGTGTAGGTCAACGCAGAGGAGGATGGGGATGGAAAAATAGATAATTAACATAAAAAAGAATGAAAGATATACGTATGCCGGCAGAATGGGAGAGCTGCGAATGTGTGCTGCTTGCATTGCCGGCCGAACATACAGATTGGAATTATATTCTTCCGGAAGCACAAGAACAGTATAGAAGACTCGTTAAGGCATTGACAGATGCCGGAATTCATTGCGTGGTGCTTACTCCGAGTGATGAATATGGTGAGGAAGTGTTGGAGGGTTGTTGTCTTGAAAAGGTTACATTATTGCCTTTTGAATATAATGATACCTGGACACGAGATTACGGCCCGATATCAGTGGTGCGCGGGGAAAGACAACGTGCCCTTGACTTCGGATTCAATGGCTGGGGCTTAAAGTTCGCTTCCGATAAAGATAACCTTGTGAATCTTAAGCTCTGTGAGAGATATGTGATTCTCCCTCAGACTTATCGTAATGAGCGTGATTTCATATTGGAAGGAGGTTCCATAGAGAGCGACGGTGCCGGTACAATTCTCACCACATCCGAGTGTTTGCAGAGTCCAAACCGCAATGGGGGAAAAAGCAAACCGGAACTGAGCCGCATATTGGATGAAAGGTTAGGGGCAGAGCATGTCCTTTGGCTTGACTATGGATCGCTTGCCGGTGATGACACCGACTCTCATATAGATACACTCTGCCGCATTGCACCCGGAAATTCAATACTCTTCACTGGATGTCGAAATGTTGACGATGATCATTTCGAGAGTCTTCTGAAGATGAGGGCACAGCTCACTCTCTTCCGCACAATGGAGGGGGAACCTTATAATCTGATAGAACTACCTCTCCCGGATGCAATTTATGATGAGGAGGGGGAGAGGCTACCTGCCACATACGCTAATTATCTTGTCACGCCAACACACGTCTTTATGCCGACCTATAATCAACTGGCTAATGACACGCTTGCATGTCAGATGGTGAGGGTTGCGTTCCCGGATCATGAGGTAGTACCTGTGGACTGCACCACATTGATTAAACAGCATGGTTCGCTCCATTGCGCTACGATGCAGATTCCCGTAGGGATTTTCAATGAGGCTGTAAGTTGCCGATAAGGGGATGAGGATAAATGAAAAAGAATAAATGTCATAAATTGAGATATGTCAAGGAATTTGAAAATAGGAATAGTGCAACATTCCTTTAATGAAGATATAGATTTCAATAGAGCAAGAAATCTTACGGCGATAGAAAACTTAGCAGCGGAGGGAGCTGAACTGATAGTACTTTCCGAATTGCATGACTCTCTTTATTTCTGCCAGACAGAGGATGTGGAGAATTTTAATTTGGCACAGGAAATCCCAGGCGACTATACAGAGTTTTATGGCGAGGCCGCCAAAGCTAACAATGTGGTGATTGTGACAAGCACTTTTGAGCGTCGTGCTCCGGGTCTTTATCATAACACGGCGGTGGTGTTCGATACTGATGGTTCGATAGCAGGAAAGTATCGCAAAATGCACATTCCGGATGATCCCGGTTTTTATGAAAAATTCTATTTCACTCCCGGCGACCTGGGTTTTGAGCCGATTGAAACCTCTGTAGGCAAGCTTGGAGTGCTTGTGTGCTGGGATCAATGGTATCCGGAGGCCGCGCGTCTGATGGCTATGCGTGGGGCCGAGCTTTTGATCTATCCCACCGCTATCGGTTGGAATCCTGATGATGACGATGATGAGAAAGCGCGTCAGAGGGAAGCATGGATCATAAGCCAGAGGGGACATGCCGTGGCCAACGGATTGCCGGTGGTAAGTGTGAACCGTTGTGGATTTGAGGAAGATCCATCGGGACAGACATCCGGGATAGATTTCTGGGGAAGCAGTTTTGTGGCGGGTCCGCAAGGGGANATTCTTTTTATGGCTCCCGAGAATGCGCCGCAGGAGCAGATAGTGGAAATCGACAGAACCCGCACGGAGAATGTGCGTCAATGGTGGCCTTTCTTCCGCGACAGAAGAATTGATTGTTACGGCGATCTCACAAAACGATTCCTGGATTAGGGATTTCCTTCAGCTTAACACGTAAACTACCACATAAAAAGATAACCTCGGCAGAAATGTCGAGGTTATCTTTTTATGGATGTTATGTGTTTAANCTNCTTAGAGGTCANATGTCTATTCGGGNGATACGTTTAAACNCCAATTTGCACTTATCTCTGCATTTGATGNAATCTTATCTGTAACAATTGCAATTTGAANAATCCTCCAATTACTATGATCCTCCTCTTCTTCATCACTATNAAAATGTGCATAATAATTAACAGCANAGAGAGAATACTCACCTTTTTTTATAGTATAGCTATCGTCTCTATTATAAATAGCAAAAGATATGACTTTTGTGAATTGCCAATAATCATAGTTGAATAATACAGAACGTATGGCGAGAATTGATTTTGTAGAGAAATCTACNTTCAGCCAATTTNGATTCTCTTTAATGAACTGTTCAGTCTGGGTGGCATATATATCATCTATAGAATTNATTATCTCCATATGTCCCTGACCTTTCCAGGGAAGAAGATCATTGTCTTTCTCCCAAGGGGTAATAACTGTATTTAGTTGCGTAAATTTTTGATGAATATAAAGCGGTTCGCCGGTGTGATTACAAGCAGATAAGATAATCGTTAGTATAATCGTTATAAATATCGTAATAGTATGCTTTTTCATTAGATAACTTTTTATAATGCAATAACGTAGCTATGCCAATATTTATTATATCNTTAAAAAGAAAGAAGATGCGTCATGATTTTTATATGTCATGACACATCTTCCGATGAATATTTAAGAAATTACCGATTTAGAAGAAGATGCAGGATGGGCCTGAACCTACTTCGCACTTCTTCTTGAATGTAAAGTTCTTATCGTAGATGGCTACGAAGCCGGGGAGGATATAGCTTGGATAGGNACCATCCATATAGTATGAAGCTANATANATGTCGCCTGAGAANGGATCTACATTGAGTTCGTTNGGATAAATCACTTCCGGAGCATTCCATGTTGTTGTGTTTCCGCTCTTGATATCATATTTTGCATAATATCTTAGAGTAGAGTTGGTGTAAGGTGTGTTGAGATACACTAACGCATCCCCGAAGGCTGCAAAAGATGTGGCTTCGGCAATGAATTTATANCCATCCCCGTTATCCTCTTTCTGCAGATTAGCAATGGAAGGATCAATCTCATAGATAGCGCCGTCAATGTCNCGGTAGTTACCCTTGGTGAGGAGATATAANTTATTATCCGTNGCAAGGAACTTATTGGGATTAAGAGGAACTTTAACAGTCGATTCAACAGTGAATGTGGCAAGATTNATGATGGAAGCGGTTTCGCCATAACCCACTGCGTAGTTTAGCCCATCAGAATTTGGCACGAACAATTTCCCATTGAACACAGCCGGAATTTCAGGATTTGGTCCAACCTGCACTCTGCCGTCAATCTCAAGAGAAGCTGTGTCGAGGCGGGCAACATAACCATCGAACATGGTGACATACACTTTCCCATTGTCCGTAGCCATGCCACGCGGAGAAGAGCCGGTGGTGGCAGCATCGAGTTTGATCTGCTTCAGCGACTTGAAAGAGNTGGCATCGATGATCTCGATTGTGCTTGAATCGCATATGCCGAGATATACCTTGCTGCCATATCTCACGCCNCATTGCGGAGTGCTTCCCAAGCTACGCTTGTTGACATTGACAAAGACATTGTTTTCTACAGAGAAATTATCCTCAGGGTTGATATATGTGAGCGAACCCTCAACCTGAGCATAATCCTGTCCCTGATTGAGCACGTATGTTCCATAGTTTACAGCCACCGGATCCGGATTCTTGCCGCCATTATCCGGCTCATCGTTGTCGGAACATGAGGGAAGTAGCGCCACAGAGAGGAGAAGAGTGAGCGCATTGGCTAAAAAGCCTTTCGAATAAAAGGTTTTCTTCATAAAAATGTTAAAGTATTTAGAATGATTAAAAATTATATCTAATGGAGAAAGCCCAACTTCTGCCCGGCATTGGATAGCGGGTNACAATCTGATATTGCTTATTGAAGAGATTCATNATATCTCCTCGAAGCTCAATTGACCCGATGGGGAGAAGGAACGTGCGGAAAAGCGACATTCCAAANTCAGCATATCCCGGGATTCTTGTAGAGGGGAGATTGGCATTGGTGGTGTAGCGTGCTGAAGTGGCAGTGCCATGCANNGCCACCGANACCCAAGGATTAAGCCATGATAAAGAGGCNGATCCGGANTTAAGAGGAGTATAGGCAATCTGCTTCATCCAATCAATCATATCGGGGGAAGTGCGCGGCTGCGCACGCTGATAAGAATATGATGCATCCAAAAGGATAGACTGACCGGAAGTGATGGTAAAATCCCCGTTAAGAGTCAGATCCAACCCATAGATACGAACCTTCCCTAAATTGGTCATTGNNNANNTNAAAAGATTATAGGGGATAGCCACAATCTTATCTTGCACCTTATTTATATATCCATCCGCTATAAAGGATAGCTCCTTAATAAAATTCCAAGACGGGAGCGAAAGCGTGACGCCGACGTTCCATTGATCAGCTATCTCCGGTTTCAATGATATTGTGCCGTAATTATCGAAATAGAGTTCGTTGAATGTCGGCATTCTGAAAATATTTTTATAAGAGGCCCTGAGATAGAAGGGGAAAGAGATCACAGGTCGGACAGATACAGCTACAGAAGGGGAGAGCCGTCTCGCGTTATTATTAGTGGCATCCACTGGCTGGTTATTGAGAATATATCCCTCCGCGCGATCCATAAATATGGAATAAAGGAGCTTGGCAGTGGCTGAAAACCTGTCGGACGAGTATTTCGCCGATAGGGATTGCAGCACCGAGTTTCGATATGGATGACGGTCGGAGGGGAGATTGGAAGAGAGATTATTATAAAACCAATCGGCAGAATAATCGAATCCCCATCCGGCAAGGGGGGTACAAAGAAGGGCTGCCGATGCATATCCCTCGCGTTGGATATAATTCTGGTCAAGTTTCCCGTCGGGATAAATGCCATCGACATCCTGATACCTTGAAGCCGCCCAATTAAACTTAGCCAATCCCATCAGGGAGAATATAGAGGAAAGCTTGGATTTATATCGAGCTTGAGCGAAGAAATTTCGGTCGTGGAGATGCTCATTCGAACTTGGGGCGTAATAGATCACAGGTCCCGGCAATTGACGGGAATTATCATAATAATAGATTTTTGCCGTGAGCGAGGATCCTCCGGTAGGGGTGAAAAGAAGGTTAGCTTCCGTATGCACGGAATTCATCTGCGAGTTGGAACGGCGTTCCTTGGTGGTGTGGTCGCCGTTGAAAAGAGTGAAGGGATAGTTGTTCTTGGCATGAAAAAATTCCCCTAATACCGACACCGACAGATTCGATCCATTTGAATAACCTGC
>JAAVDD010000012.1 GCA_014801985.1 Bacteroides sp.
CAGTCAGTGATGGGCTTGGGAGCGTCCTCTTCGGAGGAGGTGCATGAGGTGAAGAGTCCGATTGAGAGGAGGATTCCGAAGATTGCAAATAACTTCTTCATAGCTGTACGATTTAAAATTGTGAATGTTTATTTTTGTTAATTTTGTCTTTAAAACATCGTCAAATCCTAAAAAGTTTTACAAATATTAACAAAAATTTAAGAAAAGATACGATTTAACACAACAGAAGAAAAATTTGTTAAAAATAGTAAAATCCACTGCACATCCAAAAAAGTTCTCGGATTTTAAAAAAATTTTCTCCCGCTTTTCTTCTGACTTTCGTGTGAAAAAAGATGCTTTCCACAGCGACACCGACATTCTTATGTAAAGAAAGGAAAGATACTCGAAGATTTTCCCTATCTTTGTAAAAAATAGATTCAGATATGGAAATCATCATTGCTGCAACCCTATCAGCTATCGCAGGGATTGTCATAACGGCTCTTATATGCCATGCCCGTGCATCGGCATCAAAGGGGATGCTGACAGCGGAGATTGAGAATGCCGAAAGAAAGCTTACCGACCTCAAGGAAACCCATCAACGAGAAATCATAGCACTTAAAGAATCTTACGAACGTCTCGACCGTCAGCGAATCGCTCAATTAGAGGATGAGCGCAAGGCCGCCCTACGCCGTATAGAGGAAGCCGACCGGCAATGGCAATTACGCTTTGATCGTCTTAAAGAGGAGATCCTTAATCTGAACAACCGTATTCTTCTGGCTCGCCAGGAGAAACTGCAATCCAACAACCGTATTCAGATTGCCGAGCTTCTTGCCCCAATAAAGGAACAGTTCGAGTCTTTCAAGAAGTCGGTGGAGGAGACTCGCACTGCGGGAGAGGTGTCAAAGGAGGAGCTGAAACATTCATTCGAAGCCAACATGAGGCTATTCGCGCAGCAGCAGGAGATAGCAGTGAAGGCGATGCGCGAACAGACAGAGAAAATAGGGAATGAGGCACAGAATCTTACGAGAGTGCTAAAACGAGATTCCAAGGCCCAAGGAGATTGGGGAGAGATGATTCTTGAAACTCTTCTTGAAAGCAGCGGATTGGAACGTGACCTCCACTATTTTGTGCAGGAGAACGTAAAGGATGAGACCGGCCGCAATTTTCGCCCTGATGTGATTGTAAGATTTCCGGAGGGACGTGCGGTAGTCATCGACTCGAAAGTTTCATTGACGGCATACGCTGATGCATTTGATTCCGACGATCCCGCTTTCAGGAAAATTAAATTGAAGGAACACGCCCGCAGCGTGCGCAAGCATATCGATGAACTTATATCTAAGGATTACGACCGTCTGGTGGATGATTCCATAGGACTGGTGCTGATGTTCATCCCCAACGACCAATGCTATCTTGCAGCCATCGAACAGGACAAGGAGCTTACACGCTTCGCATATTCGAAAGGGATAGTGATCGTGTCGCCATGCAACCTGATGATTGCGCTCCAGCTGGCATTCAATATGTGGCAACAGGATCGGCAGACAAAAAATGTGGAAACGATAGTGAGGACTGCCACCGAACTATATGAGAAAGTAGCTGTTTTTTCGGAGACAATGGAGGATGTGGAGACGCACATCGGCCGCCTCAGCGATGCTTTTGCCAAAGCAAAGAGCCAACTCTTCAATGGGAAAGGGAATATATTCCGCCGCATAGAAAATCTTAAGGAGTTAGGGATAACACCTAAGAAAAATATAAAGGGGATAGATTAATTATTCCAATTATTCCAATTATTCCAATTATTCCAATTATTCCAATTATAATAAATAATCTAAACAGCAAAAACGCGACCGATTCACATCGACCGCGTTTCCTTATGTGTTTAACTAACCTAACATCATGAAACGAATTTACTTTCTGTCTTTAAAACGCTATAGTTCGAAAAATGTTTTAAAACATATTCTATTTTAACATTTTTTCAGAAATATCATCTCTTTATCTGACCTGTCTGACCCAGTCAGACAACAAAAAAGCGGCCGATTCACATCGCCCGCAGTCTTTTTATAACTAACCTAACATCATGAAACGAATTTTACTTTCTTGACTATATAACGCGGCATGATGATAAAAAGTTCTGAAAAAAATCATTTTTATTTAAAATTTTTCATCAAATCGTTCATTTTCTCCGCAATACGATCGTTGGCAAGATTACCGATGCTTCCCAAATGCGTATGATTCACCTCTCGTGTCGGCTTGTAACGCTTCTCCTGCACAGCCATCCCGATCTCCCGGTAGGCATCGCGGAACGGCATACCTTCAAGCACAAGGCGGTTTACATCTTCCACAGTGAAGATATAATCATAACGCGGATCGTCGAGAATATTAGCCTTCACCCTTATATGACCCAGCATATATACAGCCATGTCAAGACATTCTATAAGCTCCGTAGTTGCCGGGAATACAATATCCTTCATCAACTGTAGGTCGCGGTTATATCCGAGCGGAAGATTCGCAGTCAACACTGTAAGTTCATTTGGGAGCGCCTGAAGACGGTTGCATTTCCCACGCATAATCTCAAACACATCCGGATTCTTCTTATGCGGCATGATGCTGGAGCCTGTGGTAAGCTCATCGGGGAAAGAGATGAATCCGAAATTATTACACATCCACTGGCACACATCCATAGCCAAATGACCCAATGTAGCAGCCACGGCTGCGATTGCGGAAGCCACGGCGCGTTCAGTCTTTCCTCGGCTCATCTGGGCAGCCACCACATTATAGTGAGGATTGGCGAAACCCAACAGTTCAGTGGTCATCTCGCGGTCGAGGGGGAAGGAGGATCCGTAACCGGCAGCCGAGCCAAGAGGATTCTGGTTGGCGATGTTATAGGCGGCAATAATCATCTGCATATCGTCGGTCAAGCTCTCGGCGTATGCACCGAACCATAATCCGAAAGATGAGGGCATCGCCACCTGCAGATGCGTATAACCCGGCATCAACTTATCCTTATGCTCCTCCGATAGCGACTGAAGACAATTGAAAAGACGCTCCACCGCTTCGGCCATGCGTTGCAGCTCCTCGCGGAAAAACAGCTTGAGATCCACAAGCACCTGATCGTTACGTGAGCGACCCGAATGTATCTTCTTCCCGACGTCGCCCAAACGGGCCGTTAGGAGAAATTCCACCTGTGAATGCACATCCTCGACACCATCCTCGATCACAAATTCTCCATTATCTATCGACTCCAATATCTCCTCAAGAGCCGGAAGCAGAAGATCAAGCTCCTCCTTCTTAAGAAGTCCGATTTTCTCAAGCATGGTGATATGAGCCATGGATCCAAGCACATCATAACGTGCGAGGCGCAGATCAAGCTCCCGGTCCTGGCCCACTGTAAAATTCTCTATCGATTGGTCGGGTTCGAAACCCTTGTTCCATAATTGTTTTGCCATTGTCTTATATCTCGATTTGGGGCGGCCGGCGTTCTATGAATCCCGCAGCTGTCTCGATAAGCCGGGGATAGAGCCATAGCCCTTCGTTGATTTCTTCTATATAAATGAATTCGTCGGCAGTGTGCGAACGGGAGGATTCCCCCGGACCGATCTTAAGGGAGTCAATGCCATGCATAAGAGCCATGTCGGAAGTGGTGGGAGAGACAAAACATTCCAGACCCAGCACTTCTGCGGCTCTCACCAATGGGTGTTCCGCAGAGATGACGGAGGCATGGACACGGGTAGAGCGCGGTGTGAGACGGCTCCACCTCACTGCAGCACGTATAAGCTCTACAGTCTCCTCATTACTATATGCATCCGTTGTGCGGACATCGACCACCCATTTGCATCGGTCGGGCACCACATTATGCTGTGTGCCTGCTTCTATCATGGTGACACTCACCTTTATCGGGCCGAGAATTTCGCTGATACGCTCCGTGGAGAATTCGCGCAGGGTCTCAATATCCTCAATGGCACGATAGATTGCGTTGATTCCCTCATTTCGTGCGGCGTGTCCCGATTTCCCTTCGGTCTCGGCGTCAAACACAAGGAGTCCCCGCTCTGCGATGGCAGCCTGCATTCCGGTCGGTTCCCCCACAATCACCATATCGGGCCGCAGACCCAACTGTTCAAGATGTGGAAGGAAGGCACGCATTCCGTGCTCCCCCATCACCTCCTCCGCAGCGGTTATGGCGAAAATAAGATTGAAGGGGAGATCAGCACGGTCTTTGAGAGCAAGGAACGTACAGGCAAGAGCCACCCCTGCCCCTCCGGCATCGTTACTTCCCAGCCCGAACAGCCTCCCATCCTCTATGTCGGGGGAATACGGGTCGCGGGTGTAGGAGGCAGCCGGTCGCACGGTGTCATGATGGGAATTAAGCATTAGGGTTGGCCGGAAAGGATCGTAACTGCTACCCACGGCAAAGACATTGTTATGCTGCCGGCTCACATTCTCCGCTCCCTGTGCCTTCAGCCACGCCTCCCATATACCGGCCGTCGCGCCTTCATCGCGCGACGGCGAGGGGGTGGCAACCAGACGTTTCAGAAGATCCACCGCATTCTCAAGTTGCGGATGTCTCCCTTCTCCACTTTCCGCTCTCATACAGTCTCCTTTATCTTGGTTCCTTTCCCTTCATCAAGCAGATCCTCGGCTCGGCAGATTCTCACCTCCGCCACTCCTTCGGCAGCTGATTTCAGAGCGTTCTGCAATTTGGGTATCATCCCTGCTGCCACCACACCCTCCTCCTTTAGACGAGCGAATGATTCGGCGGTGACGAGTGGGATCACGCTGGTTTCATCGTTGACATCGGTCATAACCCCCGGTTTCTCGAAGCAATACGTAAGGCGGGTCTCCCCTATCCTTGAGGCACCCAAGGCCACGGAAGAAGCTATGGTGTCGGCATTGCAGTTCAGCAACTGGCCATTACCATCATGGCAAATGGCACAGAACACCGGCACCCTCCCCTCCTTCAAAAGGGATGCGATAAAATCGGAATTTACATTTGACGCATCTATGTCTCCTACAAATCCATAATCTATCGGAGTGGCAGGGCGACGTGTGGCCGGAATGACATTTCCATCGGCTCCCGTGAGTCCCACGGCATCACATCCGAGTTTCTGCAGCATGGCCACGATACGCTTGTTGATTAGTCCGGCATAGACCATGGTCACTATATCGAGTGTACGTGCATCGGTGACGCGACGCCCCTCAATCATCGTGGCCTCTATCCCCATATCCTTGCTCATACGGGTAGCCTCTTTACCGCCACCATGAACGAGGATTTTCTCTCCCTCAATGGCGGCGAAATTCTTAAGGAAGGCTTGTAAAGCAGCGGGGTCGTCAATAACGTTGCCTCCGATTTTCACAACATTTATCATAGCGTCTCAAGCATTTTCTTGATTACTGTCTGGGCGGAAATCTCGCGGTTTGCGGCTTCGGGAATCACTATGCTCCGTTCACTCTCGATCACATCGTCGGTGACAATCATATTACGGCGCACAGGGAGACAGTGCATGAAGAATGCATTGTCGGTCAGAGCCATCTTTGCGCTGTCCACTGTCCAGTCACGGTCGGTGGAGAGCACTTTCCCATAATTGGGATCGGCGTATGCCGACCAGTTCTTGGCATATATGAAGTCGGCACCTTCGAAAGCGCGGCGCTGGTCATATTCCACCACAGCCTTTCCCACGAATTTAGGGTCGAGTTCATAACCGCGCGGATGCGTGATTACGAAGTCGTAGTCAGTGGCGTTCATCCATTCCGCAAAGGAGTTGGGGACAGCCTGCGGCAGCGCACGGGGATGTGGAGCCCATGTCATGACTACCTTCGGACGCTCCTTGGTCTTGAACTCCTCTATGGTTATAAGATCGGCGAAGCTCTGGAGAGGATGACGGGTAGCGGCTTCCATGCTGAATACAGGACGACCGGAGTATTTTATGAACTGCTCTATCACTCTCTCCTCGTAATCTTCTCGTTTATCTTTAAGGCCGGCGAAGGAGCGCACACCGATTATGTCGCAATATGAGGCCATGACGGGGATTGCCTCAAGGAGATGTTCAGCCTTGTCACCATCCATCACCACTCCGCGCTCGGTCTCAAGTTTCCACGCACCTTGATTCACGTCGAGCACCATCACATTCATCCCTAAGTTCATCGCGGCTTTCTGAGTGGAAAGGCGCGTGCGCAGAGAGGAGTTGAAAAATATCATGAGCAAGGTCTTGTTGCGGCCCAGCTCAGTGAAGGCAAAGCGGTCGCGTTTCACGGCAGCGGCCTCGGCAAGAGCCTGATCGAGCGGCCCTATATCATCTACGCAAGTGAATTTTTTCATACTGATTTCTTATTTTTCATGAATTGCGTGGCTATTTGATCACGCTTCCGCAGGATTCCCGCTGATTGCTTTCTTAAATTCGCTGAGGAAAAGATCGGCCTCCTCTTTGGAAAGGGAGAGGGCTGGAAGAAGACGCACCGTATATTGACCCGCTCCTCCGGTGAAGATATGATGATCGAAGAGGAGCTTCTTGCGGAGTTCGCTCCCGGTGAAACCCTCCACTTCCATTCCAATCATCAGTCCGCGCCCGCGGACATCCTTCACTCCGGGTATTTTACGAAGTTCATCTATAAGATATTCACCTACGTTGGCGGCATTTTCAATCAGCTTCTCCTCCTCCATCACGTCGAGCACGGCAATGGCAGCGGCGCAGGCCAGATGATTTCCTCCGAAGGTGGTGCCGAGCATCCCCTTCTTGGCCGGGATTTCAGGCGCGATCAGCACCGCCGCGCAGGGGAAGCCGTTGGCAATCCCTTTGGCGCAGGTGATTATGTCGGGGCGTATTCCGGAATGTTGGTGAGCAAAGAAGCGGCCACTGCGTCCGTAGCCTGATTGAATTTCATCGAGGATGAGGAGCGTGCCGTTCTTCTTGCATTCCTCGGATAGAGCTTTGAGAAATTCGGGAGTGGGCTCATGGATACCGGAAACACCCTGTATACCCTCCACTATCGCTGCGGCATATTCCCCTGTGGACAAAGCCTTGGCAGTCGCCTCTATATCATTGAGAGGAACGAAATCCACATTTGGAGTCACGTTGAAGGGGGCGCGTATCGCCGGATTGTCGGTAGCGGCAACCGCGCCGGAGGTGCGGCCATGAAAAGCCTTGCCGAATGCAAGTATCTTGGGGCGACCGGTGGTGAAAGAGGCGAGTTTGAAGGCATTCTCATTGGCTTCCGCGCCTGAATTGCAGAGGAAGAGAGCGTAATCGTCATAACCCGATAACTTACCTAATTTCTCTGCCAAGCGCTCCTGTAGCGAATTTTGTACTGAATTGGAGTAGAAACCCAAGTTGCCGACCTGCTCCGATAGTGCCTTCACATATTTGGGATGAGCATGGCCTATGGAGATAACGGCGTGGCCGCCGTAGAGATCGAGGTAGTCGGTGCCGTCAGCGGTGAAGACATGGGAGCCTTTACCTTTCACCGGCTCTATATCATATAGCGAATAAACATCGAATAATTTCATAATCTTCTCAATTTGGAGATAAATCGGGATAATTCCCGACAATTCAAGATTAATCCCCGTTTTAGTTCTGATTCTTCACGATTAATCATGACTAATCACGATAATTCAAGATTAATTCCGATTCATCCGGATTAATCGGAATAGTTCCCGATAATTAATTTTCAGAAAGCGGATGGCTTGAGCCGCAACCCGGTGCGCTGATCGAGGCCGAGCATGATGTTCATGTTCTGCACAGCCTGGCCGCTGGCTCCTTTCAAAAGATTGTCTTCAGCACAGGTTATCAGAATCTTCCCTTCATGCACATCCACGTGCAGAACTGCCTTGTTGGTGTTGACGGCCTGCTTGAGATGTATGGGTTCGTCGCTCATAACAGCAAACGGAGCATCCTTGTAATACTCCTTATAGAGGGCTGTAGCCTCTTCCTGACTCAGCGGGCAGTCGAGGGTGACAGCGGCAAAGATGCCGCGCGCGAAATCGCCGCGCATAGGGATAAAGGTTATTTTCGCCCCGTGTCCGGGCTGGAGCTGTTCGAGAGTCATCCCGATCTCCTTGAGATGCTGATGGGTGAATGCCTTATAGACCGATATATTGTCATTGCGCCAACTGAAATGTGTGGTCGCTCCGGGCTTTACTCCGGCTCCCGTGGAGCCTGTAAGAGCCGTGACATTGATTTCGCCATTCTTGGGTAGAAGTCCGGCGGCTGCCAAAGGGAGGAGGGAGAGCTGAATGGCTGTGGCGAAACATCCTGGATTGGCCACGGAATCGGAAGCGGCAATCCCGGCTAAATTCTTTTCGGGAAGTCCATATACGTAGCCTTCGCTCTCGTCACGGTAGTCTTGAGCGAGGTCCACCACCTTCAGACCTTCGGGGCGACGATTCTCTTCCCAGAATTTACGGCTGTGGCCGTGAGCGGAACAGAGAAAGAGAATATCTATATCTTCAAGAGGATGGCTATCGGAAAAAACGAGGTCGGTCTCCCCTAAGAGACCGACATGAACGGAGCTGACCGGTTTCCCGGCATTACTCTCGGAATGAACCCATGCCACCTCCACCTCCGGATGGTTGATGAGCAGGCGGAGGAGTTCGCCGGCTGTATAACCGGCGCCTCCTATTATTCCTATCTTTTTCTTCATTGCGTTATTCGGATTTGCCGTTCTTCACCTGATTGTTGTGATAGATCTTCATCTGGTTTCCGAGGATCTTGGTGAAACCCTTGATATCGTCGGCGGTCCATGCTTTATTCACCTCGCCATACTCTCCGAAGTCGGTCTTCATAAGATCGAACGGGGAGTCTACGCCCACAAGGGTATAGGAAAGCGGACGAAGCTGTATTTCGACTGTGCCCGTGACATTGCGCTGCGAGCTTTCAAGCATCTTCTCGATGTCGCGCATCACCGGCTCTAGATACTGTGCCTCATGCAGGAACATCCCATACCATGTGCCGACCTGGTCTTTCCAGTATTGCTGCCATTTGGTGAGGGTGTGTTTCTCCAGCATCTTGTGTGCGGCAATGATGAGGATTGGACCGGCGGCCTCGAAGCCCACGCGCCCTTTGATTCCGATTATTGTATCGCCGATATGCATATCACGGCCTATACCGAAGCGTGAACCAATACGCTCAACTTCACGGATAGCCTCCACCTTGTCGTCATATTCCTTGCCGTTCACTGCGGAGATCTCTCCCTCCTTGAAGGAGATGGTGAGCTTTTCGGGTTCGGTAGCAGTCACCTGTGAGGGATAAGCCTCTTCGGGAAGAGTCTGCTCTGAGTGGAGGGTCTCTTTGCCACCGATTGAGGTGCCCCAAAGTCCTTTGTTGATAGAGTATTCGAGTTTTTTGAAATCAGCCTCATATCCATGTTTCTTAAGATAGTCGATCTCATATTCACGTGTAAGGGTCAGATCACGTGTAGGGGTTATGATCTCGATTTCAGGAGCAAGAATCTGGAACGTAAGGTCGAAACGCACCTGATCATTGCCGGCTCCTGTGGAGCCGTGTGCTATTGCGTCTGCTCCGATTTTCTTGGCATATTCGATAGTGGCGATGGCCTGGAAGATACGCTCTGAGCTGACGGATATGGGATAGGTGCCGTTACGGAGCACGTTACCGGCCACCATATACTTGATGCTCTTGTTATAGTAGTCTTGTGTTATGTCGAGTGTTGCGTGGCTGGCCGCACCGAGGCGCTTCGCTTTGTCGGCAATCACTTTTAGTTCCTCTTCAGTGAATCCACCGGTGTTGGCTATGGCGGTGTGCACCTCATATCCGAGATCTTCGGAAAGATATTTCACTGCAAACGATGTGTCGAGGCCTCCTGAGAAGGCAAGCAACACTTTTTTCTTTTTATTATCTGTCATTATTCTTTTGCCTTAATTTACGATTTCACTTGATTGTCCCGATTAGTCCGGTTACATCAAGATTAATCTCGATGTATCCCGATTAATCCTGATCAGTCCCGATTAATCCTGATCAGTCCCGATTAATCCCGACTATTATTTAAGATGAAAAATCTTCTTGAAGGTATTCTTCACCATCATCACGTATGGATTAGCGCGATCCTTAGGTGCAAGGGGTTGTTGAGGGTCATACAGCATACCGGTGCAGAGACACATCCGGCGGTTGTTGCGCTGCAGGATGTCGTAGTTCCTGCATCCTTCACATCCTTTCCAGAATTCCTCGTCGTCGGTGAGCTCCGAGAAGGTCACAGGCTTATAGCCCATCTTCGAATTAAGCTTCATCACCGGAAGCGACGTAGTGATTGAAAAGAGTTTTGCGAACGGAAACCGTAGTCGAGCCAGCTCGAACGTTTTCGCCTTAATGGCGCCGGCAAGGCCAAGATGGCGGTATTCTGGGTCGACAATCAGTCCGGAAGTCGCAACAAAATCTCCATGGCCCCAGCTCTCGATGTAGCTGAACCCCACCAGACGGTCGCCGTGCAGGGCCACGACGCTCTTCCCGCTGTTGATCTTTTGGGCTATATACTCAGGCGTACGCTTCGCGATACCCGTGCCGCGCTGGAGTGCGGATTCATAGATCAGTCGCACTATCAGATCGGCATACTTAGCCTCTGAGGGTTCGGCAAACTTGACAGTAATGTCTTTGATGTCCATTTTGTTTCCGAAAGATTGTTTTAGGCGGCCGCGCTCTTGCAGCCGCGATATTAAAAAAAGGAAGCCCGCAGGCTCCCGAAAATTATATTATAAGAGAGCGCAGCGGCTCCCTTTATCTTTTCACCTGTAAAAATTGTCGCAAAAATACAAAAAAATAATGACATTTCTGCCATTATTTTCAATTATTTATATTTTTTTCATCTTTATGTCTCTTTCATCCCCGGCAGAAGTCTTCGCGGGAGAGAATGTCATCAGCGGGCCTGATTCTCCGCATTCTGGATCATCTGCTTGTCGGCTGTGATATAAATCTCCACACGACGGTTCTGAGCGCGGCCCTCGGCAGTGGCATTGGAAGCTACGGGGTCATTCCAGCCATCACCCTCTGCCTTAAGTCTTGAAGAGGGAACTCCGGCATTGATGAGATAATCCATCACAGCATCAGCACGCTCAAGTGATAGTTTCTGATTAATGGCCTCCGTACCGGTATTGTCAGTGTAACCGATGATAGTGACATCCGTATCGGGGAACTGGCCAAGATTATAGGCAATCTTTGCCAAAGCTGCGTCCGCTTCGGCAGAGAGGCTATAACTTCCGGTCTTGAAGAGCACTGAGTTGCCAAGCACGAGCTTAATCGCATCAAGGTCGTTACGGTCTTTCACCATCTGCACCTTTATTTCATCGATGGCACTTTTATTTCCATCGGCCTCGGCTTTCACCTCTCCCAGCTGACGTTCAAGCTCAGCCTTCTGACGCTGCATGGAATTGCCGACGACAGCTCCTGTTCCTGCACCGAGTGCGCTACCGACAAGCGCACCGATCCATGCGCCCTTACCTCCGCCTATCAACGCTCCTATACCTGTACCGACGGCTGCTCCGGCTGCTCCACCGGCCGTGGCGCCCTGCCCTGTCTGAGTCATACCGTTCCAGGTATTCTTGATTGATGAACAACTTGTACCCCCGACCAACGAGGCCACACATACCAATCCTATTATCCCTTTTTTCGACAAATCTCCTAATTTCATAATCTTGTGTTTTTCATTAATACCAAATTATCCGAAGGGTTTGCAATATTAATTATCCTATTGGAGAACCAACCGTATGATGACCCTTATCTATATAATAAGGAACACCCAATTTTGGTTCAGTCGGTTCATTTAATTCATACAAACGATATTTTAATTTCACAAATTTGTGAAATTAAAATATCGTTTGTATCTTTGCAGCATAATAATTTTCAGTTATGATTGTCACTTTTGAAGAGGAGTATCTACGCGAATTGTACGAATTCGGAAAATGCTCGGATAAGAAGCATAGATTTCAACCGCAAATCATAAAGGGATATAAAGCTCGCGTGGAGCAACTTCTGTCTGCTCCTTCACCGGAATCTCTATATCAATTCAATTCTTTGCATTTCGAAGCATTGAAAGGCGACAAAAAAGGTAGGTTCTCCGTAAGAATCAATCTAAATTACCGTGTGGAATTCACTCTGACGGAAATAAACGACACATCGATACTGACGCTATGTAATATTGTTGAAATCTCTAATCATTATTCTTGATATGATAACACTACCAGGCATCGATCCCAAAATGATTGCCAACAATCTGACTGCATTTGAGCCCACCCATCCAGGGGAATTTCTACGTGAAGAGATTGAGGAGCGGGGTATCACCCAGACCAAGCTTGCCAATGAGATTGGTGTGAAAGTGTCTCTTCTAAACGAGCTTATCAACGGTAAACGCGACTTCACTCTTGAATATGCCATGATGATTGAAGCAGCCTTAGGTATAGAGGCTGATTTCTGGATGAATGCACAGACCAACTTCAATCGCCAGCGCCTATGCCGTGACAAATCATTCATGGCAAAGCTGGCCGATATCCGAAAGATTGCCGCAGCGCTTTGACAATGGCAATGCCGTTTCATGCCCTAAAATGCCATTATGAAGGCTAAAAATCCTTCTGAGACGCATGAAATAAGCATCTAAAAGTCGTCTGACTGAGAAAAAATCACTTTTTTTCAAAAATTTTTCCGAAATATTTGGTCAGTTTAAAAAAAGTTTGTAATTTTGCCGTTGCAAGTCGCAAGATTTGTTGAGTTTGAGTTATAGATTTAGGAAGGGTGGGTGAGTGGCTGAAACCACCAGTTTGCTAAACTGACGTAGGAGCAATCCTACCACGAGTTCGAATCTCGTCCCTTCCGCGGAATCCGCGCCAACCGGCTTGGGAGCAGGCAGTTGGCGCGGATTTTGTATTTTTACCCGGACGCACAATAGACGAAAAACCGACACGCTCTTTACCACCTCTTTCATGAAAACTCTTCATCCCCTATCTTTCCATCGTGTATCGTGATGCGCACGAAGTAAGCATCCCCTTCCCAAGCATAAAAATTAATTTAAACTTTTTTTAAAANTTTTTTTGCTTATATGATTTTTTTAACTAATTTTGCACACGACTATACGCCCGTTATAGTAGAGGCTTAACTAACCTTCCGGGAGAAGGATTTACCACCTGACTAACACGTATCCCCGACCGGAATATAACTGCCTTAAAATAGACCTACTCCAAAAACTCCCCAGATGCACTCCACATCTCGGAATTATTGGCTTAAATAGAAAAAAGACTCGCACCGTGGCGAAACGTTTTCCACGCCGCGACGCGAAAACATATATAGATTAATCATGAAAAGAACTACATTAATTGCAACTCTTTTCGCCGCAACCGGAATCCTGATGCCCGGTGCTGAAGCTCAAAACGTGGCCCTGAAGACCAACGTCATTTACGATGCACTGGCCAACATCAACCTCGGCCTCGAAGTCAAGATGGCTCCCCGCTGGACTTTCGATATCAACGGAAACTGGAACAGCTGGTCATTCTCAAACCATAAGGAATGGAAACATTGGATGGCACAGCCCGAATTCAGATATTGGTTCTGCGAAGCAATGCACGGAAACTTCATCGGACTCGAACTCCACGGCGGCCAGTACAACATCGGACGCGTGAACACGGATTTCATGCTTCTCGGCACAGACTTCTCACTACTTAAAGACACCCGTTACCAAGGATGGTACGCCGGAGCAGGGATCACCTACGGTCACGCCTGGATGCTCGCGAAGCACTGGAACATCGAGGCTGAAATCGGAATCGGATGGAGCTATACACGCTACGATGCGTTCCCNTGCGTGGAATGCGGTAATAAAATCGCCGAAAATGCCGTCCACAACTACTTCGGTCCTACAAAAGCGGCCCTCAACTTAGTCTATATCTTCTAAAAAACAGGAAATGAAAAGACCTTTGATCATAGCAGCCTGCGCCCTGACAGCCGCCTCTATGTGGGCACGCATGCCGGAGGCTTCGGATGTAGCTATCTCAGATATATCAGCTGCCCACGACGGCTCACGCCTTAACGTGGCTTTCAACCTCGACCTCTCCAAGCTCCCCAAGGGAATCAACAATGAGACCAGACTCATCCCCGTGGTGAAGGCAGGGAATGACTCCGTCAGACTCGAAAGCGTCACCCTCGCAGGAAAAAACAGATGGATCCAGGCCGAGCGCACAAAGGCTATCAATAATGCCGACACNAAATTCTACCGCGCCGGAAAGGTGACACAAATCCCTTACTCCACTTCCGTGGAATGGGCCGACTGGATGGAGAATGCCGACATCGACCTCGTGGTGGAGAACGTCGGCTGCTGCGAAAGCCGCAAGACTGTGGCCGGACGCCCCCTTGCCCGTCTCAACATGGGTCAACGCCCAGCAGATATAGCCCTCGAATTTGTCACTCCCGTGGAGGAGCGAGTAAAGATGCGTAACGCTAAGGGTGAAGCCTACATCGACTTCGTGGTCAATAAGACCGATATCCGCCCCGATTACCGNAACAACCCGCGCGAGCTTGCAAAGATCCGCGCCACAATCGACTCCATCAAATCCGACGAGGACACAAAGATAACATCACTCTCCATCTCCGGATATGCCTCCCCCGAAGGTTCATACGCNAACAACGAGCGNCTGGCTCAAGGCCGTACCGAAGCACTCGCCGACTATGTGCGCAACCTTTACACCTTCCCCCGCAATCTCATGAAAACCTCATGGACCGCCGAGGATTGGGCCGGACTCCGACAGATGGTGGAGAAAAGCGACATCGAGCATAAAGAGGGTATTCTCTTCATTATCGACTCCGATATGGACCTCGACGCCAAAGACCGCAAGATATATTCCGACTATCCGAAGGAATACAANTATATGCTCCTCAACTGGTATCCCGCNCTCCGTCATTCCGACTACACGGTGGAATATGAAATCCGCAAATACACCGATCCCAAGGAGATTGCGCAGGTGTTCCGTAAAAANCCGGCGAAGCTCTCTCTTCGCGAGCTCTTCATCTATGCCGAGACCCTCGACCCCAAGAGCCCTGAATATGCCGATGTGTTCGAGGTAGCAGCAAGGATGTATCCTCAGGATGAGACAGCCAACCTCAACGCCGCCAACTGCGCNATGATGCGCGACGACTTTACCGCAGCCGCCAACTATCTAAAGAAGGCAGGCGACACCCCACAGGCNNTCTANGCNCGNGGNGTCCTCGCNGCCAAGACCGGCAAATATGAGGAAGCTGCCAAGCTNTTCGAGAAAGCCGGGAAGATGGGCATCGACATCACCGACGCAATGAGCACTCTCAAAAAGCTNACTGCCCCCGAAGTCGAGATTCTATAATGAAAAAACAATAATAATAATATTTTAACTAATCAAAATTTCAAAATGAAAAAATCTTATGCTTTTGCACTCATGTCCGGGCTTCTGATGCTCGGCAGCTGTGCCAGTGATGCGCCTGAGTATCCCCAGATGGATCCCATCGACGAGGAAGGTAACATCGGCTACATCCGCTTCAACATCAACAACAGCGACACTCGTGCCAACACAGAGGGCACTGATGCCGGTATTGCTGACGAGAGCGCCATCGACCACATCGATTTCCTTTTCACAGGTGTTGATAATCAGCCTTTCAAAGTTCGCGTTGAGAAGGGTGATATTGAGGGCAACAAGGCTATCGTGAAGCTCCCCAAAATGCCTAAGTATGTGGCTGTGATTGTAAACGGTAATGGTAGCTACAACAACATCACCGACCTCACTCTGGCTTCTTATGCAGTGGATCGCTATACCAACCCTAATGCTGCTGAAAATCAGCAGTTCTATATGAGTAGCTCAAGATATTGGGACAATTCTCATAACAAAGTGCATCGTACCGATATCTCTGCAAGTCAGGTTTATAAATCAGAGGACGCTGCCAAAGCAGGAACGGCCGTGTCTCTGACTGTGGAACGCTACGTAGCCAAGGTAAACGTAAAGTCTGAAGTCGAACTCACCGATGGTGCGATCAATCCTCTGACCGGCGATCATGAGCATGACGTTAAGAACAATGGAGCTGATGCTAAGATCACCTTCACTCCGGAGTATGTTTTCCTTACCGGTGTAAATGACAAGGCTTTCCGTGTGAAAGACCTCCCCGATTGGAGCGTAATGGATCAGATGGATCTCGAAGATTGGTGTAACGATTTCGGTGGCAAGCGTTCATTCTGGGTTGGAAACACCGCAGGTACAGTTCAGTTCCAGACTCTCAACCAGCTCAACGGCACTACAGCCAATACCGACACTTGGGCTAAATGGACAAAAGCTTACGGTGATGACAAGGTGTTCTATCCATTCGAGAATAGACAGGAGAACGATGAGAATAACTCTAATCCCAACTATCGAGCTAAGAAGACTTCTGTAGTGGTTGCCGGTAAGTACACTGTGAAAGATGCGGATGGTGCTGATCTTGCTGACACTGACGGCTCATTCTACCTCGTGGCTTTCGAAAATCAGTTCACTGTCTGCAAGACTGAGGCTGACGCTATCAAGGCTATGGGTGGCACAACAACTGACGTCCTCGTTCCGGAAGGTGCAAACAGCACTGACCTTGTACCGGGCGAGCTTGCCTATAATGATAACAAATGGACAGGCTGGACAGGCTGGATGAAGATTAAGGGGAACAACAACGTTATCCGTTGTATCAAGTACAACGGCGGTTACGGATACTACTCTAAGGCGATTGTCCGTGTAACTACTGCTGATGACACTTCATACGATGCTATCGTCCGCAACCACCTCTACACCATCAACATCAAGGGTATCTCTGGTATGGGCGTTGGTATACCTGATCCCGATCAGCCGATCATCAACATCCCCAATCCTGATCCCACTGAACAGAACTACTTCCTCAACATGACCGTGACTGTAGCTCCCTGGAAGGTGGTTCCCGCTCAGGATGCTGAATGGAAATAATCAGGGTTATAGGGTGATTGGGTGATGATGGTTATCAGGTTATAATTGATTAACCAATAACCCCATAAATCACAAATAACCCCATAAATCACAACAACTCCAATATCCGTCGGGGGTGGAACCCCGGCGGATAACCAATAAAATTAAAACAACAACTGATATGTTTCTTCAAAATCTAAAACTACGCAAAGGAGGCGCATTAGCGGCGGCAGGGCTTATGGCTCTTACGCTTACTTCGTGCGACGACTCTTTCGTCTATGAAGATTTGCGTCCTTGTGTCCCCGAATACAAGGTGAAGATCTCCTACGACCACAACATGGCCTATACCGACAGGACAGACCAGGTCGAGGCAGCTCACGTCTACGCCTTCGACTCGGAGGGACACCTCGCGGCTTCGGCCTACGCCGACAAGGCGACTCTGGCCGCCAACAACTACACGTTGGCCCTCTCAGGCCTTAACCGTTTCGACTCCTACGACATTGTGGTCTGGGGTGGTCTCACAGCCGAATCTCCGTTCCTCCTCGACGGAACCAGAGCTATTGCCTCCAAGGAGGATGTGACCTGCCGTCTGACCACGGATGCGGATGAGGCCGGCAACCAATCATCAAGCAAGGTCTTTCCGGGACTCTTCCACGGTGTCTACACCCATGCCTTCCAGGTGGAGGATGGAGAAGAGATTGTCAACATCCCTTTGAAGAAAAATACCAACACCGTCGACGTGGCTATCCGTAAGGAGACCGGCGAAGTGGTGGAAGAAGGGTATTATAAGGTGGAGATCATCGATGCAAACGGCGTTATGGACCATCAGAACAATGTATCCGGCAGCCAGATCACTTATCGTCCCGCCTCTTACACCTCCACCGAGCTTCCCCTTCCTAACGGCGAGGGTGGCGAACAGACCGCAACATCTCAGGCAGGTGTCTCGACTTTCCACGTGGCTCGTCTCATGGAGAATTCTGATGCCAGAATCAGAATCAATCTTGGCGAGAGCGGCATTAANCTCGTCGACATGAATCTGATGGATCTTATATTGGCTGCCAAGGNTTCCGAGGCACCGGATATGTCAGTGCAGGAATATTTCGACCGTCAGGACACCTATAAACTCGATTTCACTCTCCGTATAGAGGAAGACTGGACGGTATTTGAGGTCTATGTCAACAACTGGGTTGTAGTGATCAATGATATTGAATGGAAATAATTTAACCGGTTACTGAAGAATAGATATGAAAAAGATTTTTAAGCTTTCAGCTCTGCTCCCGGTAATGGCTCTCGCCGCCGGTTGCTCCGACAAAGACCTTCAGAATGAACGTCTCGAAGGGGATTTCGATGTCATTATGTCGATAAGGACCGATGGCACACGTGCCGACGGCGAGACAGATCCCTTCGATGCCCTCGATGCGAACCGACTCTATTTTGCCACTTACGATATCTCCGGAAACGGTAATCAGAAAGACTGGCTCTATGAGGGCGGAACTCTCAATAATACGCTAAGCACGGTCTACTTCACTCCCTGGTGGGGTCCCTCCATATCAGCCAAATTTGAGAAGGAGGCTTATAAGAACGGTTTCTTCACCGGCGTCTTCTCCGTGCCCTCCTACGCTAACGCCGATTTCAAGATTCAGGGTAAGAACTTCGCCGATATGACCAATCTCACCCTCAAATGGCCGCAGTCGGTGATGCCCGGCGGCTCCCTCCCTGCATGGACTCCCACTTCTGAGAAGGATTTCCCGATGGCCGGCATTGCCAAGGTGGATGCCGATTTCATGGCAGGTTATCTTGAACATATTCATTATAATTCCCCGCTCAATCTCCCCACTACCGAGATGGTTCGCGCGATGGCGAAGATTGTGATTGTGGATGAAGTGGAAGGCGGAATCATCGGCAAGGTGGAGCTTGAATCCCTCCTCACCGGATACCTCACCCCCCAGCCGGCTTCATGGTTCAATGGCACTGCCCTCCCCTACTCCCCCTCCGCCAATGACAACACGTTCACACAGTGGCTCGATGCATCCAACTCAACCGTAGATGGCCGACCTGCCTACGAGTTCTATTGCTTCGAACGCGATTTCTCAGGAGTGCCCGCAGGTGACGATGCACGTAAGGTGATCACCCTGACTGCAAAAGAATCCTATAACCTTCCCGAAAGCAAGAGAACAATCAACATAAGCTTCGCCACATACGGCGGCGACCGCGAAGTGGAGAATCCCACCTCCGCCCTCACAGGAGACTGGGCCGGAATCTTACGCAATCATGTCTATACATTCCATATCTATGAGCCTCCGACAGGAGGAATCCAGATTCAGGTAAGCACTGCCAAATGGACTGAACATGAAAAGGAGGAATTCAATTTCTAAAACTCAAGCTCATCATAATACAAAAAGCTCATGAAACTTTCAAACAGAAATATCTTCGCGCTTCTCGCCGCTTCGGCGTCGTTGCTGACGTCGTGCAGCGACGATGTGCTGTATAAGGATGAGAATCCGGGCGGAGAGACGCAGGGGGTGATACTTTATCTCCCCGAAATGCCAGCAGACCAGATCCCGGAGACAGGAACTCGTTCTGAAGGGCAGCTCGCAGGCTTCACCCGCTCGGAAACAACCTTCGACAACCGTCGTGTCTTCATTTATCCTGTCAATACTGACGGGACTGTGGAAGAGGATCCTATTGAACTTGACATAAAGGGTCAGACTCCCTATCGCACGGAAGAGGGTTACGCGGCTTATAAATTGGATATAGAAGTCGGCACATATAAAATGTATGTGACGGCCAATATTGATCTCGGTGATAAAATCAAACATAGTGATCTTCTTGCTATGGATGTGGCGGTTCCCTCTGATCTCGGTAAGGGACTCCCTATGTCTTGTGCAAATGAGGATCTTTCGGTCAGCTATGGGGACGGAGCCACTTCTACCTTAGGCAATGGTTCTATTACAATCGCCCCCGGAGCAGAGGACATCACCATCAAGGCAAACCTTAAATATTGCGTCTCCAAAGTGCGCGTGACGATGATCAACGACCTCTCCCCCATCGATCTCGTGAAAGAAATTAAGGTTACAAACCACCTGTCTTCATCATCCATATTCCCGGATGTGCGCGACACCAAGGAGAAAGAGGAGGCTTACAAAGCCTCCGGAGAATACACCGTCACTTCCGGTAAATATTACAACGTGGTGACAGTTGACGCAGCAGGTGTCAGCAAGACCAATGTCGATGAGTTAGGCAATGAGATTTCAGTGGCAGAAGGAAACACCACCCCCTATACTCATCAGGCAGTGTTCTATGTCCCCGAACGTCTCTTCCAGACCTCAACCGACAATGTGACAATGCATGTCACCGTAGGCGGCGTGGAGAAAGTTATTGCCATAGGCCATGAAGAAAATGGAAATAAAATTGTGAAACGCTCACATTTCTACGACTATGTGGGAGCATCTGATGGTAAGTTCTATCTGCAGGTTCAGCCTTGGGATATAGAGACGATGATCGGTGCGCTCAATGGTCCGACATTCCTCCATGTGGATCAGACAAGCATTGATGTGCAGGCCGGAGAGCAGACTGAAATGTGGTATGAAACAAATGCCGCTTCCATTGAAGCTGATTGTGCGGAGTATGACGGACAGAAAATATTCCGTTTCACCACTAAAGATGATGCACCCAATACCCTCTTCATCGAAATGAACTCCGAAATCGACCTCGCGGAATTCAATAATATTCCTGAAGAGGATAAAAAATGGTTCACCATTCAGGCAGGTACTATCAAAAAGAAGATTGCTGTCAATCTGACTTTCGATGAATTCATCACTATTGACAATGATATGGTGACTATCGATGTGGCTGAGAATAAAGAGTCGGGACGTTACAGCGGCAACTATAAAATCACTCTCCGCACAAATCTTAATGAGGTAACTCTGGAGAAGAGTGGATGGAATGAAAATACGGAGGAAGGTACGCTTCAGTCTCTGATGCTTACCTCCGACGGCACCACTGCCCATGCTCTGGATCTATCCCAACCGATTTCGGTGGTGAATGGTGAAGTGACCTTCTATGTGAACTTCAACGACCTCAACAGCTCCCGCAAGCTCTGGAAAGAGGATTCGGAGATGGCTGTAAAGGTTTCCGGCACGACATCTACAGGTACTGAGACCCGTGAGGCTTTGGTTAATATCTATGTTCGCGCTGCATACGATACATATCGAATCCATTTCTACGCAGAAGGCTGGAATCATCCTCACATCTATGTGTATCAGTGTCTGCAACTCCCTTCTGACCAAACATTGACCAATGGTGCAACCAAAGGTATGCCTGTAGGTGAGAGCAAAGACCGTGCCGCTCTTGAATATGACTTTACCGGTGGTGTAGCTTTCAAGGGATGGAATGTCGGAGTAGATAACGATCCCAATGCAGCGGGAAGTAAGGATGGTGGTTTCTGGCTTTTCTCCGGTTCCGGAAGCTGGGCCCCAACCAGAAATGGAGCTGATTTTGATAGACATTATTACGCCCTTGACTTCGCTGCCGCACATCGTGCAAAAATAAAAACCGCAGGTACCAGTGGTTCAAGTCTCTGTACTGAGTGTACTAAAGACGATTTCCCCTCAAGTTGGCCCGGTATTCACATGCTTCCGGATACCGAAATGGGGAACGGTTGGTGGACATTCGAGCTCTCCGGAGTTGCTGATCCCGGTAAGGCACTTATCATGTTCACCGATTGCTCGGAAAATAACCATGCTTGGGGAGGGTGGATGGAAGATAACCACCGCTATCCAAAACAGGAACAGCCCGGTGTGGCTCTCTTCGATTATCCCACAAAAGAGGGATGGTTCGAATATAAAGCGGGGGCGACCGGTCTTTCATTCTCTTCCTTTGAACCCGGTTCGGAACCTGAAAAGATACGGACATATCGTATCTACTGGCCCTATTCCTCTTCTTGGAAAGGCCTGAATGTTTGGCAAGGAAGCACCGTTTGGGGTAATGATGACTATAGCTCATGGCCTAACAATCAGTCAACCCGAGGTGGTAGCTACAAGAAATATAACGACAGCTATGCATATCTTGAAGTCCGCACTCTCAACACAGAGATGACCGGAGCATTCAAATATGAGAGGAAAAATGGCAACTCATATAGCGGTGAGCAAAACCTTAATTTCTCTAACTTCGCCAAAACCTCAGAGAACGGTAATGAAGTATATTCCTATACTATTACCTCATTGGGCGCAGGTAAAGGTGGTACACCTGATGGTACCCCCATTAATCCTCCAACTGATGAACTCACTTTCCGAATATATTGGAATTATAATTCAGATTGGTTTAAAGGTATAAATTTCTTTACTGATACTAATGTAGGAAATGTAAATGAAATTTATAATAGTTATCCCAATGTACAGCTTGTGGGAAGTGGTTCATTCCATAAGTATAATGATACATATTGCTATTATGAATTTAAAGCAAAGAAGAACTTCTGTAGTACATTTGCAATTGAGAGAAGGAAGGGCGATGGAAGCTACACCAACAAGAAGGAAGGCATTCCATACTCTACCTTTACTCTTGATTCAGATGGTAATATGAGCTTATGCTATTTACATGAAAACGATTATAAGGGAGGAAAACCTTAAATATAGAAATACAATGATAAAGAAAATCTTCACATATATAACGCTGCTCATGGCCATGACAGCCTGCAGCGTGGATGAGATTAACGCTCCGTCGGGCTTAGGGCCCGACGGGGAAATCTCGGTGACACTTGATGTGCCCGCCATGCAAGTGGTCAGCACTCGTGCTGATGAGGATGCTGTGGCATCGGTGACAATGCTTGTACTGACGGGAAACACAGTACAACAACAGCAGACCTTCTCAGGGGCGGATCTCGACGCATTAGGGAATAAACAATACAAGGTGTCGTGCAAACTCAATCCTGAGCTCCACAGCAAATCAGATTTGAAATTCTATTTCTTTGGTAACCTCCCTTCCGGAATCTCTTTCACCACCGGAACTACAACCGAGGCTGAAATCAAAGGTTCTATAAAGACTGATGATCTTCTATCGGGTGGGAATATGGTGATGAGTGCGGTGGCAAATCTAAGCGACATCACAAATGGAAATTCAGTTGCTCTCCTCCGTAATGCAGCAAAGGTGACAGTCACTAATGCGGTTGAAGATGCCGAAGGTTATACACCGGGCACCATATCTTACGATTTCCAAGTCTATGGCGCGTCAACACGTTCAAGCATAGCCGCTGCAACCATCAACGACAACAGCTATCTCGGAGCTGCTATCACAGCAAGCGTCGGCACCAATCTCAATAGCGAGCCATACGTGCACAATACACTCAACAATGGCCGCGATGCTAAGAATCGTCCATTCATAATTGTGAAAGCTCCTTTCGAAGGTGCCGATTATTTCTATAAGGTGGAATTTGAGAAGCAGGATAAGGATACTCAAAAGGTCACCCCTCTCTCTCTGCTTTGCAACCATGAATATCAGGTAATGATCACGAATGTGAAAGCTAAAGGTGCCTCAACAGCTGCTGAGGCTGCTTCACTCTCTTCATCAATATCTCTACTTGATGTTGTTATAAATGACTTCACGCCCCACTCCTACAATATGATCAGTGATGGTACGCGCGAACTTGGCGTTTCCCATGAACTGGTTTATAATGGAGATCCGACACTTGAGTACGCTATAGAGAATTACATCTATGTAAAGCTGTATTCTCCCGATTCCTCAGAATATCCTCTGACAGCAAGTCATCTTTCGGTTTCCGATTCATGGATGGTACTCGGCACTCCCGTAGAGTTGACCGAAGAGGAAGATACCGGCGACAGCTCCAATATGGATTCTAATTTCAAGGGCAAGGTTTATCGCGTTCCCGTCTTTTTCCAGAAGACCAAGGATCCTGGAAGTGCCAATGGTAAAATTTATGTGACATGGAAAGGTCTCTCTCGCGAAATACCCGTGACATGGACCCGTGATTTCGAAGGTCAGGATCTTTGCACTGTCCATCTCACCATCAATAAGCCCGGATCTGCCACTCCGGTGTATTCCACCAAGACAGACGGACAGGTGGAAGACTACTGGGAATTCATACAGAAGCCTCGCTGCTATGGTCTCAAGACCTCTGAAAATAATGACAAGATCCGTAATGCCGGTCTTCATTTCCCGATCAACTATGGCGGCAGCACAAGCTCAACAAGATGGTCTTACGAATATGAGGTGACATTCAAGGATCTTAACAATGGCAACGCATACGACTGGAAATGCGAGACATCCGGTATTTCGGGCATGACTCTCTCACGTACCTCCGGGACAGCGAATGCAGGCGGAACAGTAACCCTTACTGTAAAACGCACTCCTTCGGGTGATGACTGGGACTATGAGGTGGGTAAACTGACCTTCTCTATTGCCGCTCCCGGCACTCAGGAATGGACCACCTATTCATTGGATCTTTATCATACAGGATTCTTTGATAATCCCATACTCTTCCGCAATGCCGACCATCGAATCGACATGACTCAGCAGGATGAATTTTATTATTATGAAGTGATTCAGGGTCCTGCCGGAAAATATTACTGGCTCGACCGTAACTTAGGCTCTCACTCCGCTGCAATGTATATTGAAGCCACGGGAGAGATTACATATATGGGTGATGAGATTGCTGCCGGCGGTTATTATCAGGCAGCCCACTATAATAATGGTGGTGATCCGGATATGTATGCAGATCTCTGTCCTGAGGGTTATGAGATTCCGCGTGTCGATGTATGGAACACCCTTCGTAACTCAGCTGCTTTCATAACATCACAGACCGGTACATATTATCGTGCAGATTTCACCAACAGTGCAGGACAAGTGGTGTATTTCCCGAAGGCTCTATATTATGATGCCAATGGTCCCACAAAGATCGGTGAATCTCGTGCCGGATATTATTGGACTTCCACCAAGGCCGATGGGTTGGAGAAAGACCAGATCGGAAACTGGCTTCGCTATCTCAAGCTTTCAGGTTCGATAGCATCATACGATAATGCAGAGGTGAATGGCCGTCAGGATAGTAAAGGTATGGCTATGATGGTACGCTGCGTGAATAAGACCGACGCCCCGACAACCACATACCGCACTCACTTCAATGTGGCTCATGCAACCCATGTTTATCTCTATTCTTTGGTAGATCCCGATGCTCCTGATACACGTGCCAACCGTAACCCGGTATTCAACTGGCCCGGTAAGGCAATCGGCAACTACATTACAATGCAGGAACTCACTCAGCTTGTGCCTTTCTCTTATGAAAGCAACACAACAAAACCGGAGGATTTCTATGTAATGTTCACTTTCCGTGATGAAGATGGTATCTGGCATACAATGTCAAAAGGAACGGGCACGACAACCATTTATTCAACTGACCGGGCACCGGAAAACCTGATAGGATGGAAAGTGGTTGGCGACACATGGATAAATAAAGATAGAGTCGCCGTCACAACCAATGTCGGAGGGACTTGGTATTGCGACTTCTCAACAACTGCAAAAACTGCTGAGGTATATTTTGAAGAAGGAGAAGAAGTTGAGATCCCGGTCTATAAAGATCTGACCATCTACTATACCAATCCCAACAGTTGGAGTGAAGTATGGGTATATGCTTATAACTCAGAGACTGATAGAAACGCACAGTGGCCGGGTGTAAAGATGACGTATGATGACGCCACCGGAACGTGGAAAGGAACCATTAACTCCAGATACAACACCATTATTTTCAATAATAACAGTGGTAGCGAGACAGGCCATATTACTGTCAAAAAGACTGACGGTGAAACATATACCAATAGTTAAAAATAATATCCCATAAGGTCTTTATTACAGAGACTCGTTTATAAATTAGAAATAGCGTTCTTGACAGGGAAACCATCAAGAACGCTATTGTTTTATCGTAACCGTCCGAAAAAAGCCGTAACCATCCGATCTTCACCCTCCACGAGATATATAAAGTCTACTTAGCAGCGCAGAGGGAAAGTGGGATAGTAATCGTGATGCGCAAGAAGTAAGCATAATCCCCGGCCGCAGCATTATAATCAGGAACCGCTTGCATCCTTACACAGGACGGATAGTGAGGGCTACCCCTCGATTGCCGGTGTCGGCTATCTCCTTGGCGAGATCATTTAGATTCTGAGCAAAAGAATAGCGCAGATCTTCCTTACGGGTGGAATATTCAGGCTGGCCGATCAGAAGGAGCCTTCCTTCTGACATAAGCTCGAATTCAATCCCTGTGGGGGCAGCCCTTTCCGCAAATCCATGCGTGCAGATCCGGATAAAGGAATAACCCTCCTGAATAGCCCGATTCTTCAGTTCCTTTTCATGAGGATGGATGAAAGGAGAGATGGGTATGCCTCCGTTGAAGAGCTCCCTTTTCCATTGCTCCATTGCTGCGATAGCCTCTCTGGCAGTATAATGCCGACTTGTCTTAACTCTAAAAAGGTGAGGCATCTTCAATAGAAAGATATTTCCCATCATTACAAACTGTCGGTCGCCGGATACTGTGAGCAGCCATCTCTTCCGCAGATAATCCGGATAGTGTTTCTTGATTAGATATCGACGGGGATTATCATTCGTATAATTTTTCTCCCTTTTCCATCTCTCCTCGGTATAAGCTATCTTATCATTGAAACCGGTGGTGAAGAGGGAAGTCATTTTTTCGGGACGTAATCTGTCAGGGAGAGAATGATGGTATATGCTGGAGCATTTACCCATCAGTCTTGATACGGCACGGCTGAGCCCTTTATCAAGAGTGGCGATCACATCCACGCAGATGTGAATATGGTCGGGCATAATGATATGGGTAGGTACGTATATCGGATAAAGAGGGATCCATTCTTCGATGGCCTTTTGGATAGCTTCTCCTAACGGAGAGAGAAGAATCTGAATGTCGGCGATGGATTTTGGATCACCGATGATTTGGGAGAAGGGTGGAAGATCGGGATTTTTAAGGATGGTGAGCATATACTTTGCAGGGAGTCTATAGTCATGATGGAGGGCGCGGCGATTGAAATTGGGATGCAGCGGCTCACGGTAGAAGGGATTATCGGAGGGGGGCATGGTTTAGATAGTAATTTCTTGGTTTTGGCAAAGGTAAGGATTTTTGAGGAATGGGGCAAGAGGTGGGGGGGATTTTTCAGTGGATTTTCAGATTCATACTCGGCCGAGGATTATGCTTACTTCGTGCGCATCACGATTACTATCCATTTCACAATCCTATCACCTTCCATAAAATCTTATCCATTTCTAAAGCCTATCCCCTTCCATAAAATCTTATCCATTTCTTAAAGCCTATCCCCTTCCATAAAAGCCTATCCATTTCTTACAGCCCCCCTTTCCAAAAAGCTCCGATAGTAATCGTGATGCGCACGAAGTAAGCATAAAAACAGCAGGCCCCTTCCCAAGAAAATCCCCCTCCCTCCGCGCCTCCGTGAGCACAATCCCCTCAGCGAGAAAAAGAAAAAAATTTAACATTTTCATTCTTCCTTTAACATATTTTTATTATCTTTGCAGCATAATCATTACGAGCGTATTATTTATTCTTTTTACTCCCAAATTTTCGATAGAAATGAAATTAAATACCATATTCCTCGCCATTACCATCGGTCTCCTTTCTGCTTTTACAGCCTGCAAGGGAAACACCAACCACAAATATTCCTCTTCCATGACTTTCGGTCAGGAGGATACTCTCAAATATGCCCGCAATCTCCGCCTCGAAAAAATAGATGGGGATGGAGGCACGGCTTATCTCGCTACTATCCGTAATCCCTGGGATACGGTGAAGAATCTCCGCAAGTATCTCCTCGTACCAAAGGGGATGAAGAATGTGGCCGATGTACCGGGGGCTACCAAAATAAATATCCCCATTGAAAATGCACTCGTATATTCCTCCATACATGCCGGACTCCTCTCCGATCTCGAAGCAGATGATAAGATCGGTGGCGTTTGCAATGCAAGATATATAACCGATAAAAAACTTCAGGACCGCATCATGAATGGGGATGTGGTCGATTGCGGCGAGGGCCTGAATCCGGATGTGGAGCAGATCATCAACCTCCACCCCGATCTCGTGATGCTCTCCCCTTTCGAGAATAACGACCGCTATGCGAAAGTGTCTCAGCTTGGAATCCCTATCCTCGAATGTGCCGATTATATGGAGATGTTTCCTCTCGGTCAGGCGGAATGGATGAAATTCTATGGTCTCCTTTTCGGGAAAGCTGACGTGGCTGCGAATAATTTTCAGGAAATCGAGAGCCGTTATGAAGAGATCCGTAAACAGGCCGCCAAACGTACCCTGCGCCCGCGCGTGATAATGGATCAACCTTACAATAATTCCTGGAGCGTTCCGGGAGGATACTCAACTATGGGGCGCATCATAGAGGATGCCGGAGGTGTGAATCCATTTGCACAGATAAAGAGTGCAGGAGGAGTCGCATTGGCTCCGGAGAGAGTGCTGGCAGAGGCTGACGATGCAGATATCTGGCTCGTGAGGTATAATCAGAAAGGGGAAAAGACACTTCAGGAACTCAGCCTCGACGGAATGGTGAATTCTCAGTTCAAGGCCTTCAAGACAGGGAACGTGTATGGCTGCAACACCTACTATATCCCCTTCTTTGACGAGACTCCATTTCATCCCGAACGTCTGATCGAGGAGCTCTCAATGATCTTCGAGGCCTACGCCTCCTCTTCCGAACCCTCCCATCTCCGATATTTCAAGAAAATGTCGAAATAACACGCGAAGCCCTCGAAATTTGGCAATGTCGGATTTTTTTATTAAGTTAGAGCTCCAATTCAAAAAAACTGAATCAGATTATGGAACTCACCGCAACCTGCAACGAAGTTTTCGACCGCTCTGTGGCCGACTATCATAAAACCGACAACGTAGACGCCCCCTGCGTCAATCCATATCCCGAAGGATCCTTCGAAGCGATCCTTTATGCCAAAAACTGGGTAGATGCCGTGCAATGGCATCTGGAAGATATCATCCGCGACCCTGAAATCGATCCGAAAGAGGCTCTTGAGCTGAAACGCCGCATCGACCGTTCGAACCAGGTCCGCACAGACATGGTGGAGGATATCGACACATGGTTCCGCAACAAATATGCCGATGTAAAGGTGGCTGAGGATGCCACAATCAATACCGAGTCTCCGGCCTGGGCTCTCGACCGTCTCTCAATCCTTGCCCTCAAGATTTGGCACATGCGCGAGCAGGCCGAACGCTCAGACGCCTCAGCTGAACATATCGCCAAATGCCAAGGGAAGCTCGATGTGTTACTCGAACAGCGCACCGACCTCTCCCGGGCCATCGACACTCTTGTGGAGGATATCGCCGCCGGAAGAAAATATATGAAGGTCTACCGCCAGATGAAGATGTATAACGACCCTGCAACCAACCCGGTGCTTTATGCTAAGAAGTAAGGGGAGCGAGGAAAACGTTCTGATTGCGCGATTCTCTGCCTTGGGAGACATCGCAATGACCATCCCATCCGTATATAATGCCTGCCGTGCCAATCCCGGCCGACATTTCTTCTTCCTGACACGCCAGCATCCGTCGGCTCTATTCATCAATGCTCCACACAATCTTACGGTGGTGAGTGTGGACCTTTCAAAGTACAAGGGACCGGCAGGAATGGCACGTCTGGCAACGGAACTTCACCAACGCTACCATATCGATCTCTTCATAGACCTTCACGATGTGCTCCGGACGCAGCTCCTCCGCTTCTTCCTGCTTCTGAAGGGTGTGGCCTCATATAAAATAAACAAGGGGCGCAGGGAGAAGAAACGTCTCACACGCCGCAAGAACAAACACCTCCTACCTCTCACCCCGACTGCGGAGCGTTATGACGATACTTTCCGCAGGGCCGGCCTACCCCTGGATAGCTCCTTCCGATCCATCTTCGATTCCGAATCGGAGAAATCGGAATTATCGCACACTCCCAGCCAATCTGAAAAGGGTGATCCGAAGGAATTCGCTGCAGTCACCCCTCCCAAGAAAGAGGATGAATATTGGCTGGCAATCGCCCCCTTCGCCAAACATAAAGGAAAGATTTATCCTCTCGATCAGTTGAAAAAGGTGGTGGATCATTTCGCCGCCAAACCGGAAGCGAGAATCTTCATCTTCGGATTCGGGAAGGAGGAGGAAGCTGAAATCGAACGTCTGGGAGGAGGAGCACAGAATGTGGTAAATATGGCAAAGGTTCGGATCGGAATCCCCGGCGAACTTGCTCTACTGAGCCATTGCGATGCCATGCTATCGATGGATTCCTTCAATATGCACCTCGCATCCCTCACGGGACTCCGCACGGTCTCTATATGGGGTGCCACACACCCCTATACAGGCTTCATGGGGAGAGGACAGAATCCGGAGGATGCCCTGCAACTCGACATGACATGCCGTCCCTGCTCCGTATTCGGCGACAAACCTTGCTTGCGGGGCGACTACCATTGTCTATCAGGAATCTCTCCCCGCGCCATAATAGAAAAGCTGGAAAAAAAATAGGGATATGCTCGAAAGCATATCCCATTTTTATTGCTGTCCAATCGTTTTTTTTATTGCTGTTCGGTCGCTGCAAATTCCATCAGATAAGCCTTGATGAAATCGTCGATCTCACCATCCATGACTCCGTTCACGTCGGAGGTCTGATGATTTGTACGGTGATCTTTCACACGGCGGTCGTCGAATACATAGCTTCGGATCTGGCTGCCCCACTCTATCTTCTTCTTTCCGGCCTCCACCTTGGCCTGCTCCTCCATGCGGTGCTGAAGCTCCTTGTCATAGAGTATGGACTTCAGCTGACGCAATGCGTTTTCCTTATTCTTGGGCTGGTCGCGGGTCTCGGTGTTCTCAATAAGAATCTCCTCCTCCTCGCCGGTGTAGGGATCCTTGTACTGATAGCGCAGACGCACTCCCGACTCCACCTTATTCACATTCTGACCTCCGGCGCCACCCGAACGGAAGGTATCCCAGGAGATACGGGCCGTCTCCACCTCAATCTCAATGGTATCATCGACAAGGGGAGTGACGAAAACGGATGCAAAACTTGTCATACGCTTTCCCTGCGCATTATAAGGGGATACACGCACAAGACGGTGAACGCCATTCTCGCTCTTCAGGAAGCCGTAGGCATAATCTCCCTCGATATTTATGGTGACCGACTTTATACCGGCCTCATCGCCATCGAGAAGCTGTGCTATCGAGGTCTTATAGCCATGCCTCTCGGCATAGCGCAGATAGAGACGCATAAGCATGGACGCCCAGTCCTGGCTCTCCGTGCCTCCCGCACCGGAATTGATCTTAAGCACCACGCCGAGTTTATCCTCCTCGCGGCGAAGCATATTGCGGAGCTCAAGCTTCTCAGTCTCCTTCAGCACTTCCTCATACTGTGAATCAACATCAGCCTCCTCCACGAGACCCTCCTTATAGAAATCCATAGCAAGTTCCAGCTCCCCGACCTGCTTATCGAGAGCTGTAAAGGAATCGATCCAGAAATGCAATCCCTTTATCTTACGCATCTGGGCCTCCGCCTTCTCGCGATCTTCCCAGAAATCGGCCACATGCGTGCGCAGCTCCTCCTCCTCCACCTCGATTTTCTTCGAGTCTATGTCAAGGTAGCGGCGAAGGGCATCCCGGCGCTCGGCCACATCTTTTAACTGTTCTGCTGTTATCATATCTTCTTATAACCTTATAACCCCCAATAACCCCATAACCAAAAATAACCCTATAACCCAAAATAACCCCAAATAACCCTATAACCCTATTTCAACGGATATTCATCCGAATACATCCATTCAATCTCATCGGCATATCTTCTCGCCACCACCGGGCGACGCACCTTCATCGTATTGGTCACCTCCCCATGCATTATGGCGAAATGGTGAGGAAGCAGACAGATACGCTTGATCTTCTCATATCCCGCCACATCCTTCTGGAGCTTCTCTATCTCCGACATCACGAACTCTATGACCTTGGGATTTTTCACCAGCTCCTCGCTGTCGTCGCTCTTTATCCCCTCCTTCTCGGCCCAACGTTTCAGCTGCGGGAAATTGGGAACTATGAGGGCAGTGACGAATTTCCGGCGGTCGCCGATCACGGCCACTTCATCGATATATTTATTCTCTGCAAGACGGCTCTCCATCATCTGGGGCGCCACATACTTGCCGTTGGAGGTCTTGAAGAGATCCTTCACGCGCTCGGTGAGCACGAGCTGCCCGGATGGGGTGAAATAGCCGGCATCGCCGGTGCGGAAGAAGCCGTCGGCGGTGAAGGCCTCAGCATTGGCTTTCGGATTATCAAAATAGCCGGGGGTCACGGTCGGACCTTTCACGAGAATCTCATCATTCTCCTTGTCGATCTTAACCTCGATTCCCGGCAACGGAACACCCACGGTGCCTATCTCATAGTCATATTCCGGGAAGAATGTCACGGTGGCTGTGGTCTCGCTGAGTCCGTAGCCTATGATTATCTCTATTCCCACGGATCGGAAAAATTCACAGATACGGTCGGAGAGCGGTGCTCCGGCCGTGGGGAAGAAATTCGGATCCGGAATGCCTATGGCATGTTTGAGCTTGGAGAATATACGGCGATCCCAGAAGCGGTATTCCTGTTCAAGGAGCCAGGGCACATTACGTGCCGTGCGTACATATGTGAGGTTACGTTTCTTGCCCACGGATATTGCACGCTTCACCATCATCTGCTGAAGTTTACCCATCGAGGCAATCTTCTCTTTGACTCCGGCATAGACCTTCTCCCAGAAGCGAGGCACGGCGCACATCAGGTTGGGATGAACATCGTGAATATTCTCCTGTATCATACGCGGGTCATAGTTGACGGCTATCGCGACTCCTTTGGTGAGGCAGAAGAAGCTCCAGGCCTTCTCAAGGATATGGCTCATGGGGAGAAAGGCCATGGAAACGTCATCAGGCTTGATGCTATGGAGCAGCTGGAGATGTTTCTCTATACAGGCATCATAATTGCCGTGGGTTATGACCACTCCTTTAGGCTCTCCGGTGGTCCCGGAAGTGTAGATGAGTGTGGCCATATCATCGGGAAGTGCTCTCTCCTTACGTGCCTCGACCTCGCGTTCCACAGCTTCGGGGGCCGACATTCCGAGACGCACGAAATCATCCCAGCAGATGCTGACCCTGTCATCGCGCTCAAGAGTGAGCCCTTCATTCTTGAATATCACTATGCGCTTGATCCGGCTCGGATTGTTACGCCAGAAATTATATGCCAAGGGGTATTGATGTTTATCGCCCACGAAGAGTACGGAAGCCCCTCCATTATCGACAACGAAGTCAAACTGAGCCTGCGAACTGCTTGAATAGACCGGAATTGCAGCTATGCGATTCTTGAAAGCACCGAATTCAGTTATGAGTATCTGGGGGGTGTTGGGTGAGCATATCGCTATGCGGTCTTTCTCCAAGAGACCTAATTGTGCCAGAGCCTTGGCGGCCACATCCACCTGAAGCGCAAACTCCCGCCATGANGTGGAGAGCCATTCCCCATTCTTGCGCCAGCAGAAGCGGTAGGCTTCCCTATCGGAGAAGCGCTTCGCGTTCTGGGGAATGATTTCAACCAGTTTATTTGCCATTATCCTAATTTTTTACAAAGGTAGGAATAATATTGCAATAATTCAAGTTTTCAGAGAATTCCAATCACTNCATAACCCCCATAACCTAATAACTCTATAACCCCATAACCCTATGACCCCATAACCCCATAACCTCACACACCCANAACCTCACCTGACGATATTCCTATCCAGCATCTTTCGTTTGATCAGCATCCTTNCAGGAGTGGGCGTGATCCCCACCAGCACTATCGAGATACGGTTGAGCCAGCCATTGATATATTGCCGCTTCCCTTTCAGCATCTTTCCGACGGCTTTATGCACGAACTTCTCAGGAGTCTGGAGCGCACCTATCCGCACAGCCAATTTCTTGAGATTATCAGGAAGNCCGAAAAGATCAGTGGCTATCCCTCCCGGACAGGCCACGGTGACCGACACTCCCGAATCCTTCATCTCATAATGGAGCGCACGGCTGAAAACGCGGATATATGCCTTTGTGGCGGCATACATGGCTATGCCGGGCATGGGAGTCCAACATGACATCGACGACATATTGAGAATCCTCCCCNCTCCTCTCTTTGCAAATCTAAGGGCGAAGATACGGCTAAGCTCAGTGACAGCCCGNACATGAAGGTCGATGAAGCAGTCTATCTTGCGCTCAGGCGTGTCTGTGAGCATCCGGAAGGAGAATATACCGGCATTGTTGATGAGATAGTCGGGATCTATCCTCTCGGCCTCCAGAAAGGCTTCTATCCTCTCGACGGAATTGAATGCGGTGAGGTCGCAGTAGAGCGGATAAGTCGCNACCCCAAATTCATTCTTAATATCCACGGCACAGCTATCGAGGGTGTCCTGATTGCTCACCATCACGAGGTTGCATCCGCGTCCGGCGAGTTCGCGGCAGAAACACAGTCCGATTCCGCTGCTTGCTCCCGTGACAAGAGCGCAACGGCCCGCGAGGTCTCTCTTTCTGTCGTCGGCCTTCATTTCTGACGTGATTTTATCTTTTCTATCTCCTTCACTATCCCTNTCGGCAACTCNTNGCCGCAATGCTTATGACATGCCATCTCGCGTGAATACATACGTGCTATACAATAATTCACATGATCGCATCCGCAACGATGACGCTCGTCTTCGCGCATACGATTCACCATGTCGGGCTCATTGAGCAGAGCACGACCCATCTGCACGAAGTCGAACCCCTCCTCATCAAGGACACGGTCGGCAGTCTCACGACCGACNACCCCCCCGACATAAATCAAGGGAAGTTTAAGCTCNTTGCGGAACACCTTGGCATCATCAAGGAAATAGAGGTCTTTATACGGCTCCTTGGGAATCATCATCCCTCCTGCCATTCTGACTCCATATTTCAGCCAGAGCTGCTTCATATAATAGGTCATGGTGTATATAGGCATCTCGCCGCGCATCACATACATCGGAGCCTTGCTGACGAATCCTCCGGAGAGCACAATGGCATGGACTCCGGCACGCTCTATCTCNCGCGCCACACGGAGACAATCGTCAATTTCGAGGCCGCCCTTGAAACCGTCGCGCATATTGGTCTTAACAATAACTCCCATGTCGCTGCCGGCTGCCTTCATGCANTCCTCCAGACAGAGGTTCATGAATTTCATGCGGTTCTCAAGCGAGCCTCCATACTCATCGCGGCGGTGATTGGTATAGGGGGATAGAAATTGAGAAATAAGGTAGCCGTGTCCTGCATGGACCTCCACGCAGTCGAATCCGGCATCACGTGCAGTGCGCACCGCGTCGCCGAAGCAGCGTGCGATCTCACGGATTTCATCTTTCTTCAGGCCGCGNGCCCAGGTNGGNGAATAGAGGTTGAATCCCGTGGAGGCGCCGACGGGGGTGCCTCCGGCGGTCTTGCGGTGGGTCATNTTGCCGCAATGCCCTATCTGTATGGANGCTTTNGCNCCTCTCTNATGAATNCCGTCGGTGATTTCGCGCAGGTCGGCCACAATTTCGGGGCGAAGCCAGAGCTGTGTATCGAATGAAAGAGCTGAACGGCACACGCCGGCATAGGCCAGCGTGGTCATACCCACTCCTCCGTCGGCAACGGAGAAATGATAGTCGCGAAGCATCGGCGTCGGACCATTATCTTTTCCCATCCCCTCGAATGCTGCCGAGCGGATGGTGCGGTTGCGTAGTTCAACCGGCCCGATGCGGCCGGGTGTGAAGAGTTTCATATTTTTAAGCAGCTACTTAATATATAAATGGTATCATGTATTTGGTCCCCAAACGCGAATACTCATCTCCGAATTCCGATATGTAACGTTTATGGATCGAGCGGGCGCGCGGGGCAAGATTGGCGAAAGTCCATATCGCGAAGGCCACTCCTCCCAGACTCCATGTCAACACAGCATATCCACACCATTCCACAAACTCCCCGAAATAATTGCCGGAAGCCACATAGCGGTACATCCCGGCGCGGGGTATATAATGGCGTGTGTCGCCGGGACGGCGCAAGCTGCGGATGACACTGTCGGAATGGATATTGATTCCCATACCGATGAAGAAAACCAGCGTTCCGATTATGAACTGTGGAGAGAGGAGCCATTCGGGTGAATACATCCCGGCAGGTGAGACATAGAAAATCCATCCTCCGAGCATATAGGCGTTCAGTATGTTGAATGTCACTCCCATCACTATGATGCTCAACGGCATCCTCCCCTTCCCTTTAATCAGGAAAGGGAAAATGAAGCTTCTCTGAAAATAATGGAGAAGGAAGAGCGAACCCATCACCGCAGGAGCCGCCCAGTTGCTGCGCGGACTGAGAAGCCATAGCAGAAGCATAGCCAGCCATGCCGGCGTCTCCATCAGCACCCATCCAAGCCGATTCCCTACGGTCGGCCCCCAGCGGCGGTCGTACATCATACCGTAACCGGCTGTCACTATATGCAGACAGATAAAGACTACGACAGCAAGCGCAATCATAGTCCACACCACTCCGTAATATACCTGCGGAGAAAAGATTGATTCCATATCCTCAGTTCTTTTTATTCATTGGCGGAGAGAGGGGTCATATACATTTTCGGGATGCTTTTTTATTATCGCATCACCACTATCTCTACCTCCCCAAAACTCCCTCTAAGAGTGTAGAAGCCGCTCTTAACCTCTTTCCCGGACTCATCTTTCAGGTTCCAATAGGCCCGGCCCTCGGCATCTGACTGAAGCGATGCGACTTCTTTTCCATCACGGTCGATGACATAAAGAGACCCTCCCGGAAGAAGACCTGAAATGTGGAGAGGTCCGGTATAATCGGCTTTCACTTCGCGAGGCCATACTGCCACTGCTGCAGAAGCATTCTGAACAGCATCCGGCACATCGGGCCATACCTCTGCCAACCCATCAAATGTGGAGACCATCAGCGACCGGGTCTCAGGATTCCATACCAGACCATAGACACGGTCGTCGGGAAGAGCCGAGGTAGCCGCCGTGTAATGTGCGATCACCTCCCGCTTATCTGCCGAGATACCCCACACTCCGCTCCCTTCAGTGGCGACCCACATTCGGCCGGAGGCATCGAAAACCACATCCTGGATCGAGAGGAAAGCCAGGGGATTACCATGATATTCCTTATCCGCCACATCCGGAACCACTCCCTTTATAACACCCCCTGAGATCTCCGCATTAGGATCGAAGCCCACAAGGAAAGTGTAATCGGCAATCCATATCATGCCGGTGGAGGGATCTTCAACCATTCGGTTACAGTTGCTCACAGGCCAGCGGCCTCCATGCTGATCCTCCACATAGAGGAAATATTCCATCTTATCGTCAGAACCATCATCGAGAGTGCCACCATGATTGAGCCGGCAGATGCGGCGGGGCTGATTGGTGAGATAGACAAACACCAGATTGCGGGAGGAGGGGTGGGTGGTGGCGAAACATTTCATGTAGGAGTTTGGCTTGTCGTCGGGGCCGAGCTCAATACATTTTATCCCCTCTATATCCTTGGCGTCGCCGGAGGCCATCACTTTCTCGCGATTGGCCTTGGGCCAGCAGAAAATCTTCGCCATTCCCTTTCCGGGCACATCCACATAGTAATGATGGGCAGTCCAGAGGTTGCCGTCACCATCGAAAGAGGGTGTGGAGAGGGGTGAATAGCCATTCCACACAGCGGGATTTTCGAGAAGTTCATAGAAACCGGGATATTGCGCCAATGGATCGGCGGAGGATCCGAGATGAATGGGATCCGCCTTAGGATCGCCGAGATTGAATGCCGCCATTCCTCCTAAGGTGGATCCAAACCAGACATAGTCGTTATTGACCGGGTCCACGATCATCCCGTTGGGGAATGGAACCGGGAAACGGAGTTGATTTACTCTGTAAACAGCCATCAGTTCATCGTTTCCCTCAGCGGAACGAGGAATGGAATACATGGAACTGGGATACGACCATTCTCCATCCTTATAGGCAGTCAACAGGGGCGACGGACGGTTCATGATGACCGGGAAGGCCCATGATGTGCCGTAGTTCATTGCCAAGGTGCCATAAGCGGGGGAATATCCGAGATGAGTGGCTATTCCCACGGATGGTGCCTTGGGGCGCAGTGCGGCTTCATCATCAATAAGCCATTTCCATTCCGAGCAAGTGCCGGGTGAGAATTTTCCACGATCGAGATAGGCAAAACAGCTATTGCCGTCCCAGCTTCCGGCCATTCCCAAAATCCTTATTCCGGAAGGGTCGTTCTTCTGCATCCCCGGCAGAGATTCTATTATATCGGCAGCCTCAGGATCACGGTCATTGTAAAGCTGATGCAAGCCTCCGGTGGTGCTGAATATCCAGCCATGTTTGTTACGGAAGTAGTTGCGTTCGAATATATTCGACACCACCCCTCCCCAGCCGGAGAGCACGGGGGTGCTTTTGGTTATTTCACGGAAATTCCATTTCGTGCCGTCATGATATGCAAGATTATGTTGATATCCTCCCGCACCGTCATGGTTGGAGAGAAAGAAGAAGGAGGTGTCATCGCGCGGCATGAGATTGCCTGGACCCCACCATCCGGAGGGAAGCCACACGGAATTGAAATCGGCATAGCTCAACGGAGGATTTTCACCCGGAGCATCATATATGCGATCGTTGGTGAACATCACTATCCGGTCGCCGCAACGTCCGATCCAACGCAGGTTGATATTCTCCGGAATATCCCCCCTGGCGGTAACGTTACCTGAAAGACCATCGACAGCGACATAACCTCCGGCAGTAGTGATCCATACCTCTTTCCCTGAGACCGTGAGGGATTTCACATTGTCCCAATAAGGGGATAAGCGCTTCTTGATGAAATCGCAATGTTTTATCGCCCCTGAATCGTGCAGGATATCGAGACCGCCATCCACATAAAGGATAGCGAGAAATTTTCCTTCGGGACTATATTCACACGTGCGGATAGAGCCACCGTTGAGATTAAACAGGTCGGTTGCAGGGCGAATCCCCTCTCCGGGGGCATCCTTACTGTAGATGAATCCGGCGGTCACAGGCTGATTGGTTGCACCGAAATTCAAATCGTAAAACTGCTGGAACACCAGAAAGAAGGTATATTTCTCTGTGTCTATGATCCTCAAGGGAGCATCGTCGAATCCGGGATGTCTCTTCCAACGCTCTGCAGAAACTCCCAGAGCGCACAACGCAAGAGCAAACATAAGGATGAGCCGACGAAATCGGCCCGGACATCGACTTATTTTTTTTCTGTTTGATTTCATATTTTGATGTCAGGAAAAAGAGCGCCATATCCATGAGGCACCATGGATATAACGCTCTTCTCCTTTCTAAATTGCCTTTGGTTCGGTTAAAAGGGTCGTCATGCCATCAAATGGGGTCATATAACTTCCTTTTTATAATTCATTATCTCCGGGAGCATGGCAGGGGTGACGGGTACGGTGCGACCACTCAGACGCACGTAGGCCTCCTCCATCCACTGCGGACGTTCCTCCGGAATCTTCACAAGCGCCCCTCTGTAGGGTTGTATCTGGATACGCATAATCTGCTTCCCTTCGGCATTCTCTTCGGGCACATACTTGATACACATACGAGAGATATCCTTGGAAGAGATTTTCGTATTTGCCTCGCAGAATGCCCGGTCGAGGATATATTGCAGATAGGTGCGGTAATGGTCGAGTGTCGGTGAAGAAATCTCATGCAGTTCGGTGAGCGCACGCATATCGTCTTCCAGTCCGCGCGCATAGCCGTCGTCGCCCACGCCAAGCAGAAGCTCTCCGCCGGAACGAGAGTTGAGAAATCCGCACACTGTCTTGATGATGGCCCATTTCTGCATCTCCGGATCCACCGTGGCCGAACCGTAAAGACGACGGTTGGTGGGTGGGAACACAACGGAAGTCTTGAATTCGAGGCTGATGCTCTCCATTCCGTAATGAGTGCGGCCATCAAGGATTGAAACATACTCATCCTCTATGCTCAGGGCACGGGCAATTGCCTGTTTTATATTGTTAAGTTCCGGACTGTCGATTATGTCGATAAGGCTGTTGGAGGCTGTCACAAGAGCGGTGACCTGGGAAGCCACATCCTTCTCCCGCGTCACCTTCGGACCGGAGGCTATCTCTTTCTTACGGTAACTGCGGAGAGTGGTTATCACCTGCTCACGACGCGCCACATCCTCGGAACCCTCCACAAGCGGGCTATGGGTGAGAGGAGGAAAATCGCGGTTTTGGGCAAACCTTACCTGTGCATACAGATAACGCCGCTCATGTTCAAGGTAGGCGAGTTCAAATTTCAGGTCGAGAACCTTTGCGAGCATCGCGGCTCCCGTGATATGCTCAAGACGCACACGACAGGAGGAGAGACCGGCATCCACAACACGCGACAGTACCGAAACCAAGGGTCGGCATAGTTCACGGTCGGCCGGAACAAACTGAAGGCAGCGACCTTTCTCCTCCACGTTCTTACCCTCCTCGGCACATACATATAGAAATTCCTCCACCAGATTACGGTCGGCATCATAGAAACTGAAGTTTGCCTCCTCATCATCTTCCGGAATATTAAGGTCGGATACCTCACCATAGACAAAGAAAGTGTCGCCGTTCATGCGTGGGGGACGGTCGTAAAGACGCAGTTCTATGACTCCGTGGGTGTCGGTGATAGATTCAAAGAGTTCACGGTCATCGGCATCGAGTTGGGCTATCTTCCCTTTATCTATGCCGACACGAATACCATCCTGAGTGATCCATTCCGTGCCGTTGGCGTAGGAAGAGGCGAATTTTGCCAACCTCTCCTCGGCAGCGGCATCGGCCGCGTGCTGCCGATAGAAGTCCTCGAAAGAATCTGCTATCTCGAAGGCGTAGCCCGGCTCTTCGGAGATATAGACCTTAAGATAATCCCCCTCCTTGAGTACTTCATTGAAATAAGAGGGGGCCGGACGCTTGTCCGCAGTGTTGAGCCACACCTTTCCGCGGATAGGACGATAGTCGGGATCAATGGTCTCCGCGTCGATACGCAATCCGCGCTTGTTGACCACACGGACTATGAAGGGTTTCTCAAAAATATAATCGTTTAACACACGTCGGGCGGAAGGCATCATCTGATCCTGGGCGGAGAGAAGACGGTTGGTGAGCTGATACAGCCGCTCGAAGTCTCCGGCTTTCTCATGTTCCTCCTTGTCGACCAGCACCTGAAGCATTCCCGGAAGGCTGAACTGAACTTCCGCCTTCATCTTCTCATAATTGACACGGTTCACCACCGTCAGATCCGATATCCCTTCGCGCGGAATCACGAAGAGGCCTCTGTTCTCAATGCAACGGGCCGGATCGGCATCGCTGAGCGGACGGAAAGTCATCTGACAGAACTTAACCACAAAGAGTCCGCACTGGAGCTCAGGTTTGATTATGTCGTCCCAGGTGAAACCACATTTTATCATATCCTTCTGTCGAACACAATCGGTCACGATTTCATAAAATTTCACCAACTGCTGCTCTTTGGCCTCTATTCCGCATTTCATCACAAGATCTACAAGCGCAACAATCAGACGATGGGGAGTGATGCCCGCCTTATTCGATGCCAGAATGGTGGCGCAAAAGAGACGTATGACGGAAGTGGTGTCGTAGCCGGTCTTTATTGTTTCAAAGAAAGGGGTGGTGAGTATTTTTTCAGCAATTTCTCCGGAAAGTTCGGTCATGCAATTCAACGTGGATTGATAATCGGGATGATCCTCGTTGGCAACATAATTATATTGACGTAGATAAGTGAGCAAATTATCGAAATTGTCGAAAATGTAATCTTTTCTGACCTGAAGCCAGAATTGAGGGCGGTTAGATGCCATAGGTATTCAAGATTTTAATAAGTATATGGTGAAAAAATATTATGGAGGAACCGCGAAATGCGATTCCTCCACAAATTTAATAAAAAATCCTCAGCTGTAAAAGAATATGAGGTGTGAGATTAGAAAGTGAGCATGAACTGTGTCTGTATTCGGTTGTCGATTCCGGCTCCGAAATTCCATGTCCCGCGTCTTCCGTAGAGATATTCAAGACCGACATTGAGATATGACGTGATCTTATAGAATCCGTTGGCTGCAAAATAGAATGCGTATCTATAGTCGTTGAAATGTGCGTCGCCGGAGGAATTCTCCATCGCGTATGGACCGACATTCCATATCCTTGCTTCGGAAGCCATCGCATTGACCTGCCAACGCTTGGAGAGGTTATAGGTCACTCCGAATGTCACGCCCATCATCGGATTTGCCGCCATTGTTCCGAGATGATCGCTTGAAGGGGTGAACGATAGAGGAAGACCCGAAAGATCCTGAATGTAGTTGCCTATTCCCTGTCCGTAGACACCCTGAAAATAGAAGATAAGTGGTTTGATGGGATTATAGTTTCCGCTGAGCATCACGCCCCAACCGAATTTATGACGTTTTGTTTGCTGCACCATGTCTCGGTAGATGAACGTACGCATGATTGCGCTGACACGCACTCGATTGTATTCCGAGGCATGCCATTCCACCCACATAGGGAGGTCGGGCACATTCTGTGTATAGAAATTGGGATTCGTCACCTGCTCCCCTTCCACATCCTTATCGTTATAATCCGGCCCGTAATAACGTCCTGAAGAGTGGTAGTAGGTCGGGGTGCAGAATCCTATTGCAGCCATGAACCCTTTGTAATCCGGAGAACGATAGCTGATCTCATAAGCTGTTCCGTCGACCATTCCGCAGGGTCCCTGGGGGTCGACTGTCGGTGGCTGGGCGGCGATACCATCTTTGAAGAGTGTGGTCTTGCGTCCTGCCGTGAAGCCTCGCCATGACACGTATGCATCCTTGAGCTGAAGGGTGTTGTCGTTGCCGGAAGTACCAAACTTCACATATCCCGTGATCTGATCGTTGCTTCCTCCAAGTCCCACCACCTGAAAATCGATGTCGGCATTCAGGGCATTGATATAGAAATCGGCACGTTGGCCCTTCACTGCCGGAACAGGGATATATTTTGTGGCGAAGTTTATACCTGCACCCTCCTGTTCGTAAAGATTGTTCCGCAGGTCGCAACCCATGATGGGATTGACCTGACCTCCGATTGTAAGGGCAAACTTATGATCGTCGGTATGGATACAGAAATGTGGCACCGGTATCTCCTTGTTGCCTCGCGGACGGTTTCTCTCGAAAATGGAGTGTCGGGTCGAGTCGTTGCGCGCCTTGGAGAAATGGATGGTGCGCCCGCTCTTGCCGTTCTCCTCTTCTTTGGAAGAGGGTTCGGCAGAGAGTGATAGCGATATGGCTCCCAGAAGAAAGAGAGAAAGTGTATTGCGTGGAATCTGCATAATATTGTTCGGTTTAGTTATAAGTGGAGTATTAAAGCAATTATGAACAGTTTATACCATCTTAACAGAATTTCACTCTTTTAGTTCGCAATAAAGGTATTATTTAACAATTCCGCTTCCACACCTCAAAAAAAATTGATAACTTTGGATTATATTTGAAATCCGATTCATCCGATGGGAAAATTAGACCGACTACAGGAATGGGGCAGCCAACTGGAACAGACACTGCTGAGCCTGGTGAAGATACCGCTCTTCTCCCGGCGTGCCGACCGACTGCCTGAAGCGAAGGAGTCTGAATTGGTGATTCTCGCCAACGGACCCTCCCTCTCCTCCACGGTGACTGCTAACCGCGATTTTTTAAAGGGGAAGGAACTGATGGCAGTGAATCTCTTCGCCACCTCCCCGCTCTACACAGAGCTGCGCCCTGAATTATATATCATTGCCGACCCTCTTTTCTGGCTCGTGGATGAGAAGCGCGAGGCGGTGTTCGGTTCGTTGGCTGCCAAGACTGATTGGGAGCTTGACCTTTTTGTGCCCGCACGCGCCCTATCCGATCCTAAATGGCGACCGATGGTGGAAAAGAACAGGAATATAAAGGTGCATATCTATAACACTACCCCCGTGGAAGGATTCCGGAGCTTCCAGCGTCAAATATACCGGAAGGGACTGGGGATGCCGCGACCCCATAATGTGCTCATCCCGGCAATCTCCACGGCGCTGAGAATGGATTTCAAAAAAATATATCTTGCAGGCGCCGACCATTCCTGGCTCCCTGAAATCACCGTCACCGACGATAATGAGGTGCTGATGCATCAGAAACATTTCTACGACCGCGACTCCTCAAAAGCCGACACGGTGAAAAAAGAGAATCTTGATTCGGCTCGTCTACACACCATCCTCTATCATATGCACGTGGCGTTTAAAGCATATTTCGTACTGCGCGATTATGCTGAATGGATGGGAAAAGAAATAATCAACATCACCCCCGGCAGCTATATAGATGCCTTTAAAAGAGAGAAACCATGAACCAGGACTACATACATGATGGAATCGTGATACAGGCCCGTTCGGGATCAACCCGTATGCCCGCAAAAATACTACTCCCCTTCTGTGGCGGACGACGCATCATTGACATCGTGATCGACAACATAAAGAGAGAGTGTCCCGGCAAGCGTATCGTGCTTGCTACGACAGAGAATCCGCAGGATGCAATATTCGAGGAGATAGCAGCCGCCCACGGCATCGATTGTTTTCGTGGGAGCGAGGATAACGTGCTCTCCCGTTTCATAGGAGCCGCCGACCGCTTCGGGCTCGACAGAATAATCCGTGTGTGCTCCGACAATCCATTCCTTGATGCAGCCTCATTCCGTACCCTTTTCGACGCACAGAGCGAATCGGGAGCCGACTATGTCTGCTTCGCCTTTCCCGACGGACGCCCCACCATCAAATCGCATCTCGGACTCTTCGCGGAGCTCGCCACGACTAAAGCTCTAAAGAAAGCGGCCTCTCTCACTGACGAGAAGCTATACTTGGAACACGTCACAATATTCTTATATACGCACCCGGAGATTTTCTCTATCTGCCGTATCAACCTCCCGGACTTTCTGCAAGGTCGACTCGACCTGCGTCTGACTCTCGACACTCCTTCCGATTTCAATCTCCTAAAGGAACTCTTCGAGAAGATGCAGACCGTTCCGGATGCTTCGCTGAGTAAACTGGTGGAGTTGGTGGATGAGAATCCGGAGTATGGCAAAATAATGAAAACCAATATAGAACAGAACGAAAAATGAAATCACATCCTCATACATATATAATAGGCGAAATCGGTCAGAATCATAATGGATCGGTGGATATCGCCAAACTAATCGTGGATCTCGTGGCACGTCCGGTGAGGGATGAGGCCTCCGATCTTGATCTCTCCCCGATGGATGCAGTGAAACTCACCAAGCGCGATCTCAAGGAGGAACTGGCGGCCGAGCAGATGAATCGTCCATACAATTCTCCGCATTCATTCGGGCGCACATACGGCGAACACCGTGCTTTCCTCGAACTCTCCGATGAGGAGCATCTGGAGGTGTATCGTCACGCAAAGGCACTCGGACTCGATTTCGTGGAGACTCTATGCTCTCCGGGTTGCATGTCGCTGTTGAAACTCTTCACTCCCGACAAGTTGAAAGTGGCGAGCCGCGACCTTACCAACCTCCCTCTTCTCGAAGCTATGGCGGAGACCCGGATTCCTATAATTCTTTCCACCGGAATGGCGGGGAAGAAGGAACTCGACGAGGCACTGGAAGTTATCACGCGCCATCATTCCGATATCTCCATCCTGCATTGTGTGAGCCAGTATCCCACCCGCCCCGATAATCTCAATCTCCGCACCATAACCTATCTGCTTCGGAATTATCCTCAATATACCATCGGTTTTTCCGACCATACGATAGGAATTGCAGCCCCGGCAGTGGCTGTCGGCATGGGTGCGAAAATCATAGAGAAGCATATCACCATCGACCGCCACATGAAAGGCACCGACCAGCAGGGTTCGCTCGGTCCCGACGGTGTGAATCGTATGGTGCGCGACATACGTGTGGCGGAACGCTGGCTGGGACGCGATGATCTTTATATAGATGAGGCAGTCGAGGCTGCCAAAGTAAAACTTGAACGTTCCATAGCCACCAAGCGAGCGCTCTCCGAAGGAGATATCATCACTGAAGAGGATATCCATCTTCTATCTCCCGGCGATGGATTCAAATGGATTCAGAAGGATGAAGTGATAGGCAAAAGACTCTCAAAAGCTCTCGGAGCAGATGAGATAATCTATCCCGACATGCTAAAGTAAAGAGAAATAAGGGGAGAAAAAATAAGGAGATAGAAAGGAAGAATCTGGCTTATAAGTTCCAATATGTCCGATAATTCCAATAATTCCGATAATTCCAATAAAAATGCTTCCTAAATTATTTATAACCGATATAGACGGAGTATGGACCGACGGCGGAATGTATTACACCGCCGAGGGGGATGTGATGAAACGTTTCTCCGTCAAGGATGGTTGGGGCGTCATATTCCTCCGCCATCTGGGAATACCTATGGCCATAATGACAGGAGAGAACACCGAGATTGTGGCCCGGCGTGCCGCCAAGCTGAAAATCGACCGTTGCTATTTAGGGGTCAAGGATAAGCTGGCGCTTGCCCGGAAACTTTGTGATGAACTGGGGATAACATTGCGCGATGTGGCTTTCATAGGCGACGATATAAACGACCTCCGCCTGCTGCGTGAAGTGGGATTCAGCGGATGTCCCGACAACACTCCCTGGTATGTTAAGAAAGAGGTTAGATACATCGGAAACATGAAGGGCGGAGAGGGAGCTTTCCGCGAGTTTGTGGAGACAATTCTGGCTGAAAATGGCATCCTGACAAAGATTATAGAGGAATGTGCGGCTAATTAAAGAAATTTTTCTTTAATTTTTCTTGCAGATTCCGATATTATTCGTTTCCTTTGCATCCCATGAAAACTCCCTCCTTGATTTCCCCTAAAGGAAACTACAATAATCCAAAATACTTTATATTTTCTGATGTTAACCGCTCTTGTAATAATCTTTGTTGTGGGCTATCTGGCCATAGCCCTGGAGCATCCGCTGAAAATCGATAAGACGGCTTCGGCGTTGGTGCTCGGAATGTTGATGTGGGTGCTTTACGCTCTGGGGGCAGCCGATATAGTGCCTAAGGTATCAGGTGAGCATTTCCATCGTTTTCTCGCCGATAATCCCTCGCTGGGCGACGCCTCCCCTGCCCGCCAAGCGCTGGAGTATGTGCTTAATGTTGATATCGTGGAGCATCTCGGCGACATCGCCCAGACCCTCCTCTTCCTTATCGGCGCAATGACTATTGTGGAACTTGTGGATGTGCACGGAGGCTTCGGAATCATCACCGACCGCATCAACACGCGCAACAAGCGCAAGCTCCTATGGATCATCTCCTTCACAACCTTCTTTATGTCGGCTATCCTCGACAACCTCACCACCACTATCGTGATGATTCTGCTTCTGCGCAAGCTCATAGCCGACAAGCAGGAACGTTGGCTCTATGCCGGTGCGATTGTATTGGCAGCCAACACGGGCGGTGCATGGTCGCCGATCGGCGACGTGACCACTATCATGCTCTGGGTGAAAGGGAATGTCACGGCTCCGGCCCTCCTATCCTATATCCTCCTGCCGTCGCTGGTGGCTATGGTGGTTCCGACAGCCATAATTGCCCGTAGCCTGCACGGGACTTTGGATTCGCAGCCACCATTTGAAACAGAAAACCGGTTCATATCCAACAAGGAACGCAAGACCATTTTCTTCCTTGGAGTCGGAGGCCTTATCTTTGTTCCGGTATTCAAATCCATCACCCATCTCCCGCCATTCGTCGGCATACTCTTAGTGCTCGGATGCCTTTGGGTCTTCACTGAAATTTTCTATAACTCCAAGAAGATGCTTGATTCTGCCAAGGAGCTGCGTCTGCCGAAGATTATCTCCCGAATAGACATGCCCTCTATTCTCTTCTTCCTCGGAATATTGATGGCTGTGGCCGTGTTGCAATCCACAGGGCTTCTTTCCGGAATGGCAGAGGTGCTTGACGAGAAGATTCACAACGTATATATAATCAATGTAGTTCTCGGCGTCCTTTCCTCCATAGTTGACAATGTTCCTTTGGTTGCCGGTGTTATGGGAATGTATCCCGTGGCAGATCCCGGAGCCACAGGTTATGCAGCCAACTTCGTAATCGACGGTACCTTCTGGGAGCTCCTCTCCTACTGTGCCGGAGTCGGTGGCAGCATTCTCATCATCGGTTCTGCAGCCGGAGTCATCGCGATGGGTCTTGAGAAAATCAGCTTCGGATGGTATCTCAAGAAATTCACATGGCTTGCCCTCCTCGGCTATCTTGCCGGCGTAGGAATCTACGTCATCGAAAAAATGATTTTCTAACACCCTCTGATCTTTTCCAACATAAAAAGAAAGATCTTTAGAATTCTGTTTCAGGGATTGATTCCCTATAAATTTCAATATGTCCCACTCCCCCGATGGGGAGTGGGATTTTTAATTATTGTTGACTGATAACCTAAATATCATAATAAAGTATGACTCGAACGCTGAATATACGACGTTCGAGTCTGTTTTTTTGATAGTATAGGCTACTCAGTTGAAAATAGAGTCTTGGGATTACGAACGACCTATTACAAAGTCTTCACCGTTTCCTCAACCTCATCAATGCCGGAATTTACAGGCAAGAAACCTTCTCTATCTAAGATACGCAAGATACTTCTTAGAAGATAGTTGTTGGAAAAAACAGGATAATATTTCCTTGCTCCTTCATGAGTCGGGGAAAGCATCTTCTGTTGAACCAATGACTTAATCAGTCTCGACCGGTCGGATGGAGTTTTTCAGGGAATATCTCCGTCAAATCTCCGGATTGGATAATTTGATCTCCTTTCTTTACCGCTGCCTTTAGCACTGAGTAAAATTCGGGAGTGACAATTTTTTTGCCAACGCATCCTCTAAGGCAGGAATAAGCAATTTATTTCTTAAAACCACAGGATCACTTAGCTTATCAATTTTCTCCAATTCCATTATCAAGTCGGTTATCGGCATCTCAAATGAGATATTCGGTATCTGAAGATTCATTGTCCTATTTGCTGGTATAAAATCAAATATTTGCAACTGCACTTTCCAACATTTGCAACTCTCATTTGCAATTAATGGAAAATCAACACTTTGCAAAGTGTAGCTATAATAATTGGATTTGCAAAACGAACACAGGGGTATTTGCAAAATACGCTTATAAGAATTGCAAATTCCATTCTTCACTATAGGCTATAGGAACTCAGTTAAGGAGGGTGACGAGTTATTTCCTCATGTGTTCGTCGATATCGCGGTATAGTGCGAAGGCCTTATTTACTTCTTTATTGCCACTGAATGAGCTGAGAAGTTTAACATTTTCCTCTTTCTTCAATATATTGAAGTGTGATAACTATAATATAGGAACGCTATCCTCTTTTGATCTCACTTTCTATAATCCATTTCTCCAGACCGCGGTCCTTTTCTGAGAAGTTGGCACCTATGAGGAAGACAGGGCGTGGGTCAAGGCGGAACTTTCCCGGATAATCGCGGTCGCGAATCTGCCTTATTGCCTCCTCTGCCGAACCGTTGTACTTGAACTCGAAAACATATATGTAACGCTCTGTGCGGACCACAAGGTCTGCTCTGCCCTTGCTGGTATGTTCTTCAACACGCGAATCGGCTCCGGAGAGAGTGAAGAGCAAATATACAATGTTCTGATAAAATTTTTCGTTGTGCTGCTCGTAGGGAACGGCTTTTATCATGGTCTGCAATCGAGTCATGAAGGCTTCGGGATTTCCATCTGCCAATTCATCCTGAAACTCCCAAAGCGAGAACTCACCATTGAGATCCTTCATCTGGGGAGCATAGAGAGGCAGCAATTGCTCGGCAAAACCCGTCTCTACCTCCTTGTTGGGGAATTGGAGTTCATAACGATCCCCACTTGCTTTCTTTATAGTAAGATATCCCGTCTGAAATAGCAACGGTATCGGATTGGCATCATCAATGCCTACAGTTTCAAGATCAGCCCGAAGACTACGCGCATTATTAAGGGAAGGGAGCAGAATGCGAGCCTTTTTAATCCGTTTGACAAGGAAGGTCGGGGTTCCGGTCTGGAACCAATATCTACCTAACCGACCGTCGGCAACAGCATTAAGAACACTGAAGGGATTGTATAGACGCGACCCTCCGGGAGAAAAAAGATAGCCGTCATAATAGACTTTCATCCTCTCCACCACCTCCTCGCGGCTTACCTCCAATCTCTTTGCCAGGTTTTCTATTCCCTCCGGGAAATTAGAGATTAATTCCTCCTGCGTCCATCCGCATATATCGGCAAATTCATCGCTGAGGGATATGTCTCTCAGATTATTGAGGTCGGAGAAGATGCTGACCTTATTGAACCGGGCCACTCCGGTCAACATTGCAAACCGGATATAGCTGTCCATAGATTTCAAGACCCCGAAGAAACTCTTCAAGATCGACTGGTTCTTTGCAAAAAGCTCAGGGTTATCCTCTATCCCAAGCAGTGGCTTGTCATATTCATCAACCAAGATAACAGGTCTATGACCGGTCCGCTCCTTTATAGTCCGGATAAGATGTATGAACCTGCCGGAAAATGAGATTTCTTTTTCAATTATTTCATATTTGGTCTCGTACTCCCTAAGAATCCTGTCCAGAATGAGCTCCAGCCCATTATCCACCATGTAATTCTCTGCGTTTAAATCTATATGGATCACAGGTCTGGGAGTCCAGTCAACATCCATTGAATCTATCTCCAACCCTTTGAACAGATGGCGATCACCGTTAAAATATGAATGAAGCATCGATAGCAGGAGGCTTTTCCCGAAGCGGCGCGGACGGCTCAGGAAGAGATATTGCCCCCCATCAACAAGCATGGGGATATACCGCGTTTTATCTACATAAACGAATCCCCCTTCTATAATCTTAGAAAAGGTTTGTATTCCTATGGGATATTTCGGTTTCTTCATATTTTATCGCGGTTCAATTTATTCCCCTCTCCACAAAGTTAATAAAAAAGAGGAGAGATTACAACCCCTTATTTGCTCCGTTTCCCTTAATTTATTATTTTTGCGTTTTAAACGGCTGAAAATTCAATATCCGCAAGCCAATGACGTGTCGGCTCTCGGATAGAATCTTTTTGCCGCAATAATAAATTCCGTTATGAAGAACAACTTCGACAAGCCTAAACGCAGTCGCGAGGCTTTCCTCGCGGCCGCTATTTCTATATTGACTCTCTTGCCGGCAACACCAGCCGGAGCACAGGCCTCAGCCTCACCAGAACGTTTCTCACCCTCGGCTTTGGGTTATCTCGAACGCGCACGCACAATGCTCGATGCAAAGGATTATGGCGGCGTGATCGACCAACTCAAGATGTTATCCACCCGCGACACTGATTTCTCCTTGCTCGATGCGCTCTCGCCTGCTGCCCGTGAGGAATACCTCTATATGCTTGCCGAAGCACTGTATCAGCGTGGCGACAGCGAATGTCTGGAACTGCTGATGAACTTTGAAAAGAATTATCCAGCCTCTCCTCTTGCGCTTAAGGCACGTCTTTCAATCGGTGATTTCTACTTCTTCGACCATCAGTGGGCCGAAGCCCTCCAAGCATACGATAATGTGGACTTCGATCGCCTGAACCGTACGCAGCTCCCTCTCTATTCCTATCGCAAGGCACTGGCTCTCATAAAGACAGGCGACTACCGGGCTGCCCGTCCTCTTCTGCATTCGATAGCTTCGACGGGAGAATACCGTCAGGCCGCCAGATTTTATGAAGCCTATATCGATTACCAGGAGGGGGATACGGAGAAAGCGTATATCGGTTTTTCGAAAGTTGATGGAACGGTCGACGGGCTCGAACCTGATTATTATCTTGCACAGATCGACTATTCCAGAGGGGATTACGATAAGGTGCTCCAGAAGACGCTTCATCTCCTTCGCATGAAGGATGTCGATCCGGAAATGCTGCCTGAGACCAACCGTATCACGGGTCTCTCCTATTTCAAGCAGGGGGATTATACCAATGCCCGCAGATTCCTGAACGCATATCTTAAGGAGACACCGGGCGACGGTGCTCCCGATGCTGTCTATGCTTTAGGCGTGATAGATTATGAGGCCGGAGATTACACCGGAGCTTCGGAGAAATTCGAACAGCTCACTAACCTTGACTCTGATTTAGGTCAGAGCGCATGGCTTTATATCGGGCAATGCGACCTCAAGGGAGGAAACCCGGATGCTGCGGCGATGGCTTTCGAAAAAGCCGCCAAACTAAACTATGACCCTGCAGTGACCGAGACAGCCATATATAATTATGCCGCCGCACTGACCAGAGGGGGAAAGATCCCCTTCTCCTCCTCCGCTACATTGATGGAGGATTTCATCGAAAAATATCCGGATTCACAATATACGCCGAAGGTGGAGGAATATCTTGCCTCGGCATACTATAACGATCGCAATTACCGCAAGGCTCTCCAGAGTATCAACGCCATACGTAAGCCTTCATCAAATGTGCTCGCAGCGAAGCAGAAGATCCTCTATGAACTCGGTATGGAATGCGTGGCCAACGGCAATCCCTCCGAGGGGGCAGGCTATCTGCGCTCCGCAATCGAACTTTCCTCTCACGACCGTGCTATCGCGGCCCAGTCGCAGCTATGGCTCGGAGATGCACTTTATTCCATGGGCGACTATAATGGCGCCGAAAAGGCATACCGCAACGCATCCAATCAGATAAAGGCCTCCGCCAACCGGACCCTCGCGCTCTACGACCAGGCCTATTCGCTCTATATGCTGAATGATTATGCCGCTGCCGCCCGCTCTTTCGCCACTGCCCTCTCAGCCTCTCCTGCCCTCCCCTCCTCTCTAAGCGATGACGCCACTATCCGCCGCGCCGACTGCCTTTATTATACAGGCAATTACTCGGAAGCCAAGAACCTGTATGCACGCGCCATATCCAACGGAGCCGCTGATGCCGATTATGCTTCCTACCGACACGCCGTTATGACAGGACTCGGTGGAGACACTAAGGGTAAACTCAAAGAGCTCTCCGATATGGAGAGCCAATACTCCGGTTCGCGCTGGATTCCGAGCGCGATGCTTGAAAAGGCCATGACCTACGAAGGTCTCGGACAGGCCGACAATGCAGCGAAAGCTTTCCGGGATGTATCGAAAAAATATCCTGATGCATCCCAGGCCCGCAAAGCTCTGCTGAATCTTGCTGTTGCGGATGCAAAGCGCGGACGTGGCGAGGAAGCCGCCGAAGAGTATAAGGAAATCATACGTCGTTGGCCCTCCAGCGAGGAGGCAGCTATGGCTAACGATGATCTTAAGAAATATTATGCATCGACAGGAGAACTCCGGGAATATGCCCTATTCCTGCAAAGTGTGCCGGGAGCGGCGCGTCTGGACAACGATGAGATGGAACGCCTCGCATTCGATGGCGCGGAGATCGCATTCACCGACAATAGCTCCAATATCACCCTGCTCCAGAACTATGTCAGGGATTATCCTGATGGAAAATATCTCGCTCCGGCTCTTCTCGACATAGCTTTCTCTCAGGAGAAGGAGGGAAAATATGAAGAGGCGGAAGCTACCTTGTCGCGTCTTCTGGCGGATCGTCCTCATTCCGCACAGGCTCCGGAGGCATGGCTGATGAAGGCTGAGATTCTGGAATATAACCTTGACCGACCCAAGGATGCCCTCCTTGCTTATCGTGCGTTGGAGAAGGCCGCTCCTCAGGATTTCGGGGCCGAGGCTGCCGCCGGAATCATGCGGACCACCACAAATGCCGCCGAGCAGCTTGAATATGCGCGCAAGACACGTCTCGCCGGAGGTCTGTCGGCCGAGCAGCTGGAGGAAGCCTCCCTCATAGAGGCCCGTGCCCTTATGAAGATGGGACATCAGGCCGATGGCGTCGCCATTCTCAAGAACCTTGCTTCAAATCCCGCTTCCGAGGCCGGAGCCACTGCCGCTGTAGAGCTTGCACAATATTATCTCGACACCAAGCAGTATCAGCTTGCCGAGAAGACCGCACTCGATTTCACCGACGCAGGCACTCCCCATGAGTTCTGGCTCGCCAAGGGATTCATCGCCCTTGCCGATGCCTATCATGCACAGGGGAAGACCCTTCTCGCAAAGGAATATCTCCAGTCGCTGCGCGATAATTATCCGGGCAAGCAGTCCGAAATTCTCAATGCCATCTCCTCACGTCTTAAATCTTGGAAATAATGAACCGTTATATAATCTCCGCCGCCTCTCTTCTGGCTGCCCTCTCGGCCGCCGCCCAGCTCGACCAGACAATCTCGGTCGAAGGGAAGTATGTGCCTGAAATAATTCGTCTTGATCGCATAAATGCTTTCCCCCGCCAAGAGAAATTCTCACTTGAGACCTCCCCTCTCACATACGATGCCACCGGAACTGCCGCCTCTTTCGCTCCTCAGCTATATCCCATGCCTGCTTTGGGATGGCGCGACACAAGAAAGGTCTACGACAACAGGGGATATCTCGATTTAGGTGCGGGATCCTGGCTCAACTCCACCCTCTCGGCCGGATACCGCTTCATACAGAACGAGAGCTCGGTGTTGGGCATAAGGCTTCAGCATAACTCGACTTCACTTTGGAAACCGAACCTTTCAGAAAAGACAGCCGAAACAAAACAATGGCGCTACGATGAAACCATAGGGTTATATGGCTCACACAGTTTCAACGGTAAAGGACGTCTGGATGCTGCCGTGGATTATCATATAGGCAATTTCAACTATTATGGATTCAATCCCTTGTGGCTCCCGATGGGGATATCCGTCGGCAATGTTCCCGAAGCTCCCACCCAGACACTGAACGATATTGCAGCAAGAGTGGGATGGCAATCCCCGGCTGCTGCCGACAACATCAACTGGAACGCCGCGCTGGGGGTTCGATATTTCGGATATAGACGTATGTACGATGTAATCGCCACTAATGGCGGTTCCTCCTCTGATGGATGGTTAGATGCAGTGAAAGCCACACGGGAAACCGACGTTTGGTTGAAGGCCGGCATCGCCTTCCCGACTTCGGAGAAATCCACATTGGGAATAGACTTAAAGGGGGATATGCTGCTTTATTCGGGGTATAAAGATGAAGGAACGGGCCGACGCTTCACTGCCGCAGCCCCCGATAATTACGGGATGGTGACGCTTACGCCTTATTACCGCTTCTCCATCGATCGTCTTAACCTGCGCTTAGGAGTGGATGTGGATATCGCATCCGGTGCCGGGAATAAGGGTGACCGCTACGATCTTTTCCATTTCGCGCCTGATGTGTATCTGGATTTCGACGGCGGCCCGGCTCGTCTCTTCCTGCATCTCACAGGAGGAAGCAATCTCCACACTCTTGCTTCCGGATCCGAGCTGGACTATTACCAACAGCCGTTCCTTCTTAACACCTCTCCCGTCTATGCTCCCCTCGATGGTGAATTCGGAGCTACATTCGGTCCATTCTCCGGTTTTTCCGCCGGACTTGGATTTGCATTCAAGATGCTGAGAGGGGAATATGCCGGAGGATGGTATCAGATGCTGCTCAACTACGGTGGGTCTGCATACGGCACTGACGTTCCTTCAGGGCTGCCGCAATATTACGGATCTGCTCCAATGAATTATTCCTTCCTTGAAGATGCCACCTATAATCTCCACGGCTATAGTCTGCGGGCAAACATAGATTATGATTTAGGAAATCTTTTCAAGATATCGGCAAAGGGATCCTATCAGCCGCAGAACGGTACTAAAGGTTATTTCAACGGCTACGACCGTCCGAGATGGGTGGCCGGAGTTACGGCTCAGACCAATCCCATAACACCCCTGAAGCTAACTTTGGCATATAACTATCGTGGTGTCCGCAATGCCTATATCTATGGTAGCTACCGCAACGACAAGGGATTCGATGAGCAGGTGCTCACGGCATGTCGTCTCCGGGATGTGACGAGTCTCGACTTCGGGGCCTCCTGGTCGTTTACCGATGCATTCTCCCTATGGCTTCAGGCAGACAACCTTCTTAACCGCAAGATTGAGATGCTTCCGGGACTCCCCTCTCAGGGAATCACTTTCGCCGGAGGACTGTCAGTGCTTTTCTAAAACCCGGCTGTCGCAACCAATCTCGGTTGAATTTTGTTTGAATAATAAAATGAAAGACATTTATGGCTGAAACGCTCACACTCACATATCTCAATGAAGACGACAAGGCATACGGTCTTGCCGGAATGGCCATTTCGTTGGCCGCTCTCGACGCGATGGATTTTGTGGCCGATATCTCGCTTGATGCCGATGGCCCGATGGTAAATTTCTCCCATCAGTATTATCATCCCTCTTCACCGGCAATATCGGTGAAAGCTAATTGGGACAACCTACTGCATAATTTCTATATCACCTCGGCAATGGTGATTTCAAATGTAATGGCGCGTTCAATGGTCAGGATGCACACTCCGGTGCCCTCCGACATAATGGATGCCATATATTCTGAAATCGCAGAGGAGGGGAAGGAGACCTGTTCGCTGGAGGATGATGAGATAGAGAATATCTACAACCGCACATCGAGCTATATGCGTCGTATTTTCAACAATCCCCGCGTGATGCCGGCCATTGATGAGTTTGCCCGTACAATCTCACGCCGACGCACTCTCTCCGGACATGAGATTCTCGACGAACTGAAGTTACTTCAAATAATCTGACCTCACGATATGCAGATATCAGAAGCACAGGCGCTTGTCGATCAATGGATACAGCAGATCGGCAAGCGCTATTTTTCCCCGCTCACCAACATGGCTCTCCTCACGGAGGAGACGGGCGAGTTGGCGCGTGTCATCGCACGCACATACGGAGATCAGGTTGCAAAGCCCGGCGACCTGCGTAATCCCGCGAATGCAAAAGAGGATATCGCCGAAGAGCTTGCCGATATCCTCTGGGTAGTAGTATGTCTTGCCAATCAGACCGGAATAGACCTAACCTCCGCCTTCGAAGCATCCCTCAAAAAGAAATCCACCAGAGATAAGGATAGATTCAAATAAAATCTTATTCTTGGCTTTATCTATAATGACAATACTAACCACCCTCTCAAAACAATAACACCTCACCACTTACCGCGCAGTCCATTGGATACAATGACCGGAAGTCAGCCCTCTCTATTTTTCTTTCCATAAAGAATTACTCTGATACCACGTGCAATAAGAATAAAAGAATTTTTTCTGTAATTTTGATTTCCATAGAATCATTCTGAGCATAGGGTTCATTCTATCTATGGGTGTTATATGGAGCTGTTCCTCGTATGATGTTACAAGTCCTTATGAATTGCAAATTTTTTTCAAAATACGAGAACTTTTTTGGATGTGCATCGGATTTTACTATTTTTAACAAATTTTTCTTCTGTTGTGTTAAATCGTATCTTTTCTTAAATATTTGTTAATATTTGTAAAACTTTTTAGGATTTGACGATGTTTTAAAG